>JBBRQH010000131.1:0-2917 GCA_038226705.1 Chthoniobacterales bacterium | reverse complement strand
TTGCCGGCGCAGGCGCGGAAGTCGGTCCTGCTCGTCACGGACGGGGAGGAATCCTGTGGCGGCAACGTGGCGGCGGCGATCGCCCGTCTGAAGGCGTCGGGCGCGAATCTCGATTTCCGCATCGTCGGCATCGGACTCTCGACGGCGGCGACCAAGCGCTTTGCCGCGCTGGCGCCGATCGAGAACGCCAACTCGGCGGCCGCGCTGGCCGCGGCCGTGGCGCGGGCCGTGCAGCCCGCGTTGCCCCCAGCCGCAAAACCGGCCGCGACTGCCGTGGGGGTCCGCGTGACGCTGGTGCGCGACAGCAAGCCCGTGGTGGTCGCGGGCGCCTCGGTGACGTTTTCAACCGCCCGCAGCGAGAAACCCACGCCCCTGACGGCGGGAGCGAACGGCGTCTTCACCGGCCAGTTCCTGCCCGGCGGCTACACTCCCGCGGTGACTCTGCCGGGGCGCGCGAGCGCGCGGCAGTTTCCTCTCGTCAGCGTTCGCGCCGATGCCCGCAATGAATTCGTGCTCGATATCACCGAGCCGCCGCAAGTGCGCCTGACCGCGCAGCCAGCGAGTGTCCTTTCCGGTGATCCGATCCAGGTCGATTTCGAAGGCGCCGGAGCGGCCAGCCGCGGCTGGATCGTGCTCGCGCCGGTCGGATCGAGCGATGAGACGGAACTCGACTATCGCGCGGCAGAAGGTCCGGCCGGGGTCGTGGAACTGCGGGCGCCGGACGCCGAGGCCAAGCTCGAAGCGCGCTACATCACCACTGGGGAGCAGAGAACCGTGGCCGGACGATCCAGCCCGATCTCGGTCACGCCGGCGAAAGCGAGCGTGCGGGTCGCTCGGACCGCCGGAACCGGCGCGAGTGTCAAAGTAGAGTGGAACGGTCCGGAATCGGACGACAATTTCCTGACCTTTGCCCCGGTCGGCGCGGAGGCGGCAATGTATCTGCAGGGAAGTTGGGCCCGTGCCAGCGCGGGAAGTCCACTCACGTTGACTGCTCCGCTCGAGCCGGGGGAATACGAGGTGCGCTACGTCATGTCCGGGACCGACCGGGTGGCGGCGAGTGCGCGCATCAAGGTGAGCGCGGCGAAGATCACCTTTTCGGCGCCGGATGAAGTCATGGTTGGGGACACTGTGCCTGTCCGCTATACGTTGGCGGGGGGCTCGAGTGCGCTGGTGATTGTGCCGCCGGGTGCCGACGCCGGTGATTACGGGGACTTCTGGGGACGGCCGCAAGAGGACGGCCAGTCGACTCTGACGGCACCACTCGCGCCGGGCCCATACGAGATAAGATACCTCGCGGAAGGGCACATCGTGCTCGCCAGGAGGAACCTGCGCGTCGTGCCCGCGCGGGTTACGCTCGACGCGCCAGCGCAGGTCAGCGCGGGTGGCGAACCGATCGCGGTCAAGTGGACTGGGCCGCGGGGCCGGGGTGCCTGGATCACGCTCGTGAAACCGGGTGCAGCGGAAGAGGAATACGGCTCCTACGGCAACACCTCGGAGGCGACCGGACCGATCGAGCTCACCGTGCCGGAAGAGCCCGGCGACTACGAAATCCGCTTCGTGATTGGAGACAAGAAAGTCATTGCGCGGAGACCCGTCCGGGTGACGAAATAGAAGAGCGTGCGGGACGACCCGGGAATAGGACCGGCTCCGACCGCTTCCCACGGCATGCCGATCGTTCCTCGCCTTTTTTCTGCCGCGGGCGTTGCCCTCGTTGCCATGACTGCTCCGCTGTCATCCCTGCAGGCTGGGACCAATCCGGAACTCGGCGCGGTACGTTGGGGTCGGGACCTCGCCGCCGCCCAGGCGGCCTCGCGCAACACGGGCAAGCCCGTCATGCTTCTCTTTCAGGAAGTTCCGGGCTGCGCGGGGTGCCGGCAGTATGGCGCGGAAGTGCTTTCTCACCCGCTCGTCGTGGAAGCCGCCGAGGATTTGTTCGTTCCCATCGTGATCTTCAACAGCCAGGGCGGAAAGGATCGCGAGGTTCTCAATGCGTTCGGCGAACCCGCCTTCAACTACCAGGTCGTGCGCTATCTCGACGCCGCTGGTAAAGACGTGATCCCGCGCGAAGACGGCGTCTGGGGAATTGGTGCCACCGCGCAGCGTATGACCGCCGCGTTGCGCAAAGCGCAACGCCCCGTGCCGCGTTATTTGCAGGTCCTCGCGCGGGAGAGTGAAACGAAGGGTCTGCAAACCGGGGCATTTGCGATGTACTGCTTTTGGGAGGGCGAGGCCACGCTCGGTGGCGTCCCGGGGGTGGTGGCGACCGAAGCGGCGTTCATCGACGGACAGGAAGCGGTCCGGGTGACCTACGACCCGAAAGAAGTGACGTGGGCGCAGCTCGTCAAGACGGCCGAGGGCTTCGATTGTGCGCGGCACATTTACGCGCCGAGTGAGGCACTCGCGCGGGAAACGAAAGCCGGTCATCCGGTCACGGTCTTTAGTGAGCGGAATTATCGGCGCGCTCCGGATTCCGACCAAAAGCACGCTCTCCGCAATCGGGCGCTGCGCGATCTTGGGCTGACGCCCATGCAGGCGACAAAGCTTAATGCCGCGGCGGCCAAGGGAGACAACGCGAGCGCACGCACGTGGCTGAGTCCGCGACAGGCGGCGAAGATGTGACCGCCGGGACGGCGGAAGAATCGAGATTCAGGAATCAACGGACAAGGGGATCCGAGGAAGAAGGAAGGAATAGGCCAAAAAGCAGACCCGCACGTGATTGACGACCCGGTCGGGCCGATGATGGAAGACCGGACGCACGCGCAGACAGCCCTTGAGCTCGCAAAACGCTTCCTCGACTTCGAGCAGGTTCTTGTAATGTCCGCGCACCTGGGCCGGGGAGGCCCCGCTGACGGGCAGGTTGGTGTGGAGCAGATACCAGCCGTCCCGCGCCGCCTCGGCGCCACGACCTCGGTCTTGC
>JBBRQH010000130.1:0-3603 GCA_038226705.1 Chthoniobacterales bacterium | reverse complement strand
CCCCGGGACGCATGCTCGATTATCTCGAGCGCGGTGAACTCAGCTTTAAGGATCTCGAAACCGTGGTGCTCGATGAGGCGGATCGCCTCCTCGATATGGGCTTCATGCCCGATATCAAGCGCCTGCTCCAGCAGTGTCCGAAGACGCGACAGACGCTCCTCTTTTCCGCCACGATCCCGCCGGAGATTCAAAGCCTCGCGAAATGGGCGATGAAGGATCCGGAGACGATCCAGATCGGCATCAATCGCTCGCCTGCGGCGACGGTGGATCATGCGCTCTACCCCGTGGCCACGGCCCAGAAATTCGGGCTCTTGCACGAGCTGCTTGAGCGCACCAATTACGAGAGTGTCATCGTTTTCTGCCGCACCAAGATGGGCGCCGACCAGGTTGCAGCGCGTCTCACGGCCGGCGGACACAACGTCATCGCGCTGCATTCCGATCGCAGCCAGAAAGAGCGCGAGGAAGGTCTCGCCGGCTTCCGCGACGGCAAATACGAGGTGCTGGTCGCCACGGATATCGCGTCGCGCGGTCTCGATATCGCCGGCGTCTCTCACGTCATCAATTTCGACGTCCCGCAACACGCCGAAGATTATGTGCACCGCATCGGCCGCACCGGGCGGGCCGAGGCCGAAGGCGATGCCTACACGCTTTTCACCGCGGACGAGATGTCGCACGTCCAGGCGATCGAGAGGTTCATCGGACGTCCGATTCAGCGGCGGAAGCTGGACAACTTCAAGTATCTCTACTCGCAGATTCTGAACCTCAAGGACGGCGAGGATCTTCCCCAGATGCGCGTTTCCGGCGGCCGCAGTGGCAAGGGCTACAGCTACGCGCCAGCCAAGCGTTGAGGGTCTGGGTCGCGCGTCGCGTCCGCGCTCAAGCAGCGCTCAAGCCCGCGAGAAACGCCGCGATTGCCGCATTGACGGCTTCCGGCTCCTCGAGCGTCGAGGAATGTCCCGCCCCGGGGATGATGACGAGTTTCGAGCCGGAAATCTGCTCCTGCATCCGCTGCGATTTCGCCGGCACCGTAGCGACATCCTGGTCGCCCACGACGATGAGCGTCGGTACGTGGATTCGGTCCAATTCTGCCGCGATGCCGGCACGATCAATCACGCCGTTGACCGCGCGGCTGATGCCGATCCGATGATTCCGCACCATGCGTTTCCGGCATTCATCGCGAAACGCCACGCGGTTCGGATCGGTTAGGAACTTCGTCCCAAACATGATCTTCAGCACCGGCCCCGCCACGAGCGCGAGACTCAGCCAGCGCGCCACGAAGTTGAGTCGGCGATACTTCCCAATGTTCTCCTGCGGCTCCGGGTCCGCCGTTGTCTCGAGCAGGATGAGGGAGCGGAGCAATTCCGGCCGTCGGCTCGCCAGGCGCAACCCGATGAACCCGCCCATTGAGAGCCCGGCAAAATGGCACGGACCCGCCCCAAGTTTCTCGATCAGCGCGGCGGCATCCAGGCTCAGCGAATCCATGTCGTACCCGGCGGGCGTGACCTCGCTTTGGCCCTGCCCGCGGAAGTCGAAAGTGATGACGCGATACCGCGCTTTCAGCGCCGCCACCTGCGGACCAAACATCAACCCGCTCCAGAGGAGTCCATGCGCGAAGACGATCGTCTCCGGACCGGACCCGGCCTCGTCGTAGAAAAGCCGTGCGCCATTAATCTCGAGATGCGGCATGGATCACAGTCTGCCACGTATGCGGGAGCCGCCCAACTTCGGTCTTCCGCCAGCGCTTTCGGGGCGTATTCACCAAAATTCAAAAAAGGTTCTCACACGAAGACACAAAGTCACAAAGGCGCAGCCCTTTGCCCTTTTTCCTTCCCGCGCCTTGGCGACGGGCGGTTTTGCGCTTCGCGGATCCGTCATTTCATCGGAGGCAGACCATTCGTCCAGGGTAGCGACTGCAGTCGAAGCCCGACGCACGCGAAGACGACATGGAAGGCTCGCACAAATGCTTCGGAAGCGAGGCGCGAGACGGGGTAGGCGAGCGCGGAAACGACGTTTGGCGCGGCACACGCTGAAGCGCCCACGAAGGGACGCCCCCACCCTCCAAACCCCCGCCCCAAGGCCCGAAGGGTCGAAATTCCTTAGCCCACGGCCAACGGCCTGGGTACCGTTCCTGCCATTCGACGCGGCCTGAAAGGTCGCCACACCCCCTCCCATGAGCGACTCCTCCCGAAACCGCGAATCCGCCATCGCCATTTCCCTGACCGCGAAGGATGGCGCCGCCGCGCTCGAATTCTACCGACGCGCCTTTGGCGCGGAGGTGGTCGAGCGCTACGACGGACTCGCCGGCACTCTGCCTCACGCCGAACTCAAGATTGGCAACACCCACTTTTACCTCTCCGACGAATCCTCCGAGTGGCACGCCGTCGCCCTGCCGCCCGGAATGATGGCACCCTGCCTGTTCGCGATCCGCACGGACGACTCGCTGCGCTCCTACCGCCGCGCCTTGGAATGCGGCGCCAAGTCCTTGGGCGATCCGCAGACCACCGATCTCGACCCTCTCGCGCTCGTGATTCTCGACCCCTTCGGCTACCGCTGGACCTTCCATCAGCGCGAACGGGCAGCAAAATAAGGCGAGACGCCGCTCACACGAACCTCTGTCTTTCCCCGTAGGATTTCGCGCGTCGAGCGGTCACACTTCCCCGAAATTTTCGTGAAACTACAGGTGCATCCTTCCATCCTCATCGCCCGGCTGGGCACGCTCTTGCTTTTCACGCTCCTCAGCGGCTGCGCCTTTCTCGGGCCCGCCCGCTCCTATCCGGTGGGACAATTCAACGGCCGCGTCACGATCGAATGGATCGGCGCCGACAAATTCATCTACCGACCGGACCCGGAGCGTCCGCTTGTCTTTCTGCGCCGGAACGGACAAGCGATCAAACCGGGGCTGATGTACACCGATGGCGGTTCCATCCCACGCCCGTTGTGGGCCCTTCGGGGTTATTCGCCGTGGGGATACGGACCCGCCTTCATCGTGCACGACTGGCTCTTCCAGGCGAAGCACTGCGGCTATGCCGATGCCAATGGCCAATCGCTCGACTCCGCCGCCGACATCATGGGCGAATGCATGCAAACGCTCGTCGCGAATGGAGCGGAAGTTCCGAAGGATGCGCTCTACATAGAAACTATGACCGCGGCGGTCCGCACGAGCATCGCCCGCGAGAGTTGGGATCACGGCGAATGCAAAACGCCGCCTGCCATTCTCACCCTTACGCCCGGTCCACGCCTTTTCTCCACGAGCCCGCTCGGCCTGAAATTTCGTCTGGGCTCCGCAGGCTGGAAGCAGACTTTTGACTTCGACGCTCAGCGGAAGAAGCAGCCTTGAGATTCGGTCACCGGACGAATGGAACGTCGATAATTTCAGGCCACGTATACCACGACTTCTCTGATCGAATCCCTCGCGGTTCCCCCCGGCAGCCGAGTCTGCGAGACACCCGAAGCGAAGAGAGATAGGCTATTCGGTTAGTTTTGTAGCTGGGATTTTAGGCTGGGGCGGTGGCGGGAGTGCGGAGATCGAGGCGGCCGAGGTGGAAAAGGATACGGTCACGGAAGTGATCGAGGCGGCGGAACCCGCGGGCATTTTTCTTGATG
>JBBRQH010000129.1:0-4199 GCA_038226705.1 Chthoniobacterales bacterium | reverse complement strand
GGACCGATGGAGAGACAAATCGAGATGTGCCACTGTGGCGCAATCAAGCGCATTTCCAGATGCTGGTTCCGGGCTACGTTGCGCCATGAAGTCCGCCCGAAAAATCTCCTCAAGGGAGGAAGTCGACCAACGCTTCATGTTTGCGGCGCTCGCCGAAGCCCGGCGGGGGATTGGCCGGACCAGCCCCAATCCCGCCGTGGGTGCAATCATCGTCCAGGGAAAGGAGATTTTGGCACGCGGCTGGCACCGGGCGGCGGGCCGACCGCACGCGGAGATTGAAGCGATCCGTGCGCTTCCCGACCGGAAGCTCGCTCGCCGAGCGACGCTCTACGTCACCTTGGAGCCTTGCTCGACCCATGGGCGCACTCCTCCTTGCACGGACGCGATCATTGCAGCCGGATTTGCGCGCGTAGTCTGGGGAGCGACCGATCCGAACCCGGCTCACGCCGGGCGTGCGCAACGGCTGCTCGAGTCAGCCGGCCTGGAGGTTACCGCCGGCGTGTCCGCGGCCGAATGCACCGCGTTGAATCGCGGATTCAACCGGTGGATCCGTACGCGTCTGCCTTGGGTGATCGCGAAATGGGCGATGAGCGTGGACGGCCGCCTAAACCGCCCGGCTGGCGAACCCACCTGGCTGACGTCTCAGGCGGCGCGCCGGCACGCGATGCAGTTACGGGCGCGCGTCGATGCAATCCTGGTCGGAGCCGGCACGGTGCGCGCAGACAACCCGCGGCTGACCGTGCGGGGCATTCGCGGGGCGCGGCAGCCGTGGCGGGTGGTCGTCGCCCGGGCGGGCGAATTGCCGGCCGATGCCCATCTCTTTACGGACGAGCACCGCGAGCGCACGCTCGTTTTCCGGGCGAAAACGTTTCGCAGGGTGCTGCGAGAGCTCGGCCAACGTGGCGTGACGAGCGTCATGATCGAGGGTGGTGGCGCGCTGTTGGGCTCGGCCTTCGATGCTGGGCTCGTCGATGAAGTGCAGTGCTATCTCGCACCGCGCTTGGCGGGCGGAAGTGTGCCTGCCACGGGCGGACGCGGGGTGGAAAGCAATGACCGGCGACTTCTCCTGGAGCAGGTCAGGTTCGTGCGCGTTGGCACCGATCTCTGCTTGCACGGCGAAATCCGCCGCGGTGCAGCGCCTGCATAAATCCACCAGAGTCGTCGGAATTTTCTCGCATCCAGCGACCTGCCTCGGGTTGAATGCTGAATACTTACCTGTCACTCGCGTCCATTCCAAGCATGAAAAAACTCCTCCTCATTACTCTCGCCGTGTTGAGCGGCGGACTCATCGACTCGGCGCAGGGTGCCGGCGCCGCCGCCACGCCTGCCGCCCAAACCCAGGCCCTCCTGGCGAGCGCCACCGATGTACAGGTGAATCAACTGTACTCCGCGCGCTGCCACCGCCATCGACGCTACGTCATTGTCGGCCATCGCACGCGGAGGGTGGTCTTTTACCGCCATGGCATCCGCTACGTGGAATATCGTCGCGTGCCGGTCTACGGCTGGCGCTGGTACTACTAAAATAAGCGCCGCGATCTTCGCGGTAGACTTACAGGCGGCGCTCCGGCGCCGCCTTTTTCTTTGCGGTGGCGCGCCGCCTGCGGAGTAGTGCGCCATGCGGTTGGTCATTGCCTCCACCGGCGCGAGCGGCGCCCTCTATCTGCAACGCCTGCTCGACCGGCTCGACCCGGCCGCGCATGAGATCCATTTGTTGCTCAGCAAATACTCGCGCCAGGTCATCGCGGAGGAACTCGGCACGCTGCGCGTCCCGGCCGGAATGATCGAGCATCGAGGCGATGCCACCATGCACGTGCCTTTCGCGAGCGGATCGGCCGACTTCGACGCCATGGCGGTCGTGCCCTGCTCGATGGGCACGCTGGCCCGCATTGCCCATGGCACGAGCGAATCGACCCTCCTGCGCGCGGCCGACGTTTTTTTGAAGGAGCGCCGGAAGCTCATTCTCGTGCCGCGGGAAACCCCGCTGAACCTGATCCACGCCCGCAATCTGGTGACGGTGCTCGAGGCGGGTGCAATCGTGATTCCGGCGATGCCAGCGTTTTATCACCGTCCCAAAACCGTGGAGGAAATCGTCGATTCTGTCGTCTTCCGCATTCTCGATCACCTCGGCCTTCCGGCACGGGAAGCCCCGCGCTGGCTCTCGGAGACCCGTGAGTGACGCGGCCCCACCCCCGGCGTCGGTGGTCCGCGCGCCGCTCGCCCAGCGTCTCCTCGGCGGACTCGGAGCGCTGCTCGTCCGCCTCCTCGTGCTCACCCTGCGCATTCGCATCGTGGACCGCGCGGGCCTGGGGGCGCGCGCACCCGATTCCCCGGTCATCTGGCTTTTCTGGCATA
Source organism: Chthoniobacterales bacterium (assembly GCA_038226705.1). GTDB lineage: Bacteria > Verrucomicrobiota > Verrucomicrobiia > Chthoniobacterales > SZAS-18 > SZAS-18. Next base: position 1,847 of record JBBRQH010000129.1, on the reverse strand, counting down.
ACCGCATCCTCATCTTCCCCCATCTCTGGACGCGCTATTTCGGCCATCGAAAGGCCGGCGCTGCGATGACGAGCACGAGCAAGGATGGCGAATGGATCGCCCAGTTGGTTTCGCGCTTCGGTTTTCATCCGATCCGCGGCTCGACCTCCCGGCGCAGCCTCGGGGCGTTGCGCGAGATCATCGGTTTCCTGCGCGCCGGAGGAGACGTCGGCATCACGCCCGATGGTTCGCGCGGACCAAAATACGAGTTGAAACCCGGGGTCGTCGCCGCCGCTCAACTGGCGCGCTGCCCGGTGCTGCCGGTCGGCGTGGAGTATTCGCGCTACGTCACGCTGAAGAGCTGGGACGCGTTTCGGATCCCGCTCCCGTTCTCCCGGGTCGATTTCACCCTGGCGGAACTCGTCGAGGTGCCGCGCACGAAGGACGACGCCGCTTTCGAGACCGAGCGGGTGCGACTGGAAAAGGCGCTCATGGCGGTGACGACGACGCCTTGATTTGTGCTTCCGCACAGGACATCGCAACGTGTCGCATGGATTCTCCGCAGATCATCGATGGCCGGGCCGTGGCCGATCGCATCCTCGCCGAGTGCAAGACGCGCACCGCTGCACTCGCGGCGGCGCATGGGCGCCCGCCCGGCCTGGCCGTGGTTCTGGTGGGCGACGATCCGGCCTCCCGGGCGTACGTACGCTCCAAGGATCGAACCTGCCGCGAGTTGGGCCTGTACTCTGTGAAGCACGAATTGACTGCGCGCACGTCGCAGTCAGACCTCTTGCGCATCGTCGCAGAGTTGAATGCCGACCCCGCCATCGACGGCATCCTTGTGCAGTCGCCCTTGCCGAAGCCGCTCGACGAATCCGCCGTGGTCCATGCACTCGATCCGGCCAAGGACGTGGATGGATTTCATCCGCTCAACGTCGCCAGGCTCGCGCTCGGAGACCCCAGCGGCTTCGTGCCGTGCACGCCGCTCGGGTGCCAGCGACTCCTGGTAGAGGCGGGGGTTGAAATCCCGGGCGCGCACGTCGTGGTCCTCGGGCGCTCGCTCATTGTGGGCAAATCCCTCGCGCTTCTCCTCATGCAAAAGGGCCCGCATGCCGATGCCACCGTCACGGTGGCCCACTCCCGCTCACGCGACTGGCCCGCGCTTACGCGCACCGCCGACATCGTGGTGGCCGCCATCGGACGCGCCCATTTCGTGCGCGCCGGGGACGTGCGTGAAGGCGCCGTGGTAATCGATGTGGGAATCAACCGCGTGGAGGATGCTGCGGACAAACGCGGCTATCGCCTGGTCGGCGATGTGGCCTACGACGAGGTCGCCCCGCACTGCCGTGCCATTACGCCGGTGCCCGGCGGCGTGGGGCCGATGACGATTGCCATGCTCATGAGCAATACGCTGAAGTCATTCGAACAGCGGATGACAGGTTGACCAGGGCCCCGACCGCGCATTACACCGAATGACTAACGTGACCGGAGTCCTCACCAAGAATCGGGCCGCCTCGCGGCTCGAGGTCGGCCGCTTCGACGAGGAGCGCGTGATGGTCGCCGCCAAGGCGTGCCGCGCCGAACTCGACGCGGAAGTCACCTTGGGGGTCGTCTTTGTCACCACCGATTTCGCGCCCTATTTGACCGAGTTTTTGGAACTCGTGCGGGTCTATGGCCGCGTTCCGCTTCTGGTGGGGTGTTCGGGCTCGGGCATCATCGGCACTGCGCTCGAGGAAGAGCGGCAAGCCGGTTTTTCCCTCCTCCTTCTCTCGCTCCCGCACACGCAGGTAACTCCCTTTGAATTTACCCAAGCCCAGGTGGAGGAATCGACCGGGCCGGCCTTTTGGCAGATGGAAAGCGGTCTCGAT
>JBBRQH010000128.1:0-4303 GCA_038226705.1 Chthoniobacterales bacterium | reverse complement strand
GGTGCTGGCGGTATCGAGCAAGCCGAGGATGGAGAGCAGGGTCGATTTGCCGCAGCCGGAGGGACCGGCGATGGAGACGTACTCGCCTTTGGCGATGTCGAGATGAATGCCGGAAAGTGCATGGGTCTCCACCTCATCGGTAAGGAACACTTTGGTGATGTCGTTGAGTTGAATGAGTGGGGTCATGGGAGATTGCCGGCGGGAGAAATGGGTGTCGGGATCTTGCAGAAGGCGGAGCGGGCCGTCTTCATTCCGCGCGCAGCGCGATCATGGGATTGATGCGGGTCGCCCGGCGCGCGGGAATCCAGCTGGCGAACGCGGCGACGGCCGCGAGCACCAACGGTACGACCGTGAGGACAACCGGATCAAAGCCGCTGACTTCGAAGAGCACCGAGTTGAGGAGCTGGCCGGCGAACAGGGCAATCGGAAGACCCACCGCAACGCCGACCAGCGTGAGCAGCACGCCCTCGCGCAGGATCATGCGCAGGATGCTGGAGTGCGCGGCGCCGAGAGCCATGCGAATGCCGATTTCGCGGGTGCGGCGAGAGACGACATAGGATTTCACGCCGTAAAGGCCGATCACGGCGAGAAAGAGCGCGGTGCCGCCGAAGAAACAGAAAATCACGGCGCCGGCGCGCAGAAACCAGAGGGCAATGCTGTCCGCGAAGAAGCCGCGGAGCGTCTTCAACTTGAGCACGGGCAGCCGTTCGTCCACGGCGCGGACCTCGCGGCGCAGCGTCTGGAGCATGGCGCCTTCGGCTTCGGAGCCCGGGGGAGTCGCCAGTAGGACGTGCAGCGAGCTCTGCGATTGGTAGTCCGCCCCGAGCGGGAGATAGCACACGCCTGGAGAGGACTTCTCGAAGAGATCGTTCCGCACGTTGGGTGCGATTCCAATCACCGTGAGCGGACGGTTGGTCGCGCGATTGTCCTTCGGGCTCCGCTCCATGCGGGGGCCGCCTTCGGCGTCGGCATTGCGGTCGGGCCGCACAATCTCCAACTGCCGGCCGATGGGGTCTTCGCCCGGCCAAAGCTTTTTTGCGAGCGCCTCATCGATAATGACGACCGTGGTGGAATTGCTCTGCGGCATTTCCGCGGCCGTGAAGGCGCGTCCGCGCAGCAAGGTGAGGCCCACCGAGGTGAAGTAATCCGAACTAATGATGCGGTAATGTGCATTAATCGCTTCCGCCAGGGGCTTGCCGCCGCTGCTCGTGGCCCGGAAACCGCGCATGAGCGTGAATTCGCTGAACGGAACGGATCCGGTGGCGGAAACGGCGCGCACGCCGGGAACCGCCGCGAGCCGCTCGAGCAGGCGGGCGTAGATGTCGCGGCCTCTCGTCTCATCGTAGCCGAGCAGACCGGGGTCCACTTCTATCACGGCGCCGGAGGGAACTTTGAAGCCCGGACCAGCCTGAGCGGCCTTGAGGGCGCCGCGGGTGAAGAGTCCGGCGACTGTGAGGAGGGCGAGCGAAAGCGCCACCTGCGCAATGACGAGAAGGTTGCGCGAGGCGAGGAGTGAGCGGAAGCCGCGCAAGAGACTGCCGCGATCGTCGCCGGCATTATCCTTGAGATCGGTCACGACATCCGTGCGCGAGGTCTTCAACGCGGGTCCGAGGGCGGCGAGCAAAGTGGCCAGGACGCAGAACCCGAAGGTGGCGAAGAAGATGGCCGCGCGGGGTGCGAGATCGAGGGAGATCGTGAACGGAACCGCGGCCGCCAGTTGGGAGATGAGAACCTTGTTGGCCGCGATGGCGACGAGCAGCCCGACGAGGCCGCCCAGCAGCGAGAGCAGAAGTCCCTCGCTGAGCAACTGGCGGACGACCGCCCCGCGCTGCGCGCCGAGCGCGATGCGAATGGCGATTTCTTTCCGGCGGGCGGCGCCTCGCGCGAGTAGCATGTTGGCGAGATTCAAGCAGGCGACGAGCAGCACGATGCCCGACATCGCAAAGAGCAGGAAGCCGATGGGTCCGAGCGGATCCTCGGACGGAGAAGTGCTGATGCTGATGCGCGAGACCGGGGTGACTGAGAAGAGCCGGTCCTTGTTCGCTCCGGGAAACGCGCTTTCCAATTGCGCGGAAAGAACGGCTAGCTCCGTGTTCACTTCCGCGATCGAACGGCCCTTCGCGACGCGTCCGACCGCGAGCAAACGATGGTTGGTGCGATCGAGCAGTTCCTTGCGTTCCTCGCTCAGCATGTCGTCCGAAATCGTGTTGAAGAGGCCGATCGGCATCCAGAAATCGGGTCCAAAGAGTACCGAGGTTCCCGTAAAACCTTCGCGGGCGACGCCGATGACGGTGAAGGCTTTGCCGTTGATTGTGACTTCGCGCCCAAGAATCGACGGATCGCTGCCGAGCCGCTTCCAGCACGCATAACTCATCACCGCGGTCTGCGCGGCTTTGGCGGGCTCATCGTCCCCGGGACGGAAACCGCGTCCCTGCACAATCGGTGCGCCCATCACGCTGAAGTAGTTCGCCGTCACGACTGCGCCGAAAATACGCCGCGTGCTCTCGCCCTCCGTCAGGCCAACCATCGTGAGGTTGTAGCAGGCCAGGCCGCTCAGGGTTGTGACGCGTTCGCGAATGCTCTGGTAGTTCGGGAACGAAATGGCGCGGTAGCCGGTCTTCTTGACCTTCTCGCCGTCGTAGAGGCCGACGATGGCGGACGGTTCCTCGATGGGAAGCGGCTTGAAGATTATGGCGTCGAGCAGTCCAAAAATGGCCGCATTCGCGCCGATGCCGAGCGCGAGTACGAGAATGGCGAGAGCGGAGAATCCGGGTCGGAGCCAGAGCTGACGAAGTGCTTGTTTCATTTCGCTGGGGAAGATGCGGTGCAGTGAGATTCAGGTCGGGCGACGCGATACGCCAGGCGGCGCCCGATGGTGGTGAGGTGTGGCAGCCCTACTGCAGTGGGCGTGCCACGAGAAAGACAAGTGATTTCCAGAAGCGGATGGGACGCGTCGCGGAATACGCTTGGTGAACGGCGCCGCAGATCGGTTGTCTTCGCCTGAGCTGGGAGCGGCGAATTGGCCGGACATTTTGCTGAATTTGGCCGCGCTCGCCTGGCTTGACCCCGTGCGAACGTGAATGCGCGCGAAGATGAAGTCCGCGTGTGGTATCCGCGCTGTAGGGAGTGGATTCTTCCAGTTAATATCCCGTCAGCCTTCGGATCCGAATGCAAAACTCCATCGCGTTTGGCCTGCGCCGCCATGTTTCCGCTGCGCGGCACGGGTCGCGGCCGTCCGCGCGTTTGCCACCTGTCTACACCCGCCGCGTGTCGCCGCCTACGTCTCCATCCAGCCGTCGCGCAATTTTATCACCCGGTTGCCATGCGCGGCGTTGGTCTGGGAATGCGTGACTTGGATCACGGTTGTTCCCTCGTCGTTGAGCCTTTTGAACAGACCCATGATCTCCGCCCCCTGGTCGCTGTGCAGATTGCCCGTGGGCTCGTCCGCCAGGAGCAGGCGCGGCTGCGCGATGGTGGCTCGTGCCACCGCCACCAATTGCTGCTGCCCGCCACTAAGTTGCGCTGGGAATAGATCCTTTTTCCCGACGATGCCGAACCGGTCCAGCGCGTCGGCCACCTTGGCTTCGCGCTCGGCGGTCTTGAGGTCGCGGTAACGTAGCGGAACTTCAATGTTCTCGGCGACAGTGAGATCGTCCAGCAGGTGAAACTGCTGGAAGACGAAGCCCACGTTCGCCTTGTTCAAGGCCGCACGCTCCTTGGCCTTGAGCTTGTGGACGGGTTGGTCGTCGAGCCAATACTCGCCCTCCCAGACGTGGTCGTAGAATCCGAGAATGTTGAGCAGCGTCGACTTCCCTGCGCCGCTTGGGCCCATGATGCTGACAAAGTCGCCTTCGGCGATTTCCAGCGTGATGCGCCGGAGGAGCCAGGTGGGCGAGGGCTTGGTCGGGATGGATTTTTCCAAGCCGTTGAGTCGGATAAAGGGGCGCATGGGAAATTAACGCGGAGAACTAGGGAAGGACCGAGGCGAAAGGAATGAAAATAAGGGCGGAGCGAAAGCGGAAATGCAAAGGCCGAAGAGCGAGCGTGGCTCGTCTTCGGCCTGTGCGAATTTCGAATGTCTTCGCCTCGAACGCGCGACTAAGCTGCGACGGCCACGGCGGGAGCGGCCGGAGCCGCGCCCTTGATGATTTCGTCGACGACACGGCCGTCGAAAAGATGGATGGCGCGCTGGGCATGGCCGGCAAAGCGGTTGTCGTGGGTCACCATGACGATGGTCGCGCCTTCGCCGTGCAATTCCCCGAGCAGTTGCATGACGGCTTCACCGTTGCGCGAATCCAAGTTT
>JBBRQH010000127.1:0-4990 GCA_038226705.1 Chthoniobacterales bacterium | reverse complement strand
GGATCCGTGCTCTTGAAGGTGATGAAGCCGCGCTCGCGCCGGCGGCTCATGTTCGCATGAATGCTGATGAACAACGCTGACCGCTGGTTCTCCCCGATCGACACGCGCTCGCTCAGCCGCAGGTAGCGGTCATCCGTGCGGGTGAGCACCACGCGGAATCCGCGGTCACGCAACTGGGCGGCCAGGCGCTCCGAGAGATCGAGCGTGAAGTTCTTCTCGCGAATCCCATTTCCCCTCCCGCCATCGTCCTTTCCACCGTGACCAGGATCCACGACCACCGTGTTGAACATCGGCATGCGCGTTCCGTCCGTTCCGGCGCAGCCCGTGAAAAATGTAACCAGCAACAGCGCCACGAAGGCGCGCACCCAATGCAACATCCGCCGCCGATGCCGTGAAGCGGGCTCAGGGTCAAGCGCGCCCCGCCCCGACTGTCCGACTTTTTGCTTTCGATTCCAAAGGGGCGGACGCATAACTCCACGACTCAGGACGTTCGCGTTCACCAAGCTTCGATCCGCGATTTGCAATCCCCCAATTCCGAATCCGCCCCTCCCCAGACCATGCCCACTCTTGCCACCACAGTCGACGCACTGAAGATGCCGAACCCATTCGTGATCGGCTCCGGACCGCCGGGGACGAATCTCAGCGTCATCAACCGCGCCTTCCGGGAGGGCTGGGGCGGCGTCATTGCCAAGACCGTCAGCCTCGACGCCTCCAAAGTCGTCAACGTCGCCCCGCGTTACGGCAAGCATTTCGCGCTCAGTGGCGAAGTTATCGGCTGGGAAAACATCGAGCTGATCAGCGATCGCCCCTTCAAGATCTGGCTCGATGAATTCAAGCGCTGTAAGGATGCCCAGCCGCCCGGCGCCCTCATTGCCTCCGTGATGGAGGAATACACGAAGGACGCCTGGATCGAAATGATCGAGCGCTGCCAGGACGTGGGCGTGGACGCCTTCGAACTCAATTTCTCCTGCCCGCACGGCCTGCCCGAGCGGAAGATGGGCGCGGCCATGGGCGAAGATCCGGCCATCCTCGAAGAAGTCTGCGGCTGGGTCATGAGTGTCGCGAAAGTACCCGTCTGGGCGAAAATGACGCCAAACATCACGCACATCGAGGAACCTACTCGCGCCTCTCTCCGCGCCGGTGTCACCGGCATCAGCGCAATCAATACGATCCGCAGTGTCGTGGGCGTAAATCTCGAGACGCTGCGGCCGGAACCCGCCGTCGAAGGCTACACCACTCCGGGGGGCTACTCGAGCCGCGCCGTGAAGCCGATCGCCCTGCGTATGTGCATGGAGATCGCCACGCTCATCCGCGATGAATTCCCCGACCGCAGTCTCTCCGGCTTGGGCGGAATCGAATCCGGCACGGATGCCGCTGAGTTCATCCTCCTCGGCAGCGACACGGTGCAGGTTTGCACGGGCGTAATGAAATTCGGTTACCCGATGGTGAAGAAGATGTCCGAGGAACTCCTCGCCTTCATGGAGCGGCATAAGTTCGAGACGCTGGCGGATTTCAAGGGCAAGAGCCTGCCGTATTTCACCACGCACGCCGACCTCGTGCGCCGCCAGCGCGAGCGCAAGGCGGCCGATGCCGCTGCGGCCGCCGCCAAAGGCATGATCAAGGGTGATGCGGAATGGAGCGGCGACGACTTCGTGAAGCAGAGCGACGCGCTGGCCGCGGCGCGGTAGTTTGTAGGTTAAATTCGCAGGGGATTTGGAACCACGAATTTCACACGAATAACACGAATTTTTTGGGCTGATCGATGGAGGCGTCTGATCGGCAATCGGCAATCTCCTCTTCTACCTCGGCCAATCCGCAGCCGAACCCGCAAAGCGGGTGAGACCGACCGTCAAACTTCGCCTTACTTCCTCTTCCACCTCGGGCAATTCCACTATGCCACTCCTCATCAAGAACGGCCGCATCATCACTGCCGGGGCCGATTTTCTCGGCGACATCTTCTGCGAGGGCGAAACGGTTTCGTGCCTGGGCCAGGCCCTGGAAGCTCCGGCGGGAACCGAAGTCATCGATGCAACCGGGAAGCTCGTGTTCCCGGGCTTCATCGATCCGCACACGCACATCTACCTGCCCTTCATGGGCACGCTTTCGAAGGACGATTACACCTCCGGCACCAAGGCCGCCTTGGTGGGCGGCACCACGACCATCTTCGAAATGGTTTGTCCTGCGCGCGCGATGAGCGCCGCCGAGGGATATGAAACCTGGCGCGCGCACGCCGCGGGCAAGGCGGCCTGCGACTACGCCTTTCACATGGGCGTCACGCGTTTCGACGACGCCAGTGCGGAGCAACTCCGTGCGATCGTCGCCAGCGGCACGAGCAGCTTCAAGATCTTCCTCGCTTACAAAGGCGCATTCGGCATCGATGACACCGAGCTCTACCGCACGCTGAAGCTGGCGCGCGAGCTGGGCGTCATCGTCACGGCGCATTGCGAGAATGAGACGCTCGTCGCCGAGCGTTCCCGTGAATTGCTTGCCGCCGGGATGACCGGGCCGGAAGGACATCACGAGAGCCGCCCGCCGCAAGTGGAGGCGGAAGGGGTGCATCATCTTTGCACGTTCGCCGAGCTGACCGGCGCGCATGTCTATTGCGTGCACACGAGCTGCGCCGAGGCGCTCGATGCCGCCCTTGCGGCCCGCCGGCGCGGCGTGCGCGTCTGGGTCGAGACCCTGATCCAATATCTCTTGCTCGATAAGACCTATGCCGAGCGTCCCGGCTTCGAGGGCGCGAAGTACGTGATGTCGCCCCCACTCCGCGATGCGCGCAACCAGGATGTGCTGTGGAACGCGCTCGCGAGCGGACTCGTTAGTACGGTGGCCACCGATCACGCGCCGTTCGATTTCGTCGGACAAAAGCCCATGGGGCGCGACGACTTCACCCGCATTCCGAACGGCATTCCTTCGCTCGAGGACCGCATCAATCTGCTCTACACCCACGGCGTCAAAGAAGGCCGCCTCTCGCTCCAGGATTTCGTCGCGGTGGGCAGCACGAATGCGGCGAAGATCTTCGGGCTCTTTCCGCGCAAGGGCACCATCGCGGTCGGCAGCGATGCCGACCTCGTCATTTACGACCCGGAATACCGCGGCACGCTGAGCGCGAAAACCCAGACGCAAAACGTCGATTACAACGCCTTCGAAGGCTGGCCAATCGAGGGGCGTCCGAGCGTGGTGACGGTGCGCGGCGAAGTGGCGGTGCGGGACGGCAAGTTTGTCGGCACCATCGGCCGCGGGCAGCTGCTGGCCCGCCCCTGTGTGCATTGATCCGAAATGCAATTCGACGCCGCTTCCTCCCTCTCCAACGCCGACCTCGCGCCCGTGCCGCCCGAGCGGCGAACCTGGGGCTTGTGGAATTTCACCGCGCTGTGGATCTCGATGGCGGCGTGCATCCCGACATACATGCTGGCCTCCTCGCTGATCGGCGAGGGCATGAATTGGTCGCAGGCGGTCTTCACGATTTTCCTGGGCAACGTCATCGTGCTCATCCCGATGGTGCTCAACGCGCACGCGGGCGCTAAATATGGCATCCCCTTTCCGGTCTACTGCCGCGCGTCCTTTGGGATCCTGGGGGCGAATGTCCCGGCCCTGCTCCGCGCGCTGGTGGCGTGCGGCTGGTTTGGCATCCAGGCGTGGATCGGCGGAAGCGCGATCCACAAGATTCTCATCATCTTTTTTCCCGGGTTCGCAGCCGGCCCCGCCACGAATGCGTTTGGCATCACGCTGCCCGAGTTTGCCTGCTTTCTCTTTTTCTGGGGGATCAACATGTGGGTGATTCACCGCGGCATCGAGTCCATCCGCATCCTGCTCGCCATCAAGGCGCCGTTGCTCCTCGCGCTCGGTCTCGCGCTGCTGGCCTGGGCTTACTCCGCGGCCGGCGGTTTCGGACCGATCCTCTCGCAACCTTCGGCGTTCGACCCGGGCCAGGCCAAGGCCGGGAAGTTCCTCGGTTTCTTCTTTCCCGCGCTCACCGGCATGATCGGTTTCTGGGCGACGCTTTCGCTCAATATTCCGGACTTCTCCCGCTATGCCCGCAGCCAGGGAGTGCAGGTCGCCGGCCAGGCACTGGGTCTGCCGCTCACGATGGCGCTCTACTCTTTCATTGGGGTCGCAGTTACTTCTGCGACCACGATCATCTACGGCAAGACCATCTGGGATCCGGTCGACGTGCTCACGCGCTTTACCAATCCGGTCGTGCTGGTCGTCGCGATGATCGCCCTCTGCCTCGCCACGCTCGCGACGAACATCGCCGCGAATGTGGTGAGCCCCGCCAATGATTTCGCGCATCTCGCGCCGCGCCACATCTCCTTCCGCATCGGTGGCTACATCACCGGATTCATGGGGGTCTTGATGATGCCGTGGAAACTGGTCTCAGATCCCAGCGGCTATATTTTCACCTGGCTCATCGGGTATAGCGCGCTGCTGGGGCCGATCGGCGGCATCCTGATTGCGGATTATTTCGTGGTGCGCCGCACGCGGCTCAATCTCGTTTCGCTCTACCGCGCGGACGGCGAATACCGCTACACTGGCGGGTTCAGCATCGTCGCACTGGTGGCCTTCGTGGCCGGCGTGCTCCCGAGCCTGCCGGGCTTTCTGGTCGCGATCAAAGTGCTGCCCAAGGCGAGCGTCGCGCCCTGGCTGGCCGGCGCCTACGACTACGCGTGGTTCCTCGGCTTCGGCCTCGCTTTCGTGCTGTACCTGATCCTCCGGCGCCTCCTGCCGAAAACGTAGGCTCCGGGATTCTGCGGGCGGGAACTCGCAAGAAAGGCGACACCCGCGCCGCAAAGCACCTTTGGACACACCCCGCCGTTACGGCAGAATGCCAACTTTCGTCCAAGCAGTTTTTCCCCTCAGTCCTCAGTCCTCAGTCCTCAGTCCTCAGTCCTCAGTCCTCAGTCCTCAGTCCTCAGTCCTCAGTCCTCAGTCCTCAGTCCTCAGTCCTCAGTCCTCAGTCCTCAGTCCTCAGTCCTCAGTCCTCAGTCCT
>JBBRQH010000126.1:0-5433 GCA_038226705.1 Chthoniobacterales bacterium | reverse complement strand
TTCGGTTTCATGCCCGCCAGCAGCTTGGGGAGATCCATTTCACCGCGTTTCGCGGAGCGTTCCAGCCAATAGCGGAGCACGGGCAACTCGCGTCGAACGCCGTCGATTACGCTTTGCCGCGTCGCCACCCGGACTGCGCCCATGCGCTCGTAGAAGGATGCGGCATTAGGATCCGCTTCGATTTGAAAGAAGGGCAGGGCGCGTTCCGCGGCGCATTTGACCGCGTGCGCGAAAAGCGCCCGGCCGAGGCCCCGCCCCATCGTTTCGGGGAGCACCCACAGATGTTCCAGGGAGGCCACGCCACCCGCGACCGTCAGCGCGCCGAAGCCGGCGTTGCCGCGCTCCGTGCGAACGACGAAGACCTCCTGCGCCGCGATGAAATCGCTCGTGATGGTCAGGGCGCTGCGCCAGCGCTCGATCCAGCGCTCCGGGTAACCCCAGTGCCGTTTGGCCGCGAAGGCGATGGCGGTCAGCGCCTCGGCTTCAGCGGGGACGGCCTCGGTGATGCGCACTTCTTTAGACATCGGGCTTTCCTTTGGCCCGAACGTTTTCCACCGCACGATCGATCATGAGCTCGCTTCGGCGCGCGCGGGCTTCCGGATCTTTCAATTCGATGCACCGCAGGATGAGGTGCCGTTCCAGCAGGGCGCGCACGCGCACCGCGGGAGCGTCGACCAGCACCGATGAGGCTTGGTCGAGATCGCGGACGCTCAGCGGCATTTGGGTGTATGCCGTGAGCGGCGGGCGGAGACAAGGGTGGAGGGGTGCCGACCAGTCTTTGATCGGCTGAGCGATCACGACGCCGTGGACTGCGGCCAGCTTGTTGCCGCTGTTGGCCAGGCAGCTTGCTGCCGGGTGGGTGGATTCAATCACTGTTCATCGCTTCCGGAGAAACTCATGCCTCCGGCATGGTAGGCGCAGCAAGCTGCGCAGGAGACGGCGGCAGCAAGCTGCGGCGCAGTCCACGGCATCATGAAGCCGTCGCACGTTGCGTCCTCTCAACTCGTGCCGCGCGCTTGAAGCGGAAGAGACAAATCGACAGACATTGTCTGCTCACTCATCCGGTCTATTCGCACGGTCCCTCCCAGGAAAAAGACTGCCCCCTACTCAACGGATTTCCCTTTGGCCGCATTCAATTTGGCAGGTCGTTTCCGGTGAGTTGGCGCGTGTTTAACAGACCAATGAAGTCGCGAAAGTCGCCGGGTATGGGGATCATAATTGCGGAAATTCGACTGCCGCATGAGCTCCAATCCGGTCAGGCATTCCTGGGGCGTGCACCGATGCCAGTACTTTTCGTCGTCGCCTTGCTCCGGGAGGGTCGAAAGGGACCAGACGGTGCGGTCGCGGCGCAGGTCATTGAACAAGGCATGAGCCACATTCCAGCACTAGTGGTCCTGCACGCATGATATGACGGATCCGCCGCGAAGATTTTTGGCGGCTGGCAAGGCGCGAGCGAGAGGGGATATCCTTTGCGATATGCACCGAGCGAGCAACGCCGCCAGCCGTCAAAAAGACTGCGGCCCTCTGGGCGAAGCGGAAAACCGCCCGGCGCCTGCGTTGCTCGTCGGTCACGGGGCTGCCTGGAACCCGCTTCGTTGCCGTCGCTGCTCCGCCCTGCGGGCTGCCTGCGGCAGGCTATCTCGCAGACTCGGTTCTCGCGTCTTGGCGGCGGGCGGTTTTGCGCTGCGCGGATTCATCATATCATGTGTGCAGGACATGCCGGAGGCAGTCGCCAGCGCATGACGCCGGTTTATTCGCGTCAATTCGTCCGCGGCCGTTGCTGGCGAAAACAATTCGCGCTATCCGAGCGCAGCCCACCCTCAGGCTGCCATGACCCTGGCGAACCAAATCACGATCGTCCGCATTCTCCTGATCCCCGTCTTCGTGACGCTGGCGATCTACTACGGAGCGGGAGTGACCGAGGGTGAACCCGAGCCCTGGCTGCGCTACGCGGCGATCCTCGTTTTCATGGTCGCCGCAGCCAGCGACGGCCTGGATGGCTACATCGCGCGGCGCTACGACCAGCGCACGCCGCTCGGCGCGATCCTCGATCCGATCGCGGATAAGGGACTTCTCCTCTCGGCCCTGCTCGTCCTCACGTTCGGGCACTGGGAGGTCAAATTCCCGCTCTGGTTTCTCATCCTCGTGCTCGCCCGCGACGTTTGCATCGTGCTCGGCTGCTTCCTCATTCAATTCGTGAATGGTGATTTCGCCGCCCGTCCGCGCTGGCTCGGGAAAGTCGCCACAGTGCTGCAAATGGTCGCGATCGCCTGGGTGGCTCTCCAGGTCATGTTCCCTCCCCCCATGGTCGCGATCGTCCTGGCAGGTGTGTTCACGCTTCTCTCCTGGGGCCGTTATATGATCGATGGCGTGAAACAGTTGCAGAAGGCCGAGAAGAAGGGCTGAAGTGCAACCGGCGCCGGTCGGAGAAGGCTCCTGCGCTATAGACGGCGACGAAGGGGCCTTTCTGGTGGATAGTCGGCGCCCGACCTCACGGCGGTGGCGCTCGCCCGGATGCCGGACCCGATTCCATCCCGCGCCGCCCTTCTCGTCCGCTTTCCAAACTTTCCGATGCGCCAAAGAACTCCGACCATTGAGTATCACCCCAACGCTTTTGTCGGCCGCTCCGTTGCGATCGTCGGCCGACCCAACGTGGGCAAGTCCGCGCTCTTCAACCGGCTCGCGGGCGAGCGGATCGCCATCGTGCACGATCAGCCCGGCATTACGCGCGATCGAATTGTCTCCGAATGCCGGCTGGGTAAGGCCCCATTCGAGATCATCGATACCGGCGGCATCGGCGAAATTGCCGACGTCGATTTCGCCGACCGCGTGCGCGCCGAGGCGGAGATTGCCGTCGAGGCGGCAGCGCTGGTGGTTTTTGTGGTCGACGGACGTGCCGGCCTGATGAACGCAGACTCCGATCTCGCCACGTTTCTGCGGCGACGCCGGGCGGAAGTGCTGCTCGTGGTTAACAAGATCGACTTACCCAAGCATGCCCCGCTCGCAGCGGAATTTTCCCGGCTGGGATTCAGCGATTCGCTCTCCGTCAGTGCCGAGCACGGGCGTGGCTTCAAGGAGATGGTGGAAGCGATCGAGGCGCGCTTGCCGGAGCCGGAAGCGGCGCCGCAGGAGGAAACCGAGCTGGATGCCGACAGCGAAGACCCGAAGGGCCGTCCGCGGAAGCGGCGCGCCCCGCGCATCGCGATCGTGGGCCGGCCGAATGTGGGCAAGTCGTCCTTGATCAACGCGATTCTCAAGGATGATCGCACGATCGTGAGCGAAATCGCCGGCACGACGCGCGATGCAGTGGACATTCCGCACGTCTTCAACGGCAAGTCCTACGTGATGATCGACACGGCGGGGATCCGGCACCGCGGGAAACACAGCACCTCGGCCGAAGTTTTTTCCGTGATGCGTTCGGAGCGGAGCATCGAGCGGGCGGATGTTTGCGTGCTCGTGCTGGATGCCACGGCCGGCGTGACGCGCATGGATCGCACGATTGGCGGACTCATCCAGCGGGCCGGCAAACCGGTCATCGTGGTGGTGAACAAATGGGACCTGGTGGAGAACGACCGCTCGGGCAAAACGACCAAGGAATTCCGGAAGGAGTTTCTGGAGGCTGCGGGCGGGGAGCTTTTCTTTCTCGACCATGCCCCCATGGTGGCCATCTCGGCGCTGGAGAAGCGCGGGGTGGGGAAGGTCTTCAACGTGATCGAGCATCTGCGCGAAGCGGCGGCCACGCCGACGCCGACCGGGCCGCTCAACCGCGTGCTCCAGCGCGCGATCGAGCAACAACCGCCGCCTGCGATCCACAACCGTCGCTTCAAGCTGCTCTATGTCTCGCGCGCGGGCGATGAGCTGGCGGGGACGCCGGTGCCGATTCCACGCTTCGTTTTCTTCTGCAACGACCCTGAGTTGCTCGTCGATTCCTACCGGCGCTATCTCGAGTCCAATTTGCGCGAGGAGTACGGATTCAAGGGCCTGCCGTTCTCGATCCGCTTGCGGGGACGAAAGAAGATGGAGCCTTGACCGGCTGGAATCTGCTAGAATCGGGGATGCCCAAGCTGATTCCCGCTCCCTCCCGGATCACTGCCGCCGGAAACAAACCGAAGCTTATCGAGGAATTTGTTGGCCGGGTGAACTCCGGCCACACCACGGCCAGCGTGGCGCGCATGACTTCGCCGTCCGGCTGGGTGGAGCCAGGACAGCGCCCGGAATTTGAGGAACTCACGGTGGTGCTATGCGGGATGTTGCGCGTCGATTTCGAGGGCGGTGCGCTCGAAGTGCGAGCCGGCCAGGCGATCGTCACCGCGCCAGGCGAATGGGTGCGTTACAGCACTCCGGAAAAGGATGGAGCCGAATACATCGCGGTCTGTTTGCCGGCCTTCTCGCCAACGACCGTGCATCGTGACGACGCTTAAGGACCGCGTCGCGGGGATCGCTCAATAGCCGAGCATCCGCCCAATTTGATAGACGGCGAGCGAAGCGAGATAGGCGAATCCCGTCATGTAGGCGAACATGAAGGCTGGCCAGCCCCAGGAGTTTGTCTCGCGGCGCACGGTCGCGACGGTCGAGACGCACTGCAACGAAAAGACGAAATAGACCATCAGGGAGAGTCCGGCGAGCGGCGTGAAGACTAGGCTGCCATCCGGCCATTTATCCGCGCGCAACGCCTCCGCGAGGGAGGTCAGTTCGGCCCCGCCGTCTTTTTCGGCTTTCGGCTCGTTCGTTTTCTCTTCCGGCTTCTTTTCGTCGTCGCTTCCCACCGCATAGACCACTGCGAGCGTGCTCACGAAAACCTCGCGCGCGGCCTGCGCGCCAATCATGCCGATGCCGGCCTTCCAATTCAGCCCCAAGGGGCGCAGCGCCGGCTCGATCAACTTGCCGAAGCGTCCGGCGTAGCTCTCGGCCAGGCGAGCATCAGGGGATGAAGCGTTCTGCCCCTGCGGATAGTAGGCCAGCGCCCAGAGCACGATGCTGACGCCGAGAATCAGGGTGCCGGCCCGGCGCAGAAACGCCTTGGCCCGGTCGAACATGCCTTGGGCAACCGTGCGCAAAGCTGGGCGCCGATAGGGCGGCAGTTCCAGCACGAGGGGGGCGGGCTCGCCGCGCAGAATCGTGCGCTTGAAGAGCCACGCGAAGGCAAAAGCCGTCAGCGTGCCGAGCGCATACATGAGCAACAACACGCCCGCTTTGCTCCAGGGGCTAACCTCGGCCGGAAAGATGGTCGCGATCATCAGCGCGTAGACCGGCAGCCGGGCCGAGCAGCTCATGAAAGGCGCGATGAGAATCGTCGCGAGGCGGTCCTTGGGGTTCTCAATCGTGCGGGTGGCCATGATGCCCGGGACCGCGCACGCAAAGGAGCTGAGCAACGGCACGAACGACTTCCCGTGCAGCCCCACCCCATGCATGAGCCGGTCCATCATGAAGGCG
>JBBRQH010000125.1:0-5558 GCA_038226705.1 Chthoniobacterales bacterium | reverse complement strand
GTGATGGACGCGAGTTTTCCCGCCACGGATTCCGCCTCGGCCGATTCCGCCGTGCGCTTCTTCGAGGAGTTTCGCACCCGCGCGGGGGCGCAGCCGGGGGTGATGGCGGTGAGCTATGCGCGGGAACTCCCGCTTGGCGAGCTGGGCAGCAATGGTACCTATTTCATCGATGGCCGGGCCGATCCGGCGCCCGGGAGTTCGACGCAGAACGCGATCTGGCGTTTTGTCGGACCGGACTATTTTGCCACCCTCGGCATTCCGCTGCGGCGCGGACGGGCGGTGCGGGGCGAGGGTCCGCAGGAGGTGGTGATCAACGAAGCGATGGCGGCGGCCGCGTGGCCGGGGGAGGATCCCATCGGGCACCGGATCAAGATCGGCATGAGCATGGATCCCCAGTGGATGACCATCGTGGGCGTGGCGGCCGATGTGAAGCAAGGCTCGCTCGATACCCGCACGACCCAGGAGCTCTACGTCTCCGCCTTGCAATTCCCGGGGGCGAATCCGGAGACGCGTTTCGTCGCGCGGGTGACAAGTTCACCCGAGGGGCTCAACGAGACCTTCCGGAAGATCGCCCGCGACTTGAATCCCGAGGTGCCGCTCAGCTTCACGACCGGCGAACTCGTGCTGGCAAAGACTCTATCGGCCCCGCGCTTCCGCGCGCTGCTCATCGGGCTTTTCGCGAGCGTTGCGCTGGTGATCGCCCTGGTGGGAGTCGGCAGCTTGGTGGCCTGGATGGTGGCAAGCCGTCGCACGGAGATTGGCATTCGCCTCGCGCTCGGCGCGACGCCCGGCGTGGTTGTACGCGAAATCTTCGCGCGCGGTGCACTCGTCGTCTCGATCGGGCTCGGGGCTGGCCTGGTGCTCGCCGCCGTGGGGACGCGCGCGCTGGGTTCCATGCTCTTCGCGATTTCGCCGTTCGATCCCGTGGTCTACGGAGCGATTGCAGCGGTCTTTGCCGCCGTCGGAGCGATCGCCTGCCTTTTGCCGTCGCTCCGGGCTTCGCGGGTGGATCCGGTTTCAGCCCTGCGGGCGGAATGAGGGGAGAGTGCCGCATTCACCCCCGCTGCCGATAGAGCGCTGGATCCACGGCGGCGATCATCGCCGCCTGGTCGAGCGCGCCGCCCAAAAACTCGTTCAGGCGGGCGGCGTGCGCGGCGGGGTCCGCGACGAGTTCATGGTAGACGACCGGCAAAAACGAGAACGCCGGCTGCGCGCCCATCCAGCGCTCGAGGTCTTCCATTTGTCCGGTGAAAACGCGGGCCAGTTGCGCGTCCGGCACGGTGGCGCGCGGACGACCCTGGCGCTCCAGCATGGTGCGCTGGGAGGCGAGCACTTCCTCGATGCGCCGGCGCATCCACACCACGCGATAGACAAAGCCCTCGAGCGGCAAATCGCGCAGGAGGAGATGCACCATCTTCACGACTTTTTCCTGCGCCTCGGGGAGCCAGTCGCGGTCCGTTTTCAAGCGCTTTACGCGCTCGAATTCCTGGTAGCCGCGCGGATTGTCCGCATCGGCGAGTCGGACGCCGTCTGTCAGCGGAGGGATGCCGCCGGCCGCGAGCATCTGCATCATGAGGGACGTGCCGGAACGCGGCAGGCCGGAGACAATCGTGATCGGAGAATTCGACATGAGGGAGCGTGAGAGTGCGCGCGCGACACGGCGCGAGCCGGGAGGGTGACACCCTGCGCGGTGCGGATCAACCAGCCGGCCGGGGGATGAGACGGCGCTCGGCAGCGGAGCAGCGACACAGCCCGACATTTCTCGCCTGGACTTTCAGCCAATCTGGCCATCGGCTCTCGCCTACTCCACCGCTGGCGCCAGAAATCCGTCGCGCCGATACGTGAGCACGAGGGTGTCGCGGTGCGGTCTCTCGCCGGTGGGTTTGATCGGGGTCGTCGCGTGAATGACGCGCTGGTCATCGAGCAACATCGCCGTCCAAGGCGTGGCCAGCGTGACCGCGGCAAGGGTGCTCCCGTCATCGAGGTGAATCGTCGTCGCGCCACCGGAGATTTCCGCCCGCTCGAGCAGCACGAGCGCCACGTAATCCACGCCATCGCGATGCGCGCCTTCCGGGGTCGGCCGACCTTCGCCCTGGCTGGCGTCGATGCGGAATTGGTGCGCCTCGATGAACCAGCGTCCCGTGCCCGGGGCGACGTCGGCAAACACCTTCCCGAAGCAGGTCACCAATTCGCGAAAAAGCGGGATCGCCGTAATGGCGGGTTCAATGGGGGAAAAGGGACGCAGCGTTCCGCCATGGAGTTTGTTGAACGCGCGCGGCTGCCAGTGCGGGCGATAGGGGACTTCCGTGAGTTGATCCGGCGTGAGCGTCTGGATGAAAGACGCGTGGCGCCGAAAGCGGTATTTTCCGCCATCTGCCAGATGCGGATCGGCGGGAAGCCGATCCCACGACCGACGCAACGCTTCGGCCGAGCCGTCGATTTTCAGCGCCGCCACATTCGAAGCCCCGGAGACAATCGCGAAGCCCTGCTCCCGCACCGCCGCGGCAGCGTGGTCGAGTGAAACGGAGGCGGTATCGCCATCTTTCGGCGGCTCGAGGGTGGCGGCTGGATTCACGTCGGGAAGACAGACCAGTCCCCGCCCCCGAGGAAGTGGAAATCGTGGCACCGGGGCAGATTTGCGGCGGGCGGCTTGGCTGACGCTGCAGACAAAGCGGAGTGCACGGCAGCTCATGGGAAGAATGGGAGGTCTGGGACAAATGGGACTTTTCCTTCCCATTCCTCCCATTCCTCCCATCCCCTCCTCTCCGCTTCGGCTCCAGCCCCCACCCCACCCAATCCGCCATTCCCTTGTGTCTTATTCGGGATTTGGGCGTCCCAGAATCGGCGTCGATTCGGCCGAGGAGCCGTCGATTATGGCATTCTCTCCAGAGGGCGCGCCGGAAGGCACGCTCTGGCACACAGATTGCAACGCGTGCGCACGACCTCCTGGATCCGCGTCACGTCACCCTGAATCCTCCAATGCAGACACTTCGCCGCCTCTTCAAAGCCCCCGGGTTTGCCCTTGCCACCATCCTCACGCTGGCGCTGGGGATCGGAGCGACGACCGCCATCTTCAGCGTCGTCTATGCGGTGCTGCTCCAGCCTCTGCCGTTCCCGAAATCGGGCCAGCTCGTCGATCTGCGCGCGGCGAAGTTGCCGGAATTTGCGGACTTCCAGGTTTCGCCGGGAGATTTCATCGCCTGGGAGGAGTCCCTGACCAAGCCCGACGGCGTCTTCTCCGCCGCCGCCGCGGTGTCGGGAGGCATCTTCAATCTCGCCGACCCCGGTGAGCCGCAGCGCCTCGCGGGCTCGTATGTGACTGCGGGATTTTTCGACGTCCTGGGAATCCAGCCCGCTCTCGGCCGGACTTTCACCAGGGCCGAGATGCTCCCGGCCGCCGGACGAGTCGCGATCATCTCGCACCGCTTGTGGCAGGAAACATTTGGCGGGCGCACCGACATCCTCGGCCGCTCCCTGCGGATCAACGAAAAGCCCTGCACCGTGGTGGGGGTCATGCCGGAAGGGTTTGGCTGGCCGAGCCGTCAAAAATCGATCTGGATGCCCGCTACAGCCGTGGAAGAGCAACGCGGCGATCACGACTCGCATTATCTGCGCACGATCGCGCGTCTGCGCGACGGCGTTTCCCTCGAGCAAGCGTCCGCCGCGCTGGCGCTGACGGCCCGGCAACTCGAGCAGGAGTTTCCCCAGACAAACAGCGGCTGGACCGCTCACCTCCGCACCTTGCAGGAGACGCAATCCGCGCCGCTTCGCCCCGCCTTGCTGCTTCTGTTTGCGATCGTCGGCATCGCCCTGCTCATGAGTTGTGCGAATGCGGTCAATCTGCTCCTCAATCGCGCCATCACGCGCCAGCGCGAGCTCGCGGTGCGCGCGGCCCTCGGCGCGTCACGCGGACAAATGATGCGCATGCTGCTGGGTGAAAGCGTTCTGCTGGCGGCCTTGGGCGGTGCCGCCGGCTGTCTCCTGGCCTATTGGGGGGTCGCCGGATTGCGCGCCGTCACGCCTTCGGAGTTGTCCATCTTGAGGGAGGCCTCGGTGAATTTGCCGGTCTTGGGCTTCGCCTTCGGGCTCGCGCTGGTGAGCGGAGTTTTGTGCGGGTTGCTGCCCGCCTGGCAGGGGGCCGAACAGGAGTCCAACCTCGCGCTGCATTTTGGCGGAAGGAATGCCACCGCTTCGCCCCGGCAACGGCATCTCCGCACGCTCCTGGTGACGGCCGAGTTCGCGCTCGCGCTCCCGGTCCTGGTTGGCGCCGGACTCCTTACCACCAGCTTCCGCAACATCCTGCAAAAGGGCGCGGGCTTCGAACCCAATCACGCAATGACCGCGCTCGTCGCGCGTCCGACGCAGGTCCTCACCATGGGCACCGACTCGGCCGAGTCCGTCCGCGATGCCGACTTTTTCCGGCGGCTCGTCGATGGCGCCGCCGCTCTGACCGGCGTGCAGGCCGCCGGAGTTTCGCAGTTCCTTCCCCTCGTTTCAGATTGGGTAAACGCCTTCACGATCGACGGCGCTCCACCGCTCAAAGTGGGCGAGACGCTCACGTCCAACTACTTTGCCATCAGCGAGGATTACTTCCGGGCGATGGGCATCCGGCTGGTCCGGGGTCGCACCTTCACACGGGCGGATAGTGCCCAGGCGCCGCGGGTCGCAATCGTGAGCGAAACGTTTGCGCGCCGCTACTTTGGCACCACCGACCCGATCGGGCAACGCCTGCACATCATGAGTCCGGAAAGCCCGGCCGCCGAGATTGTGGGACTCGTGGCCGATGTGGCTGAGTATCGCCTGACCTCCGCGCCGCCACCGCAGATGTATCAGCCCTTCGAGCAACAGCCCTTTCCCACGATGGGGATCGTGCTCCGCACCGCGCCTGGCCTCGATCCGCTGAGCCTCAGCGCGCCTTTGCGCGCCCTGGCGCGGAAACTTGATCCCGCGCAACCCGTCTCCGACGTCGCGCCGCTCGGCCGCATCATCGACGACGCGCTGGCCCGCGAACGCTTCACGCTTGCGCTCATCGACGGTCTCGGCGCCCTCGCTTTGCTTCTCGCGGCTTTCGGCATCTACAGCGCAGTCGCTTATACGGTCACCCAGCGGACGGGCGAATTTGGCATTCGCATCGCCCTCGGCGCTTCGCCCCGACACATCGCGCGCGCCGTCTTCCAGGATGGACTGCGTCCGCTCGCCTTTGCCCTTCCGCTCGGGCTCGGACTCACCTGGGCCGTCGGTGGCCTGCTGCGGGGAATGGTCTTTGGTGTCGGCGTTTTCCACCCACTGACTGTCGCCGGGGGAATCATCCTCCTGCTCCTGACCGTGGTCGCCGCCTGCTGGATCCCCGCCCGCCGCGCGCTGAGCGTGGACCCCGTCGTCGCGCTCCGCGCCGAGTAGCAAATAGCCACTCCGCGGACGCCGCTCAGTCCTCAGTCCTCAGTCCTCAGTCCTCAGTCCTCAGTCCTCAGTCCTCAGTCCTCAGTCCTCAGTCCTCAGTCCTCAGTCCTCAGTCCTCAGTCCTCAGTCCTCAGTCCTCAGTCCTCAGCCCTCAGTCC
>JBBRQH010000124.1:0-5851 GCA_038226705.1 Chthoniobacterales bacterium | reverse complement strand
CCCGCAGTTCTTCCGCGCTGGGTTTAGGCCCTTTTCCCGCCGTGTCTGCCGGAATCTCGGTCTCTCCTTTTCCGGGGGTGTTCGCTCCCGAACTCGCTCGACCGACCCGGCTAATCTCTCCGAGCCCTCCGGGCTCCAACTTCGGGCTTCCGATCGCCGGTTTCACGCTGCCGTCCTTTGCCTTCGTCAGGCTCCCGCCTTCCTCATCGCTTCCCTCGCGATCTCCCGGCCGTCTCGGCGATCCCAGCGCCTCGGCTGTCCTCGGTCCTCCGTCCTCCGGTTTTTCGCCTTCGGTCTTTGACGCTCCGGCCTCCGAATCAGCCGTTTTCTCGGCTCCTGAGGGGATGTGCGAATCTTTTTCCATTTATTTTCCAGTGTGTTCGAAAAAACACAGAAGGGGTACCGCTGCTTTTGCGGTACCCCCGCTGCTATTCTGCATTCGTGATCAAAATCGGTCACGAATCTTCCCGGAAGGCTGCGGTGCCGGGAGGATAAATAAACCCAATCCCGCGGCCTTGAGCATTTATAATACCGTGAATATAAACCCACACCAAGACCAAATGGCGAACAACCTCGCCTCCGCGCCAGCGGCAGTCGCCCCGACCGGCAGCAGCAATGCCACCGGCTCGGCCATTCAAACCCCCAACCCTACGGAGCCGAATGCCACCGTGCTCGCCACCCGCGGCATCACCGCCGAGGATGTCGTTGCCGTCCGCGCCGCTCTCACCAGTGTTGAGAACATCGTGGCGCAGTGGCCGCTCATCCGTCCGGAAGAGCGCCGCCGCGTCAAGGTTCACTCGCTCGGGGCCGCGGATTTCCGCGACCAGATCGGGAACCTGGCCGGGCAGCGTCCGGAAGTGGTTCCCCTGCTGGCCGAAAGCAACGCCCTCGCGTCCCAGCAGGCCATCGTGGAAGAGCTCATCTCGCTTCACAGCGGTACGGAAGCGTTCCTCGAGCGCTTGAAGGATGGCCTGGCGCTGGTCGCGCGGGGTTACCAAACCCGCCTGTCCGTCGCCTATGCGACCCTGAAGATCGTCAGCCGCACCGGCGGCAGCGACTTGCAGGCGCAGGTCAAGCGGGCCGGCTTGCGCTACAAGCGCAAGAAGAAGGACGCGGCGGCGACGCCAACTTCGACGGAGCCCGGCCCAAACCCGGCGATTCCGGCCAATCACTCCCTATTGGGATGAGCGAAGTAACTGTGGGCAGGGCCCACTGGCAGCGAACCAAGGCGGAGGTCGCGAAGCGCGGCCTCCGCTTTTTTGCGTGTGCCTGGGACCGCGGGCGTCCCGCCCGCCTCGCGCAAAATCGAAGTTCAAGGGGTTCTTGCGCAACGCGACTCCGTCAAGGCGGACGAAGCGGGCGTCCCGCCCGCCTCGTGCAAAATCGAAGATCAAGGGGTTCTTGCGCAACGCGACTCCGTCAAGGCGGACGAAGCGGGCGAGACGCCCGCGCTCCCAGGTGTGCCGCCTTGGACGCTTCGTCGCTCCTCAGTGGGCGCGGCGAGCCTAGTGGTCCGTCAACGCTGAAATGACGGATGCGCGAAGCGCAAAATGGCCCGCCGCCAAGGCGCGAGGAGCGAGCGGGTTCCAAGCAGCCCCGTGACCGACGAGCAACGCAGGCGCCGGGCCATTTTCCGCTTCGCCCTCTGGGCCGCAGTCCTTGGCGGTTGCCGGCGTTGCTCGCTCGGTGAATATCGCCGTGGATATTCCCTGTCGCTCGCGCCTTGTCAGCCGCCAAAATTCCAAGCGGCGCATTCGTTATTTCAGCGTTGACGGACCACTACAAATAGGCGCGTGGAGTTAGGGAAAAGGCGCCGACTGCCTGCAAAACGGCGCGAACTGGCCCAAAAAGGCGCCGAGGGTACCGAAAAAGGCGCCGAGGGTACCGAAAAAGGCGCCAATGGTACCCAAAAAGGCGCGGCCTATTCCCTTTTCGGCGTGGCCTGTTCCCAAATTTTCCATCCTCTTGCCTTTTCGGCATGACTCCCCTGCTCTCAGGGTACACTCGGCGCCTTTTTGGCGCCCTGAGTTCCCTTTTTCAGTACCTGCGACGCCATTTTGGCGCCACCCCACCCTGCCTGGAGACCCTCGGCGCGTTTTTGGCGTGGACCGTACCCTGCGCGGGAACACTCGGCGCCTTTTTCGCGTGCCCTGAACCGGAAAAGGGTGCCCCCGGCGCCTTTATCGCCACCGGCAACCGGCCACTTGGTACCTGCGACGCCTTGTCGGGAACACGGGACGCCTTTTTCGGTACTTCGTACCCAACGCGCCTTCCCCGCCGCGAAAATTTCGCATTACTCGGCGCCGATTGGAAATGCTTTGGTGCTTTTTTGCAGTGGTTCGGCGCCTGTTTGGGTACACCCGGCGCCTTTTTAGGTAGTTCGGACCCGGCAAGGGTCCACCTCGCTCCATTTTCCCGCGCCTTGGCCGCAATTCGGAACCAACTTAAGCCGGAGCGGAAGAGCCGGTGCGTTGGTCAGCAGCTCGCACCCAACGTGGGTTTGCGACCTCCGTGAAAGCGCACCGTTGTTTCCTTTCTCCCGTCGAAGTCAGCGACCGTTACGACTTTGCTGCCATTTGGGAATGCACCGCGTCCGGATCGCCCCGAGCGCAGCGTATTTTCGGGCGGCGTCGAGTCGCGGGGAACAAGATTCAAGAATTCTTTACCACGGATGGCACGGATAAACACGGATAAGGACTCTGAAAATCCTGCCTTCCCATCCATCCCATCCGTGTAATCCGTGGTAAAATCCTTCCGCGCTGGTCCCCGCCCCTCGTCTTTCCCATATCTGCGTAATCTGCGAAATCTGCGGATAAACCTCTCCCCCTCCGACGCGGTCAAACTCTGCCCATCACGCTCCCCGGCCACTTGACCAAGTGCAGGTAAAACTTAGTTTTACGGCATGATCAAGACGATCACCAAGGTGGGCAATTCCCAAGGCATCATCTTCGATGCGGCGCTCCTCGAAATGGCGCATCTGAAACCCGGGGATCAAGTGAACGTCGAGGTGCACGACGGCGGCACCATCACGCTGACGCCGTTGCATCCGCGGCCTTCTCACGAGGAAGTCTCCCGCGTGATCAAGAAGACGATCAAGGACTACGCCCAGACGATGAAGAAGCTCGCATGAGCGCCACGCCGGACACGTGTTTCCATCTCACGGTCGAAATCGTTCGGGAGCTACACGCCGGCGTCATTACCGAGTTTGGCGGCGCGGACGGAGTCCGCGACCTGGCGTTGCTGGAATCGGGCGTGGCCGCCCCTCAAGCGAGTTTCGGGGGTCGGTCGCCGTATGTCGATCTCGCCGAGGTCGCGGCCGCGTATCTGTTTTACCTCTGCAAGAATCATCCCTTCAACGACGGCAACAAGCGCGCGGCTCTGGGCGCGTGCCTCGTGTTTCTCCGCCTCAACGGAGTCGAGCCAAAACCCGATGGCCCAAAATGGGAAAAATTGACGGTCGGCGTCGCGGCCAGCGCTCTCGACCGCAGCCAGACCACCGAAGCACTGCGCCGACTCCTGCCAAAGTGATTTAACCCCTCCGGTCTCCATTCTTCGACACGCTGGCCGTCTTCCCCTCATCCATCCGCGCCATCCGCGTAATCCGCGTAATCCGTGGTAAAATCTTCTTCTTCATTCCCGCCGCTCGCGAGCCAGATCGACAAACGACCTGAGCGCTCGCTGCTCGCGCGAATCCACTGCTTCTGAGCATTCGTGTTAATTTGTGTAAAATTCGTGGTTCCATCCCTTCCCCATCCCTTTCCACGGTTCCTTCCTCTTCCAAGATGTCTGACGCCATCGAGCCCAGTGCCGAATTCCTCGCCGTTTGCCGGGTGCTGCTGCGGAACGACATCCGCCTGACGAATCCCAAGGTCAAAATTCCCCGGCAAGAGTTTGCGGAAGGAGTCGAGTCGATGGCGCGGGACTTATGCAATAAGCCGGGACGCCAAACGGCGGAATTCGCCCGCCAGATCAAGGACATCTACCGGGAGGCGGCAGCGATCCAGCGGGCGGAAAAGGTTCCCAGGGCGGCTCTCGGCGATGCTGCCGTCAGCCTCGCGGCGATCGAAGCGTTTCCCCAGTCGACCGCGGCCGCTCCGCTGACCGCTGACCAGATCGTTCCCGGCTTTCGCGTTATTTACCGCCCCCGAAAATCCCGGAACGACTTGCTCCGACGGCTCGGTGAAGTCGGAATCGTGTTCAAGCTCGAGGGTGAAATCGTGTATGTGGGCTTCCTCGGCAGCAGGGAGCCGAAAGCGTGTTACGCAGCCGACTTGGTGGAGGCCGCATCGGTGCACCGGCCGTGGGAGAAATGAGGGTGTTGTGTGAGCGGTGCTGCCGCAGGGCGATTGAGGATAGAGTCGGGTTAAGCGTCAATCGGCGATTGAGAGGAAGGGATCACACGACGACACGAACGGCACGAAGGAATTAATTAACAATTAACCGCAAAGAACGCAAAGATCACAGAGGGCAGGCATTACTGTATAGGGACATCTCCTCCGGGAGGACTACGTGTTCCGGAAGTCATCGGATGAAGCGGAGGCCTCACACAAAGACACAAAAATCACAAAGGAAGGCATTTACGAAGCTCTGTGTTCTTTGCGCTCTTTGCGGTTAACTCCCCTTCCCGGCTGCGGTTGGACCATTCCCGCAGCGGCAGTCTTGCGCCCTCCGGTACTTACTTCCGATATTGCTCGTCCGTGACCTTCTCCAGCCAGTCGATGTTCTTGCCGTCGAGCTTCTCCACGATGGAAAGATGGGTCATCGCCGTGGTCGGGGCGGCGCCGTGCCAATGCTTCTCGGCGGGCGGAATCCAGACCACATCGCCGGGACGGATCTCCTCGATCGGACCGCCCTCGCGCTGGATCCAGCCCGCGCCGGCCGTCACATAGAGCGTCTGGCCGAGCGGATGCGTGTGCCAGTTCGTGCGCGCGGCCGGTTCGAAGGTCACGCTGGTAACGGCGACGCGCGCCGGCGGCGGAGCCTCGTTGAGCGGATCCATCCGGACTTGGCCGGAGAAATATTCCGGTGAGGCGATCTTGGAGGGCTTGGAACCAACGCGGCTGATGTTCATCGGAGCTTGGGGAGTTTCCCGGGCGGGAGGGGCGGATTGGGCGGGGAGGATGGCCGGCAGCATCAAAGCGGCCCCGGCAGCGGTGCCAGCCTGCTTCAGGAAAGTGCGGCGATCGATCGGCATTATCTCGAGGAACGCGAGGAGCGCAGCCTGCCGGGAACGACGAACGAATTCAAGTTCCCTTCGGCGGTGGGAGAGGTCTCACACAAAGACACAAATAGGAAAAGGGATTCACCGCAAAGAACGCAAAGATCACAAAGGGAAGCATTAACGGAGCTTCCACCACGGTGAGGCCAACAGGGTCTCCCCCAGATACTCTCTGTGTTCTTTGCGTTCTTTGCGGTTCATTCCTCTTTCAGGCTGCGGTTGGTCCCCTTCACTGCACCGACGGAAAGGAACTGGGTAAGCGTCACGCGGAGCACCACTGGCGGGTGATAGGGAAGATGTCGTAGCGGGGAACAATGACATCTACGACTGGCGGGGAGCTATCGCGATTGGACGTGCGGGGACAGGCCCGAGTAAGCGTGCAGCGACGGGAGGAGTTGTTGGCGGAATACGATCGCAGCGGGCAGAGCGGGGCGGTGTTCGCGCAGTGGGCGGGGATCAAGTATCAGACGTTTGCCGGCTGGCTGCATCGGCGGCGGCGGCAGCAAGCGCAGGGCGGGGCGAGGTTCGCGGAAGTGACGGTGGTGACTGCGTGCGCCGCGGGTGTCGCGGCCCGAGCGCCGGAGTCTGGGCGGCTGCGTTTGGAGTTGCCCGGGGGAGCGTGGGTGGAACTGG
>JBBRQH010000123.1:0-6148 GCA_038226705.1 Chthoniobacterales bacterium | reverse complement strand
GCTGCGGACCAATCTTGTGATACATGAGCAACGGAGTACCGTGCGCACTGCGCTGCAGAATATCCGCGGCAGAAGTTACGAACTTCTCGCTCACGTGGGTATTCGTCCGAATAGAGTGCGTTCAAAAAGATACAAATACTGGGCTGCCACTATCGGAGCCCGCCGGCAAACAAGATGCGCTTCCGCATCGCGCTCGGCCTGCATCTGCAGCGCACGGTCTCCCAGCGCACGGCGCAATGCCCTCACCAGGGCCGGGACATCACCATTCGGAAAGAGAAGGCCGCAGGGTCCAATCGCCTCCTGCAACCCGCCGCTCGCGGAGCCCACGACAAAACAGCCGCACGCGATGCCTTCCAGCGCCACCACCCCATACGGTTCGGGCAGTCGTGATGGAACGACCATTACGCGATGACGGTGCAATTCCCTCACCAGCAGCTCGCCTATCATTTGCCCGGCCCAGGTTATCTGTTCTGCGACGCCACAGGCTTTGGCCTGTTCTTCCAAGCCGATCCGGTCCGGGCCATCGCCTATAATTGACAAGCGGGGCGTGATTCCGGACTCTTTCAGCTTGGCCAACGCCGAGATGAGTACGTCCACACCTTTGTCCGAAACAAGACGTCCGAGGAAAACAAGCGAATCCGAACGAGGGACATCGGGAATCCTCCGAAAGACATCGTCGCGATAGGTATTTCCGATGATTTCCGCCGGGACTGGCAGCGTTTTCGCGACTGCCGTGCTAATTGCCAATGGAACTCCAAAGCGGATCACAAACCGTTTGACATGATCCTGCCAGGCTAGCGAGCCGCCCACCCGCGTTACCCAGGTTTGGTGCGCAACCACAAAGGGACGTGAGAGAAAAAGGAGGGGATAAAGCGTCTGAAGACTCGGGTTATTTTGGAAAAAAATGTCGCACCAGCGCGCGAGTGCGAGCAATGCCCATACCCCCGGCGAACGGATCACCTCGAAAGGATAAGCATCGACATGGCCGTTAGCAGGAGTGCGAGTCACCAAGCGAACGCCATGCCCAGCCGCAACAAACTCCCGTGCTAAGGACTCCGAGACAGACTCGATCCCGCCCACTTTGGGTGCGAAACTGTGCGATAGGAGGAGGATCTTCACAGTTCAACTTCTCGCGCAAGCGCCGCTCGAAATGTTGCGGTGATACGCGGCCAGCCGCCCAACTGTTCGTACCAGCGTCGCAAAGCGGCAGTCCTTCCCGCTAGCAGTTCCTCCGTGCGGGCGTCCGGCCCGAGGAGTTCCCGCGGATGCGTCAACCACGCAAAGGGGGGGTCCAGCCGCAAACCCGCGTGTGGCGAGATAACATTCAGCCCGTGTGCCGCGTACGTCATGAAGACGGTTGATTTACCCCAGTCTTTCCATTCCGTCTCGCAGAGTCCAAATTCGGCTTCCGCGAGCAACGCAGCAACCTGTTCAGCGGGGATCTTGCCAAACCGTTCCACTGCCCGCGCCGGCAGATATTTGGCAATGTACTTGTCTTCTTGAGAACTCGATCGTGGTTGATCACCTCCTCCAGCTAGGACTATTCGGTTTAGCCGCCCGCACGCCGTCAGCGCCCGGAGGTCACTACCCAGTGCTTCAAGACTGCGCACGCGCGAACCTTGCATGCCGAAAAGCACGGCCATGCCCGCGGTTCGTGATACTGACGTGCTTAATATTGGAATATTGGTGACGACCGGCCGAACCAGCACCGGCACATCCGGCAAGAGCGCACGCAATCGGGCGGCATGCGATTCCGTATTGGTGATCACGGTATCCGCCGCCTGGGCGAGCCGTCGCACGGCGCGCCGATGCAGCCACTCAATCGGCGCCCGCAAGGTGCCCTCGGCGGAGGTATCCCAGAGTTCGTGGAGCATCACGATAAGATTGCCGCGACCGGCAGCCCGCCAGGCCACCAAACTGCGGATTAGCGCGCGCGGATAGCCACGCGCGTGATATCCGAAGCCGCTATAGTGCACTAGTACATCGCAATCGCCCACCGCCGCAAGCGCGGCACGCAGGGCCGGTTCGCGCATTGGCAAATGCTCCACCGGCGCCCCCCGAAACTCCGGCTCCGGCACCGTGCCATCCCCGTTTTGCGGCACAAAAATGTGCAGCGGCCGCTCCGGATGCCAGGTCTCGAGCAGTCGCGCGGAATAGTCACCCACCCCGCATGTGACCGGCGGAACATGCGGAACGAATATGGCGAGTGGCCGCGAGAAACTCATGCGGGGACAGGGTCCGGGGCGAGGTCGGAGAGGCCTCGGCTCATCAGCCAAATGTTGAGTGGCAGTGCCGGCAAAGCCCCGATGCAGCCGAGGATGAGCGCACCGCGCACAGTCGAGAAGTCAACCCAAGGGACAGCCGCCGCCTGCACCGCGAGGGAAGCGAGCGGGATCGCCCATGAACCGCGCACCCAGCCGCGCGCGTAGTTCAAAGACCAGAGCACCGCCCCCAAGTAGGCCAGGGCTGAGAGCGCCATCATCCAGCCGAGTTCCAGCTCGAGATGGAGGTACTGTTCGCCGATCAGCCAAAGGAAGGGGCGCGGGAAAAGCCAGGCGAACCACCCCAACGCAACCGCGAGCGCCGCGCCTGCGCCCGCTGCAAACCAGAACCGGCGCCGAAGCTGCCCGGCGTCGGACGCGACCCGCGCAAACGCCGGAAGAATGAGGCCGTTTTGGAGCGCGTTGAAGATCGTGAAGACTGCGGCCACCCGGCCCAGGGCACCGAAATCCCCCAAGGCGCGCGCAGCTCCATGCGCCGCGAGCAGAAGCAGCCCGAGTTGGCCTTGCACGCAGAAAAGCAGGTTATAGACGACTTGGGCGCGGAATAATCCGCGCAGCGAGACTCGATCCGCCATCAGGCATGCCAATCCCGGCACCAGATACGGACGCAGAGCCCGGTGCAGGGCGGTCCCCTGCAGCCACTGCACTCCCACGACCGCGGCCAGGCAGCCGAGCAGGATCCGAAAGTCGGTTCCGCCCGACGTCTCCACGGTCAGCAGAATGGCGGCGAAGCAGGCGATTCGCGCCGCGTTGGCTGCGAAATCGATCTGTTGAGTGGCGGTCGCACGCCCGACCAAACGCAAGGCTGGGCCGAAGACATCGCACCGCACCTGGGTGAAGACGGCTGCGGCCAGGACGGCCACCAGTGCCGCGGCGACTGAAAGGAGAGGTTTTTGCCCTGCCGGGAGGCTCAGCGCATACACCGTCGCGGTCAGGACGAAAGCGAGAGCGGCGATATTCCGCCGGAAGAAGGCTACCGTTTGCAACAAGGCGTGAAAACGCTCCGGCTCGGGCCAAACCCGCCCCCCGACAGAAGCGAGGGCGCTGCCGCTGCCTGTATCGGCCAGGAGTTGCACCGTCGTGAGGAGACCGGTCAGCAACGTAAACCAGCCGTAGGTCTCCGCACTCAGCCCGCGCACCAACACCAGACCTGCGACAAAACCGAGCGCCTGCACGCCCAGCTGGAGGCCGAGGAACTTCGCGATCGCACCAATCCATTCTTTGCGCATCAAACAAGGCGGCCGCTCACGTATCGGACGAGACGTCGAGCCAGTCCGGTCGCGCCTCCGCGTGCCGGGCAATTTCCTCGCAAATCGACTCGAAACTCGTCTCTGGCTGCCATTCCCAGATCGACTCCGCCCGCGCGGCATCGAGCACGAGCCACGGAAGATCGAGCGGCCGCGGCTCCGCTTGCGCCGTAATTTCGTGGGCAAATTCGAAACGCGCGCGGCACCAGGCGGTGAGCTGCGCGAGCGAGAACGCGCTGGCGGTGCCGCCACTTACATTTACCACCGGGGACTGGCCGGAGCCGCGGCCGACGAGCATCTGCCGGTAGACAAGCTGGGCGAGATCACGCGGATGCAACGCATCGCGCACCTGCCAGCCGTGTCCGCCGAAACCGATGTAGGCCAGTTTCCGGCGCGCGCGGTAGGAGTGAATCCAAAAGGAGACGATGCCCTGGTCCGGCTTGCCGAATTGGCCTGCGCCAGCCATGACGCCGCAGCGATTCACCCAGACGGGGAGGTGATAGCTTGCGCCGTACTCGAGGGCGAGAATTTCGCTCGCGAGCTTGGTCGCCCCGTAAAGTGAGATGGGTGCCGCCGTGGAGAACTCCTCGCGCACTCCGCGTCGGCTGAAGCCGGCAGGCAAACGCGCACCGCTTTCGGGCAGCGTGAACGCATTTCCACCCGGGGCGCAGACGACCGGCAGGGCGGCGAGCGGTTCGATGCCATAGACGCGGCTGGTGCTGAGCAGCACCACGCCAGCGCGGTGCCGACGCGCAAACTCGAGCAAATTCACCGTCCCGAAAAGATTGTGCTCCAGGAGCTGCCGACTGGTCGCAGCACCCGGACGCTCGACCACTCCGGCGAGAACGCTCGGATTCGCCGCGCAATCGATCACCCAGTCGGTCCGCGGCAGGGGTTCGAAATCACTGGCCAGCCGCATATCGCCATGAAACACGCGCACCCCGAGGCGGCGCAGCGCCAGACGGTTCTCTTCACTCCCGGGTCGCGCCAGATTGTCGAGCCCGAGCAACTCGAGTTTGGGATCGATGTCCCGCAGGGCGGCCGCCAGCGCGCTGCCAACGAAGCCGCAGATTCCGGTCAGGAACACTTTCATCGATCCAGGAAAAGGTGCGGCGTTTTTCAGCCCGGTTGTGCGGTGAAGATCATTTGGAACGCGAAAAGCGCCGGGCGGAGTCGCACCGCTGCGCGATCAAGCGCCCGCGCCGCGCCGCCCAGGAATCGGCGGATGCCTGGCAAGGGAAAGCCGCCGTCGCCACTCGACTCCACGATCCGCCAGCCGCCTTCAGCGACGAGTTCACGCGCGGTTTGCGGATCGTAAAAAGCGAGATGCGTGCGGTCCATCAATCCCCCGTCGGTATAGCGGAAGTTACCCGCGAGAAAGTGCACGCGCTGCCGCCAAAAGAGGACATTGGGCAGCGCCACCACGAGAATCGTCTCCGGACCCGCGTTGGCGCGAGCCGCCTGCAAAAGCCGGCGCGGATCGCGCAGGTGCTCGAGCACATGGCTGCAGACGATACAATCGAAGCGCCCTAGCGGCGTTGTCTCGAATTCATCGAGATCCGCGGTGATGACCACATTGAGCCGTCCGCGCGCGCGCGCGGCCTCCTCGGCGCTGAATGTCACCCCGGTCACCGACCGCCCCGAACCCTGCGTCTTCCAGGCTGCACCGAGGGATCCGTCGCCACATCCAAGGTCGAGCACGGAAGCGGGACGCGCCGGGAGACGCGCGAGAACGGCGGCATTGACCGCTTCGTAAACCATTATGATTTCGGCCCGATGGCCTGGAACGCGGGATCAAGGAAGAAGTCCTCGCCTGGCCTCCGGGCATTCCACGCGGTATTGCGGGCGCGAATCGCCTCTGCCGCGGGCTTCTGCTTGCGGACGAACTGAAGGACGTCCAGGTCCTGGCGAACGGCGGCGAACCGCAGCTTTATCGCGTTGTTTGCGAGGTTGGCGGCCAGGTTGGCCCAGCCCAGCCAGCGGGCGCCGGGCGAGAAATATTTCAGCGGCACCAGCGTTCGTGACGCGCGATTCGAGCGATACCGACGCTCGCTCACCGGTTGCGCACCCGGCGCAGTCTGCGCATTCGAACTTCCCACAGCGTGATAAACCTTGGCCCCGGGAACACAGACACAGCGCCAGCCGCGCTGCCACGCGCGGAGGAAGAGATCCACATCCTCGTAATCGAGAAACATGGTCGTATCCCAGCCGCCGAGCGCCTCGTACGCGGCCCGGTCCATCATCAGTGCACCCGCGCACGGGAAGGGCACGCTCTCGCCTTCCGTGAGGGGGCAAAGGAAATCGAAGTCACGGCGCGGATGCAGGCCATTCATCGACCAGACCACACGGCGAAAGCGGGTCCCCCCATGGATCCACGCCGCGCCATCGTACGTCCATTGCCAGGGATCGCTTGCGATAATGCCCTCCTCCGGTCGAATCCAAGCCTCCAGCCGGGCGAGACAATCGGGCTCGAACCACATGTCTTCATTCGAGAAAAAGAGCCGGTCGTGCGACGCGACTTGAACGCCCCGATGATAGCCGCTGACGAGCCCTGATTGCGGCGGCTCCGAGATGACGCGGACGGACGGGTGGGCGGCGAGGATCGCGGCGGAATCGTCG
>JBBRQH010000122.1:0-6455 GCA_038226705.1 Chthoniobacterales bacterium | reverse complement strand
CGCCCGTCTCCGCCTCGGGGAACCCGGAGAACGCTCGCAGGGCGCGGGCCGCCTCGGTTCGCTCACCGGCTGCGTCGCGCAGGGTCAGTTCGACTTCGACAACCGGTGCCGGGCTGCGGTGGAGAGCCCAAACCGAGAACAATGGCGGCCGACCGGAGCGGGGGATCACCGCGTACCGGTGGCGCACCGCCAACCGATGCTCGGCGGCCGCACGGTCCAGCCGGGAGGTCGCGTCGGCGTCGCCGCAAACGACGAACCAACCGTCGGCGGTGAGCTTTCCGGAGGCGGCGGCAACGTAGGACTCGATCCCTCCGCGGTACTCGATCCGGGCAAAGGCCCGTTGCTCGTCCAGGGCGTCGGTCGCCGTGCTGACCGGGAAGTACGGCGGGGTCCCGGCGATCAGATCGAACGGTCCGCCGAGCGCGGCGAGCACGTCTGGGTCGCGCAGGTCGCCGTGGTGAACGGTGACCCGGTCGCCGAGCCCGTTGTGGGCGACGTTGCGCTGGAGGAGCTCGAAGGAGATGTCCTGCGCCTCGACGCCGGCGAGCGTCGCTGTGGGCACCGACCAGGCGAGATGGAGCAGCACCGAACCGAGACCGCAACCCAGATCGAGGATCCGAGTCGGCTGCGGACAGACCTGGAGCGCGACCCAGGCGGTGACGGTGTCGTCGGAGGAGAACCGATGGCCCTTGCGTCGTTGGAACACCGAGACGCCGGCGGTCAATGCGTCCAGGCTGAGCTCGTCGCCGGTCCGGCTGCCACTCGGCGGAGCGACTCTTCGGCTCACGGGCAATTCCCTTCGGACGAACGAGCGAGCGGTGCCGACCGCCGGGGCGCGGTTGCGCCTTGAGACGGAAGCCCTTCCTTCTCGTCGAGGTAGCCGGGCGCTTCCTTCCGGCCCTCGGCCCGTTCCCGCTCGGCGGTTTGGCTCAAGCAATGGGCGTAGCGGGTAACTTCCACCCGCTTGGGCAGCGGCCTGCCGCGGAGGTCGTGGATGACGGATACGAGAAGCGACATGGGTGGAGAATACTCCACTGGTCTAGCCACCGTGGATTTGGGTCTGCAGGCGCCGTTGAGCTTCCTGCGACTTTTTTTGCAGTTCCTGCAGAGCGGCGAGGCGAGATTGGATCTCGCGTTGCAGCGCCGGATCGGAGGTTTCGATCAAAGGTCCCTGCACCTTGACCCGCCCACGATTCGAGATCAGGAAGTCGCCTAGATCGAGCCCGGCCTTGAGCGTTGCCAGCGCCGGTGGGAGAGCCTCCTTGATGCCGGCCGCCGGCCCGCGTACGTCGCGCTCGAAAGCTGCCTCAAAGACGCTCTTGAGGTCCGCCGGCTGCGGCAAGGCCATGCGCGCTTCGTCGGCGCGGGTGAGTTCCTCGTTCAACAGAGGTTCGAAGCGCTGCAGACTACCATGAACCGACTTGAGATCAGCGTAGCGGTCGACCAAATCCTGCATGGTCTGAATTCGCCCCCGCTGCATTTCCCCCGCGAGCGGCTTGCCGATTTTTTCGCCCATGGCCTGGTGGAACTTCAGGATGATATCGTAGTGCGAGGCATACCTTCCCCAAGGTGCGCGCTCCTCGGCGTTGGGCCGCGGCACGTGCACGCCGGCTTTGTCGATGATGCGAGTTTGCAGAAACTCGATGAACGCCTTTCGCTCCGCTGGTTCGTTCTCGCAGCCCGCCAGCAAAAAAACGCAGCAGGCGAGCACCAGGGTGGTGCTTCGTTTGGTCAAGGAGGTAGCCGACATTCGCCGATACAAGTCTGTCAGCGGAAAAATGCACCTGCTATTTGTGGTGGCGACGACCGTTCATCGTCGGCCGAGAACCGATGGACCTTGCGTCGTTGGAACACCGAGACGTCGGCGGTCAAGGCGTCCAAGCTGAACTCGTCGCCGGTCCGCCGGCCGCTCGGCGGTTCAACCCTCCGGCTCAAGGGCGATTCCTTTCGGCCGGACGTGCCAGCGGTGCTAACCGTCGGGGCACCGAGGAGCGACCGACGCGCGTGGCAGCGCTGAGACGGCCGTGGGATCGCGGGGGATTCGATCAGAGAAGTCGTGGGATGCGTGGTGACAACCGATGAGAATCGAAGCACCGGAGTGGGCCGAGTTGGACGGGCGGCCCGAAGGGTGACAACGCCGGGAGGCTAGGAATCGAAGGCGGGCGCCGAACGAGGGCAAAGCGCCTGAGGACGGAGGATGGTGGACTGAGGACTGAGGACGGAAAACTGAGCGCCAGAGCGCCAGAGCGTGGGTGCGCCGATAATCCGATGGGTACGGTGACGCTTCCCACGTTCTCCCGTCTCGCGGCTTTTCTGGCCGCCGGTTTATCCCGCCGAGAATCCAGCCCGCCCCGCAGACGGAGCGCCATTCACCGTCGAGGCCGCTTGCCGCCGGGACCGCGGCGGGAAAGGAGCGAGCGAAGCTGGGAAGCGCCGCGAATGCCCAAGGTCGCTTTGTACTCCCTGTAGTGCCGCTGCAGCCGGGCAATGTAGTTCGCGTCGCTGAACACGAGCTTCTTCGCGACGTCGAGCAGCGCTTCCGCCTGCGGTCCTTGCGCGGCATAATCCTCCAAGGAGGGACCCTTCAACTCCGCTGCGAGTTTGAGATCGGAACTCAGTCGGCGAGCGTAAAACGCGGGAGGTTCCCAGCCGAACTGAATGTGCGCCGCTGGTGTGGCCTTGGGTTTCGCGATATCCCGCACCGCGAGAATCACGCGACGGCAATCGCAGCCCGCTTCGTCGCAAAACAGTTCTTCGAGCATATATGTTCCCGGATCGATCCCGCCGCCCGGCGACATGATCTCGAGCGCCCGCGTTTCCGTGGTGGCCGTTTTGGCGCAACGCGCGGAGAAGGGAGCCATGGCCATAGTGGGAAGGGAAGCGGGGTTTGATCGGGACGAAGAAGGACGGACGGAGTGTCAGCGCCTCGTCGATTTTGGCGAGAGAGGACTTCACCATACGGGATTATTGGTCGTCAATCTACCCAGCCCACTGGACTGGCCTGAGGAATTGCGACCCATTGGGCCGCCGATCTGCTCCTACTCCGCCCGCAGCGCCACAATCGGATCCACGCGCGCGGCGCGGCGGGCGGGGATCCAGCAGGCGAAGGCGGCGGCGGTGGCGAGGATTGTGGCCACGGTGAGGAGGATGCCAGGATCGGTCGGCGTGACCTCAAAAAGCAGTCGGCTCAAGACCCGGCCGACGACGAGCGTCGCACCCAAGCCGAGCAGGAGTCCGCCCAACATCGGCAGCAGTCCCTGTCGCAGCATCAGTCCGACCACCTGCCGGGAATCGGCTCCGAGCGCCATGCGGATGCCGACCTCGCGGCGGCGCAGTGTTTCGGCGTACGCGACGACTCCCGCGAGGCCCAGGCAGGCGAGGAGCAAACCCACGCCGGCAAAGAGTCCGAGCAGGATCGAGTAAAGACGCGGGACGACATAGGTCTCGTCCACAATCTCCTGCATGGTTTGCACGCGGAAGAGCGGGACATTCGGATCGATCTTTGCGAGGACCGCCCGAATCGGATCCACCATCTTCCGGGGATCGCCCTCGGTTTTGACCAGGATCGTCGTGACCGTCGTCGCGAACTGGCGCCGCGAAAGATACGCCTGCACCAGGCGCGGGGTTTCGGCATAGCCGTAGAATTTGAGCGTAGGCACCACGCCGATGACAGTGGCCTTTTGCAGCTCCGGATTGGGCGACCAGCCGTCCCCGAGCACGATGCGTTTGCCGAGCGGATCCTGGCCGGGCCAATAGCGGTCGGCAAAGCTCTGGTCGATGACGATGCCGCGCGGATCTTCGAGCCCTTCCTGGTCGGTGAAGCTGCGCCCGCGCAGCAGCGGCAGACCGATGGCCCGGAAATAATTCGCATCGATGAAACCGAGTTCCATCGAAGGACGCTTCCCCGGTGCGGCGGCGGGGCGATCCTCGGGGTCGAAGCCGGAATCCCACTGCGGCCGCAGTGGAATCGCGAGGTTGCTGGCCGCGACCCGTACCCCCGGGAGCGCGCCGATTTCGCGCCCGAGATCCTCGAAGAATCGATTGATCCGCGTCTTGTCGGTGTAGTCCTTCTCGGAAAGCGCGAGGCGAAAGGTCAGCAAATTTGCCGGCTCGAAACCGAGTTGGACACGCTGCATTTTGGCGAGGCTGCTGAGCATCAACCCCGCGCTCGCCAAGAGCGTCAGCGTGAGAGCGACCTGTCCGGCCCCGAGCCATTGGCGCAGGCGATTCCCGCCGCCCCCAACGGTGCGTCCGCCGCTTTGCAACGCTTCATTCAGATCCGGCCGGGAGGCCCGCCAGGCCGGCCAGGCGCCGAAGATCACGCCGGTGAGCAGGGAGAGGCCGACCGCAAACGCGAGCACCGGCCAGTCGAGCGCCAACTCCTGAAACCGCGTGGCGCCGGCGGGTGCGAGGGATTTCATGGCGCCGAAAGAAGCGGCCGCGAGCACGAGGCCGAGTGCGCCCCCGGCAAGCGAAAGGACGAGGCTCTCCGCCAGCAATTCGCGGACGAGTCTCGCGCGGCTCGCCCCCAGCGCCGCGCGAATCGCGAGCTCGCGCCCGCGGGCCACGCCACGCGCGAGCAGCAGGCTCGCGACATTCGCGCACGCGATCGCCAGCACGAGCGCGACGGCGCCCATCAGCGTCCAAAGCCCGGCGCGATAGCTCCCGACCGCATTCTCGATCAACGGCTGGACGAGCGGGCGGACATTCGCGAGTTCCGCGGGATAGGCTTGCGCCAGGCGGTCGCCGATGACTTTCAAGTCAGCCCGGGCTTGTTCCAGTGACACTCCAAGGTGCAAGCGTCCGAGACAATAGAGGCCCGGGTTGTTCCCCCGATTCTGCCAGACCGGATCGGCCGAGTAGGGACCAACGGGGACCCAGAGCTCGGTGAGTCGCGGCAAGGCCATGATTTCCGGCATCACGCCGATGATCGTATGCGGAATCGAATTGAGCGTGAGAGAGCGGCCGAGGACATTAGCAGAGCCCCCGAAACGCCGCTGCCAGAGGCCGTGGCTGAGGACGACGACACGGGCGCCGCCGGGGGAATCTTCGACGGCATCGAACGCGCGGCCCAAAATCGGAGACACCCCGACTGTGGCGAAGAAATTCGCAGAGGCGAGAGCGCCGCTGAGCGACTCCGCGACTCCCGACCCCGTGAGCGTGAAAGTATCGCGACGATAAATCGCGAGGTCGGCGAACGTTGTGTTCTGCGATTTCCAGTCGAGATAATTCAGCCAGTTGTCGGAGTGGTCCTCCTTCCCTTCCTGCTGCCAGATGAGCATGAGCTGCTCGGGCGCGGGGTAGGGGAGCGGTCGCAGCAGGACCGCGTGGAGAACGGAGAAGATCGCCGTATTCGCGCCGATCCCGAGCGCCAAGGTCGCGAGGGAGGCGAGAGTGAAAAAGGGAGAGCGGCAGAGCGAACGCAGCGTTTTGAGCATCGCGAAAGTGGGAGGCCGAATGGGTCTGCCGCGTTGGCCGCCTCGTCCTAGCGCTGCACAGTCTCGGGCGTGCTCTGGCGCAGGCGGATGCTGCCCATGCTGGTGCGCAACCGAACCGTCTTCCCGCCGCCATTGAGCGAGCCACGCAGAGCGGAGCGTTCCTTGCCGTCGGCCGCGATGGCAAGCTCGCTGGAAACGCGGCCCACGCTCGTTTCCGCGTCGATGGTCAGGGCCGCATTGGCGGGCACCCGGAGTTCGATCGAGCCGGCGCTCGTCTCAAGTTCGACGTCGCCCGGGACTGGCGAAGGCAGGGTCGCGTGGATGGAACCCCCCGAAGTGGAACCGTTGATCTTGCCGCGCACATTTTCGAAGGTGACGCTGCCGCCGCTGGTTTCGACCTTCGCGTCGCCGCCGAAGCCGCGCACGGTAAT
The DNA here is from genome assembly GCA_038226705.1 of Chthoniobacterales bacterium. Taxonomy (GTDB): domain Bacteria; phylum Verrucomicrobiota; class Verrucomicrobiia; order Chthoniobacterales; family SZAS-18; genus SZAS-18. The sequence goes on along the minus strand of JBBRQH010000122.1, from coordinate 586 downwards.
CGAGCCACCCGAAGTATCGCCGGTCAACGTGCCGCTCCCGCCGGTCACCTCGATGCGTCCGCCACTCGTATCGACCTTGATCGTGCCTTCACATTCCGTCACGGCGATGCTGCCGCCACTGGTATCGCCGGTCAAAGGACCACGCAGCTTGGTAAACTTGAGCGATCCGCCGGAGGTGTCGGCCTTGGTTTCGCCGGTCAGGTCAGACACGGAGATCGAGCCCCCCGAGGTGTCGAGTTTTACATTGAATTTTGCCGGCACTTTGAGGGTGTAGCGGGCCTGCGTGTTCCAATTTCCCCCCCAGCTCCAGCTGAAGCCGGAGTTCTTCTTTTCGCGACGGGCGCTCACCGTGACGGTATTACCTTCCTTCGTGAAAGTGATGGGAGCCGCGTCGAGATATTCGCGTTCCTTCGCCTCGCTGATGCCGGAGACTTTGCGCGTGGCATAGATCGCCACCTCGGCGGCATCGCTGGTCGCCACGTCGATGGTGCCGAAATCGACCTCTACCACCAGCTTTCCGCCGGGCGTGACCGGGAGCTTTTTGTCGAAAATCTCCTCGGTCGTGGCGAGCGTGGTCGCGGCCGTG
>JBBRQH010000121.1:0-6850 GCA_038226705.1 Chthoniobacterales bacterium | reverse complement strand
CAGATGGAGATTGAAGTCTCCGCCCGGGCGGCCCTCTCCGCGCGCCGCCATCCCCGGCAGCTCGCTGTGCCAGCCTGAACATTCAAAGTCCGGTCCCGACTTCGCCCGATGGTCTGTGTGGCACCATGCCGCATGCCGACCAAGGGCGGCAGCATGCCCAGATGATCAACCGCGGCGACGCGCGGAAGCCAAGGGAGATGAGGTCGTGTCTCCGGCCTGTAAAACTCGCGCCAGCTTCGGATCGTGCTCCTGGTGTTCAAGCGATTTCACGCCTTTGTCCGCCTTAGCAAAGCTGGGTGGGCTGTTCACGCCGCGCCTGCGGACCTGGGCCGTGCGGCTCGCAAAATTTTTCGCTGGGCAAGGCGCTCTCCAGGCGCTGAATGTCTTGACCGGCTTTCTCATCCTGCGCTGTTTGAGTGTCGAAGACTACGCACTCTTCGGCGTAGTGATCGGATTTCAAGCGACACTTGCGATGGTCGTCGACCTTGGCTTCGGAGGTTGCATTCCCGCTCTCACAGGAAGCCGCGTGGACCAGCCCGCTATAATCGGAGGCTACATCGCGGCAGCCCGCGCCTGGCGACGCGTCACTTTTTGCACCGTAATCCCTCCCGCCGCGGTGGCTTTTGCCTTTGTCGGTGCCCGGCAAGACTGGTCATGGCCCATCCAGGCTGTCCTCTTCGGCTCCATTGCCGCAACATTGTTCCTCGAAGGTCGCCTCGCGTGGTACGGCGCGGCGCTGACGATGCAACAGCGTCTCGGCCGATTTTATCGCACCGCCCTGGAGTCGTCCGCTCTCCGATTGCTTGGCTCCGGCGTCTTGTACGCTCTGGGCTGGCTGGGTGCCGTCGCGCTCGCCTTTCTCAGCGTCCTCTGCACCGCCTGGAGCGGGATGCGCTACCAAGCGCAGGCGGCCGATATCGTGCGCGAGCCGGCGCAGTCCGACCCTGAGATGCGGCGCGAAATGGTGCGCTATCTTACCCCGCTGATTCCGAGCATTATCTTCACTGCCCTTCAGGGACAAATCCTCGTCCTCTTAATCTCGTTTTTTGGGCGCACGCAGAATATTGCGGAGATCGCCGCACTCGGGCGTGTCGGCCAGCTTTTCGTGCTCTTGAATGCCTTCAACAGCGTCATCATCGGCCCCTTTTTCGCCCGGCTGCCGCGCGAACTTCTGGAAAGACGCTACTTGCAGGTCGTGCTGGGTGCGGCGCTCTTCGCGAGCGGATTGGTCGTCCTGACCCACTGGCTGCCGGAACCGCTGCTGTGGCTGCTCGGCCCAAAGTATGCGCACCTGCGGAACGAGCTGTTTTGGACGATGCTGGCAGCCTCGACTTCCTATCTCGCGGGGGTCATTTGGACCATCCATAGTGCCCGGAAGTGGATCTTCTGGTGGGGGGGATTCGTTTACATCGCGACGCTCACGGTCGTGCAGGTTCTTTTTGTCGTGTTCGTTCCCTTGAACACGACCCGGAATGTCCTCATCTTCGGCGTTACGACCGGACTGGCGGTTCTCCTGATTCATCTGCCCACGGCGATCGTGGGCTTTACGACCGCGTCGGACGCTACGCCTACTGTTGATGGAAGCCAGGCCTGAACAACTCAAGGAACTGCACCTTTGGACCGATGGCTCCAATGAGCCGGGTGACCTGGAGCCGTTAAAGCCATACCTGCGGCACACGCCAGCGGGCGCACAGATCCTCGACATCGGTTGCGGCGACGGAAGGGTGCTGCGCCGCCTTTTGGCGGAGGGTTACCGCGCCGAGGGACTTGATCTGAATGCCGAATTGGTGGCACATTGCGTGGCGGGCGGACTGCCCGTGACGCAGGGAGACGCCCGAGAAGTACTTCCGCGCTGGGCAGGAAAATTCGAAGTCTACTCGATGCTCGATTTCGTCGAGCATATCCCAATGGATGCGCTCCTGGAGATCCTCGGGATCATTGCGCGACAAAAAGGCGCGAGAATCTGGATTCAGACTCCGAATCTTGATTCCGTGATGGGATTTAAGTTTTGGTTCCACATGCCCTCGCACGTTCTTCCGCTCCATCCGCACGTTTTGCGAAAGCTTCTCGCCCGGCTTGGCTATCGAATCATCAGCGAATGGACGGATTACGGCGGCCTGCCGTGGACCGGCTTTCGGCGCTGGCTTTCACTGAAGATTCTGAACGGGCTTCTCGGTCCACCACAGGCGGAACTCTTTGTCGGAGGCGCAAACATTTGCCTGGTGGCCGAGGCGATCGGCACATTCTGACGGCACTGAGTGTCTCGTGCTCTCCGGTTTTCCGGGAATATCCGGGTCTAAGCCTGCCGACGGCACACGCGGCCTGCAGGCTACATCATGAAAGCTCTTGTTTTCGGCATTAGTGGTCAGGACGGCGCGTACCTCGCGCGGCACCTTCTCGCACGCGGCGACGAAGTCGTAGGGACGTCGCGCGATTCCGCGGTCGGGAGCTTTGCGAATCTGGATCACTTGGGAATTCGTGGGCAGGTGCAGCTGGTCTCCACCGCGATCACAGATTTTCGCAGCGTCTTGCAAGTGATCTCGCGGACTCAGCCCGATGAAATCTACAATCTCGCAGGCCAGACCTCCGTGGGTCTTTCATTCGAGCAACCAGTGGAAACCTTGGAAAGCATTACAGTCGGGACGCTTAACATCTTGGAATCCCTCCGGTTTCTGGGCCGCCCCTTGCGCTTCTACAACGCTTCGTCCAGCGAGTGTTTCGGCGATACGCAAGGCGCCGCCGCAGACGAAGGGACCGCTTTTCGCCCGCGCAGCCCGTATGCGGTGGCAAAGGCTGCGGCGTTTTGGGCCGTGGCGAACTATCGCGAAGCGTACGGTCTCTTCGCCTGCTCCGGGATCCTTTTCAACCATGAGTCATCCCTTCGCCCCGAGCGATTTGTGACCCAGAAGATCGTCCAGGGCGCGCGCCGCATCGCGAGTGGCGAGCGGCGGGAAAAACTGCGACTGGGTAACCTGGATATCGAACGCGACTGGGGTTGGGCTCCCGAGTTTGTCGAGGCGATGGCAATGATGCTGCGGCTCTCTGAGCCGGACGATTTCGTCATCGCAACCGGCGAGACGCGGCCGTTGCGTGATTTCGTTGCGCGGGCGTTTGCTGCTTTCGGACTCGATTGGAGCGAGCACGTGGAGAGCGACCCGGCCCTCATGCGTCCCACCGATTTGGCCATCGGGCGCGCCAATCCGGGAAAGGCGCTCCATCAGCTTGGCTGGCGTGCCCGACGGCGGATGGATGACGTGGTTCGAGCCATGGCAGCCGGCGAATTCTAAGACGCCCCCCTCGCTAGAAAGGAACGTGCGTTTTCCAGTCTCGGTCATCTTCGCCCGTCTTCTCCAAAAAGACGAGATTGCCGACCCCCAGGGTTCTCCATGGCTGCAAGAGCGAGGAAGTGAAGTAGCGGTCAGCGTGAGGGATACGCCGAAGCACCGAGGCGAGCGTGCGCTTGAGCAAACTTATTTGGGCTCTGGCCGGCGGTGGCGCCTCGGAGCCGAGGGGCCGATGGAGCCGATAGTTTCGATTCTTCAGAACATAACGGAGAACTGCCTGAAGAGAGGGCATCCAGAGATCGTGAAAGGCGAGGATTCCACCGATTTGCAAGCGCTTGTCGGCGAGAACGAAGTCAAGGATGGAAAGATCGAAGAGGTGGGAAGCGTCGATGAAGCAAAATTGAAGCGAAGGCAAAGAAGGGACAACGACCTCAGGAAAGGCTTCGTGAAAATCGAGAAAATTGGAAAGACCGGCGAGGCGAACGTTTTCAAGGCCGCGTCCCTTCGCATACGTGGATTGAAACGGGTCGCAAACATGATGAATTCCACGTCCTGTGTCCTTGAGCGCCTGCAAAATGGCCAATCCGGAAGCACCCGTGCAGAAACCGATCTCGAGGGTGTGCTCCGGCTGCAGTTCGCGGACTACTTGATACAATTGGAGTGCTTCGCCCAGATCCACATGATCGAAGAAGCGCGCGCCAACGTCGCTCGCCTGATGGTGAGCCAAAAGATCGTGCTGAGAAATCGGACCCACCTCTTCGACAAGTCGTGGCGGACCCTCGAGAATACTTCGGAGCGAAGACGGCAGCTGAGCGGCTGAGTACAACATGAGTGCGAATCTTCGAGAACTGTTGAGTTGGCAAACAAAAACGGCTGTTCCTGCTGGCTGCCATGAAGTTCCGCGCGCCAAGGAAGGCCGCCGTGCACCACTCGCCGGCTATCGATCCCCGGCCTGGCCCAGGAGAAGCTCTTGTGGGGTCGAGGAATGGGTTGGCCCCGCGCGATGAGGCGACTCCCGCTCGACCGTCCGCTGGATGTCGCGTTCTTCGTGTCTCACGATGGCGCGAGTGGAACTTTTTTCCGCTACCACAATCTCGCGCGCGGACTGGTCAACCGCGGTCACCGGGTAACGGTGCACTCACAGAGCTACACTAATAGTCGCACGAATGCGGTGCGCGAAGAGGATGGGGTCCGCTACGTGGTGCCGGCCCGTTTCCCGGGAAACCGCTGGATCAGCTTCGACGCAAATCCGGGGAATATCTTACGGAGACAGCTCGGTTCGATTGCCCGCGTGGCACGAGCGGATGTGTACCACCTTTTTCAACCGTTCGCCAATGCGGCCTGGCAATGGCGGCGAGTGCGCCGCGCCCGCAGGGGCGATGGCGGTCAGTTCTTCTGGGATTGGGATGACTTATGGGCTGGGGGAAGGATTCTTCCCGAGAATGCGCGAGGTTTGAATCGTTTGACCCTGCGCCTCATCGAGAGTCTTGAACACCGGTTGCCGGCGCTGGCGGATGCGGTCACGACTTGCAGCGGTTTTCTCGCGCGCCTGGCGCGGGAACGCGGTGCCCGCGAGACTGCCGTGGTGCTCAACGGCCTGTGGCCAGAGCTGTGTCCTCCGCGCGTGGAGTCGCGCCGCGCACTGGGCCTACGCGAGGACGCCTTTTACCTCACTTTCCTGGGCTGGACACCAGACGAAGTAAGCTGGTGTTTCCAAGCACTGGAACGCTTGCTTCCCGTTTTGCCTGCGGCGCGGTTGGTTTGTTGCGGGTACATTCCAGAAGGGGAGTTGCGCGCCCACCCGGCCCTCGCTGATCGCGTTGATGTGTTGGGCGATGTTGCGCCAGAGAAAGCGCACGCCGTCGCTTGTGCAGCCGATTTGGGACTTCTGCCGCTGGCGCACACACCATTTAACGAGAGTCGATTACCCATAAAATTCGCGGGCTATCTGGCGGCCGGTTTGCCGGTTGCTTGCTCGGAAATTGGCGAGATCGCCGCGCTCGGCCGTCAACTCCGAGGTGTACTTTTCGCGCCGCCCCATCGCGAAGGATGGGTGCTTTCGTGCGTCGACTCCGCGCTCGCGGTGGCACGCAACCCGGGTGCCTATAAGCCGGAGCGGCAAGCCCTGTTGCGTCTGCTCGATTGGAACGCGATCGCTGGTCAACTCGAAGAGTTTTATCTTCGGCCCCGAGCGGGTGGAACGATTTCGCCGCGCATTTGAACTATGCGGGCAGGCTCCGGCATGACGGCGATAACAACCCAGTCAATGAGGGGCGCAGCTGCGGTCCCGGTCGAAGCCGCCCCCTTGTTTTCGGTGGTGGTTCCCGCTTGCGGGCGGGTCCGAGCCTTGGCGGATTGTCTGGAACAACTTGCGCCGGGGGGGCAGTCGCTCCCGGCCACGGAGTTTGAAGTAATCGTGAGCGACGACAGCCCCATGAAGCCCGTCGAGGCCGCCCTGAACGATCGCTTTCCCTGGGTGCGCTGGACGAAAGGGCCGCGCCGTGGGCCGGCCGCAAATCGCAATTGGGGCGCCGAACAGGCCCGTGGAAAATGGCTGGTCTTCACGGACGACGACTGCGTACCGGATCCCACCTGGTTGGCGGAGTTTCAAGCCGCGCTGGACGTCACCCCCGGGGCGCGCGTGCTCGAAGGCCGGACTATCGCCGGCGTGGCGGTGGGGGCCTTGCAGCAGTCCCCGGAGAATCCAAATGGCGGTTATCTCTGGTCCTGCAACATGCTCGTCGAGCGCGCGCTCTTCGAATCGATGGGCGGGTTCGACGAACGATTTCCGCACGCCCATTTGGAGGATGTGGATTTTCGAATGCGACTCGAGAAAAGCGGAGAACCCTACGCCTTTGTTCCGGCTGCACTGGTGCTGCATCCGCCGCGGCCCCTTCCGTCCGTCAGCCGCCTCGCGCGCATGCACGAATCTTCCTTTCATCTGGCCCGGAAGCACGGGCTTCCGCTCGCGGAGGCAGGCTTCAGCTTCGCCGCCCTGGTGCGGGCGCGCTGCGCCAGCTTCCGCACGGCGATCGCGCCGTGGTCCGCTCTCCAACTAGCCTGTCGCATGATCGGCGAGGTCGCCCTGATCGTCCTCCACCTGCCGGGCTGGTACTGGAAATATCGCAGCCGCCCGCCCGCCTAAATCGTGCCGTCCTTATCTTATGACTCCCTCCCAAGTCCTTGTGACCGGTGCTGCCGGCTTTATCGGCTCGCATGTCGCGGACGCCTGCCTCGCGCTCGGGCTGCGCGTCACTGCCACCGATGACCTCTCCGGCGGTTTTCGAGAGAACGTGCCTGACGGGGCCGCCTGGGTGCAGGGCGATCTGCGCGATGGCGCCTTCATAGATCGCCTGATGGAGCGGGGACCGTTCGAGTACATTTACCACCTCGGCGCGTATGCGGCCGAGGGGCTCTCCCACTTTATCCGCGTCTACAACTACGAGACGAATCTTGTCGCCAGCATCCGCCTCATCAACGCGGCCGTGAAGCAACGCGCCAAGTGCTTCGTCTTTGCGTCGAGCATTGCCGTTTATGGCCGCGGACAATTGCCCATGACCGAGGAT
>JBBRQH010000120.1:0-7386 GCA_038226705.1 Chthoniobacterales bacterium | reverse complement strand
GATCGTATGCGCGAAACGCTCGAGCTCCTCATTCTTGTCACGCAACTCGCGCTCCCCGCGTTTACGCTCGGTCACGTCGGTCATGAATCCATGCCAGATGGTCGCTCCATCCGGCTCCCGCTGCGGCACCGAGTTGGTCAGGAGCCAGCGCTCGGCGCCATCGGGATCCAGGACCCGAAACTCCTCGTGCCATTCGGTCAGGGTGCGGGCGGATTCGAAAAGCGAATTCTTCACCCACAAGGCATCCTCGGGATGCAGGTTCGCAAGACCGCAGAGGGCGTTTTCCTTCACCTCCTCGGGCTCCACCCGCAGGAGTTCGCGGATGCCGTCGCTGGCATACGGCATCGTGATGGATTCGTCCGTTCCCAACTTGAGCTGAAAAACCATCCCGGGCACCTGGGAGGCAATTTGCTGCAGCCGGTTCAGCAACTCCCGCCGCTGCGCTTCATCGCGGCGCTGCTCGGTTACGTCCCAATTGACTCCCACCACCCGCCGCGGCGTGCCATCGGGGGCCGACTCGATAATAGCGCGCGCCTCGATCTCGCGTCGCTCGCCGCCGGGCCAGAGGATGCGAAAATGCGTGTGCAAATCGGAGCGCGTGCGAATGGCTTCCTCGAGCTGGGCGGTGACAAGGGCGGCGTCCTCGGGGAGAACCGTTCTTTTCCAGCCGGACAAGTCCCCGCTGAACTCCTCGCGCCGAACCTGGAAAATCTCGTACATGCGATCGTCCCAGGCGAGCGTGTCGTTCGCGGCGTTGTAGTCCCAGATGCCCAGGCGCGCCGCCTGCGTGGCGAGAGCGAGCCGGCTCTGTGCTTCATGCCACTCGTCCTCCGCGTGCGCCCGCTCGGCCTGGAGCGCCGCGATCATCAATCCCAGCAGCAAGCCGGTCGCGATGTAGGACCAGAGCAGCAACACACTGTCGATCGGATCCGCCTGCGCGAACGGGCCGCGTCCCAGCGCCGCTCCCATCGCGGCGGAAATCGCGACGACCAGCGCGGCCAGCGCACCCCCGACCGCGCCAAAGCGCAACGCCGCCCAAACCACCAGGGCCAGCGGAATGAAGGTCAGCGGCAGAGTGCTGATCCCGTGATTATCGTCCCAGACAAAGACCGAGGTCGCGACGGAAATGGTCAGGAGCCCCCAGACGATCAGCTCGCGCGGTCGGCGGACGAAGTCGCGGGCTGCCTCCGAGGCGAGCCCGAGTATCAGCGGACCCGCCAGCAGCGCCCCGAGGGTATCCGCCAGCCACCACATGATCCAATGGGATCCAAACTGACTCCACCGAAATTCTCCGGTGGCACACATGATCGCGACTCCGGAAGTGGCCGTGAGGAGCATGCCGATCGGCGCGGCCACGCAAAAAAAGACGATGTCGCGCCAGCGCCGGAAGGCGCGATGGAAGCCGGTACGCCGCAGGATTTCGACGGCGAACGCCGCTCCGAGGGCATTCCCCGCGGTCATGACCGAGGCCGTCGCCAGGCTCGCGCCGAACCAAAGGCACTGCGACATGGATGCCAGGCAAAGGGGCAGCAGCATGCGCCAGCCCCAGATATGCAACGCCGCGATGGCGATGCCGCCGGGCAGCCAGATGAGCGCAATCCGCGTCCCCGCGAAGGGCAGGGACTGCCCAAACCAGCCCCCCGCAAAACTCACGAGCGCAACCGCCAGCGCACGCACGAGAAAGGGAGCAACGGGGGGCTTCAACTCCATCGCAGGCAGCGTTTCACCCCCACGCTCGCGTGGCGATGTAAAAAGCCCCTCTGGGAAAGAATCGGGAATCAAGAATCAAGGGCCAGGGAGACGCAAAATTGAAAGAATCAAGAATTCGCTTCCATCCCATCCATCTCGCGTCTGTCATGGACGTTTTCCTTCCTCGCCGAATCGCCCGCGTTAAGCAAAAATACCGAATTCTGCCGCTGCCAATCTTCCCGGCGGCTTGTCTCCTGCAACCTCCTATCCTCTCCTACCCATGGGCTACACTCCTCTTTACACCGCCAATGCCACTTCCAAAGGCGGACGCAACGGACACGTCGAAACCTCCGATGGAGTCGTAAAACACGAACTCTCCACCCCCAAGGAAATGGGCGGGGCGGGCAAGGCTGGCGCGACCAATCCCGAGCAACTCTTCGCCTGCGGCTATTCCGCTTGCTTTGCCGGGGCGCTTTCCTTTATCGCCGGACGCGAAAAGAAAACGATCGGCGATTTCACTGTCACGGCCCACGTTACCTTCGGCAAGGAAGACAGCGGCGCCTTCCAACTCGCAGTCGTGCTCGATGTGACCGCGCCCGCCCTGCCCCACGATGAAGTGCAAAAACTCGTCGAGGCCGCCCATCAAGTTTGTCCGTATTCCCGCGCCACGCGAAACAACATCGAAGTGAAGCTGAACGTGGTCTGATTGCCACCCTTCGCCGGCCCGCTGCGTCAGACGGCGGGCTGTGCGAAGACCGGCGGCCGGAAAAGCGTCCCCGCGGGAAAGCGCAGGCCGAAATCCTGCGCCAGGACGCGCAGAAGCTCGGCGTCATCCGCGATTTTTTCCGCCGTCTCGACGCCGTCCAGCAAGCGCGTGAAATCCCGATTGCGCAGGATGAGGCGTTCGTGCAGGCCCTGGCGCTGGGCGGTCAGCGTCTGCGTAAAGCGCGAGTCGGGGTGGGTGGACGTGTAATGGTTCGCCAGCACGAAATCGATCGGCAACTGCGGCTCGAGCGTGAAGGCGTATTGATCCGCGCCCAGCGGACGCCCGGGACACTGCAGCACCCACGCCGTCTCCTCGCGGGCGAGCTGGAAGGTCCAGTCCCCTTGGCGATGCTCGACCCCAGCTTCGAGTGGGATGGGCTCGAGCAATCCCGAGGCCCCGAAGCCGACATCGGCAATCCAGGAGATTCCCTCCGCCTCCACCATAAGCAGTTTGTGGGTGCGCGGCAGCACGCGGTCGGAGCCCAGCCGGACCCGCGCCGCCAGTCGGGTTACGGGAAACCCCAGGCGCTCGAGCGCGGCCGCGAGGAGCGTGTTCTGCTCGAAACAATAGCCGCCACGCTGGTCGCGCACGAGCTTTGCCTGCACGCTCTCCAAATCGATCCGGATGGAACGCCCGAGGTGAATGTCCAGATTTTCGAACGGGATGTGCGTGCCGTGCGCGAGATGAATGGCGCGCAGCGTCTCTACGGTTGTCCGCGTCTCCCCCGTGTACCCGATGCGCGCGAAATAGGCGTCGAGATCGAGAACTGAACCGCCGGAAGCTTCCATGCTTCAATGTCGTTCGCCTGGGGTCGCGAATCCAGTGCCAGCCAGCGCCGAAACTGCGAATATTTCCGGCGGGACTTGTCGGTTGAGCTTCTACCCGGAAAACCTTCCTCCATGAACATCGAGATCGTTCCCGCGCACGATGTCCCGCTGCACGAGCAATACGCGGCTTCCAATGCCGCCTTCGCCGGTTACGTGGCCGGCTGGGCCAGCATGGATGCGTCCGCTTTTGCCCGCTTCCTGTGCGGACAGGGCGCGGATCTCTGGCACAGCCGCTTCGCCCGGGTCGACGGCGAACTCGCCGGCTTCGGCTACATCAGCCGCACCGGCGACGTGGCGCGCCTGGCGGGCATGGGCGTCGTCCCCGCCGCGCGGGGCTCCGGGGCGGCGAACGAACTGCTCGCGCATCTCCTCGCCGAGGCCCGCGACCGGCGGGATCGCACGATGGTGCTCGAATGCTTCGAACAGAACCCGCGCGCCCTGGCGCTTTATCGGCGGCATGGGTTTGAGCAGATCGATCGCCTGCTGGGCTGGCAGCGCACCGGACCCGCCGCGAGCGCCGCCGAAAGCCGCGGTGAACTGCGCGAGGTCTCGCTCCTCGAAGCGACGCGCTGGCCGGGAGCGCGCGAATTTCCAGACCAGCCCTGGCAGGTGTCACGCTACGTCATTCCCAAGCTGCCACCCCTCGCCCGCGCCTTTGTGCACGGGCAGGCGTGCCTCGTCGTCGCGCATCACGGCCACGATCCTATTCGCATTTCCGCCCTCTTTTCCGGGCAGGAAAACGACCCGGACTGGGCTGGTTTGCGTGCGGCCCTCGCGGCCCTCATGCGCGCTTACCCGGATCACTCCTGGATCGCTCCCGCGATTCATCAGGAGGAAGTCGGGCGCGAGGTCTTCGAGCCGCTGGGCTTCAAGCGAGAGCCATTGAACCAGGTTCTGATGCAGAAAACTCTCGTTTAGCTCTCAGGCCTCCTCACGAATCGGGCAGGCGATTCGGAGCCGGTGCGAAGCGGCGGCAGCCCCGCTCTGGCGCTCTGGCATTCCAACGGCCCGTAGGGTCGACATTCCTTAGCCCAATCCAACGGGTTGGGTAAATTCCCCGGAAGCAACGCGGCCTGAAAGGTCGCCACAGCGAAATCCAATCCCGCCTTCAGACTTGGCCTTTCGCCTGCGCGTCACGCGGCGAGGCATTGCGTCCCCTCAGGCGAAAGACCTTGTTGACCTGTCCCCAGGCCGTTGATTTGGCCTAAGGAATACTGGCTCTTCGGGCCGGCATTTTTGAATCCGCCGGCGCTCCAACTCTGGCGCTTTTGCCTTGACTCGGCGCCCGCCGCACTTACCGCTCCCTGCGGGGTGCCCCGGCCAACTCGGCGCTGCCACGCGCTTCGGTTGGCGCTCCGACGCTCCGGTTTCTCACCGATCGACCACGCGAATCCCCTCGCGTGTCAGCCGGGTGAAGATTTCTTCCAAATGCTCGCGGCCGCGCGTCTCGATCGTGCAAAGCACGCGAACGGCAAAGACGTCACCGCCGGCGAAAGCGCGATCGTGCTCGATCTGCTGCACGCTTGCCCCCGCTTCCGCCAATAGACGCGTGAGCGAGGCCAGGCCGCCCGGACGATCGCTGATCACAGCCAGGAAGCGCGCCACGCGTCCATCGGCGACCAGACCCTTTTCGATCACCCGCGAGAGAATCACTGGATCGATATTTCCGCCGCAGAAGGGAAGAATAACGCGGAGCCCTTTCAATTCGGGCAGCTTGCCTGCCAGCAGGGCCGCGAGCCCGACGGCGCCCGCGCCTTCGACCACCAATTTCTCCAGTTCGACGATGCGAAGAATCGCGAGCGCGATTTCATCTTCGTTCACCGTCACCATCCGATCCATGAACGGCTGGGCAATCTTGAATGCGTTTGACCCCGCATCGGGGACCGCCAGGCCATCCGCCAGCGTCGCGCGGGTTTCCGAGCGTACCGGCTTTCCCGCCGTCATGGCCTCGGAAAAGCAGGTCGCACCCTCCGCCTCAACCCCGATCAACTTTACATTGGGGCGCAGCGTCTTCACCGCCAACGCGATCCCCGCGAAGAGTCCGCCGCCGCCCACGGGGATCACGATCGCATCGAAATCCGGGACTTGTTCAAGGAGTTCGAGCCCGATCGTCCCCTGCCCCGCGATGATGTCGGGCGCGTCGTACCCGTGGATATAAGCGAGGCTCTGCGCGACCGCGAGTTCATCCGCCTTCTCCCGCGCCTGGGCGAAATCCCGACCGTGCAGTACCACGCGAGCGCCGAGCCGGCGGCAGGTGTTCGCCTTGATCATGGGGGCAAATTCCGGCATGCAAACCGTCACCGGCACGCCGAGCAATCCACCATGATAGGCGAGTCCGAGTGCATGATTCCCGGCACTGGCCGCGATCACGCCGCGGTGTGCCTGCGCAGTTTCGAGCTTCATGAGCGCGTTGCGCGCACCGCGCTCCTTGAAACTGCCCGTGCGCTGCAAGTTCTCGAGCTTGCAAAAAATCGTGCTTCCCGTCGCCTCCGAGAGCGGGATCGAGGCCGGACAAGGGGTTTCGAGGACAGCTCCAGCAATGCGTTCGCGGGCGACGGCGATATCGGCAAAAGTAACGGGCATGGGGGGTATCCGATACTGCGCCGCGTCCGCCACCGCGCGCAACCGGGATTTGTCGACGACGGGATTGCGGCTGGCACAGATCCCAGCAGAGACTCCGTCCACTTGGTCCATCTCCGTCCATCCCGTCCACCTGCGCCCATGAAAACCTTTGGCAATCCCTTTCGAACTGCCCTCGCGATCCTGTGTCTCCTTGGCGGCGATTTGGCTCGCGCCGCCGAAGCGGATCCTGAAACTCCCGCCGACAACTCTCTGCGTGATTTCATGGTCGGCCAATACGACCTCATCGGCCGCAAACCCGACTCGACTGCGACCTACTCGGGACGCGTCCAACTCCGCGCCCAGGGCAACACGCTCGAGGTCACCCGCACGATCGCCGGCAAGACGGAAAAAGGCACCGTCCACTTTGTCACCGTCGCGGGGGCAGACCGCATTCCCGTTGTGCGGATGCAGTTTCGCTTTGGCGGCGTGGCATACGAAGCGACCTACCGCTGGCAGTCCGATCCCGACAACTTCCCGCGCTTCACCGGCTTGGTGTATCGGCCGGATAGCCGAACCAAGTCACCGGGAATTGAGGCGCTTTTTCCAATTCAGAAGTAGATCGAGCGATGAGCGAAGACACCGAAAGACAAGCCAATCTCCATTCGGCAGACGCCATCGTTCGACACGCCGGCCCTTACTCTGCTTTGGACGTACCCGTCTCCATGGAGAATCCCACGAATGCTTTTATCACAAAATGGATTCAGCCTTTCTACAGGTGGGGAATACGCGAACCAGCAAAGTTCATCGCGAGTTACTCCCCCGTTCGGAGGGATGTAAATCCTGAATTGATTGCGTCGCTGCTTACCTGGTTCAATTGGCGGCCTCGAACAGTCGGTGCGTACTTTGCCGCGATCGAGCGGCGTGCAGAATTCACCGACCACATCGGCAAACTTCTGCTGAGATCCGACGTCTGTTACGCGGGTAAGGCCTACGCCTTGGCGCTAGCTTCTTTCAACAACGATCGAGCAATTCGATACCTTGCCGATTACTTGGACTATTACCTGACAAAGACCGATCTCTATTTCGACCAAGGACCCGTGATGGGTGCAATCGCTCATTTGGACAAGGTTAACGGGACACAAATTCTCCCGGACTACATCGGAAAATGGGAGAGATACGTCGCCGACAAACCCCAATTTGTCGCGCTTAGCCAAATTGTCTTAGGCTTCGAAGGGCAAATGAGCGCTCTGCGGCGGATATGTGAGGCCTGTCGATTGGCATAGGACCTGACACTCAGGGGCGACCCAGATTCTCGTCTTTGCCGCTCCCCCGAATCACCTTCGCCGCCCCCGACCCGCTTTCGCGGCAGCGCCATAGCTCACCGGCTTCTTCCGCGGCTCCAGCTTCTCGATCCCGGCCCCGCGTTTCAGCTCGGCGATCTGATCGCGCAAAATCGCGGCACGCTCGTACTCCAGATTCACGGCGGCGGTGGCCATGTCGGACTCAAGCTCATAGATCAGTTCGGTGACACTGAAGTCGGCG
>JBBRQH010000119.1:0-7418 GCA_038226705.1 Chthoniobacterales bacterium | reverse complement strand
TTTCTCGCGCTGGAGATGCGATTCCTTGCCGAAATGCAGGCGCACGTAGTTGCCCTCGGCCTCGGCCCAGTCGAGTTCGCTGACCCCGCGGAAGGCGATGCGCCCGGCACTGCGCAAAACCAGCCGCTCGAGATAGGCGGGGCGAGCCTTCATGTTTTCCAGCAGATCCAGCAACTGGCCTCCCAGCATGGCCGTCGTCTTGCGCACCGAGAGGAGTTCACGAGCGCGCTCGAACGCGTTCCGGAACCGGCCCGAATCATACGGCTTCAGCAGGTAGTCCACGGCCTGCGCATCGAAGGCGCGCAGTGCGTAATGGTCGAAGGCGGTCACGAAGATCACCGCGCGCGGCCCCTCCGGCCCGAGGGCGCGCAGGGCTTCCAGCCCATCGAGTTCCGGCATCTGAATATCGAGGAAAAGCAGATCCGGGGAATGGCGCCGGCATTCCTCCACCACCTCGAGGCCATTCTCGCATTGCGCGACGATTTCCACTTCGGGAAAATCCCCCAGCAGCATTTCCACCCGGCGCCGCGCCGGGCGTTCATCGTCGGCGATGACCGTGCGAATCTTCATGCATTCGCAACCTGCAGCAGCGCTTCGGCCGGCTCCACGCTCTCCGGGTCGGGACGCGCCGGCAGCACCAGCGTGGCGCAGGCTCCTCCGGTCTCGCGGCGCGGCACCAAGGTGAAGGAAAAGCTCTCCGGGCCATAGAGAGAATCGAGTCGGGCGCGCATGTTGGAAAGCGCCAGATGCCAGCGTCCGCCGGGTTCCGCGTCAGCCGGGACCTCGGCAAAACGCGGTCCAGTGTTGGTGACGGCAATGACCAGCCGGCCGTCCGCCGCGAAGCGGGTTTCGATCGCGACGGTGCCGCGGTCCGACGAACGCGCGACCCCGTGTTTAATGGCGTTTTCGACGAGGGGCTGCATGAGCAACGGGGGCACGAGGAGGTCGCGGGTGCGCGGATCAACTTTCCACCGAACCGAGAGCCGTTCATCCAGCCGGGCTTGCTCGATTTCGAGGTAACGTTCGGAGAATTCGATTTCATCGTGCAGCGAAATCTCCGGCTGCTCGGCCTGGTCAATCGATTGCCGCAACAACTCGCCGAGTCGGGCGATCAGGTCGGTCGCCTTGGCGGGCGATTCTGCCACCAGCGAAGAGATGGCATTGAGCGTGTTGAAGAGAAAGTGGGGCTGGAGCTGGGCCTGCAACGCCTTGAGCCGAGCCTGCGCGGCATCGATCTGCAGACGCGCGGAGCGCTCGCGCTCGTGGGCCAGACGCGCGTAGGCATCGAGCGCTTTGATGCCGACGACGATCAACGCGTAAATCACCACGTATAAGAAAATCAGCCGCCCGAACGCCCACCAAAACGTCTCCTCGAATCCCATGCCACCCGCGAGATGCGGAAAGGTATAGGCAATCGAAGCGCGGACGGCACATTGAATCGCCGTGCAGGCAATCCCCGCCGCCAGGTGGATGATCACGGCCCGCGCGGGTGGGGTCGACTCGAGCCGCCGGGTGAGCCAAATAATGGGTAAACTCAGCAGGGCGAACGTGTAGGACGGCCGCAAGGCCCAAAGCAGCGATCCGAGGAAGTCGCCGAGTCCAGTCGAGCCTTCATTCGACAGATGATTCTGTACGCCATTGAGCATGGCGAGTCCGGTCCAAACCAGAAAGAGCGACCCGATGTCGCGCCACTTCCGCGCGCCGCGAAAGGCCAGCTCGCCCTCCAGCAGCGAGGATGGGGCGGAGGAGGGCACGGCGGAACTCACCTGCTACCGATAGTTCAGGAAACCGCGCACGGGAAGCGCGCAGCAGGAGGGACCCGTCCGATCTTGCTAATGCCCGCTGTTCTCCAGCGGTCTGTAGAGAAAATCGTAGGCAATCTGCCACGTTGCGCCTCCATCCGCCGAGCGTTCGGAGTATTGTCGTACACCTGCTTTTCCCAAATCGAAAAGACTCAGCCGGCGCAAAATCTTTCGGCCATCGGTAAAGTGCGTTTCGCCTTCGAAGCGCATGGCGCCATCGCGAAACACGCCTGAGAACTCCCCTACGTTTCCCCGGCTGTCGACCCAGGTCTGCCGCCACCGTCTCAGCACCCCATCGTAGAAGTTCAGGCTCTTTCCGTGGTAGCCGTCTGCCTGCGCATAATTTTCGAAAATGACGTGCCCGTCCACGATTCGCTCGATCCGGCTCTGGCCGACCTTTTTTCCTTCCGCGAAGACCTCCCATTCCCCCACCCAGAAATCAAAGTCACGCGGCGAGGGCGAAGTGAGCTCATGAGCGCTGGCGGAAGTCGCAGGTTCCGTCGGGCCCGTTTGCGCAGGGAGCGCCAGCGCCATCCAACTCCCGTGGAGGACGAAGGTTCGCGCGAGACGCGCAAAGGTAGAAAGCTGGAGTGATCGCATCGTGGTCGATCGGGACCTTCGCTGCTCGGGCCGAAGCCGCTCCACGAAAACTGCGAATCAAGGAGCCGCGAGCCCGGATTTTCATTTTGAGCGCGGGGCGGTTTTTCCCTTCTTCCGCTGCTCCACGGCCTGCTTGAGCACAAATTCAATCTGCCCGTTGATGCTCCGGAGTTCCGTTTGGGCCCAGGCCTCCAGCTCGCGCCAGAGACCCGGGTCGATGCGAAGCAGGAATGGTTTGCGAGGTTCCAAGGCTTCCGGATTCGAGCTGCGGCCAGGGTTCCGCGAGCTTAGGTGTAGAGCGTCCCGGTGTTCACCACCGGATGCACCTCGGCTTCGCCGCAGAGGACGACGAGCAGATTGCTCACCATGGCGGCCTTCCGCTCTTCATCGAGCTCCACGACTTTCTTCTCGCTCAGCTCGCGGAGGGCCAACTCCACCATGCTGACCGCGCCGTGCACGATCTTGGTGCGCGCGGCAATCACCGCGTCCGCCTGCTGCCGACGCAGCATCGCCTGGGCGATTTCCGGGGCGTAGGCCAAATGAGAGAGGCGCGCCTCGGACACATTTACCCCCGCTTTGGCGAGCCGCTCCTGCAGCTCGAGGCGCAGCTCGTGCGAGACCTCGTCGCCCCCGGCCCGCAGCGTCACCTCGGCCTCTTCGCCGTGGTCGTAGGCAAAGCGGCTGGCGAGATGGCGAAGCGCCGACTCGCTCTGAATCCGGATGTAGCTCTCATACGAGTCGACATCGAAGACGGCTTGGGCGGTGTCCGCGATGTACCACACGACCACCGCTGCGATCTCGATGGGGTTGCCCTGCTTGTCGTTCACCTTCAATTTTTCGCTCAGGAGGTTGCGTGCGCGCAGCGAGATCTTCCGGCGCTTCGAGAACGGGTTGGCAAAGCGAAAGCCACTTTCGCGCACCGTCCCTTTGTAGTTCCCAAAGAGCGTGACCACGGCCGCTTCATTGGGCTGGAGCGTGAAGAATCCTCCCAGCAGGATCAGCGAGGTGATGAAGCACGGGATGGCGATGAAGAGCAGGATCGGTCGACGGCCGACGACGGCCAGGACGAAGGCGGCAACGCCGCCGAAAAAAAGCGCGAGCGTAATGAAGAGGATCGGAAACCCGGCGGAAAGCCGGAGCGGACGCTCGCTGCTGATGATGTTCGTGGATGTAGGTGTTGGGTTCATAATCGAATCGGGTTCGATATTGAAGTGATATCACATTGTTATCAACCGCGCAAGCGGAAGCGATTCTCTCAGGCCTCGCGTTGGCGCGCGGTCGCGCGCGTCTTCCCGCTTCGACAATCCCATCCGCCCGGCGCATCGTCGCCTTCCATGCGCCTCCTGCTCATCGACGGCCACTACTACGCGTACCGTTCGTTCCACGCGATCCGCGACCTCACCAACTCGCAAGGAGAGCCGACGAATGCGATCTACGGTTTCTGCAAGGCGGTGCGCCGCATGCTCAAGGATCTCGCGCCCGATCTCGCCGCGGTGGTCTGGGACGCGGGCGTTCCGAAACGCCGCAGCGAGCTCCAGCCCCAATACAAACAGAATCGCGCGGCAATGCCCGAGACGATGTCGCCGCAAGTGGAGTTTCTCGCTGCGCTCGTCCCGAAAATGGGGCTGCACGGACTCTCGTTGCCCGACACCGAGGCCGATGACTTGATCGCCTCCTACGCTCACGCCGCCCGCCAGGCCGGATACGATTGCGTCCTGGCCACGAACGACAAGGACCTGCTCGCGCTGACGGGCGAAGGCGTGCGGGTCTACTCTACGAGCAAGGCGGATCTCCCTTCGCCCAGCGCAGACTTTGTGCTGCTCGACGAAGCCGCGGTGCAGGCGAAGTGGGGAGTTCCACCCGCCCGCGTCCACGATGTGCTCGCGCTCACCGGCGACAGCGTGGATAACATCGCCGGCGTGCCGGGGATCGGACCCAAGACCGCGGCTCAGCTCGTGGTGGAGCACGGGTCGATCGTTTCGTTGCTGGCCGATCTGGGCCGGGTGAAAAATGAAAAGCTGCGCGCCAAACTCGAGGCGGCCCGCGCGCTGATCATCGCGAATCGGGAAATGGTGCGCCTCGACAATGACCTTCCCTTGCCCAAACCGCTTCAGGATCTTCGCGTGGAACCCGACTATCCCGCGCTGCTGGCCGATCTCGAGCGCTGTGAATTTCGGGGTCTGCTGGCCGAGTATCGAGCGGAAGCGGCGCGTGGCCCCGGGGTGTCCACGCGCCGGGAGACGCAGGGAGATCTGTTTTCTTGAATCGGGACAACCGGGGACGGCGGGCGGGAACGCATTCCTCATCCGCGCCCTTGTCATTCCGATCCCGCTGGTGGTAATCCTCTCGCCTCTTGGCAACGCGGCATCCAACGCTAGCCTCCCGCGCATTTCCACCCTTGGGTCCCCCAACTCCTATTCGAAAGATCCCCTGCCATGATGGACGTCATGATTGAAACCGCCGCGAAAACCATGTTTGCGGCGCAATTCGCCCGCTACGGCGAACTCAAGGAATTCAACTGGGACCGCGAGGGGAAAGGCCTGCGCCTCCTGCTGAAGCCGCAGGGGGAGACGGCCGACCTCGAAATCAAGATCGTGCGCTATCGGGTGGAAAAGGACGGCGTGCGGGTTTTTCTGATCGCCGAAAAAGTGGACTCGTCGCGTCCGTGGGTACAAGCCCTGCTCGAGGATTTGGTCCAGGGCCAGCGCATGGAGCTTCCGGCGAGCCTGAGCATGGTCGCGGCTCTCCTTTGAGGCGGTGACCAGTGGAGAGTCGGCGGCCCACCGCGGCTTGAAGCGGCTCGCGCTCCTTTGGGCGCAGCGGGAAGGTTATACGATCTGCGGGGCGGAAGTCGCCATCCCGCATTCCGGCTACCGCGCCGATCTCGCCGCCTATCGTCCGGCCTCTGCCCGGGTGTCGGAGGACGATCCGCGCACCCCCGGCACGCGACGATTCGTCACGCGGGCCGCGCTTGGAACCACCGCAATCTTCGAAGGCAAACAAGCGCGAGCGGATTTTCTCAAGGATTCCCGGGCCTCCCAAGCGGTAGCGGCCAAACTCGCGCGCTTGCAAGAGCGCCGCCTGACTCTCGAGCGCACGCTGGGTGTGCACTTTCCGTCGCTTCGCGCCGGCGATTCGCTCTTCCAGGAATATGAATCGGCCGATCTCGAGAGCCTGCCCCACGCGAATTTGCGCCGGGTGCTGGGGCGCATGGGCACCCTGCAGCGGCAGCTTTATCGCGGCCTGAAATTCGAGAAACTCCTGCGCTGGCAGACCGCCAATGCCCTGTATTTGGTGGCGGAGCCGGAAGTTTTCGCCCCCGCCGAAGTCCCGGTGGGATGGGGCTTGCTGGTGCGCAGCGGAGACACCCTGATCCTGGGCCAGCGCCCCACTTTTCTGCCCAGTCCAGATCCCATGCGTCTGGCCTTGCTGCACCGCATTGCGCAGGCCACCACGCGTTCGCTCAGTCGCGAATTCGGAGTCACGCCCGAGGAAGTTTGGGCAGGTCGGCGACAACACTGAGCCACTCGCGCTTCGCGGCGCGCGTGGCATGGTCGCGTCCCGATGACCGCGCGTTTCTGGCCCATCCTTGCGCTGATCCTGCTTAGCACGCTCGTGCTGCGCGAGAGCGGGCGCGAAGAGACGCTGCCGGCCCGCCTGGACGCCGCCTTCCTCGATTGGATCGCGGCGAATGCGCACGCGCAGAGCGTAGCGCCGGACCCGACTCTCACCTTGGTGGAGCTGAATGACACGGTGCTCGGGACGCCGGCGAAGTGGCCGCTGCCGGCGCTCGACTACGCGCTCTTTCTCCAGGCCCTCGAGTCCTTACAGCCCGCGGTGGTCGCCATCGAGCCCCCGCTCGTCTTCCCGCCAGCCCAGGCCGAGCAGGAGCGCATGCTCGCAAATCGGGCTCTCACCATTCCCAAGCTGGTCCTGGGTTGCACCCTGGGTCGCACCGCGCTCTCGGCCGATGTGGAAAATGAAACCGTGGCGACCACCACGCTCCCGCCGGGGTTGCGGGATGTGCGGGGCGATCTCACCCTCATTCCGGAGTACGACGACATTATCGCGCGCCCTGCCCCGGATCTCGCGGCACTCGCCCCGGAACTGGCTCCGGTGAATCTGGGCGACGCCCCTCCTCGTGCCGTGCCGCTACTGGTGCGTTGCCGGGGGCGGGTCCTCCCCACGCTGGTGCTGCGGGTGGCGATCCAGCAACAACAACTGACCGCCGACCGCGTCATCGTGTGGCTCGGCTCGCACATTCAGTTGGGAGACGCGCGCCGCATTCCGATTGACGAAGCCGGCCGCATGTTGCTCGACACCCGGAGTGCGCGTCGCATCTCGCGGCTCGGCCTCGACGAGCTCCTGCTTGTCACGGCGGGGGGCGAAGCCGCCAAGGCCCTGGAAAAGAGGATCGCCTTGCCCGCGCGTGCTGGCGTCGTCTTGCTCGGTCGGACCGATGCAGCCCTGCGTCGGCTGCGCTGGCCGGATGGGACCGCGGGCGCACCCGTCGAATGGCTGGCCGCGGGGATCGCTGCGATTCAGCGGGGCGACTTCATCGTTCGGCCCGGCATCGGCGGAACCCTCGTGCTGCTGGCCGCAAGCGTCATCGGCGGCCTTTGGATCCTCACGCGCTCGCGGAGCGCCGCCCTTCCCTGCGCGCTGCTCGCGCTCGCCCTTTATGCCATCACGGCTTCGCTGGTATTTGGACAAATGCGCCTCTGGCTGCCGCTTTCGGTGCCGGCAGCCGTGGCCATTGGCACCGGCTTGTTGCGAACCGTGCTGCGAAACGTCTGAGGCGCGGATGCCGCAGGTTGCGCAAGGGAAATAGCCGACTTGGATGCCGGCATGCCAGCGGTCGATTATCCGGATGCAGTGAAGCGCCTCACCGCGGCTTTGCGCCGACTCCCGGGCGTGGGGCCGCGCGGAGCCGAGCGGATGTCGCTCTGGCTGCTCGGGGGCAAGGACGGCGGCCGTTGCACGGAGATCGCGGAAGCTTTGCGCGAGGCCGGGGGG
>JBBRQH010000118.1:0-7752 GCA_038226705.1 Chthoniobacterales bacterium | reverse complement strand
GCTTCCGCCGGATTCTGTTTGGCCCAGCCACCGACCAGCGCCGCCCGCACGCGCAGCCATTCCAAGATCTCCTCCAGGAGGGAAGGCGGCGGCGGTGGTTTCGCCGTTCCCGATCCGGGAGCGGGAGCCAAGGCAGTAGATTCGACGGACATTCTCTAGAAAGGACTAACTAGGCACTTCCTGGCTCGCGCGACAAGCCTGCGCACGCGCGCCAAAGGAGAACAGCGACGCTGGCAAATGAAGTGCTTCGCGGGCGAGGAAACCCAAGTCGAATTGCTCAGTGTGCGCCTCGAATCACCATTTTGACGCATCGATGCGCCCAAACTGCTCATCAATGCGGCGACGAATGGCGGAATGCTCCTTCGTGGGAAGGTCACGCAGCGCGCCAAAGGCATCGCACCAGTGGGGCTGTCGTTGGGCGGGGATCTGGCGGAGCCGCAGTTTCTCGCGAATGGCTTCGGTCACGAAATCCCGCAGCAATTTGCCTGCACCCGCCCCGGCGGCCTTGGTCTCGCGGACGAGTTCGTCTGGCAATTCGATGGTCATTCGCATGTGCGTTGCAGCATATTGCTGCGCAACACCCAGCACAACGTCCCAGTTCCAAGTGCGGAAATAGTCGCAGAGCTGAGTCCATCCGATAAGCATTACGCCACCTATCCCGCATTCTGGATTCACACCGCACCCCTGCTGATCCTTCCGGGAGGGATGCTGCCCCGGATTCGCCGCATCTACCAGGCTGTCAGAGCAAAGCTCGGCCGGTAAAATTGCGCCTGCAACGATTTGGGTCGCCGGAAGCGCAATCTCAACAAATTGACACGTCTTCGCTCGCCGCCCATTCTCGCCCTCATGTCCCGCCTGCTTTTTCCCCTGGCCTTCGCCGCACTCGCGGTCTCACCCCTTTTCGCGCAACAGCCTCCCCTGACGTTCGATACTGCGAACGAGGCCACTGTCCTCGCCGTCATGCGGGTGCAGCCCGCAGTGGTGAACATCAATACCGAGCGCATCGCCAAACAGCAGCCCTCCGTGCAGGATCCTTTCGATAACTTTCTGAACGAGTTTTTCGGGCGCGACTTCAATGCGGGCAACCAGCCCCAGCGCAAACAGCGCAGCCTCGGCTCGGGCTTCGTGGTGGACCCCGAAGGGTACATCATCACCAACGAGCATGTGGTCGAACGCGCCGCCGACCTCAAGATCTCCGTCTCCTTTCCGGACGGTTCGACCTACGATGCCAAATATATCGGCGGAGATCGCGCCACGGATCTGGCGCTGATCAAGATCGAGAAAAAAGGCGGGAAGGTCTTCCCCTTCATCGATCTTTCCAAGCCCTCCCCGAACTACCTCGGCCAGACCGTCCTCGCTCTCGGCAATCCGCTGGGCTACACCAGCTCGGTCAGTCGCGGGATTCTCAGCGCGAAGGACCGCGAGGTCACAGTCGAAGACGTCCGCTACAAGAAGCTTTTGCAGACGGACGCGGCCATCAATCCCGGCAACTCCGGCGGACCGCTCATCGATCTGGCTGGCCAGCTCTGTGGCGTGAATTCCGTTCGCCTCGCCTTCACGCCCGATCGTGCGCCCGTGCAGGGGATTGGTTTTGCCATTCCGGCGGAGTTGGTGGCGGAAAAGTTCGCACTTTTCCGCGAACAGACGAAATCGCCGCGCACCTCCGGCTCCACCGTCACGCCCAACAGCATCAAGGAAGCATTCGGCTCGCTCCGCGGCGCGACCGAGAATGCCACCCTGGCGCGCAAGCTCTTCGGACTCGAACTGCAGGCACTGACGAGTGAACTTTCCAGCGTGCTGGGCATTCCGCGGGAATCGGGCGTGCTCGTCAGCGATGTGGAATCGGCCAGCCCCGCGCGGGCGGCCGGCCTGCGCCGCGGGCTCATCCTTTACAAAATCGGACGCTACGACGTGAACACCCCCGCCGCGGTCGAGAAGCTGCTCAAGGACGTAAAAGCGGGTACCGAAGTCGATTTCGTCGTCGGCACCACCGGACGGCGTCTGCCGTTTGGTCTCGGGACCAGTCCGCAGATCGACACGGTCACGCTTGTCGCCCGCGGCGAGAAGTAGCGCGGGCGAAAGGTTCGGCCAGTATCGCGGCCCTTCAGGCCGCGCCGCTCATACGCGATCGGTACCCAGGCCTTTTGGCCTGGGCTAAGGAATATCGGCCCTTCGGGCCTGAAGTCAGTGCCGGCTACCCGCTTGCGCCCGAACGGTCAGGGAGAGTGAACTCCCTACTGCCTGAATGCATGTCGGGGCAGGCCCGAAGGGCCAGAATTCCTTAGCCCAGTCCGAAGGGCTGGGTAGCCATCAGCAGATCGCAGCGGCCTGAAGGGTCGCGATAACGCTTGGCGCATGGTCGCGGCTCAGAACGGAATCCGGCAACCTCGTCAGCTCTTCTTCGTCTTCGTGGATCGAGCGACCCTTTTCGCCTTTGCCGCCAGTGCCGCAGCGGGAAACTCCGGCAGGTGTTTTCCCGCTTTGATGTGGTGAAAACCCGGTGTCTCGCGAATCAGCACGTAGATGTACTCCAGCGGAGCATCGATCGTTTCATGCACCGCCTTGGTAATGGCAGCCGCGAGATTGCGTTTCTGCTCCTGGGTGCGGCCTTCCCGGATATCGCATTGAATCATCGGCATGGTCGTGGGGATTGGGGTGACGGTGTCTCGCGACGCGCGTGACATTGCCGAAACGAAGCGATGATTTCCGCGAGCCGCAAGACGACTCCGTTCTCTCCCCGGCGGGCTCCGCCCCGCCTCAAACCAAAAACTTGCCGCCCGCCATCACCTGCTCGCCATCGAACCAGATGTCGAAATCACGCCCCACGCAGTCGATGTGCGTCTTGGAGATCCAGCTCTGGCCAGTGTGTTCCGCGTAGGGGTGCCCGAAAGCGATATGGATGCCAGGGATCTTCTCATCCTGCAGGATATGGCCGATCACGCCTTTGCACGCCGTATTCGTGCCGATGGCGAACTCGCCCACCCGATTCGAATTCTCATCCGTGCTCGTGTAGTCGCGAAATTCCTGCAGCAACTCCGCGTTGTCGCACTTCATGTCGACAATCCGGTTGTTCACCACTTCGAGCGTGAGCGGCGTCGACTTCAGGTCGCCATACTTCTGGCAAAGGTAGTCGCCCACCACGCCGTCCACGACGAATGTGCCGTTCGTGTTGAACGGAGACGTGAAAATCTCCCCGCCGGGCAGGTTGCCCCATTTGTCCGTCGAAATAATGCCGCTGGTCTTGATCCAGCGCAGGCAGGGCGAAAACTCGCCGACGAAATTCGTCCCATGCGGCGTTTTGCAGACGATCCGCTCGGCCTTGCGCGCCTTTTCCACCAAGCGCTGCGAGAGCTCGTCCACCGCGTGAAAATCGGCGCGCATGCCCTCGAGCATGATCTGCCGGTTGATGTTCACCATGTGGCCGTGCCGCAGTTTGTGCCGGTTCACCACGGCGGTCATTTCGATCCGGGAACCGAGTTCGCCCGTCTGGGTCTGCGCGCAGAAAACGCTTACCTGCGAACGGGCCAGATCGGCGAGGACCACCTGCGGCATGTGCTCGAGCGGCCGCGGCGCGTGGCGCTCCAGCACGAAGATGCTGTATTCCGCCCCGATTTTTTCCACCTCGCGCTGGATGGCCGCCGCAATTTCGCGCGAGGCTTCGTCCGTAATGATGGTCATGCGCTCGTTCTGCTGCAGGCGCAGGCACGGACCGACGGCGTTTTGCGCACCGGGCTGAAGTTCGGGATCGATGGGAGCGTCGAAAAGTCGGTCGGGCATGGAGGACGGACGGTCGGAGGCGGGAAATGCGAAGGGCGGACGGTGCCGAGAAATCGTCCGCCCGCAACTTTCCTGATACTCCGGCCGGAGCGCCAAACCGGCAACCGCCGATCAAGCGGACCGGCGGGACGCGAGCCGCTCGAAACGCCACGCGAGCACCAGGGCCGCAGTGGCCAGCCCGAGGGCGAGCCCCCACCAGACCCCGCGCGCGCCCCAGCCCAAACGATAGCCCAGATACCAGCAGGCCGGCAGCGCCAAGACCCAATAGGCGGCGAAGGCGATCAGGGCCGGCACCCGAACATCCTTGAGCCCGCGGAGGACCCCCATTCCCACCACCTGCAGGCCATCCGCGATCTGGAAAACGCCGGCAACGCCCAGAAGCGTGGCCGCGAGCGCGATGACCGCGGGATCGGTCGTGAACCAGCGCGCCAGCCAGTCGCCGCTGAAGGTGAAGATCAGGGCCGAGAAGGCCATCACGCCACCGCCCATTGCAAAAGCACTCCAGCCCACGCGTAAAATTCGCTCGTGCGCCCCGGCACCGGAGACTTGGGCAATCCGCACGCTGACCGCGAGAGAGAGTCCAAGCGGGATCATGAAGGTCGTCGCCGCGCAGGTGATGGCGATGTTGTGGGCCGCGAGTGGGGCGGCTCCGAACCAGCCAATCATGATGGCGGCCGCGCTGAAGACGCTCACCTCCATCAGCAACTGGAGTGCGACCGGCAGACCGAGGCCGAGCAGCGAGCGCAGTCGCGTCCAGGAAGGGCGTGCGCGCCAGTCGCCCGCCATCGCCTCCTCGCGCAGCCGCATACCGCGGAAAACGTAGAGAGCGAGCCCGGCCGCGAGCACCACGCGCGTGATGAGCGTGGCCAGGCCGGCGCCAGCCAAGCCGAGCTGGGGCATGCCGGCGCCGCCGAACATGAACATCCAGCAAAGCAGCAAATTCAGCGGGATCCCCGCAAATGCCGCGTACATCGGAGGCAGCGGATCACCCACCGCCTCGCTGAATTGCTTGAGCGCCTGCCAAAGGGCCGCCGGAATAATCGACAAGCCGAGGAGGCGCAGAAATCCGCGCGCTTGCTCTTCCACTTCGGGCACCTGGCCGAAGCGATCGAGATGAAAGCCGATGATTTCAATCACCACCACCGCCACGAGCGCCACGCCCAAGGCCAGGAAGAGACCGTGCCGCAGGATCTCGCCTGCCTCGTGCCGATTCTTCTCTCCATGAGCGTGCGCTGCCTGGACGGCGATGGCCGTCAGTGTGCCGATCGTCATCACATAGGCGACCGACATGATGCTGGTGGCAAAGGAAGCGGCGGCGAGCGGCACGACGCCAAGGCGCCCGGCGAAGAGCGCGTCGCAAAAATGCAGCAGGATCTGCCCGAGTTGTCCGGCCGCAACGGGCAACGCGAGCTTGAGGGTCTCGCGCGCTTCACTCGCAAAAGATCTGGGAGAGGTCGGGGCGTCGATGGCGGTGGGGAAGCTGAGGGTTCCGGTGGGGGCGGACCATTCACCAATTTCGGCCTTTTGGCGCGCGCGTGTCGCCCGCGTCCGACGAAGCGACTGAGGACAGCCGAGGAGCAGGGGGCGACGAGACGGCCGGGGCACCGCGCGGGCAGCGGGGAGTGGAACGAAGGCAAAGGACAGAGGACTGATCCCTCAGCTCTCCCGCACCGCCGCGATCGCCTGAATCTCGATCAAGGCGCCGTAATGCAACGTGCTCACCGGCACCACGGCGCGGGCGGGTCGATGGTCGCCCAGGACGCGGGCATAGACCGCATTCACGCGTCCCCAAAGCGCGATGTCCGTGATATACGCGGTCACCGAAAGCAGGTGGCCGAGGTCGCTGCCGGCTGCCTCCAGGATGGCCCGTACATTTGCCAGCGTGCGCTCGACCTGTTCCTCGATCGTCGCCGGGACGAAACCCGGCCGCGCGGGATCGAGGGGAAGCTGGCCGGCGACGAAAACGAGGCCGGCATGCACGAGGGCCTGCGCGTAGTGACCCGCCGGGGCGGGAGCGGTGGGAGTGAAGACGCTTTCCATCCGCCAAGCGTAAGGTAATCCTCTCGCCATGCGCATCTCGAAACGTGCCGAATACGCGCTCCGGGCGCTGTTTGTGCTGGCGCGAGCCGCGCCGGGACGCCCGCTCGCCATCCAAGAGATCGCAGAACGCGAGAACATGCCGGTGAAATTCGTGGAACAAATTCTTCTGCGCTTGCGGCGCGGCGGATTGCTCACGAGCAAGCGCGGCGTCGGCGGCGGCTACCTCCTGCGGCGCGATGCGGATGAAATCACGATCGCGGATGTCTTTCACGCGCTCGACGAAGCAATCACTCCCCTGCCCTGCAACGACGAAGGCTCGCGCGACAAATGCACATGCCGCGATCCCCGTACCTGTGCGCTGCGGATCGCCATGTCGAGCGTAGCCGCCTCGACGACCTCGATCCTCGCGGGCACCACGCTGCGTGAGGCGGTCGACCGCGTACCAACGCCCGAACGGCTTAGCTTCGAAATCTGAAGGCCGATCTCCCTCCGACGAAAACCTGACGGACGTTCAAATCGGAATCGAGTAACACGAGATCGGCCCGCAGGCCGGGGGCGAGCGCGCCGCGATCGTGCAGCCCAATGCTCTGGGCCGGAGCCCAGGAGGCCAGGCGAACCGCCTGCCAGAGGGGAACACCGCATTTCCGCACCAGTGTACGCACGCCGTCGAGCAGGCGCGTCGCGCTTCCCGCCAGGGCAGAGCGATCGGCCAGCATGCCCACGCCCTCGTGCACCACGCAGGCTCGCCTGCCCAGGGTGAAGGCACTTCCTTCCGCCAGGCCAGAGGCGGCGGTGGCATCGCTGACGAGCATTGCACCCTCGAGTCCCTTCGCAGCCATCGCCAGGCGCAGAAGCGTGGGCGAAACGTGGTGTCCATCGGCGATGAGTTCGACGCCCAAGGCGGGATCCGCGAGCGCGCACTCCAGCAAGCCGGCGACGCGATAGACGCCGCGGCGTCGCGCAGCCGACATCGCATTGGGCCAATGCGTCACGCGCGTCGCGCCCGCGGCGACGGCTTCCGCAACGACTTCGTCCCACGCGGCCGTGTGCCCGAGGCTCACGCGCACCCCCCGCGCCGTCAGCGCGCGGATCGCAGCCCCGGCTCCAGGCAGACACGGGGCAAGCGTCAGGATGAGAACATCGGTGGAATCGGCGAGTTCCCCCGCCTGCGGAAGACGAAAGAACTCCCCATCCTGCGCGCCCGCCTGCTCGCGGGAAAGAAACGGCCCTTCGAGATGCGCACCCAACACCGCAGGAAAACCGTCCTTGGCCCGCGTCCGCCAGCGGCGGACTTCCGCGAGAAAATCTGTGATGCTGCTCCAGGGCGCGCTCGTGCTCGTCGGCGCAAGCGAAGTCGTTCCACCCGCCAGGTGATGCCCGAGCACGGTCGCGAAGGCCTCCGGGCTGGCCTCCATGAAATCGCGGCCCAGCGCGCCGTGGACGTGCAGATCGATGAAACCCGGCGCCAGGATGGAGCCCGCACAGTCGAATACTTCCTCTTCGTCCGACTGTGGCGATTCGCCCGCGCCGACTTCGACGATGCGTTCCTTCCGCCAGCGCAGCCAGCCCGACGCGCACTCCCCATCGGGAAGGAGAAGCCGCGCGTGCTGCAGAATCATGTTGCCGTCACCGCGGAAGCGAGCGCCGCCTGAATCGCCGCGCCCATTTCATCGGGGCGATACGGCTTGGGCAGGATTGCATTGAATCCGTGCCGGGCGAAGTCGGCCAGGACATCGCCGGCGAAATACCCGCTGCACGCCACGGCCGGAAGATCCGGGTCCTCGACCCGCAACTGGCGCAACACTTCGAGCCCGCCGGGGCCACCCGGAATGGTGAGGTCCAAGACGGCAACGTGAAACGGATTGCCCGCCTCCCGCGCGCGCCGGAAATGCGCCAGCGCCTCCGTTTCATCGCGGGCCAATTCGGCCAGATAGC
>JBBRQH010000117.1:0-8074 GCA_038226705.1 Chthoniobacterales bacterium | reverse complement strand
TCGAAGCTTGATGAGTAATAATCCTCCCCGCAAGCCTGGTCAGCCGGCACCCCCTTCCCCCGCGACATGAACGCAGGCGAGACCACGTTGCAGCTTGGACGGGCGCCGGACTCGGAATTCTCGTCCGCTGGTTTTTCGAATTCCTGCGCGATCCGGTGGCGAGACCGCTTGAAAAGTGCGCCCTGCGAAGCGCCTACAACAGCTTGTCTGGGGTGATCGGGAGATCGCGAATCCGTTTCCCAGTGGCGTGAAAAACCGCATTCGCCACCGCGGCGGCCATCCCAGTGATGCCAATCTCACCCATGCCGCGCGCCCCCATGGGGTTGAAGGCGAGATCCGGCTCGCCTTCAAAGTATACTTCCATGCTGCCCGTGTCCGCGTGCACGGGCACGTGGTAGTCCGCCAGATTGCGGGTGGCGGGCAGGCCGGTCGCGGGGTCGTAAACGGTTTCTTCGGATAAGGCCATGCCGATCCCCATCACGGCACCGCCCAGGATCTGGCTCGCGCCGGTTTTGGGGTTGATCACGCGTCCACAGTCCATCACGCTGACCACTCGAGCGACGCGCACCATGGGAAGGTCGGGATCGATCCGTACCTCGCAAAAATGGGCCCCAAAGCTTTGGAAGGCGGTCTTCTTATCCTTCTTCGTTTCCTGTTTTCCCTCCGCCTCCACGCTCGCGACCCCGGCACGCTTGAGGATATCGAGCATGCCGTCCGTCTTTTCCGCTCCGGCCCCGAGCCGCCCCGGCGCGACCATCTTCACCTCGTGGACCGCGGTTTTATACAGCGGGGATTTGGCATCGTTCACCGCCAACTGAGCCAGCTTCTCCACGAGCGCCTCGGCCGCGAGGACGATGGCGGATCCGACCGTCGCCGTGGAATTGGAACCGCCGGCCACGGGCCCGTAAGGATAATCCGAGCTTCCCAATTCGAACTTCACCTTTTCGGGCTCGAGGCCGAGTGCGTCCGCGCTGATTTGCGTGAAGGCTGTATACGCGCCAGTCCCGAGATCATGCGTCGCGCAACGCACGAGAGCGGTCCCATCGGCCTTGAGCTGGATGCGCACGGTCGCCTCCCATTGGAACGCGGGATAAGTCGCCGTCGCCACGCCCCAGCCGATGAGCGTCCTTCCCTCCCGCATCGAGCGGGGGAGCGGCGTGCGCTTGGACCAGCCGAACTTCTCGGCGCCGGTCCGGTAACAGCGCGCGAGATGCTTGGTCGAGAACGGGACGCCTTCCGTCGGATGATTCGGCGAATCGTTGGCGAGGCGAAACGCGATCGGGTCCAGCCCGAGCGCGTGTGCCATCTCATCGATCGCGCTCTCAACCGCAAAGGTCCCCGGACATTCGCCGGGCGCGCGCATAAAGGAACTTTGCGCGACATTCACGGTGTAAACCGTGTGCCCGAATTCGATCGCAGGCACGTCGTAGAGCACCTTGGCGCCGCCAAAGCCGCAGGTTTCGGTGAACTTTCCCAGCGGGGAGGTCAGCGATTCGCTCAGGTGCAGAATGGCCTGGAGCTTGCCTTCCGGCGTGGCGGCGAGCGCGACGCGTTGCGCCGTCGGCGAACGGTGCCCGGTGCCGCTGAACATTTGCGCGCGGGAGAGTTCCACTTTGACCGGCATGCCCGTGACCTGCGCCGCCATCACAGCCAAAAATGTATGCGGCCAGACCGGACCTTTGCACCCAAAGGCTCCCCCCACATACGGACAAATGACGCGCACGTTCTCGCGCTTCAGCCCAAAGGCGTCCGCGAGGATGGCTTGCGCGCCCTTGACGTATTGCGTTGTGTCGTAAACAACGAGCTGATCGGGCTTCTCCCAGACTGCGACCGTCGCGGAGCACTCCATGGGATTATGCGTCTCCGTGGGCGTCGTGTAGATCTGGTCGAGCTGGACGAACTTCGGATTCCGAAAGGCCTTCCCAACGTCGCCCTTTTTGACCTGAAGTTTCTCGCCTTGATCCGCGGCTGGCTGCTTCGCGGTGCTGGCCGCAGCTTCCTTCGTCAGGAGCGGTTTCTCCGCCGCGTATTTGACCTGGACCAGCGCTGCGGCATGGCGCGCGTTTTCGACGGTATCGGCCACGACGATTCCCACGTACTGGCCACCGAAGGAAATCACGGCATCGGAAAGGGGCATCCGCTCCTCGAGTCGGATACCGCCCGATTTATGTTCGCTGGACGGCTCCTTGAGCTTCGGCGCGTTGAGATGGGTCAGGACCTTGAACACGCCCGGCGCTTTTTCGGCGGATGTGACGTCGATCGACGCGATCGAGCCCTTCGCAATCGCGCTCATCAGCAGAACGCCGTAAGCCGCCTGGGGTGGCTGAAACTCGTACGAGTAAGTCGCGCCTCCCGTTACTTTTAAACGGCCCTCGATCCGGTCGAGCGGCTTTCCCATGGCGAGCGGAGCGAGTGAAGCGGGTGAGGCCATGGCGTCAGGCGGCTGCGTTTTGCACCGCGCGCATGATCGTGCGGCAGGCGAGTTCGATCTTGAATTGGTTGTGGGCGAAACCCTTCGCGGCGGCGAGTTCCGCTTCGGCGGCCGTGCGCAGCGCTGCTTCATCACCCGCCTTCATCCCGATGAGCCGGGCCTCCGCGATTTTCGCCCGCCAGGGTTTGTGCGCCACTCCGCCCAAGGCGACGCGGGCGGATTTGATCGTCTCCCCTTCGATTTCCAGCACCACGGCGGCCGAGACGAGTGCAAAGGCGTAACTCGCCCGGTCGCGCACCTTCAGATAATGCGAGCGCGCGCCCGCCGGCAAAGCCGGCAAATCGACCGCGGTAATAAGTTCATCGTGTTCCAGGGTCGTTTCGATTTCCGGATGATCCCCGGGCAGACGATGAAAATCCGCAAACGGAATGGTGCGTTCCCCCTTCGGTCCGGACACTTGCACGACGGCGTCGAGTACGGCGAGACCCACGCACATGTCGCTCGGATGCGTGGCAATGCATTGCGTGCTGTGGCCCAGGATGGCGTGCATCCGGTTGAATCCCTCGATCGCGCCGCACCCGCTGCCGGGCACCCGCTTGTTGCAGGAAGGAAAAGCCGGATCGTAGAAGTAGTAGCACCGGGTCCTTTGCAGGAGGTTCCCGCCGACCGTTGCAAGGTTGCGGAGCTGCGGGCTCGCGCCGGAGAGAAGCGCCTGCGACAAAACGGGAAACCGCTCGCGGACCAGCGCATGCTCGGCTGCATCCGAGTTCCGCGCCATGGCTCCTAGACGCAGACCTTTTCCTTCTGGCAGTTCCTCGATTTGCGCGAGCGGCACGCGCTTGAGATCGATGAGCCGGGTCGGCATCTCGACCCCCATCTTCATCAAGTCGATGAGGTTCGTTCCACCCGCGAGGACACGGGCTTTTTGGTCCCCACCCAATTCCTTGATCGCTGCGCCGGCCTCAGCCGCGCGTGTGTAGGTGAATGGGTTCATGGGCGTTTCGGGGCCGCGGCGGCAGTGGCGTCGTGCGCTTCGCGGATCGCGGCGCGGATGTTTGGGTAGGCCCCACAGCGGCAAATGTTGCCGCTCATGAACTCGCGGATTTGTTCGTCGGTTTGCGCATGCCCCTCGGTGACGCAGGCCACGGCTGAGCAGATCTGACCGGGCGTGCAGTAGCCGCACTGGAAGCCATCGTGCTTCAGGAAGGCCGCCTGCATCGGGTGCAGCGTATCTCCCTGGGCGAGGCCCTCGATCGTCGTAACCTCATCGCCGTCGCAGCTCGCCGCCAACACCAGGCACGAGTTCACGCGGCGACCCTCGAGGAGCACCGTGCATGCGCCGCATTGCCCGTGATCGCAGCCCTTCTTCGAGCCGGTGAGTTGCAAGCGGTCGCGCAACGCATCGAGCAGCGTGACCCGTGGATCGAGGCGCAGTGGGAAAGTTTTCCCGTTGATCTTCAGGGACAAATCGATGAGCCCCTCGCCATCCAAGGCGGCGGTGCCAACCGCGGATATCGGCACCGGAGTTTGCGCTGCCGCGCCAGAGGGCAGCAGCAAAGGAGAGCAGAGCAGAGTCGCTCCGGCCCCGCTGCTCATCGCGAGGAAGCGGCGACGAGTGAGCGGACTGCCAAAGGTCAGCTCTCCGTCGAGCCCCTCGCCCTCTTCCGGTGACGAATCAGGCGAACCAGCGGTGCTCATACGATCCGGCTTTCGCGTTTCTTTCGGCGGACGGACGTATGGGAAATCGAAAAATCTCCCGCGTTCCCAGTTTGTTTCCAAAAAACCGAAATTTCGCCGTCGATCGCCCCGACCACGCGTGCGTTTGTGCTCGAAATCAGGCGGGCGCGTTTCCACACTGGCCCGCCATGTCCGCCGCCAGCCCCGCCCTCCGACCAGCCCAGGGGACGCTGCAATGGCTCGGCCGCGCGCTCCTGCCGGTGATCCGCTGGCGCGTCGAAGGACATCTGCCGGAGGATCCGAAATTCGTCGTCATTCTCGCTCCGCACACTTCAAACTGGGATCTGCCCATCGGGTTGGTTTGTGCGTGCGCCCTGGGCCTGATGACGGAATACGAGCACGCCTTCATGGTGAAGGACACGGTGACCAAGGCGCCAGTCATCGGGCCGATCGTGCGCTGGTTCGGCGGCATCGGGGTGAACCGCGGAGCAAAATTCAACGCGGTGGATCACATGGCGGAAATCTTCGCGAAACGGGAGCGCATGATGCTGGCGATCACGCCCGAAGGCACCCGCAAGCGCACCGAGTACTGGAGGTCCGGCTTCTACCACATCGCGCGCCGCGCCGGCGTGCCCGTCGTCCCCACCTATCTCGACTACGGCCGGCGGGTCGGCGGCATCGGCGCCGCCATTCACCTTACCGGCGAGATCGAGGCAGACCTCGACGTGATGCGGCGCTTCTACGCACCGTTCCAAGCACGCCATCCCGAGCTCGTCGGCGAGATTCGGTTCAAAGCGGGGGACGCTGCGCGACGGGCTTGAGGGGCGTGAACTTTTCAGTCAGCGCTGCCGCTCAGCACGCCAGAAACCCCTCATCGATCATCCGCATCGCAGGTCAGGATCGCATCCATCGCGGACCCGATGACCCCCGCGAGCCGCGCGTGCTCGCCGGCCGCCGGGACGGCGAATCGCGTCGCGCTCAAACTCCTGCCATCACCGTTTCCAGCGCCTTCACGAGCGCACTGTGCGGAACGGGCTTGTGCATGATCAGGTCGATGCCAACCATGCGGGATTCCAGGCCCGCCTTCGGCTTCCCGACAATGTCGCGATTTCCGGTGAACAGGATCACGGGCTGGTTGGCCCGTATCTTCTTGACGAGCGGGCCGAGCTGGGCGCTCGTCATTCCGGGCAACCACGTCGTAAACGTCTGTTCCCAGGCAGCGCAGCGCATCGCTTCGTAGCCGTGGCCACCCGGTGGCCGTCACCCGTCAGGTATCGGGCGATGATGTTGCGCGAGGCGTCCTGGTCGTCGACCACGAGGATATTCAAGGACCGCGTCAGCGGCGCGACCGACTCGACCGGGGCGTCGATGCGCGGAACCAGGCTCGAAAACTGCAGGCGGAAGGTGGTGCCGGCACCGACTTCGCTCTCGATCTCCACTGTGCCTTCATGACGGCTCACTACGCCGAAGACCATCGAGAGTCCCAGTCCGGTGCCCGCATCGCCCTTGGTCGTGAAGAAGGGCTCGACGCAGTGCTCGAGTACCTCCGCCGTCATGCCGGTCCCGCTATCGGAGACTTCGAGCACCACATGCGCGGCCTCGCGACGGGAGCGCAACGTGATCGTGCCGCCCTCCGGCATGGCATCCACGGCATTGAAAATCAGATTCGTCAGCACTTCGCGCAACTCGGTGGGGCAAGCGCTGACGGCCGGAATTTTCTCGAGCTCGACGGCGTCCGAAATCGCCCGTCCGCTGCCCAAGGCTGGGTGCGCCAGCGCGGCTGCATCAAGGCGATGGTTTCCTCGACGATCTTGTTCAAGTCGGTCGATTCAAAGGCATCGTCATCCTCGCGCGGACGGTAAAAGTCGCGCACCCGGCTCACCACCTGCGCGGCATCCCGGCCGACGGTGTTCATGGTCGTGAGATAATCGAGCACCACGTCTTTTTGGTCGAGCCGGGAGAGATCGCGAATGAGGATGTCGCTGTGCCCGAAGACCGACATGAGCGCGTTGCTGAAATCGTGATCCTGCATCCGGCCAAGACCCCCCCATGCGGGAACTACGTAATAAAGATACCTCGCGCGAAGCACTTTAGACGCGCCTTCCTGCCTGCGGTCGACTCGCATCGAGAGCATTGCGAACGCGCGGCGGCACCCGCAGGATGAGGCGATGCCATCCGCAAATTTCCGGGTCAGCCAGCTCGCCTGGGCGACGGACTTGCATTTGAATTTCCTGCGGGGTGACGCACTCGAGCCGTTTCTGGAGTCGCTGGCGGCTTCGCCGGCCGGAGCCATCGCGCTCACCGGCGACATCTCCGACGGCATCGGGCTCGAGACGCATCTCGCCCTCATCGCGCAGCGCGTAGCCAAACCGCTTTTTGTCGTGCTGGGAAATCACGATCGTTATCACACGACCTTTGCGGAAGTGGAGGAACAGATGACGCGCAGCGCGGTGCGTTTTCCCCAGCTCCACCGCCTCACCGGTAGCGAGATCTTCGAACTCGGCCCGCACTCGGCCCTGCTCGGAATCGATGGTTGGGCCGATGGCCAAAGCGGTGTTGGCGTTGATTCCCCGGTGGTCTTGAACGACACGATTCGAATCGACGATTTCGCCATCCTGCCGCGCGCCGCGCAATGGACAAAAATGGCCGACCTCGCGCGCGCCTCGGCGCAGACCATTCGTCCGGCTCTGGACACCGCGTTGGCCTCCTACCACGAGGTGATTCTCCTCACCCATGTGCCCCCATTCGTGGAGGCCTGCTGGCACGAAGGCAGGATTTCCGGGCCGGATTTTCTCCCGCATTTCTGCAACGCGCGGTTGGGCGAGGTGATCCACGAAGCCTGCGCACGGCATCCTGCCACCCAGCTCACTGTCCTCTGCGGACACACCCACAGCACCGGCGAGTATCGCGAGGGGAATCTGACGGTTCTGACCGGAGGGGCGATCTACGGGAATCCGCGCATCGATCGCGTCCTGGCGATCGGGGCCGCGTGATCGGTGAGCCTGCGACTTTTTTGTCCTGAAACCTCCACGGGAAAAACATTAGAAATGCGCAACACCGCATTTCTCACACCGCCGCGGCGGGCACTGGAGTCGCGCTGGACGTGGCGAATGTCAGGGTCGGCGTCGCCATCGCCAGCACCGGCCTGACGACCCCCATCGCCAACTCCAGTCGCGGGAAGAACGACGGTGGCGTGTCGCAGATCGTCAGCTTGAAATGCAACATGCTCTGACCGCGTCGCCCAGCGCACCAGGCGCCCCGATCAAACTCTGAAAAAGTGGGCGGAACCCGCGCAGACCCGAACGGGCGAACGGAGGCGGCCATTCCCAAAAAAACTCGGAATATTGCCCGCCGGTCTCGAGCGTTGCGCGAGCGTCATTCGTCTCCATTTCACCAAGAAGCCGCACCAGCTCCGCGGCCCATGCGTCTCGAAACGATTCGTGCGGCCAGACGGTGATGCCGCGCTCGATCTGCACCATTTCCATGAAATCGTTCCGGCTTCCCTCGCGCCTCCCCCGCCGTCCCAAGATCGGCACGAGTCCTTCCCGTTCTCGCGACGCGAGCGCGCTTTCCGGCCGCAGCGGGTGTTCCTCCGCTCGGAACTTTCTCAGCCCGCGCCGATCTTACTCGACGAATGTCTCAGATGGCACGCGGGTTGCATTCACGCGCGCCGACGCGTGGTTCGTCTGCGAGCGCGCTCCTTCCTCCTCTGAAGCTGCCGAACTCAATCTTCAGAGTTCGAATTGTCTCCAATCCCGCCACGGCCAATCCGCAATCCGCATTCGTCCCCCATGCCTCTCCGCCACCTGCTCAAACATCCGGGGTTCACCTTCATCGCCGCTCTCACGCTTGCGCTTGGGATCGGCGCGAACACCGCCATCTTCTCAGTGGTGCAGGCGGTGCTCCTCAAGCCGCTTCCTTACCCTGAGCCTGACCGCATCGTCACGGCCTGGTCGCACAGTTTGC
>JBBRQH010000116.1:0-8141 GCA_038226705.1 Chthoniobacterales bacterium | reverse complement strand
TTTCGAGCCGGAAAAGGAACCAACTGACCGAATAGCCGTCGTGGAAGCACACTTCGGACAAACGAGCAGCTCGGCCTTATTGGGCCGCGGATGAAAGAGCACGCCTCCCTCTTGCATACGAGGGTCGGTGACAATCGGACCTCTTTTCCAACCCCAAACGACTGATGCAGAGGGTCTTGACTCATGCACCGACCCGGCTAGACCCCGCTTTACTCTGGAAGCGCCGTACCTTCCCGGAAGAGCCAGTTTTAGTGGTGATTTTCCGCGCGTCGGAAGACTCTGCAAAATAATCTGTTTCGCTTGCTGGGAGCTCTGAGGCGCCCCGGCCGAATTGTATCCAATTGAGAACCAACGGCTTGACGAGGGTGATTTCGGTCAGGTCGAAACTTTGGCGAAATTCAAGTTAGAACTATCCCAATAAATGGACTTGAAATACGTGTGCGCACTCGGTACCGGGAGCCGCTTATGACGAAATTCAATACGCTCGAATGGAGTATCATTGGTGGGGTTTTCATGGTCGTCTTGGGCGCTCTTGCGGTCGCTTTCTGGTGGTAGGGCAGCAGACTGGAAGGGATTGAGGGAGAGACCGTTCGCCGGGGTGGCGGACAGTCTCCGGCAAGAGCGACACGCGCGTTGCTTCGATGGCACACGAAAGCGGGGTATGTCGCTGGGCGAATACCACAAGAAACGCGACTTCGAGCGAACTGTAGAGCCGCGCGGAGCGAGGAAAGTGAGGGGTAAGGGTGGACGATATGTCATCCAAAAGCATGCCGCGTCGCGCCTGCACTATGACTTCCGCCTTGAGATGGGCGGGACGCTGAAGTCGTGGGCTGTCCCAAAAGGGATTCCCTTTGAAAAAGGGGAAAAGCACCTGGCCGTGCAGGTGGAAGATCATCCGGTCGAGTACCGCGATTTCGAAGGGATCATCCCGGAAGGACAATATGGAGGGGGAACCGTCATGGTCTGGGATGCCGGTACCTACGAAAGCCTCGGCTCCGAGGCGGCGAAGGATCTGGCGGCGGGCAAGCTCCATTTTGCGCTCAAGGGCAAGAAGCTGAAGGGCGAGTGGACGCTGGTCCGGATCAAGCGGGGCGACGAGAAGCAATGGCTGCTGATCAAGAGCGGTGCCGACTTGAAATCCGTTTCCAAAAAGAAGGACGACGAGTCCGCCCTGACCGGCCGGACCATGGCAAAGATCGCGCGCGCGCGCGCTGCCGAATGGGACGCGGTCGCCGTGCCCGCTTCCGCCCGGAAGCAGCCCACGGCTAAGCGGCTGCCTGCCGCTGCCAAGCCGGCCGAAGCGCCGAAAAGTCTTCGTCGCCTGCGCGAGCCAGCCGCCAAACAGGCGTTCGTTGCGCCGATGATGGCCACCTTGGTTTCCGCGGCGCCAACCCACGGGAAGTGGCGTTACGAGGTGAAGTTTGACGGCTTTCGCGCGCTTGCCTTCCACAACGGTCAGGAAGCCCAGCTCTTCTCGCGCAACGCCAAGGATTTCAATCTCCGCTTCCCCGAAATCGCCGCGGCGGTGGCCGCCTTGCCGCTGCACGACGCGATTCTCGATGGCGAAATTGTCGCGCTGGAAGCGGATGGGCGATCATCCTTTCAACTTCTCCAGGGGTTGGAGACGGAGAGCGAACGGCCTCCGCTGGTATTCTATGTCTTCGACCTGCTGCGCGCCGCTGGACGCGATCTCCGCGACCAGCCTTTGGAGGCTCGGCGGGAGCGGCTGCGCAAGATCGTGGCAGGTGCCTCCGAACTCATCAAATTCTCGGCGGACATCGCCGGCCATTCCAATGCGTTGTTAACGGAAGTACGACGGCTCGGACTCGAGGGACTCATCGGGAAGAAGGAGGAGTCCGTCTATGAATCGGGACGACGGAGCCGGAATTGGATCAAGCTCAAATGCGTGCACGAACAGGAATTCGTCATCGGCGGCTACACGCCGCCGGAAGGGAGCCGAAAGCATTTCGGCGCCCTGCTGGTGGGCGTTCATGAAGGGAAGAGACTGCTCTTTGCCGGCAAAGTAGGAACGGGGTTCAATGCCGCCGTTCTCCAATTGGTTCATGAAGAAATGAAGCGATTTGCGCAACCCAATTGCCCTTTTAGCGACCTGCCGGAAAAAAAGCAGGGTCGATGGGCGCAGAACATTACGCCCCGCGAGATGAGGCTCTGCCGCTGGGTCGCGCCCCGATTGGTCTGCCAGGTGAAATTCACCGAATGGACGAACGACCGAAAGCTACGACATCCGGTCTTCCTCGGCCTCCGCGACGACAGACCGGCCGGAAAGGTCATGCGGGAGCGTGCGGTTAAGCTGGGCTGAGCGTAAACACAACCGTCAGTTGCCCGTTTCACCGAACGCAGCGAAAGGGCGGCGCTCCATGAGAAAAGTACTCCTATTGCCCCCTGCCCTGCGATGAAGAACGAGTCTGCCGGGATCTGTTATCTCGTCGGCGCGGGTCCGGGCGACCTCGGCTTGGTCACCTTGCGCGCCAAGGAGTTGATCGAGCAAGCCGAGGTGCTGGTCTACGACTACCTCTGCAATCCTGCCATGCTCGGCTGGGCGCGTCCCGAAACGGAGATCATTTATGCGGGCAAGAAGGCGGGCGCCCACGCCCTCCCGCAGGAGAAGATCAATGAGGTGCTGGTGGAGCGAACGCGCACCGGCAAGCGCGTGGTCCGCCTCAAAGGCGGCGATCCGTATGTTTTTGGACGCGGCGCCGAGGAGGCGCAGGATCTGGTGGCGGCGGGACTCCGCTTCGAAGTCGTGCCCGGGATCAGCTCGATCATCGCCGCGCCCGCCTACGCCGGCATCCCCGTCACGCACCGCGCGCACAACACCCAGCTCACCATTTTCACCGGACATGAGGATCCGACGAAAACGGAAAGCACCCTCGATTTCGCGGGGATCGCGCGGGCGCCCGGCACGAAAATCATGTTGATGGGCGTGGAACGCATCGATGCGATCACCCGGCAGTTGCTCGAGCACGGTGCCGACGCCGCCCTCCCGGTGGCGATGGTGCGGTGGGCGACGACCGGCCGGCAGCAAACCATCCGCGGCCGTCTCGACAACATTGCGCAGGTCGTGCGCGAGACGGGTTTTGAAGCGCCCGCGATCGCCATCTTCGGCGAGGTCGTAAGCCTTCGCGATGAACTGAATTGGTTTGAAAAGCGACCGCTCTTCGGCAAACGCATCGTCGTCACGCGCACGCGCCAGCAAGCAGGTGTGCTGTCCGCGCGCCTGGCGGCCGTCGGCGCCGATGTGATCGAGTTGCCCACGATCCGGATTGAGCCGCCGGCCGACGTGCGGGGGTTTGCGGAACTGGTGATCGATGCGCACACATACGATTGGATCGTCTTTACGAGTCCGAATGGGGTGAACGCGTTCTTCGAGGTCTTCTATCGCGCGTATACCGATGCGCGGGAGTTTGGCGGGGCGAAAATTGCCGCCATTGGGCCGGCCACCGCCCAGCGCGTGAAGGAGTTTCGCCTCTTGCCGGATTTGCAGCCGAAGGAGTTCGTGACGGAGGGGTTGATCACCGCTTTCGAGGAGCTCGGTTCGCTGGACAATGAGAAGGTGCTGATCGTGCGGGCCGAGAAGACGCGGGATATTCTTGCGAGCGCGCTGGCCAAAAAAGGCGCGATCATCGACGAGGCCGTGGGATACCGTACGGTGCCTGAGACGGTGGAGACCGATCGCACGGGCGCCCTGCAACGTTTTCGCGAGGAAGGCGCGGACCTCGTGACGTTTGCGAGTTCCTCGGCGGTGGAGAACTATGTCGCAATGGGGCTCAAGCCGCCGCCTGGTCTCGAATTTGCGAGCATGGGTCCCGTCACGTCCCGCACCATGCGCCAGCTCGGCCTAAGTGTGGACGTGGAGGCCGCGCAGCCCAGTCTCGAGGCCTTTGTAAGCGCAATTTGCCGCCACTATGGAACATAGTGAAGGAGAAATGACTTCTCAGAACTCGCTTTGCACGGCAAAAGTTTGATACATATGGAAAGTATGGACGACGACTTTGCGCGGGAAATGCAGGCTCTGGCGGATTCGGCCGAAAAGCAAAAGCCCACCGGTTCCGCCAAACCGCGATCTGATTCTGGCGGTTCGCATGCGGGCGGCTCCCCGGCGATAGCCCTGGCGATCGAAGCGGTGAGTCGCGGGGTGGCGGAGGGAAACCGCTTGCTGAACAAAATCGTTTCCGACCTCGAGAAAGCCCCGGCTGCACCGGTAGTCATCGCGGCCCCGGAAAGTGAAGCGGAGGCGGCGCGGCTCGCCCTTGCCGTTGAGACGATGACCGCGCAAATGCAACGCCAGAGCCAGGTCGATTCCGCGAATCAGCGCGTCTTCGACGCGATGCACGCCGAGCTGAAAAGTTACAAGGACGGCTTCATGTTCGATGCGATGCACAAACCGTTTGTGCGCGATCTCATCGTCTTGTCCGACGATCTCGGTGTCGCCCAGCGCCAGGCGCAGGCGCGCTACGATGCACTCCCCATCGGAGCGGGATCCGAGCGCGAATTCCTGCGCAAGCTCCTGAGCAACCTGGAGAATTCCCTCGCCCATTTCTTCGAGGTCTTCGTGCGCCTGGAGGTCGAAGCATTCGACACCGAACCCGGGGCGCCGCTGGATCGGGCCCGGCACCGGACCGTAAGTGTCGAGCAGGCGCCGAGCGCCGACCACGACGCCACAATCGGCCGATCCCTCAAGCGCGGCTTTGTCTGGCGCGGACGAATCATCCGCGCCGAGGATGTCATCGCCCTCCGCTGGAAGGCCCCTCCCGCCACAACCCCGACTGTAGAGGAGGAACCGGAGGCCGTCACGCCGGAAGCCGATTCTTCGGGCCGATGATGGACATTTCATTCCCTGCTCGCCATCGTAGGCGCTTCGTTCCAATAATGCGGCCCACGATCCGAACCCGGCGTTTCGCCACCAATTTTAGAACCCCCCCGACGCCATGAGTGAACGCAAAGCTGTTGGTATTGATCTCGGCACCACCTTCTCCGCGATGGCGCACATCGATGCGTATGGGAAACCGCAGATCATTCCAAACGCTGAAAGTGAGCGGATTACGCCCTCGGT
Source organism: Chthoniobacterales bacterium (assembly GCA_038226705.1). Lineage (GTDB taxonomy): Bacteria > Verrucomicrobiota > Verrucomicrobiia > Chthoniobacterales > SZAS-18 > SZAS-18. The sequence goes on along the minus strand of JBBRQH010000116.1, from coordinate 3,067 downwards.
GATTCTTTTCGACGGGCAGAATGCGATCGTCGGCACCCTTGCAAAGCAGAACTCCGTCGCCGAGCCGGAGAAGATCGTCGATTTCGTGAAGCGCGAGATGGGGAAATCGAAGGATCAGTTCCGCCGGGAATTCAACGGGCAATCCTTTTCGGCCGAAGAGCTTTCCGCCCTCATCATCAAGAAGCTCAAGGTCGACGCCGAGAAGTATCTCGGCCAGCACATCAGCGATGCGGTCATCACGGTCCCGGCGTACTTCAACGACGCCGAGCGCACCGCCACGATCCAGGCGGGCCAGCTCGCGGGCTTCAATGTCCTGCAGATCATCAACGAGCCGACCGCGGGAGCGCTGGCCTACGGACTGGACAAGCTGGACCAGAATCAAACCGTCTTCGTCTTCGATCTCGGCGGCGGCACGTTCGACGTGACGATCATGCGGATCGAGAACCAGAGCATTCGCATGGTCGCGACCAATGGCGACCATCGGCTGGGCGGCAAAGATTGGGATGACATCATCGTCAACCTGGTCGCGGAAGAATTCGATCGCCTGCACGGCGAGAATCCGCTGCTCGATTTGCAGAGCTACCAGGAGCTGCAAAGCCGGGCGCTCGCGGCCAAGATCCAGCTCTCGAGCCGGCCGCGCACCACGCTCGTGCACAGCTTCAACGGCAAGAGCATCAAGATCGAGCTCACCCGGGAAGACTTCGAGCAACTCGCGTCGCCCCTGGTGGAGAAGTGCAAGTCCATCTGCGAAATCGTGCTGCAGGAAGCCCGGATGACCTGGGCCAATATCGATAAGATTCTCATGGTCGGCGGCATGACCCGCATGCCCATGGTGCGGGGCATGGTGGAAAAGATTTCCGGCGGCGTCCCCATGTCAGATCAAGTCAGCCCGGACGAGGCGGTGGCCATCGGCGCCGCCATCCAGGCCATGCTCTCGATGCTGGGGGAGGAGGACAAGAAGGGCCAGCGCGTGATTCCGCTGGAAACGCGCGAGCAGTTCAGCACCCGCGACGGCGGCCTGATCCAGGTGACGAACATCACCTCGCACACTTTGGGAATCGTCCTGTGGGACGAGAATGCGATGGAAGAATACGTCTTCCCGATGATTCCGAAAATGACGGCGATGCCCTGCGAAGTGAAAAACGCCTTTGGCACCGCGCAGCCCAACATGAAGAAGGCGGTGGTGCGAATTGTGGAAGGTGAAAGCACGGTGCCTTCCGAATGCACGCCGCTCGGCACCTGCTCCGTCGAGTTGCCACCGTTCCTGCCGAAAGGCTCACCGGTGGAGATCTGTTATCAGTACAATACGAACCAGGTCTTGAACGTCATTGTGGATGCCTTCGGAAAACAGGCGAAAGCCACCCTGGAGCGAAATGCGGGTCTCTCGGCCCAAGAGCTCGAGCGCGCGACGGCGAATCTCTCGCTCATCAAAGTCGAGTAACCGCTGAGTTAGACGATGCCGCTCCCCCACCCCCTTCCCGACGATCCCCGAAAGTGGGAGGGCTGGCGCCTTTACGACTCTCCCAATTATTACGAGCGCCTTTGCCTGGTCCTGGAGGACAACCCAAGCGACTCGCTCGTCGAGGACCACTGCCGCCAGCTCATTGTCTGGTGGCAGAAGAAGCTCCCGCTCAAGAACCAGCCGGCCAATCCCATCGCCCAGCTCCTCTGGGCGGGCATGGATGCGGCGCCCGGCAAGATCACACAGGCGCGCAGCGAACTGCTCAAGCCGGAAGTGCGGGCGCGCCTGGACGCGGAGATCCGCCAGCGCCGGCGGGAAGCGGGCTTGCAGGAGTTCAATCGCTTCCTTGAGTTTGCCCTCGGTGACCAGCGGCTGACCAAAGACGGGGAAGCCACGCTGCGCAAAATTGGCACGGACAACGGCCTGTCAAACGGGGACATGGATGCCGCGATCGACGCGGGTCTGCGGCGCTCTTCCGCCAAGCGCGTGGAGGATGAGCCGCCCCCTCCATCCCCCGAGCCGGAAGCAACCCCGCAAAAGAAACCGGAAACCCGGCGCGTTCGCTCGACCAACCGGGTCAACCGCGGAAATGTCGACGAAGAGTTTCTTCGCATGCTCCGGCTTTCTGGCCTGGAAGCGGATTCCATGACGGACGACCAGCGCGATGCCTTCGTGAACGTAGGCGAAAACCTCGGCCTCGATCCCGGCCACGCGGAGGACCTCGTGGACCAATACCTCGATGAGATGGAAGGAAGGGACGCGCCGGCGCCTAAGCCCGCCGGGGGTGTCAAGCCCGCAACGGGAGTCAAGGCGGCCCCGCAGCCGTATCGTCCCAGCGGATCGCGGCCGGCCGGCAGCGCGCCCCTGCCCGAGCCGCCCGCGCAACGGGGAGTGGTGAATCCCGCCACTTCGGCCGTCCCGCTCAGCAGCATGACGCCGGCCGAAGAGCGGGCGCGTTACCGGAATTTCTCCTCGCCCGCTCTCGGCGCGCAGATGCTCCTGGTGCCAAGCGGGTCGTTCATCATGGGCTCCTCGGGGGCCGGGGCTGCGGCGAACGAACAACCCCCCACCCGCGTAAACCTTTCGCGCTACTTCATCGCGCGTCATTTGGTCACGAACGCCCAATACGAACTCTTCGATCCCTCTCACAAGACGAAGCGGCTTGCCAATGCGGGGGACAACCACCCGGTCGTTTACGTGAGCAGCCTCGAGGCGATCAAGTTTTGCCAGTGGCTCGCGATCCGCGAGCGCAAGCGCTACCGACTTCCAACGGAAGCGGAATGGGAATACGCCGCGCGCGGTCCGGAGGGGCGCACGTATCCTTGGGGAGAGGCGACGGGCCGGGCTGATCTCGCCAACTTCGCCGATGCGAACACGAATTTTCCGTGGAGCGACCGCACCTTGAATGACGGCTTCGCCGAGACTTCCCCGGTCGGCACTTTTCCGCGGGGCGTCAGCCACTGTGGCGTGGAGGATCTAGGCGGAAACGTCTGGGAATGGTGCTCCGACTATTACGAGCCCTACAAGGCATCCGAGCGCACGAATCCGACCGGACCCAAAGCCGGAGCACAGCGGGTGCTCCGGGGCGGAAGTTGGAAGACCCGC
>JBBRQH010000115.1:0-8390 GCA_038226705.1 Chthoniobacterales bacterium | reverse complement strand
GGCCGCTTCGACGAGGAGCGCGTGATGGTCGCCGCCAAGGCGTGCCGCGCCGAACTCGACGCGGAAGTCACCTTGGGGGTCGTCTTTGTCACCACCGATTTCGCGCCCTATTTGACCGAGTTTCTGGAACTCGTGCGGGTCTATGGCCGCGTTCCGCTTCTGGTGGGGTGCTCGGGCTCGGGCATCATCGGCACTGCGCTCGAGGAAGAGCGGCAGGCCGGTTTTTCCCTCCTCCTTCTCTCGCTCCCGCAAACGCAGGTAACTCCCTTTGAATTTACCCAAGCCCAGGTGGAGGAATCGACCGGGCCGGCCTTTTGGCAGATGGAAAGCGGTCTCGATTCCGCGGATGCCTGGATCACGTTTGTACATCCGGCGCGACTCGCCGTGGATCGCTGGCTGCTCGAATGGGACGCCGCGTACCCGGAGGCTCCCACGGTCGGCGGCCTGGCCAGCGGAGGCGACTCGATCGAAAGCATTTTCCTGCTGCGCGATGGCGCCATCTCCTCCGCCGATGGAATCGCCGTGGCCTTGAATGGCGGCGTGCGAGTCGCCACGATTGTGAGCCAGGGCTGCCGTCCGATCGGCGAACCGCTTACGATCACCGGCGCGAAGAACAATCTCGTGCTCTCGCTGGCTTCCATGCCCGCGTACCAGATCCTGAATGATGTCTTCCTCGCCTTGCCGGACCGCGAGAAAAAGCGCGCGCAAGGCAATCTCTTTGCCGGCCTGGCCATCTCGGAATACCTTGAGGAATTCAAACGCGGCGACTTCCTGATTCGCAATATCCTCGGCGCCGATCCCGCCACGGGCGCGGTCGCCATCGGCGCGCACCCGCGCATCGGGCAAACCTTGCAATACCAGCTGCGCGACCGCGATACGGCCGATGAGGACCTGCGGGAACTCTGTGCGGCGGCCCATGCCGACGATTTCGTGCGCCCGTTCGCCTCTCTGCTGTTCTCCTGCAACGGCCGGGGCCGTGGACTCTTCCAGATTCCGCATCACGACGCCGGAATCATCGCCGAGATTTTTGGTCCGCACCCACTCGCGGGCTTTTTCTGCAACGGAGAAATCGGACCGATTGGTAAACGCACCTTTCTGCACGGCTACACGGCCTCCGCTGCGCTGCTGTGTGACGCGTAGCGATCGGGAGACAGCCGATGGCCAACCGTCAAGAGCCAACCTCGCCCGGCCATCCGCTCTCGGCTCTCGGCTCTCGGCTATTTGCGCTTGCCTGCCGCGGCGCTTTCGATTCGGCTAGCGCTCACCCGCCATTCGCCATGAAGCTCTCTCTTCTTCCTGTGATCGCTGCGGCCCTCGCCCTTACCGCCTGCGAGTCCACCCGCGGGGTGCTCCGCACCGTCCGCATTCGCGATCGCGTACCGCAGGGTGCAGTGGTCGCCGCCATCGCTTCGGTTCCCGGCGTCGAACTCGCCAACCAACGCCATGACACGCCTAAGAACGGCTACGGCATCGTCCAGTTCCGGGCGCGTTCGACCGACACGTTCCAATACGTCGCCGCCGCCCGGCAGGCGGATGGAGTTATCGAAATCGGCGGCAATGAGCGCGAAGGACTCCGCCTGCGCATGTATTGTCTTTGGCAAAATATTCAACCGACGCCTACGCAGATTGCCGCGACCCGCCGACTCATGGACGACATCTACGCGAGCCTGCGCCGCCAGGCGCCTGAGTATGTTCCCCCACCCGAGCGGGTCCACGAGGATCTGATCGGCGTCAGCGGCGGAACTTAGTGGCTGCTTCGGAGCCCGCTTCGTTGCCATCGCTTTCCTTCGCCCTGGGGGCTGCCCGCGGCAGGCTATCTCGCAGGCTCGATCCTCGCGGCGGATCCATCATCTCACGTGTGCAGGACCTCTACTAGCGGGCTTCTTTGTGTCGCGCGCGCACACCGCGCTTGCAGGGAAAAACAATGCGGCGGATGGTATGCCTGCGGAGCAAGCGCGGCGCTCTCCCGCCACGCGTTCTGAAATGCCGAAAAACAAATCGACCTTCTCTTTCAAAGCCATTCGCAAGTTCCTCGTGAGACGCAGACCCCGCCCCGCACCGTCCGCCGGATCCAAGCGGCCGAAAAAGCTGAAGCAACCAAAAGGGAAAAAGACGGAAAAGGGAAAGAAGTCGGGAAAATTCCGCCGTCCCGGTGTCCCCGCTCTCGAGGCGGCCGCGTCCGTCCTCTCCACTCCACTGCAAGTCACGCTCCGGGCCGCGAGCTTTGCCGCCCGCAAGCATATGGGGCAAAAGCGGGCGGATGGAATCACGCCCTATTTTTCCCACGTGGCCCGGGTCGCGTTCGTGCTCTCGCATGTCTTCGGCATTCGGGATGAGCCGCTCATCGCGGCCGCCTTCCTGCACGATACCCTGGAGGACACCGCCACGGATTATGACGAGCTCGAGGAGGAATTCGGGCAGGATGTAGCCGATATCGTGGTCTTGCTCACGAAGAACAACATGCTGCCCAAGCAGCTGCGGGAGCGGGAATACGAGACCCGCCTGACCTCCGCCCCAGAGCGCGTGAAGATCGCGAAGATGGCCGATATCTACGACAATCTGAGCGACCGCGTCACTTCGATCAAGATTCTCAAGACCACGCAAACGGCGGAACGCCTCCTGCAGGCGTTTGCGCCCCTCCTCACCTCGCCGACGGGACATGCTGCGCACGCCCGCACGCTTCGTCTCCTTGAGGAGATTCACGCTCTCCAGCTCGATACGCTCCAGGGCCCCCGCATGGGACTCTAGGCATCCATCCTCCGTTCGTGCCTTCATTTTCCAACGTGCGCGCGTTCCCACGGTCAAATGAAGGTCCGGGACTGCGCAATCGATCCCCGCATTGCTCTGCCTTCGCTCTCCGTAAACGCCGCGAATCCGCGCCATGAATTCCCCCCTCGAACAGATTGAGCGCGAGACGAGCCCGATGCGGCGCTATTTCTTTCCGGCTCTCGCCGTCGCCGTCACGCTTCACGTGGCCTTCTACGGCGTGAGCCGGGCCACGCAGATCCACGCCATCAGCCCGTCTTATTTCAACAAGCTCGTGCCGCGCACGTTCACCGTGAAGCAGGTCGAGATCGATCCCGCCACGCTCGCGGACGCCGAACCGGCCGCCACGCCGCGTCCCAAACCCAAGCCGATCGAAGACGTCGCCAAACTCGAACTCGGCAACAAGCAACCCTCCCTCGACGACCTCCTCGCCCGGGCTGATCAAATCGTCGCTGCCCCGGAAGTTCTCGATAAGAGTGTGGTGCAACCCGCGCCTCAACTCGCGCCCAGCGATTCGCTCACCAAAGCCCTCGCCGAGACGCCCAAACCCTCCGACCTCCCGGCCAGCGAGCCGGGTTCGCTGCTGGACCAACTCGCCGATCGAAAGCCCGCGGTGGCGGGCCGCCCGCTGCTCGAGATGCCAAAGGGTGCCCCCGGCACCTTCGGAGGCGACGGCGCGCCGCTGCCCGGACAGGGCAACTTCTCCAGCCTCGATGGGCTTCTCTCCCAAGGCGGCCCGGTCACGGATCGCACCGCCCCGATCCTGCTTCCCACCGATCTGCTCTACGATTATGATAGCGCCGTCCTGCGCCCGGAGGCACTCGATTCCCTCAACAAACTTGGCCAGCTCATCCTCCGCAATCCCACGGCGGATTTTCTGATTGAGGGACATAGCGACAGCTTTGGCGCCCCGGCCTACAACCAAACGCTGAGCCAACGGCGCGCGGAATCGGTCAAGCAGTGGCTCGTTTCGGCGATGGGAATCGATGGCCTGCGAATCCAGACCCGCGGGTTTGGCAGCACCCGGCCGCTCGCCGCCGTCGGTGGGTCCGTCGAGGAACAGCGGTTGAATCGGCGCGTCGAAATCGTGATTAAGACGCGGCGGCGTTAGCGCCGAGAGTGCAGGAAGACGCAGCCGGGCGGAGAAGCGCGGCAGGTGTGAGCCGCGCATTTACCCGAATTCGTGAAATCCGCGAACCGCGCCTCCGGTATCCACGAGGAAGTCGATTCCATGCGCCTCCCTCCCCTCTTCCTCGCGGCTGCGTTCCTTGCGCAGACCCAGCTCTTTTCGCCGCTCATGAATGCCGGATCTCTTCCGCCCCGCGCCGGCGATGCCGAAGTAGCGCGGATCCTCGCGGCCGGCGGCTGTGTCCTGCAGGACGGCACCCCTTCCTATACGATTGCCGAAGTCGCCCGCGATCCCGGCGCGTTTGTCGGACATCACATCCGCATCCGGGCGGTTTTCGAACAGGCCGCCGAGGGTCAGTATCTCTGCGCCGATGACCCAAGTGGGAAGCCCCGCTTCGGCGTGGGTTATGCGCCCCGGACGGGCGAGGACCGAAAAAACCACGAGAAAAGTCTCACGCGCATTCGTTCCCGGGATTGTATCGGGCGCGCGCTCGTCGCCGTCAGCGGGATGCTGCAACACGCTCCTCAAGAAGGTTTCGTTTCCTACGAGTATCGCTTCGATGTCTCCCGCTTCGATGGCGTCGAACCGGTCGGTCGTCCTTACGCGGGTTTCCTCGAGGCAGGCGAATGTTACCGCACCGCCGTTACTTTCGCGCCGGACGGAACCTTCCGCCTTACGGACCCCCTGCGCCTGCCCGCCCATCACGCCGCGCGCATCGAGTGGACGAATCTGCGCGACCTGCCCAAGTTGATGCGGGCCGCGACGACACCGCCGACCCAGTCCGTCGTCTTTCGCGTGCTCTCGAAGCAAGTCGCGAAGGCGGGCGCGCAAGAGCGCTGGAACACGACCTATCGATGCCGGATCTACCGCATCGATTGAGCAGGAAAGGAGAGCCGACGAGGCAGATCCGGCGCAACTCCCAGCGTTTTCGAATTTCCCATCGTCCCGGCTGCTGGTAACGGCAGGGAGATGGACCGCCCGAATCCCGTTGGCGAAGGCGACCGGCTCTTTGTTACGACGTGCTGGACGCTCGTGCTTGCCTCCGCGCAAACGGAGGCATCCGGCGCGAACGACGCCCTCAGCGAACTTTGCCGACTCTACTGGAGTCCGCTCTACATCTTCGTGCGGCGGCGCGGCTATGATGTCCATCGGGCGCAGGACCTCGTGCAGGGATTTTTTCTGCATCTGCTCGAGAACCGCGTGATTTCGATGGCCGACCGCGAACGCGGTCGCTTCCGCACGTTTCTGCTCTCCTGCCTGCGAAACTTCCTCGCGAAGGACTACGAGCGCGCCAACGCCCAGAAGCGCGGGGGAGCCGTTGAGATCGTCCCACTGGACGCGCACGCGGTGGAAGAGTTCGAACGCCAGGCCGGGCAGGCGGAATGGGAACCGGAGGAAGCCTACGACTTGGCTTGGGCGCTGGCGGTGCTGGAGCGCGCGCGGTTGCGGCTCCACGAGGAAGCCGATCAAAAGGGGCGCGCGGAAGTCTTTGCGGAATTGCGCCGTTTTCTGCCTGGCGCGACGCCTGAGCCCGCTGACGGCGCACTCGCCGCGGCCGCCTCCCGGCTCGGGCTTGGCCTCGCCACGCTCAAGAGTGCCGTGCATCGCATGCGCCTGCGCTTTCGTGCCCTGATGCGGGAGGAAGTCGCACGCACGGTGGAAATGCCGGACGAAGTGGACGAGGAACTCCGCTATCTCCGGAGCATCCTCGGTCGCGCGCTGCGCCGTGGTGCCACGTGAAAATGCCCCCGCGCCCGCTCGAAGACGATCCGCACTGCGCGCGCTGCGGAGCCCGACTCTTGTCCCGGGCGGCGGCGGAGGCGAACTGTCCGAATTGCGCCCTGGATGCGGCGTTGGCCGTGGACGCGGACGCCGGGGCGGATGCAAACGAAGACTGGTTGGATGCGCTCGGCCCGGCAGCGGGCGACACGCGCCCGCGCGTCGCTGAGCGCGTGTTCGGGCGTTACGAGTTGCTGAATGAGATCGGCCGGGGCGGCATGGGAGTCGTCTATCGCGCCCGCCAACAGTCCCCTGCCCGTGTCGTGGCGCTAAAGGTGATGCTGCCGCAATCGACGGCGGCGCCGCAATTGCTGGCCCGCTTTCGCGCCGAGGCGGAGGCGATCTCCAGTCTCGATCATCCGCACATCCTGCCCGTCTTCGAGGCCGGCGAGCGCGATGGACTCCCGTATTTCAGCATGAAGTTCGCGGAGGGTGGATCCCTGTCGCATCGCCTTCCGCAATATTCCGGTCTCTACCGCGAAGCAGCGCGGCTCGTTGCCGCCATCGCTCATGGGGTCGATCATGCGCACCGGCGCGGCATTCTCCATCGCGACCTCAAGCCGGCGAACATTCTCCTCGACCTGGAGGGCACGCCCTTCGTGGCGGATTTCGGCATCGCGAAGCTGCTCGGCAAGGACATCGGGGCGACGCTGACCGGGGTGGCGCTCGGCACACCCGCCTACATGGCACCGGAGCAGGCGCTCGGCCGCTCCTCCGACCTCACGGTGGCGGCCGATATCTACAGCCTGGGCGCGATTCTTTACGAAATGCTCGCCCAACACCCGCCGTTCTCGGCCGACACCGCCGTGGAGATGCTGCGGCGCGTCGTGGATCGCACCCCGCGCCCGCTCACCGAGGCCCAGCCGGAGATTCCGCGCGATCTCGAGACCATTTGCCTCAAATGCCTGGCGAAGGATCCCTCCCATCGCTATGCGACCGCGGAAGCGCTCGCGGAGGATCTTGAGCGCTGGCTCGACGGACGGCCCGTGCAGGCCCGTCCGGTCGGGGTCGCCGGGCAGGCCTGGCGCTGGGCGCGGCGCAATCCGGCTCTCGCGGCGGCGCTGACCGCGGTGCTGGTTCTGCTGCTGGCCCTCGGGATCGGCTCCTCGTTCGCGGCTCTCTCGATCCAGCGGGAGCGCCGCGCCGCGGAGGCTGATCGGGACCGCGCCGTGCGGGCGGAAGCAGAAGGCCGCATCAAGCTGCGCGAAGCACTTGTCGCCCGCGCCGAGGTGCACGTGCGCGAGACCCGCGCCGGCCGACGCGACAACGCACTCGAAGCCATTCGGGGCGCCGCGGCGCTGCAGCCGACATTTGCCTTGCGGCAACTCGCCATCGCCGCACTCGCGCTGCCGGAACTGCGGCGCGGACGCGAATGGAATCCACGCTCCGAGAACCCGGCGCGCCACATCGTCTTCGATCCCAATGGCGAGTACTACGCCCTTGAGGGACCTACAGGTGGCGTGGAGATTCGCACCTTGGCGGATGACGCCTTGAAGCTGCATTTTGAAACCGCTGGCCTGCGGCTTGGAGCGGGGCTGCTCTCCCGGCAGGCGCATTCGTTCGCGGCCCGACTTTCCGACCGTTCCCTGCGAGTTTGGGATTGCGCCACCGGACGCGAACTCCTTCGGCTGGACGAGCGTCCTGCCGCGGAGAACCAAATCTCCGCCAGTCCCGATTTCGCTTTTACTTCCGATGAGACGGGATTGCTGGCTGCGGCACCCGGCGGCGGAGTCACCTGGCACCGATTGAGCGATGGCGCTCCGGTCGCCACGTGGTCCAGCGTCACGCGGGTGGCGACGCTTGCGATCGCACCGCGCGGGGATCTCATCGCGGTCGCTCACTACGGAACACCCCGCCTCACAATTCTCGCGAGCCACGATAACACCCTGACCACCTTCCGCGACGTGGAGCAGTCTGATCGGATCTCGACGCTTTCCTGGTCAAACGACGGCAGCCGGTTGCTCGCCGGCAGCATCGTGGGCGGGGTCATCATGCTCGATGCCGCCACCGACCGGCGCCTGCTCGCCGTCGAAGCGGGTCGGGGGCTGGTTTTCAACGCCTTTTTTTCCCATGACGACCGCTGGTTCTTCACGGCGGCCGCAAATGGCGGAGTGCGGGTCTGGGACACTTCGCGCGGTCTGCTCGCATCCCAGCTCACGGTCAATATCGCCGAGCCTTCGCTCACGCTCGACCGGGCGGGGACGCGCCTCGCGGGCACTTCGATCAACAGCGGAATCTGGCTTGCCGAATGGCTGCCTTCGCCGGTCGCCTGGTCTACCAGCGGTCCGCCGCTCGGCGAGCGTCCGGGGGTTTTTGGCGCGATCGATTTCTCCCCGGACGGACATCGCCTCGCCGCAGTCGCGTTTCCCACTCTGCGCGTTTTCGACGTCGCGCCCGGGCGCGAAATCCTGCGCGTGCCGGGAGATGCCAAAGACGAAACGTCGGCCTATTTCGAAGCCGATGGGCGGCATCTCCTCGTCAGCAGCCGCCGGCATGGCTTGCGGCGCGTCGAGGTGCCAGACGACAACGCCCTCGAATCTGCGCCGCTCGCCCTCGACGCCGAACCGGATTTCCTGCTCGTTGACTACGTGAGGGACAGACAGCTCGCCGTCCTCTCGAACTACCGCTCGCGTGGGGTGAAAGTCCTGGCGTTGAACGGGGGTGCATCTCCGCGCGAGATCTTCCGCGGCGAAGGCCCGTCCGGCGTCTGGGCCGC
>JBBRQH010000114.1:0-8688 GCA_038226705.1 Chthoniobacterales bacterium | reverse complement strand
GCAGCGGCGGTGGCCAGACCGAGAGTGGAAAGGGCGAAGGCGGCGAAGAAATAGCGTAAAGACATCGAAGTCTCTTGGATACCGAGGGCGCCCCGGCTGATTTCCCAAAATCGCCCGCGCTCTCTGATTAATACTTTTCCGGCGTGCGCGCGCGGGAATCTCCCGCAACCTTCCGTTGCTGTGCCTGCCCTCGCCGAACCTCCTCCCACCCCCACCCCCTTGGCGCCCAGTTCGCACGGGGTGCCCATCGATTCCTTTGCCGAGGCGCGTGCGCTCGAAGTCGAGCTTCGTGCCACCGTGCGGGGCGAAGTGCGTTTCGACGTCAGCTCGCGCGCCCTCTACTCGATGGACGCGTCGAACTATCGGCAAATCCCGATCGGACTCGTCATCCCGCGCGATGAGGCGGACGTGATCGCCGCGGTTGCGGCCTGCCGGAAATTCCACGCACCCATTCTCGCGCGCGGCGGCGGCACGTCGCTCGCCGGCCAAGGCTGCAATGTCGCGGTGGTGTTCGATTTTTCGAAGTACTGCCACGCCCTGCTCGAGCTGAATCCTGCCCAACGCTACGCGCGCGTCCAGCCCGGCATTGTCCTCGATACCTTGCGCGACGCCGCCGAGGAGCATCACCTGACGTTCGGGCCCGATCCCTCCACCCACAACCGCTGCACGCTCGGCGGCATGATCGGGAACAACTCCTCGGGCACACACGGTCTCATGGCCGGCAAGGTGCAGGAGAATGTTGAGGAGATGCGCGTGCTGCTGTACGACGGCACCATTCTCACGGTCGGCCCAACTCCGCCGGAGGAACTCGCGCAGATCATCCGGGAAGGCGGACGCCGCGGCACAATTTACGCCGAGCTGGTGCGTTTGCGCGATCGGTTCGGAGACCTCGTCCGCCAGCGCTTCGCGAAAATTCCGCGCCGGGTCTCGGGCTACAACTTCGACGAACTCCTCCCGGAGACGCCCTTCAACGTCGCGCGCGCCTTGGTCGGAAGCGAAGGCACCTGCGCGATCATACTCGAGGCCAAGGTGCGGCTCGTACCAAGCCCGCCGTTCAAGTCGCTCGTCTGCCTCGGTTATGCCGATGTCTACCTCGCGGCGGATGCCGTGCCGGACATCCTGCGGCATCAGCCGATGGGTTTGGAAGGTTTTGAGGGCGGGGTGCTGGACGTGATGCGGCAGAAAAATCTCCAGCCGGAGAACATCGCGCTGCTTCCGCCCGGCGGCGGTTACCTGCTGGTGGAGTTTGGCGGCGACACGCGTGCCGCCGCCGATGCGCGCGCGGATACCTTCGTCCTCTGGCTGAAGGAGCAACCTGGTCCGCCTCATATCAAGGTGGTGCGCGATGCCGGGGAAGTGCGCCGGGTCTGGAAAGTTCGCGAGGCCGGCAATGGCAGCACAACGGTAATTCCCGGCGAGCACTCGATCACGCATGAGGGCTGGGAGGATGCCGCCGTGCATCCGCGCGTGCTCGGCGGCTATCTCCGCGATTACCGCAAGCTCTTGCTCAAGTATGGCTACAAGGCTTGGTTCTATGGGCACTTCGGCGAAGGCTGCGTGCACCAGCGCGTCACCTTCGATCTTGAGACTGACGCTGGAATTCGAAAATACCGCGCCTTCCTCGAGGAGGCCGCCGATCTCGTCGTGCAATACGGCGGGGCGATTTCGGGCGAGCATGGCGACGGCCACGGACGGGCGCATCTCTACCAAAAGATGTTCGGACCCGAGCTCGTGGGCGCCTTCCGCGAGTTCAAGTATGCGTGGGATCCGGACGGAAAGCTGAACCCCGGGAAAGTGGTCGATGCCTATGCGCCCGAGGCGCATCTCAAGCTGGGGAGCGACTACAATCCGGCGCAATTCCCCACCCATTTTCAGTTCCCCGACGACCAAGGCTCGCTCGAGAAAGCGACCCAGCGATGCGTGGGCGTGGGGGCGTGCCGCAAGACGGATGCCGGCACGATGTGCCCGAGCTACCAGGTGACGCGCGAGGAGCAGCACAGCACGCGCGGACGCGCGCATTTGCTTTTCGAAATGCTGCAGGGGGAGATTGTCCGCGGCGGCTGGCAGGACGAAGCCGTCAAGGAATCGCTCGACCTCTGCCTCGCCTGCAAGGGTTGCAAAGGCGAGTGCCCGGTGAATGTGGATATCGCCACGTACAAGAGCGAGTTCCTCGCCCATTACTACGAGGACCGGCTGCGTCCCCTCTTGCACTATGCCTTTGGACTTTTCGACAAATGGGCGCGGCTCGCTTCGTTTGCCCCCGGTCTGGTGAATGCGCTCAATGCGGCCCCGGGAATTTCCCACCTGGCCAAGGCGCTTCTGCACGTCGCGCCCCAGCGCACGATTCCCAAATTCGCCCCGCGTTCCTTTGTGTCGTGGCTGCGTGAGCAACCGGCGCGGACTGGTCCGAAGGGTGAAGTGGTGCTCTTCGCCGATACGTTCAACAACTACCTCCAGCCCGGCACGGCCCAGGCGGCGCATCGCGTGCTCGAGTCGGCCGGGTACACCGTCCACGTCCCCCAGGCGCGCGGACATCTCTGCTGCGGCCGTCCACTCTACGATTTCGGGATGCTCGACACGGCCAAGAAATACCTGCACCGCGTGCTCTCCGCCCTCGAGCCGCAGATCAACGCCGGTCTGCCCGTGATCATGCTCGAGCCCAGCTGCGCCACGGTTTTCCGCGACGAGTTGCGCAATCTCCTGCCGCACCACGGCGTAGGTCATCGCCTGCGGAAGCAGACCTTCGCGCTCTCGGAGTTTCTCGTGAAGGAAGGCTGGCAGCCGCCGCGCCTGGAAGGACGGAACGTCACGCTGCACGGCCACTGCCACCACAAGGCTGTATTGAAATTCGCCGACGAGGAAACGCTCCTGCGCGCGACCGGCGCAAAAGTGAACTCCCTCGACGCCGGCTGCTGTGGCATGGCCGGTCCCTTCGGCTTCGAAGCGGATAAATTCGAAATTTCGCAGGCTTTGGGCGAGCGGGTCCTTCTGCCCGCGGTGCGGGCGGCGCAGGCGGAGGAAATTCTCTGCCTGGACGGTTTCAGTTGCCGGGAACAAGTCTGGCAGAATGTCCCGGGCGCAAAACCGCTGCACCTCGCGGAAGTCCTGGCGCAGGGACTCGATCGCTAGCTAGCGCGCCGCAGAATGACGGCAAATGTCGAGGCTCTCGCCTGGTGCATTGAGCCATTTCCCTCAGTCCAGCGTCTGCCGGTAGCGCGCGAGCGCGATGAGGACCGCCACAACGGTGAAAGCTGCCAGAGGCCAGAAGTGCGGCATGACCTCCGCGAGGCCGTTTCCTTTCAGCATGATGCCCCGCACGATCCGGAGGAAGTGGGTCATCGGAAGAGCGGAGCCGATCCATTGCGCAAACTTTGGCATGCCCTCGAACGGGAACATGAAGCCCGAGAGCATCATGCCCGGCAGGAAGAAGAACTGAGACATCTGCATCGCCTGCATTTGCGTCTGCGCGAGGGTCGAAAACGTGAATCCCACCGCGAGCGAGGCGAGAATAAAGACGCCGGTGAGGAGGAGCAGCAGCGTGATATTTCCCTCGAAAGGCACGCCGAAGAGAAGTCGCGCCAGGCCCAGGCAGAAGATCGCCTGGACATACCCGACCACCACGTACGGCAGCACCTTGCCGGCCATCAGCTCCAGCGGGCGCAGCGGCGTCGCGAGCAGGTTTTCGAGCGTGCCGCGCTCGCGTTCCTTGGTGACTGCGATCGAGGTCAGGATGGTGCAGGAAAGCGAGAGGACCACCGCCAGCAATCCAGGCACGGTGTTGTATTGCGTGATGCCATCGGGGTTGTAGCGCGCCTGCACACGCAGATCGACCGGCGGCAGCGCGTAGACGGCGGACCGCGCGGCGACGCCGACGAGGTCTCGGCCGACCGTTCGTTGCGCGATGGACGAGAGCGACGCGATCGCATTCCCCGTCGCCGCCGGATCGGTGGCATCGGCCGCGATCAGCACCACCGGGCGCTCGCCGCGAATCAGCTTCCGGTCGAAATCCGGCGGGATCACGACGAGGAATTTCACGCTGCCCTGCGCGAGCAGTCGATCGCCTTCCGCTTCACTCTGCAACTGTCGGGTGATCTCGAAATAACGGGAATTGCGCAGGCCCGCGATCAGGCTGCGGGAGAACTCGCTCGCGTCCGCCGCCACGATCGCCGTGGGCAGGTGCTTGGGGTCGCCGTTGATCGCGTAGCCAAAAAGAATGAGCTGCATGAGGGGCAGCGCGATGACGAGGCGGAGCGTCACGCCATCGCGCCGCATGTGCCGGAATTCCTTTACCAGCACAGCCGCCATGCGGGAGAACGAAAAACGGGGAGAGGAGGTCATGGCCGTTGGGAGGAAGGAGCTGCGGCGAAATTGTCCGGCGTGTGGTCCATCAGCAGGATGAAAACATGCTCGAGATTGGTGGGGATCTCGCGCTGGGAAACCCCCTCCCGCTTCTTCAGGCCGGCGAGAGTCCGCTCAAGTGCGGCACGATCGGTCCCGCCCACGTGCAGGGCGGCGCCAAATGGAATCACGAGCTCGACGCCTGGCTGGCCGCGCAACTCGGCCGCGACGGGCGCCAGATCGTCTCCCGTCAGGGAATAGATCGTGAGGCCGGCCTCGCGAATGATTTCCGCCGCCGTCCCGCGCGTGATTAGTTTTCCGTACGCGATGTACGCGAGAGCGTGGCAGCGCTCCGCCTCGTCCATGTAATGCGTGCTGACGAGCACCGTCATGCCGCCGGCCGCGAGCTCGTGGATGTGATCCCAGAAGTCGCGCCGGGCCTTCGGGTCGACCCCCGCCGTGGGCTCGTCGAGCAGGAGCAACTGCGGATCGTGAATGAGACAGGCCGCCAGGGCGAGGCGTTGCTTCCAGCCCCCGGAGAGCGACCCCGCGAGTTGCTTCCGGCGCTCGGTCAGGCCGAGCGAGGCGAGGGTTTTGTCGACCCGTCCACCCCGGTCTTCGACCTCGTAGACATGCGCCACGAAGTCGAGATTCTCCTCAATGCTAAGGTCCTCGTAGAGACTGAAGCGTTGGGTCATGTAGCCCACCTGTCGCTTGATTTGCGCGGCCTGTTTGCGCAGGTCGAGCCCGAGGCAGGTGCCTTCCCCCGCATCGGGGGTGAGCAGCCCGCAGAGCATGCGGATGGTCGTCGTCTTGCCGCTGCCGTTGGGACCGAGGAACCCGTAAATGCGACCGCGGTCGACGCGCAGGGAAAAGTCATCGACCACGCGCCGGCCGCCGAAACTTTTCGTCAAGCCGCGCACATCGATCGCGGCTTCCGCGCCGTTCGCCTTCATCGCGAAACCTCCACCGGCAAACCGGGCGGCAACTGCACGGCCTGGGCCGCGTTGTCGAGCTTGGCCTCGACCAGGAAAACGAGATGAGCGCGGTTTTCACGGCTGTAGATAAAAGGCGGCGTGTATTCGGCCTGCGAGCCGATGCGCACGATCTTCGCGGCGAATCGCTCCTTGGCGCCATCCGTGCGCACCTGCACCGACGCGCCCGGCGGGAGGAGCGCCAGCTTGTCTTGCGGGACGAAGAATCGCACTTTGACATTTTCGGGGGGTAGGATCTCCACCACCGGCGTGCCGGCAGCCACCATCTCTCCCTCGCGAAAAAAGGTGTCGGTTACCCGGCCGGCGGCCGGCGCACTTTGCGTTTTCTGATCGTGCTTCCAAACCGCCTGGGTCAGGACGCGCTGGGCCGTGCTGACATCGGCCTCGGCCGCGCGGATCTCGTCATCGCGCGCGCCCAGTTGCGCCTGATCGAGCGCGTAGCGCAGTTCCGTTACGCGCGAGCGCTCGCGGGCTTCGGTGGCGCGCGCGTCGTCGAGCGCCGCGGCTGAAACCGAGCGCTCCACCGCGAGCACTTCCTGCCGCTCGCGATTCGCCTTGGCCAGCGTCCAATTCGATTCCGCCTGCGCGAGCTGCGCCCGCACCATTTCCAGTTCCACGGGACGTTTGCCTTTGCGGAGATTATCGAGCTGGGCGCCGGCCCGGGCGACGCGCGACTCCGCTTCCGCAACCGCCGCAACTTCGCTCGCCCGCTCCAGCGCGAACAGCGGCGCCCCGGCGGGAATCTGCGCCCCCCGCGCCACGGAGAGGGTCAGGAGTTGTCCGGCCACCGGGGCGGAGACCCGCACGAACTCGCCTTCCATGTAGCCATTCCACACGTCGGAGCCCTCGCGGGAGCACGAGAAGAACACGCTGGCAGTCAGGAGCGCGCCGAGACTAGTGAGCAGCGTGCGCGGGATTCTTTTTTTCATGGCGGGGGCGGGGCGAGGCGGAAGAAAAAGGAGCCAGGCCGCGGAGGGCTGCGTCGATGCGTCGGGCCAGCGCTTCCTCGGCAAAAAGACCGCCCTGCTCGAGCATGAGCCGCAGTGGAGCCGGCAGATGGTCGACCCCGGCGATGAGCGTGCCGATGAGCAGGGGAAGGAAAGACGCGCCTCCGATCACGATCATGGCCTCGAGCGGCGAGCCGGGAAGAAACCGGCCCGCCGCCTGGCACTCGACGATGAGGGCGAGGATGACCGGGATGTGCCGCACCTCGGCCGCGCGCAGAAAAGTCCAGGCAGCGGGTTCCCCGGTCAGCGCGTCAGCGGTAAAGCGTGCCAGCAGCCGCCGGTTCTCGCGCACCCAGCCACCGAACACGAGCAGCGTGGAGCGCAATCGCTCGAGCGGATCGGCCGTGCCGCTCGCCGCCAGGTTCAAGCGCGCGAACATCGGCCCGTAGATGTCTTCGAGCAGACGCCCGATGAAGGCGTCCTTCGTCCCGAAATGGTAGTGAAACATCCCGAGGTTCACCCCGGCCCCAGCGCACAACTCTCGCACCTTCAAACCCCCGCAGCCGCGCTCCTCAAGGTGGATCCGACCCACCCGCAACAGCTCCTCATCGAGTTGTTGGGAGGGCCGCGCCATGCTGATACTATACGCATGTATAGTAATGTGCGCAAGGGCGACTTGTCCGGGTGGGGATCAAGGTCTCTTTGCGCAAGGCGGAGAGATCGCGTTCGCCCCAGCTCGGCTGCTTCGTTCTCTTCGGCCTGACCTGCGAAAAACGCGTCCGCGCGGATGATGCGAGATCGGAGTCCGCCACGCCCATCCCGGCCACCCCCAACTCCCAGCCCAAATCCCTCGACATCGCCGCGCCATCGCCGCTACTCTCCGCGCCTTCATCCATGGAAGCCTCATTCCGACCCACGCTCGCCTACGGGCGCAAGAATCCGTTTCCCGGGAAAATGCTCGTGAACCACTCGCTTTGCTCAGCGGGGGTCGATAAGGACACGCGGCACTACGAAATCTCGATCGAGGACTCCGGACTCAAGTATGAAGTCGGCGACGCCCTGGGCATCTTCGCCCAGAACGATCCCGAGTTGGTCAACGAAATCCTGAACCTCCTCGGCCTCTCCGGCGAGGAGACAGTCCCCACGCCCGATGGTGACACGCTTTCCCTACGCAATGCGCTCCTGACCCAGTGCCAGATCACGCAGACGGACCGCCGGTTCGTCGAATCGGTGGCGATCAAATCGGGCGACGAAGACTTGCAGGAACTCTCCACCGATCCCGCGCGCAAGGGCGCCTTCGACCAGTACCTTTGGGGCCGGGAAGTGATCGACATGCTGCTGGAGCATCCCACGGCGCGCTTCAGCGCCGTCGAGTTTGTCGCGCTGCTCCGTAAACTCCAGCCGCGGCTCTATTCCATCGCCTCCAGCCAGCGCGTGCATCCGAATGAGGTGCATCTCTGCATAGCTACGCTGGGCTACAAAACGCTCGGCCGGCGGCGCAAGGGCGTCTGCTCGAACTTCCTCGCCGCGCGCGTGAACTTGCAGGAGACCACGCTCCCGGTTTTCTTTCATACCGCGAAGCATTTTCGCCTGCCCGAGGACCCGAACACTCCCCTCATCATGGTCGGCCCCGGGACCGGTGTGGCGCCCTTCCGGGCCTACCTGCAGGATCGTCGGGCAACCGCCGCAAAGGGGAAGACCTGGCTTTTCTTCGGCTCGCAACGGGCGGAATCCGACTTCCTCTACCGGGCCGAGTTCGAGTCCTTTCAGCAGGACGGGGTGCTGCACAAACTGAGCACGGCATTCTCGCGGGAGCAGACCCACAAGATTTACGTGCAGAACAGGATGGCCGAGGAAGGCGCGGAAATCTGGAAGTGGCTTGAGGAGGGCTGTTACTTCTACGTCTGCGGGGACGCCAAGCGGATGGCGAAGGATGTCGACGACATGCTGATCACGATCGCGGAGAAGATCGGCGGCCGCAGCCACGACGACGCGATGGCCTACGTGCAGAACCTGCGCAACGCCAAGCGTTACCGCCGCGACGTGTATTGATTGCCTCCGTGGCGAAAGCGCGGCACATTACGCTGGATCCGCGCGAGTCCGCTTTCTGGCTCCGCGCCGCCATTGTCCCCGTAGCTTAATGGATAAAGCAGCGGTCTTCTAAACCGCAGACTGCTGGTTCGAGCCCAGCCGGGGACGCGGTGCGGCTCAGTAGTGGCCGGGCACAGAGCGCACCCGAAAGGAGAGCTGGAGTAAGGAAATTCGGCGACGGTTCGAAGCGCGACGGGTCGACCGCGAACCGCCGGTCTATCCGAGAGGGAGACGCTCCGGGCGGTGTGCATCCGTTCAACCAATCCGATCCGCCCCGAAGAATGGCACGAGCGCGGCGGGAATCCGCACGCTGCCGT
>JBBRQH010000113.1:0-8698 GCA_038226705.1 Chthoniobacterales bacterium | reverse complement strand
GGGAGGCGCAGGCAGGATTGCCTATGCGGATTGCATTTTACGGCTCAGGAGTGGTGGCAAGCCGGGTTGGGCGGGAAGGGGACGGGTTTGGGTTCGCCGAGGGTGGTTTTGGCTTTCGGGTGAGGCGTTTGGAGGGGCCGAAGGTGGGCTGGGACGAGCGCGGAAGTGGAGATTGGGCTGGAGCGGGAACCTGCGGGCAAAGCTTGGCGCGCTCGCGCAGAAGCGATCTGAGCGAGGGGACGAGGCAGAGGAGGCGAAACGCATGGGGACTACGGCGGGCGCGGGAGGCGTCCGACGCGGACGAGGGTAAAGCGGGCGCAGCGCGGACAGCGCAGATGCAGCGGGGGTGGCGGTGGACCCGCCGCGCGCAGCACGAGGGGAACGGCGAGCAGGGTCTGAACGCGCAGGAAGCGGGTTTTGGCGCGCGGATGCAGCCAGCCGTAGTGGCGGAGGCGTTGGAAGCCCTTGGGCAGGACATGCTGCAGGAACCGGTGCAGGAACGCGTGCGCCTGCAGCGTGCAGGTTTTGTTCTCGCCGGTGCGCGACTCGGTGTAGGCGAAGGTGATCAGGCCGGCATGATCGGCGAGCAGACGGGAGTTGCTCAGGGCGGTGCGAAAGACGTAGCGCGAGAGGTAGGTCAGGGCGGCCGCGCCGTTGCCGGCGGGCTGGGCATGGACGACCCAATTTTGCGCCCAGACGCAGGCGGGCACCTTGGCGAAGAGCGCCGGGGCGTGCGCCGCCAGCCAGGAACCGAGGCGCTCGCGGAAGCGGTGCGAAAGCACTTCGACGGGAAGCAGGAAGGGCACGCCGGCTTGGGTCGTGCGGCACTTGCGCCACTTCTGGCGGTCGCCCCGGCGCAAGCCGCCGCCCGGCACGATGAAGTGGACGTGGGGGTGATAAGTCAGCTGCCGACTCCAAGTGTGGAGCACGCCGAGCAAGCCCAGTTCGGCGCCGAGACGGCGCGGGTCGGCGGCGACATCCTGCAGGGTGGCGGCGCTTTGGGAAAAGAGCAGCGGGTAGAGTTGGTGCTGGTGGGTGCGGATGACCGCGCGCAGCGCCTCCGGCACGGTGAAGGTGACCAGGAAGTAGGGCACGGGCAGCAGGCGGGCGAGCTGCCGGGAAAGCCAGGCCTGCGCCTCGGGGGCGCCGCACTTCGGGCAGCAGCGGTGATGGCAGGAATGAAAGCCGAAGTGTTCCGCGGCACAGTGGGTGCAACGGTAACGCTGACCGCCATTCTGCGGAGTGCGGCAGCGCGCGAAGGCCCGCAACGCGGCGCGGTGCGCGGGCGGGACCCTCGCGCCAAAGCGGCGCAAATACTCCGGAGCGTGGCGGCGGACGATGTCCGCCAGCTCGAGCATGGAGCGACGAGCTTGGGCTTAGGTCTGGGTCCGGCGGGTGAGCGCCTCGACCGCGCGCAACGCGCGTTCCTCGCTCACCGCGGTGAGATGAAGGTAGATCGCGGTAGTCTCCAGCGAGGTGTGCCCGAGGTAAGCGCTGATCAGCCGCAGGCTGATCCCGGCTTCGAGCAGATGGGTGGCGTAACTGTGGCGCAGCGTGTGGGGAGTCGCGTGCTGGGTCAGCCCGGCGCGCGCGCAGGCCAGGCGGAAGCAATGCTGGGCGCTGGACACGCTCATCGGGGCCTCGGCCAGCGTCCGATCTTGCAGTGCGCGCTCGCGCCAGGCGCAGCCCGCCCCGGGAAAGAGCAGCCGCGGATGGCGGTGGGTCTGCCACCACGCGCGCAGTTGCTGGCGCATCGCTTCGCAGAGCGGGACGTAGCGATCTTTGCCGCCCTTACCCTCCCGCACGTGCAGGCGGTTCTGCCCCTTGGGCAGGTCGCGCACCTCCAGTTTTACCGCCTCGCCGACGCGCAGCCCGCAGGAATAGATGAGGGTGAAAAGCGTGGCGAAGCGCGGCTCGCGCACGGCGGCCAGCAGCTGCGCGACCGCCGCGCGGCTGAGCACGACGGGCAGCTTTTGCCGGTCCGGCGTGCGGATCAGCTCGAACAGCCGCCAGCTGGTGTGCCCGAGCACTTCGACGTAAAAAGCGCGCAGTGCCGCCACCGCGACGCGCAGCGAACTGGGCGCATAGTGGCAGTGCTCCTTGAGATGCAGGATGTAAGCGCGCACCGCGTGCTCCGGGAGCGTGGCCGGATCGTGGCCGAGGTGGGCGGCGAATTTGCGCAGATAACGCGCGTATTCGCCCTTGGTTCTTGCCGAGACGCTGCGCAGCGTGAGAGACTCTTCGAGTTGGGTAATGGAGGGGTAGGTTGTTTGGATTTTCATCGACCCCAGCCTGCCTTCTCCACCCTTTCCAAAACCATCCTGCCCACGTCTTGCGAAGCCCAGAACTCGCTTCTCGCAAACCCATCCCTCTCAGCCTGCCGCGCAGCGGTTTAGTTCAACCATGCGCTGCAGCGAACGGCTCCGCGTGTCACGGAAGCTGCTATTTCTAACTCGGCCCCGTCTCGTCCGAGCCACCTTTTTCTCTAGCTTGTATGCTTTCCCTTCGCTCCACCACGCAGCTACCGCGCCACGCTCCGCCGTCGCTGAGCTTGGGGTCGTTAGGCGTTGCTACCCACATCACAATATGCGCATTCACTGGCTGAAACTCGTAATCGGAGCCGTCGCTGTCGAAATCGCGGCCGTTTTAGTCCTCGTAGTCGCGGTGGCACTTTTTGGCCCACATGAGGCGACCGCCGACCAAGCCTACGCCGAGAAGCTCGGTAGATGGCTCGGCCCTATCGCCGGAACTCTGTTTTGTTTCGCCATCACATTTTGGATTGCTCGTCCTTTGGCTACCGGTCATTTGGCTCATGGCGCGTTGCTCGGTTGTCTCGTGGCAGCGCTCGATGTCGCCATTCTCGTTGCCATGCGAGCGCCATTTGAGTGGATTTTCGTCATATCGGACACCGCCAGGCTCATTGCAGCTATCACTGGCGCAGCTAGCGCGGCTCGCCACCGTGCCGCTAACAACCCCCCATAATGCAATCCAAGGCGAAGACCGTTGATGAGTATCTGGCGGAAATCCCTGCAGAGAGGCGCACTGCTCTCTCTACTCTCAGGACGCTAATCAAGAGCAGCGCTCCAAACGCAGAAGAAGGCATGCTCTATGGCGTGCCCACCTATACGCTCGAGGAGTTATTTTGCTCGTTCGCCTCTCAGAAGCACTATATGGCTCTTTACTGCTGCGACGATATTCCCGAGAAGTATAGGTCGCAGTTGGGCCAGCTCAACTGCGGCAAGAGCTGTATCCGATTCCGTCGGCTTGAGGAGCTTCCACTAGAGGTCATTTCCGCGCTCCTGCGCGATGTCGCAAACCTCCGTATGAAACGCGCCAAATGAATGCGACCGCAACGCTTAACCATGCGCTGCAGCGAACTGCTCCGGGCGTCACGGCTCCTGCTCCCCGCAGACCCGCCGCGCAGGAGCCGCGCCGCCCTCCGCCGTCGCTGAGCTTGGGGTCGTTCGGCGACCCAAACATGCGCGCTCTCCTATTTGCAATCATTCCGGTATTGTTGTTTTCCGGCTGCGCCGGAGTTCAGACAATGGGTCAGTCGAAAATACGACGGGCTTTTGGAAGTCCGGAAAGTTCTCCGTGGCTTTTCAAGCTGGTTCGCAAACCTTTGCCCAGGAACCTCAGCGATCCTTTTCGAGTTACAGAGTTGTCCGCAAGTTTGAGACCCTATCCGATCCTAGTTCCGTTGCCATTGAAAGCGCTCTTTCGATCTAGTATTTCGAAGGCAACCCAAAAGATAAGCCGTCAGACTTTGTGAAGATTTTTGTTAGCGAGTCAGGGAACTCAATATTGATCGAAGAGATCATTCCAAATGACTGCGGGCCCTGTACGAACTATATACTAGTGCAGGCACTGGATGAAAATCTGAGTTATGAGTATTTGGCTCTTCCCGGGAACATAAAATCGTTTGCCATCGAAGGCGAGTCAGCGCGCGTAACAAGCATTACCGACAAAGATGTCACTTATCGCTATGCCGACGGCCGCGGTGGGAGCAAATCCTTTGTGCACGCGACCAAACCTCAAAAGAGGCCTCAATTCCCCGGCTAGCTTCGCCGAACCAGACGGTGCAGCCAACTCCTCCATGCGTCACGCCTCCTGCTCTCGCTTCGCTCGACAGGCCAGGAGTCGCGCCGCATGGCTCCGTGGCTGACCTTCGCGTTAGGCGATTCTGCGCGCTTTCTCCCATGACGGTTGAAGACCTGATTTCCGAAGGCGAATCTCTCTCTCGCCCCGCGTTTCTCCTACGCACGGCACTCACCGACTCAGGCATCGTCGGCTACTGGGGTGGCACGCGAGCTGACATGCCGGACGAGCTGCCACCGCAGTTGATGGCATTCTCCGGAAGGCGCCACGTCTTCAGCCTGAGCGAGCAGGTCACGTCTCAGGTCGGTATTACTCGCGGTCCCGTCAGTCTGTTCGAGTGGGAGAGCAGCGACGACGGCGAATTGTCGTATCGTGTCGAGGCTGATTATCGGCTTCGGTTCGAGGACCTTTCATTCACGGGCGAGCCTCTTTACGCCACGCCCACTACTTCGTTCCCCCCTTTCGCAGCCGTTTGCCTCTATGGCAGCGAGCGCGTTGGTGCTTGGCTTCGCGAGCTTGGGCTGGGTCGGCACGAGTATTGGCGGGCTCCAGGCGACTTGGAGTCTCAGTATGACGCTACTTGGCAGAAGCGCTCGCCGTTCATCCAGCAGAGCGCCGATGTCGTTGTCGGTGGTTGGCACTTTCTGTGGCCCGACGACGACTTCTTCATTCCGCCAGAGCTGCAGTTGGTCGCTCTCACTCTGCGCGGCACCGAACCTTGGTTCGAGATTTGGCATTCCCCACGCAGCCAAGGATGGCAGGCGAAACCTCGAATCACATGAACGAATCGCCTAACATTGAGAGTTGCTTTGCCGCGAAGCCGGCAAGCAACTGAGGTTGAACAAGCCCGGGAAAACGGGAGGCGCAGGCGGGAGGGCCTATGCGGATTGCATTTTGCGGCTCAGGAGAGGAGAGCGTCGCGTTGGGTGGGACCCGTCGGGGTTTCGGTTCGCCGGGGCTGGTTCCGAGCGTCGAGCGGGTCGATGGGAGAGGCCGGAAGTGGGTTTGGAGGACGGCGGAAGTCGCGCTCGGGCCGGAGTCGGAACCTGAGGACAAAGGGCGGCGCGCTCGCGTAGAAGCGATCTGAGCGAGGTGACGAGGGAGCAGAAGAGGGCGGAACGCATGGGAAGACTACGGCGGGCGCGGGAGGCGGCCGACGCGGACGAGGGTAAAGTGGGCACAGCGCGGACAGCGCAGATGCAGCGGGGGTCGCGGCGGGTCCGCCGCACGCAGGAGGAGGGGAACCGCGAGCAGGGTCTGCACGCGCAGGAAGCGGGTTTTGGCGCGGGGATGCAGCCAGCCGTAGTAGTGGCGGATGCGTTGGAACCCGGTGGGCAGCACGTGCTGCAGGAACCGGTGCAGGAACGCGTGCGCGTCCAACGTGCAGGTTTTGGGCAGGCCGGTGTCCGATTCGGTGTACGCAAAGGTGATGCGGCCGTCCTCAGCCTGGAGCAGACGCGGTGGAAAGCGCGGTGCGCGCGACGTAGCGGGCGAGATACCCGAGCGCCGCCGCGCCGGTGCCCGCCGGTTGGGAAGGCACGACCCATTCGCTTTGCCAGACGCGCGCAGGGAGCGTGGAGAAGAGCGCGGGAGCTTCGGCTTGGAGCGACTCTTGGAGGAGCTGGCGGAACCGGCGCGAAAGCACCTGCACGGGGAGCAGGAAGGGCTCGCCAGCCTTGGTGGTGCGACACCTCCGCCACGTGCGCTGGTCGGCGCGCAGGCCGCCGCCGGGCACGATGCAATGGATATGCGGATGGTAGCCGAGCTGGCGGGTCCAGGTGTGCAGCACGCCGAGGAACCCGAGCGCGGCCCCGAGCAGACGCGGCTGGGCGGCGACGTCCTGGAGCGCGCCCGCGCTGGCGGCGAAGAGCAGCTGGTAGCAGAGCCGCTGGTGGGAACGGAAGACCGCCCGGAGCGCTTCGGGAATGGTGAAGGTGACCAGAGCCGAGCCACCGGGAGGCAAGCGAGATAGACTGTGCCGCCGCTCGTCGCTGAGCTTGAATCCGTTAGGCGTTGCTCGCGCGCAAGAGAATCCGCCATGCTAAACGGCCACCGTCACCCGCAGAAAAGTCGCGGGAATTCGGGTGTGGGTTTCCGGCGTCGGGCTCTGGTTTTGTTTCTTGAAGAGTTCCGTGAGTTCCCGGTTCAAGTCGTCCGCCCGTCCATTCTTCGCCGCCGCGTCGTACGCGTTCATGGTGGGTCCGTAGAACTCCCGGAACATTCTCAAAAATTCTGCGGGTGGCGCCGGCAGTTCGAACGTGAAGGTGTCGCGCTCGAACGAGACCTTCTCCGCGGAAACGCCGGCGGCGACGAAGCGTTCCGTCACGTTGTTCTCGATTCCCCAGGTCATCGGGCTGATGAATCCCTCGGGCGGCGGCGGAGAATAGGTGGAGCAGGTCTTCAAGATTTGCGCCACGAGGGTCGGGTCGTTCGGAATCCAGTTTCCCATCACGATGCGGCCCCCGGGCCGAGCGACGCGCACCATTTCCTTCGCCACCTCGAAAGGCCGGGGCGCAAACATCGCGCCGAAGATGCTGACGACGAGGTCGAACGAGTGGTCCGCCAAATCCGTTAGATTCGAGGCGTCGCCTTCCTGGAAGCGGCAATTGGCCAGGCCGAGTTCCTTGACGCGTTCGTTGCCCGCCGCGACGAGGTTCTGGGCGATGTCCACGCCCAGCACCTCGGCTCCCTGCTGCGCTTCCGGGATGGCCGTGGTGCCGTCGCCGCACCCGAGATCGAGGACTTTTAGCCCCTTCGTGACGCCGATCTTCCCGACGAGCGCCTCACCGCTGGTCCGCATGGTGGCGGCGATGCGGGTGAAGTCCCCTTTTTCCCAAAGGGCTTTATTCGGATTGGCGGGAGCGGGAGCATTCATTCGCAGGGGGATTGAGGGTGACCGGGTTTAGTTTCGTTTACGAAAAGGGGCTACCGCAAACAACTCAAAGAACACAGAGAATTATCTGCTCGATTTTCTCTGCGATCTCTGCGTTCTTTGCGGTTCAATCTGCAGGGATCTGATTCTCCCGAAAATCTGCGGAAACGCGACGACGCAGCGATTTGCTTTGTCGACTCGTTCGGCTTTGCGGTTCGATGCCCTGATGACGAGCGACATCAAGAACCTGTCCGACCGCGTGCGCCAGATCGCGTACGACATCCACGTGTACCACGCGCACGGACATCTGGAGAATGTGTACCAGAACGCGATGGTCCATTGGCTCAGGAAGGCCGGGATTTCCGTCGAGCATAAAGGTCTACGATGAGGACGGGACCGTTGTCGGCGACTACTTCGCCTACCTCATCGTCGAAGGTCAGCTGATCGTCGAGTTGAAGACGGCCAAGGCGCTCGCACCCGAACACGAGGCGCAGATTCTTGGCTATTTGAAATCCTCCCGGATGGGAAACGGTCTGCTGATCAACTTTGGCTCTTACAAGTTTGAGATTCGAAAGTTCGTGTGGACGGAGGGAGTGCCTGCCGGCAACACCAAGAAGACGAACGAGGTTTCATTCTGACCTTTTCCTCGGTTCAATCCGGGAGCAGGAATCGGAACTACCGCAAAGAACGCAAAGAACACAAAGGGAGAGAGGCCCGATTTTCTCTGCGCTCTATGTGATCTTGGCGGTTCGATCCGCACAGGGATGAGCGGGGATGGGTAACCGCAAAGAACACAAACGGCAGAACCCGGATTTTCTCTGCGCTCTTTGCGTTCCTTGTGGTTAAATCCGCAGGGATAGAGGCCGGGATTCGGGCCGCCGCTGAACCCTGAACGTACTGCAATTGTTCCGCCGGAATTCTCTGCGATCTCTCCGTTCTTTGCGGTTAAACACCTGCGGTTAAATCCCTCAATTCATGAAGCCGAGGTCGCTGCTCCCGAAGTGACCGATGTTCGGAAATACCGTCGACATGTCCGTCGCCTGCACGCCGAACCATTTTGCGAGCGTCGCGCTGTACTGATCGACGCTCGTGCTCGGAATCCAGCGCCCGTAGCCGGTGTCATCCGGGCCATCGACCGAGAGAATCGGGTACGTGCCGTAAAGATCGCCGCCCCGGACATCGCCGCCGAGGACAACGTGATGTCCGCCCCAGCCGTGATCGGACCCGGCGCCATTACTGGTGAAGGTGCGCCCGAAGTCCGAAGCGGTGAAGGCGGTCACCATGTTCTGTACGCCCAATTCCACGGTCGCGTTGTAGAACGCGGCCAGTGCGCCATCGACATCGCTAAGGAGCCCCGGCTGATCGCGGAGCTGTTGGTCGTGGGTGTCGAATCCGCCAGTGGAAACGAAATAGATTTGCCGGCGCATGCCGAGCGCGGCGCGGATCCCGATGAGCCGGGCGACGATCTTGAGCTGATCGGCGAGATAGCTGTTATTGGGAAAGGGTGTGGCCAGGGGTGCGGCGGCCGCGAGCGAGCTGCTCACGAGCGCGTTCGCATCGATGGCGCGCCGGGTGGTCTGGGCAAACGCGCGCTCGAAGAGATTCGTATACGGCAGATTGATGATGTTGTTGTACGCGACATAGCGGGGGTCGGTCACGCCGTTGAATCCGCTCAAGGCCACACTGCCGGAGGTGCCGATTTCGTATTGGGAAACGACGTTGCCGGTC
>JBBRQH010000112.1:0-9104 GCA_038226705.1 Chthoniobacterales bacterium | reverse complement strand
GAGCGTTTCGTGAATCGCCAGCAACTCGACGTCCGGGGTCGGCGCTGCCACCTCCACGTCGTCCACATCGACCCGTTCGAACCCTCCGCCGCGCCTGGCCGCCGCGCGGCGCCGCGCGCTATCGATGAGGATGCGCCGCATGGCCTCGGCCGCGGCGCTGAAGAAGTGCGCGCGGTTTTCGAAGTGCCGCCCGCCCAGCCGCAGCCACGCCTCGTGCACCAGGGCCGTCGATTGCAGCGTATGCCCGGGGTTTTCCAGCGCCATCTTCGCCCGGGCGATCCGGCGCAGCTCGGCGTAGATGAGGGGAAACAACGCGCCCGCCTCGACCGAGGCGCCAGCTTGGGCCGCTCCAAGGATCTTGGTGATGTCCGCCACGCCCGGAATATGTCGGCAATCGGGCGCGGCGCTCGAAAAAAGCGGGGCGGGGTATTGGGGCCCGCCGGTCATGGAGATGAGTTGATTTCAAACGCACCTCGGCGTCCGCCCGGCGATGCGGAAGCTCTCACCGAAGAAAATCCTCCGCCTCGCGGGTGTATTCCTGGTGCGGATCCGGCATCGGGAACTGGTCCTGCGGACCGCGAATGATGGCGTCCCAGTTGACGATGTAGGGGCCGCCCTTCTGCTGGAACCATTCCACCGCCTTTCCGCGCGCCACGGCGCGCGGGCCGGCCGGCGGGGTGCGCTGCGCGATCCCGCGCGCGCTCGCTATGGCTTCGTGATCCGCACCTCGTAGAACCGCTTCGCGCCGGTCGCGTTCACGTCGAGAAACGTCCCCTGCGATCCGCTGATCTGGACGGCGCCGGGGGCGGCGGTCCAGGTGCCGGTGACGAGATCCGGGCTGGTCAGGATCGTGTATGTCCGTCCGGCGGCCACGGGCTGGAAGCTCAGCGTTTTCTGCGCGGGCATGCCGGCCACCGGCGTGGCCACGACCCGGAACCGGGCGTTCGGATCGAGCGGATCCAGGCCGGCGACGAACTTGAATAGGTTGGTCTGTCCGGTGCCGCTGGGATCGGCGCCGGGCGCGGCGTTCGGATTGTTCAGCCCGAAATACTGAACCTGCCAGGAATCATCGATCCCGTCGCCGGCATACGCGCCGAAGTCGTCGGTCGTCACGTTGAGCACGGTGAGGGGCAGGGTTCCGCTGAGGGTCCCGAGGCTGCCTCGGGCCGTGGCGGACGAATTCTGAAAGACGGTGGCGGCGGTCGCCAAACCGTTGGCATCGATGGACACCAGCGGCCCGCTCTGGACGCTCCACGCGACGCTGCCCGGAGCGACGGCGAGCAGCGTGGCGTCGTCGAGCAACTGCCAGGCGGCGAGCTGGACGGTGGCGCGTTCGTTCACGCTTGGCGAAGCCGAGTTCAGGGCGAGGCCGACCGCGTCGAAAAGTTGGCCGATGTAGCCGGCGCGCGCGGTCTCGGCCGGCGTCGCGACCGTGCCCCGCCCAGCGATTCCACCCGCGCTGCCGTCATGCGTGTAGCTCGGGCTCGTCGTCCGCTGCCCGCCCTGGTCCGCCACGTCGGTGGCGATGGCGTAGCTCGAGGAAACGCGCGGGCCGGCCGCGGCGGTGCCCACGAACGCGAGCGCCGTGCCGAGGATCCCGCCGAGGGCGCACTTGGAGAAGAGGAGGCTTTTCATGTCCGGGAATGACGCGGGATTGCTCAAGGTTGGCCGATGCTGGCGCGGCCGGTCCCGAGCCAGTTGTAGAGCTTGAGCACCTTGGTAATCCGCGGCTTGTCGGTGCCGTAGTTGCCGGCCTTCGTGTAGATGCGGTGTCCGGCGCTGGCGGAAGTCACGGCCTTCGTGACCGTAGCATACGGCGTCGCGGGACTGCCGTTGCCGGTGGCGTCGTTTCCCACGCCCCGGTCCACGAACCAGCTGCCGGAGGCGCTGCTCCAAAACTCGTAGGCGCCCATGTCCGGCGCGCTGCCGAGGACGCGGGGACCACCGTCGAGGTCGAGCGGGGTCAGCGTGGCCGCGGCGGCGGTGCCCTTGTTGATGCTGGTCGAGGCGGCCTGGAGGCGATAGTTGCCGGCGCCAGCGTTCACGAAGAGCGGGTTCGCGCTGATGGTCGGAGAGGGGTCGGGCGATAAATCATGACAAATCGCTGCGCTAAAGGGAATAATGATCGGCAAAAACGCCTTTTGTCATGATTTATCGCCCGACCCTTATTCCACGTGCTTATTCCACGTGATGTGTGCTCCACGATAGCGGGGGCCTTTCCTCCCGGGACGCGAGGCTTAGCACATGAATACCCGGTCCCCGGTTGTGGGTTCTTCCCTGTCGCGTCAGGTTCGTTCCATGATGGATGTCTAACCACCGCAATCCAACCGCGTAGGATCATGTTTATCGGACAGGATTGGGGCTGCGAGACCAACTTGCGTGCGTTGATGAAAAATCCGAACGCCGACATTCAATCCGGCACGGGCAAGATTCTCCACGATCTGCTCAAGGAAGCCGAAATTCCGCCCGAAGCATGCTTCTTCACCAACGCGCTTTTCGGAGTGCGAACAGGCATTACCAACACGGGCCGTTCGAAAGGGTGGAAAGACAATGCTTTCGTCAGCCGGTGCTCCGATGCATTGAAGAAACAAATCAATACGATTCGACCGAAGGCGATCGTCTGCCTTGGGCGTGATGCCCCGGATCTGCTTGCTGGTCTGGTGACGGAGTGCGATCCGTGGACCAAAGCCGAAACTTTCAAGGACATCGACCGCAATGATGGAGCTCTCGTCAACGTCTCCTCAATTCATGGAATAATCATTTCGGCGATCTTGCTTCACCCGTCCTTTCGTCGACCAAACTTGAAGCGGCGCGGGTTTAAGGGCGCAAGCGGGCATCAAGCCGAACTCGCTCTTTTGAAAGTCGTGTGGTCTCGAGTGGGGTGCTCCGACTCCTGAACATGATAATCTCCGAGCAACGCCGGATCGTGCCGAGCAGACGAACCGATGGCTTTGGTGGGCACGTTGGAATCCAAGCTCGCTATCGACCGCAGCAAAGCCAACGCTGGCCTTGACTCCACCGTCGCTGAAATCAAGAACAAGGCCTGACTCATGCCACTTTACGAGATGACCTCCGGAGCGTTCCGCCCGATTACCCAGGCTTCGTTTATCAGCTTGCAGGTTCGGGAGCGCGGCGACCTTCAACGCCTGCTCAGATCACAGATCGAGGTGCTCGGAGATGATCTTTATGTGCTCACCGAAGAGTTCGGAGATTGGGAGGATAGTCGTCGGCGAATCGATCTGCTCGCGATAGACCGACAGGCAAATCTCGTGGTGATCGAACTCAAGCGCACCAATGACGGCGGCCACATGGAACTTCAAGCGATTCGCTACGCGAGCATGGTCTCAGCCATGACTTTCGAGCGAGCCACGCAGATTCATGCCGAGTTTCTGCCCCGAATTGAGATACCGGCAGACGAGGCACGGGCGCGCATCCTCGCGTTTCTCAATTGGGATGAGCCTGAGGAGGAGACTTTCGCACCCGACGTGCGCGTGATTCTGGTATCGGAGGACTTTGGGAAGGAACTCACAACGGCCGTATTGTGGCTGCGGAAGCGAGACATCGACATCCGGTGCATCCGACTTCGCCCGTATGAGGACGGTGAAAAACGCCTGGTGGATGTGCAACAGATCATTCCGCTGCCGGAGGCGCACGAATACCAAGTGCACCTGCGTGAAAAGGAACAGGTCGAACGGAAGCAGCGGGCGGAACGCTACGACGTGCGCCAGCGATTCTGGGAGGGAATTATTGCCGCTGCTCGCAAGCGCAAGACGCGACACTCCAACATCACACCCGGTCCCTACGGCTATCTCGGCGCAAGCTCAGGGATTCGCGGGTTGAATCTCAACTACACCATCGGGCAGGAGATAGCGTGCGCCGAGCTTTACATCGACCGCGGCGAGGTCTCGGAAAACAAGCGCATCTTCGACCATCTCCACGCCCACAAAGAGGAAATCGCGAACGCGTTTGGCGCGACGCTTGTGTGGGAACGTCTCGACGCCAAACGAGCCTGCCGAATCAAGTCCCTGATCGAGCAGGGTGGCTACCGGAGCCCGGAGTCACAATGGCCGGCAATTCAATCGGAGATGGTTGAGACAATGGCCAAGCTGGAGGCGGCGCTTAAGCCCGCATTGGATTCACTTGGGATGTAGCGACAATTTCCGAAGGCCCGATCAGCGCCTTTGCTCCCTCGCGCCATGCCAACAGCCCTTCCACGGCTCATAGCGACTCGCTGGATCGATTTCAAAGGGTCAGGTCGTACGCGGCCTGCTCTCATCGCCTGTGAACTTCCGGACGGCGGAGAGATCGAGTGCGTTGTAAAGCTCAGTGGCCACCGGGAGTCCGCCCCGCATCAACCCGTCTGCGAGCTTGTGGCCGCGCTTCTTGCGCTCGACCTCGGTCTGCCTATTGCCGATCCGTTGCTCGTCGAGATCACGTCGGAGTTTACGCAGCGCGCAATTCCCGCGAGCAACGCTGAGGCTCGAACTCGCTGCGCGGCTGCGCCCGGCTGGTCCTTCGCGACCCGACACCTCCCCGGCGGATTCGCGCCCATTCCAGTGGGTAAGCCACCCGCTCGGGCATTGCTGCCCACCTTCGCCGAACTCTACGCGTTTGATGGCCTGATTCAGAACGCCGACCGCATGGCAACGAACGCTAACTGCTTGGTGAAAGGTACCGAACTGCGCTTCTTCGATCATGACCAAGCCTTCGGCTTTCTTCTCGACATCTTCGGCTCCGGACCCATCGAAAATCCGGAATCTTATTCGTTCCTTCACCGACATATCGCCCGTCCGTTTCTCGAGCAAAACCGCGCGCAGTTTGCCCGCTTGGAAGGCACCTGGGAGGCAGTCACACCAGACGTCGTTTCGGCGTATCGTGACCTGATTCCCGGTGACTGGCCCGGGAGAGAGACGTATTTCCCGAGGATCGAATCCCATCTCGGGACGGTGCACGCCAGGCTCGCTTCCGCATTGGATGCAGTTACTTTGACCCTGCCATCCCCATGAAAACCGCCTACACGTACACGCTTCTCCATTACGTCCACGACGCGGCCTCCGGCGAGTTCGCCAACGTGGGCGTTGTGCTGCTCGCTCCCGAGGCCCGCTTCGCTGGCGCGCTTTGCCGGGATACGCACGGTCGCATCAGCCATCTGTTCCCGGATATGGATCGCGAGGGCTTCAAGTCGCTCATGCGCTACATCGGGAATCGCATCGATGAAATCGGCGACCGCCTCCGGAGTGAGCTCCCGCTCGAAAACGTCCCAGCCGATGCGGGTGCGCTGGCCCGCTCGGTGCTACCGCACGACGACAGCGCGCTCCAATGGAGTCCGGTGGGCGGAGGATTGTGTGCCGATCCCCCGGCCAAACTCGAAGAGCTTTTTCGCCGCTACGTTACCCGCTACGACGAAAAAACTGCCGCGAAGGGTCGAAACGACGAAGAGGTCTGGTCGCGCTTCAAGCGCGCCCTCGATGCGCGTCATGTCACCAGCCGACTGCAGGCGAAGAAGATCAGTGGAGCGGATGACGAAGTGGAGTTTGCCCACGCGTACCAGAACGAGCGCTGGCATTGCTTCGAACCCTTGTCCTTCGATCTCACCCTGCCCGAAAGCATCAAAGAAAAGGCCCACCGCTGGCTCGGACAAATGATGGGCGTGCAGGACTCCCACGAAGCCTTCCGCGTCTACTTCCTGGTGGGCGGGCCGCACTCGCCGGAGTTGAGCGAAAGCTACCGAGGAGCCCTCAAGCTTTTAGGGAAGGCTCCGGTCGAAGTGGAAATTGTTCCCGAGGATCGAGCGGAGGGATTCGCCGAGCAGATCGCGCAAATTGTCGCGGTGCATGAGCAAGCGCCGGGCACGGCAGTGCCTTAGCTTAGCTAACTCGATCGCTGAATCAGCGGCGCCACCTCGCTCCACGCCGCATCCGCCGCAGTCTCAATCTCCGGCCCAAGCAGACGCGGCCGCGCGCCGCCCTCGAATTCGCGCGCGAGCTTGTACGCCATTTGTTCCAACGGGCTCGCTTCGTAGCCGCGGGTGATGAGGCCGAAGCCCTAGGTGAGCAGGAAGTTGTCGGAGCCCAGACGCGCCCATTGCACGATGTGGACCATCTCGTGGAAATGCAGGCTTTCGTCGAGCTCGAAGACGGAACGGGACGCGGAATCGCCGGCGGCCAGGAAGATGGTGTCGTCGAGGGCGAGTCCGGCCAGACTCAGATGCTGCAGGAGCGCGAGCTCGGGGAGTCCGAATTGGTCGACCGGACGCCGAATTCTCTTCTTCGAACCCGGAATCGTCCTGCAGCGACGCGCCGGTGGTTCGGGACGAAGCGATTTTGTCTCGATCCAATGGGACAAGGGCACTCCGAAGTTGCCGCGGGTGGTTGGGCAAGTCGTCACCGGTGTCGAGCCGCGAAACACGTTGGCTTAGCAGCCTGTGGAAAAACTCGCGTGGGCCGCGTCGCCGCCGATTTTGTCGGTTGTCAAGGCGCGAGCAAAGCGCCTGGATCCTCGGTGATCCTGGCCAAGTGAAGCAACGCAGAGCACGGGCAAAAGCGGCGCAACCCGAAGGGCGCGCGTGATTTGGGCCGTCTGGTGCGCTCGCTCGTCGGTCACGGGGTAACTGCAACCCGCTTCCTTCTCGACTCGCCCGCCATCCGGCCCAACTGACGCGCGCGCGGCTCACGGGAGTTCTTCCACAGGTTGCTGAGCGAGGGTACGGCCACCTTTGCACGAGAGTCACCGACCGCTGGCGGCGCGCCGCTGACCATTCGTTTGAAGCCGCTGACTTTATGGAGAGCGCCACAAACTCTTGGCGTGATGCGGCGGACCCTTGGCCAACCGCCGCTGGCATTTGGCTACGTGCCGCTGAACCTAGAGTTCATGCCGCTGGCTCTTGGCCTGAGGCCGCGGACCTTAAGCTTGGGGTGCGGCGACCATTCGGTTCAGGTCGCGGACTCTTGGGAAAATGCGACGGACTCTTGGCTTGATGCCGCTGGCGCCAAGCTTAATGGCGCCGGCCTTTGGCGGAAGGCCGCTGCCCATAGCGCTGACGGCCTTGGCCTTTGGCTTGACGCCACTGGCGTTCGAGTTCACTCCGCTGACTCTTGGCAAAGCTGCGCGGACCTTTGGACGAACGTCGCCGACCCTTGATCGAACGCCGCTGACCCTCACCTGAAGGTGCGTGTACCTCCGCCTTAAGGTCGCGGTACCCCCGTCTGAAGGTCGCTGACCTCTGCCTGAAGGTCGAAGACCCTTTGCCAAGGGTCGGTGACCTTTTGCTGAAGGTCGGTGACCTTTTGCGGAAGGGCGGTGAACCTTTACTTAAGGGCGAGGACCTTTTGCTTAAGGTCGTGGGACCTTTGTCGAAGGTCGCGAACCTTTTGCGGAAGGTTGGGGACCTTTTGCCGAAGGGCGCGGACCTTTTGCTCAGAACCGGGGACGTTTCGCTGAAGACCGCAGAACTGTGGTTCAGGGTGGCGGACCCTTGGCGGAAGGTCGGTGACCCTTTGGTTGAGGCCGGTGGCGCTTGGCCGAAGGTCGGCGGCCTGTGGGTTGGTGCCGGTGACTTTTCCTCGAAGGGGCGGGAACTTTCGCTGAGGGTCGTTGGCGCCGCGGATGACGCCGTTGGCGTAAGCGCAGTGGATGAGAACGGCTGAGGTGATGGGAGCACGGAGACTGCAATTTATCCGCAGATGTCGCAGAGGTCGCAGATGGGGACGGGGAGGGGAGGGTCTCACACAACCGAAACGCCGGGAGCGTTGAGATGGCCGGGGCATCGCGCGGGCAGCGATGAGCGAGACGGGGAGTGGAGCGAAGGCAACACCACGAAGGCACGAAGGGATGCGAAGACGCGAAGAGCAGAGAATTTGTCCGCAGATGACGCAGATGGACGCAGATCTTGGGGACGGGGGCGGGGACGGGGATTGAGCGAAACGGGGTGCGGGCGAAGGCAACGCCACAAAGACACGAAGGAACGCGAAGGCGCGAAGAGCAGAGAATTTATCCGCAGATGGCGCCGATGTCGCAGATGGGGATGGGGAGGGGGAGGGTCTCACACAACCGAAGCGCCGGGAGCGTTGAGATGGCCGGGGCGTCGCGCGGGCAGCGATGAGCGAGACGGGAGTGGAGCGAAGGCAACGCACGAAGTCACGAAGGGAATCAAGACTCACGCAGAGACGCGAAGGCGCGAAGAGCAGAGAATTTATCCGCAGATGGCGCAGATGTCGCAGATGAGGGAAAACGGGACGAGCAGACCGGGCTTACGCGCGCCCTTCTCATGAATTTTGGCGGCAGCCGACTGGGGTACAAGCGACTCGTCTTTCATCGGCGTTCCTCTGCGTAATCTGCGGATGAAGTTGTTCTGTGAGTGAATTCAGGATCCGCAGATGGCGCAGATGGGCGCAGATGATGGAAAACGGCAGCACGGCCTTCCTGGAGCCTTATCCTCTTTGTGTCTTTGGGTGAGACCTGTCTGCCACTCCGCGCTCGCGAGATCGACGCAGCGCCAGCAACTCGTCTTTTATCTGCGTTCCTCTGCGTAATCTGCGGATGAAATTGTTCTGTAAGATGGAGTGAGTTCATGATCCGCAGATGGCGCAGATGGACGCAGATGATGGAAAACGGGACGAGCAGACGTGCGCAATTATTGGTGCCGCTCTGCCTGTCCACCGGGAGTTGGGTCACGCCTTTTTGGAGCTGGTCTATCAGGAGGCGTCCGAGGTGGCAGCCGACGGGAGTAAAAGCGACTCGTCTTTCATTCGCGTTCCTCTGCGAAATCTGGGGATGAAATTGTTCTGTAATGATTCATGATCCGCAGATGACGCAGATGGACGCAGATGAGGGAAAACGGGACGAGGAGACTTACACCATCATCGGTGCGGCCATGGCTGTTCACCGGGAATTGGGTCACGGCTTTTTGGAGCTGGTTTATCAGGAGGCATCGAGCGTGAGCTTGTCTTTCGTGAGATTCCCTATGAGCGAGAGCGACCGTTTCCCATCGTCTATCGAGGGCTGCCCCTGAACACATCCTATCGAGCGGATTTTGTCTGCAATGGCAGCGTGATCGTGGAATTGAAAGCTCTGCAGCGACTCACGACGACCGAAGAATCTCAGGT
>JBBRQH010000111.1:0-9198 GCA_038226705.1 Chthoniobacterales bacterium | reverse complement strand
TACACGCGTTGGACGCGCTCGTTTGAGGCGTGGGCGATTGTGGTCATCCAAGCGTGTGGGAGTCTGGAACAGGCGCGCGGCCTGCTCGGGCTGGATTGGTCGAGCGTGAACGCGATCATGGCGCGGGCGGTGGAACGCGGGCTGGCCAGACGGTCCTGGGAGGATTTGCGTTACGTCGGGCTGGACGAGAAGAGCTTTCTGAAAGGGCAAAGTTACGTGATGATCTTGAGCGAGTTGGAGCGTGGAATCGTGCTGGAAGTCAGTCCGGGAAAGGACACGGTGGCGGCCCGCAGCGTGCTTGCCTGCATCCCGCCCGGAGCGCGATCGACGATTGCGGCCGCCAGTTGCGATCTGAGTGCTGCGATCATCAAAGCCATCGCCGAGTTGCTGCCCGGAGCCGTGCTGGTGCATGACAAATACCACCTCAGCGCGCTTTTGAGCCGAGCGGTCGACGAGGTGCGGCGGCAGGAGGCCAAGGTGCTGGCAGAAAAAGGCGATCAGACGCTCAAAGGCACGCGCTACCAGTGGCTCTAGGGCCAGCAAAACCTCTCAGCCAAGCACGCCGTGAGCTTCGAGGCGCTCGCGCAGAGGAACCTGAAAACCTCGCGGGTTTGGCTGGCCAAGGAAAACTTCGGCGGCTGCTGGATGCAGTCGGAGAAAAGGCCGCCGCCAGCCCGGGCGGCGAGGCCCGCGATATCCGGCGTGGCCATGCTGGTGGCATCCATCGCCTGGAATCCGCTGCCTCGCTTGGCAGAGATGATGTTTACGCCGGGTCCGACCAAATCTCGTCCGACGGGGTCGTCCGAGCGCAAGGAGCGCTGGCTCGAGGAAGGGTCTGCCACGACAAGCTGTTTGTTGCAGGCGCCGACGGAGGGGGCTTCGGGAGGTTCCGAAGCGCGGGTCAAGCGCGTCCCTCACTCGCAGCGCAGCGATGACATCGGATCGACGCGCGTCGCGCGGCGCGCGGGTAAGTAGCCAGCGAGGAGCGCGACTGCGATCAGACCGGCGGGAACGGCGCAAAACGTGATCGGGTCGTGTGCGTCGATGCCGAAAAGAATCGAGCGGAGAAACTGGGCGAAAAAGAAGGCGGCGATCGAGCCTCCGAACACACCGGTGGCCGCCAGTCGCAGCGTGCGGCTCAGCACCAACCGCAGGATATCCCGCCGCGGGGCGCCGAGCGCGAGGCGGATGCCGATCTCCCGCTGCCGCTGGGTGACGAGGTATGCGATCACCCCGTAGATGCCGAGGCAAGCGAGGAGGAGCGCAAAGGAGGAGACAATCGCGATGAGCCAGGTGCGGAAACGCGACTGTGCAATGGAGTCGTGGATGAGGGTTTCCAGCGTGTTCACCTGCAAGACAAGGCCGGCATCAAGCTGCTTGAGCGCGCCGCGGAGCTCCGCGCCAACCGCGGCAGGCCGATCGGCGTGCACGACGAAGTTCAGTTCGCGCCCAACAAATTGAATGACTCCGGCGGGCACCTGCGGGTAGGGCACATAAATCTGCGCGTCCGGTTCAGCCTCGAGGCGGCTATGTTTGATATTGCCGCATACGCCTACGATCTCGAGCCAGTCGCGATCGTAACGAATCCGC
This sequence comes from Chthoniobacterales bacterium, assembly GCA_038226705.1. Taxonomy (GTDB): domain Bacteria; phylum Verrucomicrobiota; class Verrucomicrobiia; order Chthoniobacterales; family SZAS-18; genus SZAS-18. The sequence goes on along the minus strand of JBBRQH010000111.1, from coordinate 7,608 downwards.
TTTCCGACCGGATTTTCGCCCGGCCAGAAGCGATCGGCAAGGAGCCGGTTGACGATCGCGACGCCGGGCGCGGACTCGTGGTCCTGCTCAGAAAAATCGCGTCCGTGCGGCAGCGGAATGGCGAGCGTCGAGAAGTAGCCCGGACTGACTGGTCGAACCTGTGCGTTGAACTGCACGCCCGCCAGCGCGGGCCGCCCTTCGACTTCATAGCTGGTGCCCCAATCATTGCCGCCAAAGGGAAGGTGTGTCACGAGGCCGGCGGCGGAGACACCGGGGAGGGCGCGCACGGCGGCGAGGGATTCACGATAGAAACGGATCAGACCGGCGCTCTCCGGGTAGCTTTGTTTCATCAGGACAGCGCTGGCAGTAACGACGTTCTGCGCGCGGAAACCGGGATCGGCGTGCGCGAGCGCGTCGTAGCTGCGTAGCATCAGCGTGCAGCCGATCAGGAGCAGACAGGCCAGGGAGATCTCGAGGAAGACGAGCGCGCGCCGGGTACGCTCGCTCGCTGCGCCACTTGAGCTGTGGGCCGCACCCTTCATTGTGGGCAGGAGCGTGGGATGCGAGGCCGCGATGGCGGGAGCGAACCCGAACAAGACGCCGGTTGCGACGGTCAGCAGAAAAACAAAAGCGAGGGACGAGGCGTCGAGCCGCGCGTGCAGGAGTTCCGGGAGATTCGCGGCGGCGAAGAGCTTCAAAAAGTATAAGCCGCCCCCGGCCACGGCGACTCCGAGCGCGCCGCCCAGAACGGCGAGAAGGGCGGACTCGGTGAGCATTTGCGCGACGAGCCGGCCGTGGCTCGCGCCGAGCGCGCGCCGGACCGCCATTTCGCCCTGGCGGGTCTGGGCGCGCGCGAGCAGCAAATTCGCGACGTTGGCGCATGCGATGAGCAGCAGGAACACGACGGCAGCGAGCAGAACGAGAAGGGGCCGACGCAGGTCGGCAGCGAACACTTCCTGGAGAGGCACGGCAAAAAAACGCCGCACGGTGTCGTCGCCCGGGGCGTTCATGCGCGTGCCGAGGACATCGACCTCGGCCTGGAGGCGTTGGGCAGTGACGCCGATCTTGAGCCGGCCGACCACACGGTGAAAATGGGCGTCGGGGTGTTGTTGAAAGAACGGACCGTCCAAGGCGGCGGGAACCCACAGCCGCGTTTCGCGGTCGGGGAAGGCGAAGGATTCCGGCATCACGCCGACCACGGTGAAGGGCTCGCCATTCATGATGACCGACTGCCCAAGCGCATCCTCGCGTAGGCCGAATTTATCGCGCCAGAGCGCGTGACTCAGGATGACCACATGGTCCTGACCCACTTCGCTTTCCGAGGGCAGAAAAGCGCGGCCGAGGGCCGGGGGCGTGCGCAAGAGCGGGAAGAACCCGGGCGCGACCTGGCGCCCGAGCGCGAGTTCCGGGTCACCGCGCCCGGAGACGACGAAGCCGTTCCCGCTGTAGGAGGCGAGGCCTTCGAAAACCTGCGTCTCCTTCTGCCAAACCTGGAATTCCCGGGTGGAAAAGGAGACCCGCTTTTCCTGCGGCAGGTCCTGCCAAAGCAGGAAGAGCTGCCCGGCCTGAGGGAAGGGCGGGCCTTGCAGAAGGACGGCGTTGACGAGGGAAAAGATCAAGGCCGTACTCCCGAGGCCGAGGGCGAGCACGAGCATGACGGTGAGCGAGAAGACGGGCGACTTCCGCACGGTTCTCCCCGCGAAGCGCAAGTCCTGCCAGCGCGTCTCGAGGAAACGACCCAGGCGCACCTCGCGCACCTGTTCCTTGACCTGCTCCACGCCGCCCAGTTCGAGCAGCGCGAGACGGCGCGCTTCGGACTCGCCGTGACCTTCGCACATCTTCGCCCGGGTGAGCATTTCCACGAAGGTTCTCAATTCCTCGGCCAGTTCCTGTTCGACCGCGCGCTTCCGCGTGAGGTTTCGAAAGAGACTTCCTAGCCGAGACAGCAATTTCATGTTCGATCTCCGCTTCAGGTGGCACGCAAGGCACTGCCGATGGCGAGCGAGATGCGCTGCCAGCCGGCGGTCTCGGTTTCGAGCTGGCGACGTCCCGCCTTCGTGAGCGCATAAAATTTGGCCCTCCGGTTGTTCTCCGATTCGCCCCACTCCGCCTTCAGCCAGCCCGCTTCCTCCATGCGGTGGAGGGCGGGGAAAAGCGATCCGGGTTTCACCTCGAATGTCCCCTTCGTAAGGAGGCTGATGCGGTTCGAAACTCCGAGCCCGTGCAGGGGCTGCGCCGCGAGAGCCTTCAGGACGAGCAAATCGAGCGTCCCCTGCAAGAGATCTGCCTTGGGTTTACCGGACGGGCGCGCGCTCATATAGTTTATCTGTAGGAGCAGGTGGCGCTGCTCCTATAGAATGTCAATAGGAAACAACGCGACGGCGGATCAGCCCCGTGAAACCCCAAACCCCGCTAGTGGTCCTGCACGCATGAATTGATGGATCCGCCGCGAAGATTTTTGGCGGTCCCGCTCGCGGGACGCGAGCGAAGGGGCACATCCGCGATGGATACGCTCCGAGCGAGCAACGCCGATCCGAGGATAACGGCGATTTCCGGACTCGTCTTTCCCTGCGCGATCCAGTAAAGCATATCGGCCTCGCGCTGGGTCAGACCCAGGCTCAGCAGCGGCACCGGGGAATCGGCGGTGGAGGCGAACGGGAACTCCTCCAGCAGGAGCATCCTCGACCCGCCGCACTCCGCCCCCGGAGAGAACGCGCGCGATGAACCGCATCGACCCTCGCTCCTTCGTGAACGGCTCGCTTCGCTCCTCCGCGGTCAGCCAGGCCGCGAGGTCCGCGGGCAACCCATCGCCGCGGGCATGGGGAAACCAGTCCGCGAGCAGGCGCTGGGCGAGACGCGAACAGAAATACACGTCGCCCCCGGGCGCGGCCACGACGACCGCGCGATCGAGCGACTCCCGCCGCTGCAACTCAGCCTCGGCGCGCAGGGCGATCTCGTCCCGCAGACGCTCGTTCTGCGCCGCCAAATCGAGCTGCGCGAGACGTTCGACAACCGAGTTGTCGCAGGGTGATTTCGTACTCAGCGGTAGCGGAAATGTCGACGATGAGGAGACGACCGCCTCGCTTCAGCACCCGTGCCGCTTCATCGAGAGCGCGTCGCCGACCCACTGGATTGGGAATATTGTTGATTGCCCCGACGGAAAGACAGACGTCCACACGCACTCATCGGGCAGCGGGAGTGCGGTCATGTCGGCCGTGTGCAGTTCTACGCGGTCCGCTTCATTCTGGTAAGAATGGCCCCAAGGGAAACGTAAGGGAGCGACCCACGGAAGGCGAGCGCGTTCCGCCGGTCGCGCGAGGCCAGCCACCCGGCGAGACTCTTCTCGATGGCCGGGGGGTGTCCTTTTCTGGCCTGGAGAGGGATCGGATAATCTTTTTTGAGTTTTTTTCGAACTCGGGTCGGAGTTCCTCCCAACAGAGTGCAAGGCCTGCTCTGACCTCACGTTCCAGCCGTTGCTCCGACCCGATGGCCGTACCCCCCGGGCGCATAATGTCCGCCCCTGAGTGCGATCCTGTTCACGTCATTCCGACACGCCCACCGGCGGCTCCTATGAGTCGGACGAGGGTCGCAGAAAACGCAGTTAAGAAAGAACAAACCAGTGAACAACAAAGCAGACCACAACCCCAACGCTTCCGCCTCGGCGGTGGCACTCGCCCCGATCGGCCGCAATGCCGGCTCGGACAGCACCGACCCCAACCCGATTGACCAGGCGATTGCCGAACTCTCGAGCCTCAACGACAGCGCCGAACGCGCCGTGACCGTTTTCCCGGTCGTGGCTGCCGCCGATCGCCGCCGCTTACGCCTGCAGGGCTTCAGCGATGCCGACTTCGAGCGGGATCTCGGTCAAATCATCGCCCTGCGCCCAGGCTACGCCACCGGTGGCATCGACACCAACGAAGTCGACACCCTCCGAGCGCGCCGTCAGGCTGTGGAACGCGAGGTCACCCGGCTCCGGGCCATCCTTAGTCGGGCTGAAGACGCCGAGATCGAGGTAAAGCGCGAACTCATCCTCCAGCTCAGTGTCGCGAAAAGCGCTCTGCAAGTCACGGCTCGGCACGGCAGCAAGGACCTGCGCGACCAACTCGCAGCGCTCAGTCCGCGCGTCCGACGCCGGCCGAAGCCCAAGGTCAAGCCGGAGCAGCCTCCCGCCCCGTCAGTCGGAGCGCCAGCAGAGCGCGCGAGGCAGTAGGGCGCGCGAGGCAGCAGGGCGGAGAAAGAGCGGAAGAGGTGAACGAGAGGTAGGGAACCGGCGGGCGTCTTCGCAGCGAAGGCGCCCGCCTGCTTGTTTTCGCGCCTGCCAAAAGCGCCGGCATCGCGGGATCCGCGCCGTGGGTGCAGTGACCGGAGGCGAAGACTCGTCCTCATTGCCTGAGCGGAATTCGGGCTGCGCTGCGTTTCAGTTGCCCGCGCGCGAGAAATGATTGGTCATCGTCGAGCGTGCAGAGTTCCGACCAGACGAAGCACCGCTTTGAAATCGGAGCCAAACTGTCTCCGCGGAGAACCATCGGTCTTCGCCGGAGGTTGGCGTCCTTCGGCGAAGAACAATTGTTCTTCAGCGAAGGTGCCGCGTTCTGGCGCGAAGAACCATCGATTGACGCCAGAGGTCCGGTCTCCGTCCGCGAAGACCCGGCGATCCTCGCCAATGGTTCGGCGTTCTGGCCCGAAGATCGGGTGGTCCGTCCCGAAGGTCTGACATTCTCCCAGCAAGAACTTCCGGTCCCTGGCGCAGGTCCGGCGTCCTCTGGAGAGAACAATCGGTCTCCGCCCAAGGTCCCACGTTCGGGTGCGAAGAACCCGCGATCTTGCCCGAAGGTCCGGCGTCCTTCCGCGGAGAACAATTGGTCTTCGGCGAAGGTCCCGCGTTCTTGCGCGCAGATCATTCGACCCTCGCCAGAGGTTTGGCATCCTGCCAGGAAGAATCGCCCATCTTCGCCGCACTCTTGGGGTTCTGCGCCAAGGTCAGGGGAGATTTGCCGGTCCAGAATAAGTGCCAGCCGAGGTTCAGGACAAATCATGACAAAAAGTCGAGGGCTATCTTCTGCATCTCGACGGTAACATCGGTTTCCGCTTCGGCTTCCGCCCTTGCGATCGCCTGCGCTGCGTTCGCCCACGTCTTCAGCTGCAGTCTTTCGGCGACCCAGCCCAAAGTGACGCTCGTGCGTTTTCGCGCCAAGCTCCCGATCAACCCGGCCCGGCGGTCACCTCGCGCGCGCTTTTCCAGTTCCGCTTCACTCACCTCCAGCCACGGCGCACGTTTCTCCGAAGCCCTTCGGCGCTACAATCCTCAGCGTCCAACGGACCTGTGCATCAAACCGCCGGGCGCTGTGCATCGCGCACGACGGATCGCGGCGGCGTCGGGCGGATTCGGCATGATGCCTACAAGTCGGGAAAGTGCAGCCGCGTCTGGCGCAGATCGTCGATCGGCGAATCGTGCACGACTTCGCCGCCTTTGTCGGCGCTTTCCAGCTCCCACAGGAGCCAATCGTCGTTCGTCACGTAGCGTTTGAGCTTGTTGTCCCAGCGCTGCGGAATCTGCTCGGAAAGTTTCTCGAGAAACGGCAGCAAGGGGTTCGCTGGCGGGAAGAGCCGCTCCTGCTGGTCAATCGCCATCGGTCCCCAATGAAACCGCTGCATATAGGGGGCGAAGCCGAAGCCGTCGAAGAAGCAGCCGCTGCCGATCAAGGGCATATACCAAAGGCTCGGGATCGCATTCGGATTTGGCTTGATCGGCACTTCCCCGGCCAGCTTGTCGAGCAGGGCCAGACTAGTGGGATCGTCGCGCAGATGCTCCCGCAGCGCATCGTAGGAAGGATATGTCACCGGCGGACTGACAAAGAGCACCGGTTTGCGCTGCAAGCGCGAGAGGATGATCTCGTGAACCGTGCCGACGCTGTAAATATTCGTGGGAACATACGCGATCGTGAAGTCGCTCGTGTCGACCATGCGGAGGTCGATATGCAGGGTTTCCCAAAACTTCTCCGCGCAACGCGCCCGGATCTCATCGCCGCGGTCACCTTGCTCGTAGGTCCAGGTGTCGCGCACGTCGATGGTGTTGATGTCCTCGAGCCCGTACTCATGCAGCCCGCGCACCGCGGGCTTGAACCACGGATCGAAGACGACGCCGCCAAACGAACGGAGAAAATCGCCGACGCGATTGCGCCAGCCGAGGCGTTTCTCATCCACCCGCGAGGCCACAAAATCCATCGGCCCGGAGAGATAAACGCGCGCGCCACGGAGAAAATTGTGCTGCTTCATGACCACCCGAGTGATAGGCTGCGATTCCGCTGCGCGTAAAGCGCGAATGCGGCCTCGGCCTCAGCGCAAGGCGGGTTCGGCGACGGGCTCGGGTTCGTCCGGCTGGTGCGCGCGTGCCATCGCCTCGCGGATGCGGGGACGGGCCCGATGAAATAGCAATACGGCGAGAAGCGAAATGAGCCCGGCTGCCCCGAGGGCGATTTCGTTGCCGGTGCGCTGGGCGAGCCAGCCCATGATCAGGTTGCTAACCGGCGCGGTCCCGGTGAAGGCCATGGTGAAGAGCGCCATGACGCGCCCACGCATCTGATCCTCGACGAGCGTCTGAATGATCGTGTTGCTCGAGGCGACGAGCAGCACACCCCCGAGCCCGATGCCGAACATACACGGCAGGGCGAGCCAGAGCGTGCCCATTTGTGGCAACGCGATCAGGGCCAGCCCAAGAACGGTCCCGCCGAAAACAATGACGCGACCCAAGCCGTTGACGCCGCTGCGGGTGCTCAAATACAACGCCGCGGCCAGCGAGCCGGAGCCGGAACTGGACATAAGGATCCCGAGCGTGCGGGCATCGCCGTGGAAGACATCGCGCGCGATCCCTGGAATGAGCGAGGAAAACGAAAAAGCGAAGAAACAAATCGCCGTCACGAGCAGCAGCACCGGCTGAATGAGCGGATGCGCCCAGACGTAAAGTGCGCCGTCGCGCAGGCCGCCCCAGACCGCCTGCTTCTTGGGCGACTCCTGCTGTGGGCGCAATTTCATGAGCAGCAGGCAGATAATGACCGCGAGGAAACTGAGGCCATCGATCAGGTAACAGAAGGCCGGACCGCGCCAGGCAATGACGAAGCCTGCGAGCGCGGGTCCCGTGAGGCGCGCGATATTGAACATCGAGGAATTGAGCGCGATGGCGTTGCCGAGCAGCGCGCGGTCTTCCACAAAATCGACGACGAGCGCCTGGCGCGCGGTCATGTCGAAGGCATTTACGACTCCCTGGATGGCGCCGAGAATGAGGAGATGCTCGACATCGATGGTCCCGAGGAAGGCAAAGGCGGCGAGCGCGAAGGATTGCAGCATCGACAGGATCTGGGCCCAGACGAGAAGCCGATGGCGGTTGGTGCGGTCGACCCACCAGCCTGCGATGGGCCCGAGCAGAAAGCTGGGGATCTGGCTGACAAAAGTCAGCAGGCCAACCATGAAGGCCGATGAAGTAAGCTGATAGATCAGCCACATCGTGGCCGTCTGAGTCATCCAGCTACCGAAGAGCGAGACAATCTGACCGATGAAGAAGAGTCGATAGTTGGGTGAACGAAGGGCCCGCAAGGGGCTCGAGAGAGCCAT
>JBBRQH010000110.1:0-9417 GCA_038226705.1 Chthoniobacterales bacterium | reverse complement strand
TCGCCGTCGGAACGATCTTGAACTTTGGCTACGTCGTGGTGCAGGTCATCTTCGGGCTCTCGGCGGACTCGCTGGCACTGCTCGCCGATGCCGGACACAACTTGGGCGATGTGCTCGGCCTCCTCCTTGCCTGGTGGGCCAGTCATCTCGCCAAATCCCTCCCGACCCCAAAGCGCACTTACGGCCTGGGCCGCTCATCCATTCTCGCGGCCCTCGCCAATGCCGTCCTTTTGCTCGTCGCCATCGGGGGAATCACCTGGGAGGCCGTGCGACGCTTTGGCGAGCCTCATCCCGTGCAGGGCGGTGTGGTGATTTGGGTCGCGGCGGTCGGAATCGTCATCAATCTGGGCACTGCGCTGATGTTTATGTCGGGCCGAAAGGGCGACCTCAACGTCAAAGGAGCATTCCTGCATATGGCAGCGGACGCCGCCGTTTCCGCCGGGGTCGTGCTTGCCGGTATCGCCATCGCTTACACCGGGTGGAACTGGCTGGACCCCGTGACGAGCATCGTCGTCAATGTAGTCATCCTCTGGGGAACGTGGGGACTTTTGCGGGATGCAACGAATCTCGCCCTCGATGCCGTGCCGGCCGGGATCGACGCCTTAGCCGTAAAGAATCATTTGGCGGGTTTGCCCGGGGTTGTCGCGGTGCATGACCTGCACATCTGGGCGTTGAGCACGACGGAAACCGCGCTGACCGCCCACCTGGTCAAGCCCGACGCTAACTTGGATGACGGTCTGCTCTCCCGCACCTGCGACGAACTCCGGGAAAAGTTCGGCATCGGCCACGCCACCCTCCAACTCGAGCGCGGCGATGAGGCCCATCCGTGCCGGCTTGCGCCCGACGATGCGATTTGAGACGACGGTTCTGCCCCGGCGCTCGAATTTCCTGGCGCGGCTCGAACGTCCAGAATGCTTGTAGGCTGTCCGCCGGCGCCGCGTGCGGACCCACCCTACCAAGCACGCCGAGTGCCGCCGCCGCGACCAAAAGGCTGCAGACCTCCCCCAAGGCGAAGGTCCAAAAGGAACCGAAGTGATCCCAGAGCCAGTCGGCCAGTGCACTGGCGAGCAGCATTGCCCAACCGCTGGCGAGATTGAAGACTCCGGAGGCTGAGCCACCGAGTTGCTCGGGAGTGAAGTCTTCAATCAATCATGTCCGCGAAGATCCCCTGCGGGCTGCCAAGGTTAGTAAGCCCCACAGCCCGACACCCACGAGGAACCAGAAAGGATGCGGGACAAAGGCCAGCGTCAGGTCTGGCGATCAAGACAATTGTGCCGCCGAACACAAGGAAGGGGCGACTCATGGGATCCGCCCGACCTCGGAGTGGGTATGTGGACGCATCGATATGAATGAATTGGGCGGAAGCGCGACGGAAGTCACCGCCGGAACTACCAACGCTGGCAGCAGGGCGAATTGCGCCTGCTCGGTCAGCAGCGCATGTGCGCTGCGTCCGTCTGCGTCCGCATCATGATCGGCATCGTTGTCATCACACGCGTGCTTGGTGCCGTCGCTCTCCAAATGGCAGTGCGTCGAAGCCGTGGCGAGGGCGTGGCCATCACAAAGGCAGACGTAGCCCCGCGACACTCCCGAGACCTGCAACGCGGCCAGCGCAACCAGGCAAAGGACGACGAGAAGTTTCGGGATGAAAGCGCGCACAGGCTCGGCGGGAGGCTCGGGTATGCTGTCCGGGGTTAAGAGCAAAAGCAATCGTCAGATCGCCGAGAGCCGATGGCGCTGGGCGATTCCCGATCGCTCGAAATCCAAATCTACACCCGGAGCGAGGTCCGGAATCCCCTGGCGCTATAGTATGACTGCGCGCCGTTGTGACAGATAAAGACACGGCCGTAGCGGCGATCCCCAAAAAGGGCGCCGCCGAGTTTCCGAATCTCCGCCGGGGTCTTTAACCAGGTCGTCGTTTTCAGGTCGAACTCCCCAAGTTTTTGGAGCTCGAAATATTGTTCTTCCGTCAAAAGCTCAACGCCCATCGCCGTCGCCAGATCGATCGCAGTATTGTGCGGCCGATGTTCCTTCCGGGATTCCAGTCCTTCGCGATCGTAGCAAACCGCTACGCGTCCCTTGGGACTTTCGGGCGAGCAATCGAAAAAGAGGTATTCGCCCGTGTTTCGATCATGGCCAACGACATCCGGTTCACCGCCCGTCCTTTCCATTTCACGGAGTGACCAAAGTTTTGCGGCATCAGCCTCGAGCCGGGCCTTTACGCTGGCCCATTCCAGCCCTTCATGGCGATTCGGGTGTTTCTCAAAGCGGGTTTGCAAGGCTTGGAGCAGCTCTTCACGCTGTTCTCGTGACAATGACTTTTTGGTCTCCGCGCTTTTCAGGGAGTTTCGGTTCTTAGGCGCTGAGGTCATTGGAGATTGGCGAACTCGAACATCAGCAAGGGCAGCATTCGCAGCGGATTGCGCAAGCCGACGATGGCCAGCATCCACACGCCGCCGAGCAGGCTTGGAATCACACCTCGCGCCGTTGGCTCATGGCGGATAACCGCGGGCAGGATCATTAGCCCTAGACCCACTACGAGAAGCAAGTAGGTGGCGCGGAGAAGGTAGAGCCGCCCCAGCGAGACCTCGCGGTCACCGGGTCGGGAGCTTGGGGTTGAAACGGACGCAGCCATGGAAATCCTTCAATTCTAAGTGTCAGAGCGAGGCGGCGCATCATCGCCGCCCGCGCCGGAGTCGCGTTGAAATCCGAGCAGGTCGCCGGGCTGACACCCGAGCGCCGCACACAGCGCCTCGAGGGTCGAAAAGCGGATCGCACGCGCCTTTCCCGTCTTGAGGATCGACAAGTTGGCAAGGGTGATGCCGATCCGCTCGGCCAGTTCGGTTAGAGTCATCCGCCGGGCGTGGAGCAGGTCGTCGAGCTTCACCGTGATCGCCATCGTCAGACCGTCCCTTCCAGTTCGTCGCGCATGCGAGCGCCTTCGGCGAAGACGCGCGCGAGCACGAACAGCAGGAGTACGGCGAGCCAACCGCCGGTCGAGAAGCCTGCATCGATACGCAACGGGTGCGCCGGAGTTGACACGACCCGGGCGATCGCGCCGATCACGAGGCCAAGCAGCTGAAGGCCGAGCAGTGCCCAGCCGATGGTCTGAAGCCGCGAGGCATTTCGGGCGACGAACGGGTCGCGCGCCCGGACGCTCTGGACGATGTCGAGTAATCGCCTGAGGATAACGTAGTGGAAGGGGATGCTGGCGACGAGGCCCAGGAGCGCGATCGCTCTCATGCCTTGGATCAGCGGCTCGGTTTCCGCCGAGGGAGTCACGCCGAGCGCGGTCATGACGGGCCCTTCGGCGGCGAAACTGGCGATGAGACCGGCCAGGATCGCAGTGCCGTAGAGCCAGTTGAAGACGAGGAGGATCCGCAGCGCGACGCGCGAGGCCGCGAGGGCGGCGGGGACGGGTTGGGGTATGAGCTTTTCCATTCCAGTGAATGCCATATCGATAAATGATAAAGTTTTTATTGAATGTCAACAAGATCATTACTGAGCATCGATAAATAACCGGCATTGCTGCGCGCGGCCGGCCCACCGCCACCCCCGCTGCAGCTGCGCTGTCCGCGCTGCGCCCGCTTTACCCTCGTCCTCGTCGGACGTCTCCCGCGCCCGCCGTAGTCTTTCCCATGCGTTACGCCTCTTCTGCTCCCTCGTCACCTCGCTCAGATCGCTTCTGCGCGAACGCGCCGCGCTTTGTCCGCAGTTCCCACTCCGGCCCATTTTCGACTTCCGCAGCCGTCCAACCCCACTTCCACCCCACTTCCGACCTCTCCAACCGACCTGCTCGACGCCCGAAACCAGCCGCGCCAGACCGACATCGCTTCCCGTCCGACCCAACGCGCCCGCTCTCCGCTCCTGAGCCGCAAAATGCAATCCGCAGAGGCTCTCCCGCCTGCGCCTACCGTTTTCCCGGGCTTGTTTAACCTAAGTTGCTTGCCGGCTTCGCCGCAAAGCAAGTCTCAATGTTAGGCGTTTGCTGGTGCAAGCCGGACATGAGGATACTCCAAAATCTTGCCGTCCACGGTGACGAGAGGCGCATCCAGAATTCGAGACGTGGCAACGATGATTTGGTCTGCGGGGTCGCGGTGAAAAGTGCCGGGACGCTGTGTGAACTCAACGCTGATGCGGGGCGAAAGCTCGATGAGTCGGACACCGGGATACGCAAGCGCCTGCTGAATCCAATCGAAAACCAGGCACGGCAAAGTAAGCCGTCCGCGCTCGACGAGTTTGGCGACCTCCCAGCACGAAATCGCGCTCACGCCGAGGCCCGTTTGCTCGGCGGAATCGAGCATCGTGTATGTTGAGGCAGAAAGCCCAGAATCGCCATGAACCCACCAGACCCAGATGTGAGTATCGAGAATAATCACCCGGCAGCCTCCCAGTCAGCGTTCGCCACGGGTTCAGTGGGAGCGAGGAGCGTAACCGGGGTGCCGCGAAGCGGATAGCGGGAACCCGACGCGGCAACGGCAGCAAATGGAAGGACGATGACCTCGACGGACTCACCGCGACGAAAGGGAATGTCGCGCAAAGTGATGACGCCATCCTCGGACAAGGTAGTTTCGGTGCGGTGTGCTTGCATGGCAAGAGAATAAAGAGCCTTCGATTCAGGGGCAAGCGCGCAATACGCCAACGACCCCATGCTCAGCGACAGCGAAGTGCGGCGCGGCACCTGCATGGTAGGTGGAAAGTTCGCGGCGGAAGCAAGTGCCGTGACGCACGGAGTTGTTCGCTGCAGCGAGTGTTGAACTAAGCCGCTGCGCGGCACGCAGGTTCGAGAGCCCGTTGCGTCTGCTCCAGGAGGAGGACGGCCGCATCACGTTTGCGTACACCGAGTCGGCTACCGGCCTGTCCAAATCCTCCACGCTCTCCGCGCACGAGTTCTTCCGCCGGTTCTTGTCGCATGTGTGGCCCAAGGGTTTCCAACGCATCAGTTGTCTCAGCCCGATTTCGGCCTCCCAAAAACACCCGCGCAACACTCGGAATCAGCTTTGGCCTCGTCGAGGAGTTCGATCGTCACGCCACCTGTTTGCGGATGTCGGCCTTGGCCTGCTCCCAGTCGGTAAAACTCGCCTCGCCTGAAGCAATCCGGCGCTCGCGGTCCTCTAAAACGTCGCGGTGCCATTCTGGCGATTCAAAAGCATCCGCGCGGCGGCTCAAATCCTCCCACAGAGCTTCCATGACCTGTAGCTTCTCCGGAACAGTCATTTCGTTCAGTGACAGTGTGATTGGCATGTACGGATCGTAGTGAAAATCGAACGGAGGGCGAGCGCAAAAAAACCTAACCACCCGCGCTCCCACGCTCAGCGACGGCGGCCACCATGCGCGCCGATTGCAACCGCGATGGCCCGCTGCTGGTGGCTGCAGCGCATGGTTCAACTCGTTCGGCCGCATCGCGGTATGCGGTAGGCACGTTCGAAAGTCTTGGTTGAAGTTGTGGGGGAGGCGAAAGGCGGGAAGGATTGACTCCTCCGCCTCCAGGCGTCGTCGGCCTCCGGCTTGCCCACCCATCTCGGCCCGCCCTCGGGCCTCGCTTCCTGCTTCCTGTTCAAGTCCTCTCGCGCCGGTTCCGCCAGCTCCTCCAAGAGTCGCTCCAAGCCGAAGCTCCCGCGCTCTTCGCCACGCTCCCTGCGCGCGTGTGGCAGGGCGAATGGGTCGTGCATTCCCAACCGGCGGGCACCGGCGCGGCGGCGCTCGGGTATCTCGCCCGCTACGTCGCGCGCACCGCGCTTTCCACCGCGTCTGCTCCAGGCTGAGGACGGCCGCATCAGCTTTGCCTACACCGAGTCGGACACCGGCCTGCCCAAAACCTGCACGTTGGACGCGCCCGCGTTCCTGCACCGGTTCCTGCAGCACGTGCTGCCCACCGGGTTCCAACGCATCCGCCACTACGGCTGGCTGCATCCCCGCGCCAAAACCCGCTTCCTGCGGGTGCAGACCCTGCTCGCCGTTGCCCTCGTGCTGCGTGCGGCGGGCCCGCCGCCACCCCCGCTCCATCTGCGCTGTCCACGCTGCGCCCACTTTACCCTCGTCCGCGTCGGCCGCCTCCCGCGCCCGCCGTGGTCTTCCCATGCGTTCCGCCCTCTTCTGCTCCCTCGTCACCTCGCTCAGATCGCATCTACGCGAGAGCGCCAAACTTTGCCCTCAGGTTCCCATTCCGGCCCAAGCGCGACTTCCGCAGTCGTCCAAACCCACTTCCGATCTCTCCAAACGACCTCGGCGCCCGAAATCAGCCGCGGCAGAACGAGATCGCTTCCCGTCCCGCCCAACGCCGCCGCTTTCCTCTCCTGAGACGTAAAATGCAATCCGCATAGGCGCTCCCGCCTGCGCCTCCCCGCATACCGGGCTTGTTCAACCTCAGTTGCTTGCCGGCTTCGCGGCAAAGTAACTCTCAATGTTAGGCCGCGTTGTATGGCGAAAGACGGTCATGCTCTTCGGGTGCAACGTCTGGAACCTTGGAAAGCACGTGGTCGAATTTCTCGCGACTGCCGCGCGCGGCGCGCTCGCGGATGTAGCTGTCCGCATCCAGAACAGCGACCTTCTCGGCGAGAGCCGTGGCAATGAATTGGTCAAGCGGAATGCCGTCGTCCTGCGCGAGAGACTGCGCGCGGCGGTGAAGCGATTCAGGAATGTTGACGTTGAGCGTGCTCATGGTGCGGAAAGAATACGCAGAAACTGGTCCGGTGTCACCGCCCGAATCCCGAGAGCGTCCGCGCTCCGAAAGTGGCGGGTGTTGTGGGTGATGATGAGAGGCGCACTGCCCGCCAAAGCCAGCTCCAGCACTGCATCGTCTTTCGGGTCGGGCAAATGTGGCCGCCAGAGAAAGTGAATCCGGCACTCGATGCACTGAGATAGGAAGTAGTCGAGGAAGTCGCTGATGTCTTGCGGGGAGTGGGCCGGGAAGCAATCCGGGGCGGCGCAAGACATCCTCATACTCCAGGCAGAGCGGTGGCGAAATGACGGGCTGAAACTGTGTCGTGTCGAGCTTCTGGACGAGGCGAAAGGAGGCTCCGCGCCGCGAAAGCAGCGACGAGAGTAGGACGTTGGTATCAATGACGACTCGCACGACCGCGAGGCTAGAGGCTTCGTGCTCTGGTGCAAGACGCGAAACGGCCTAACGACCCCACGCTCAGCGACTGCGGAGGGCGGCGCAGCTCCTGCGCGGCGGGTCTGCGGGGGGCACGAGTCGTGACGCGCGGAGCAGTTCGCTGCAGCGAATGTTCGGCTCGGTAGCGGCGGTAGCGGGTCACAGAGCCTCCTTGTAGCGCTGGATCTCACTGAGGAGGAGCTGGGCCGCAATGCGGTTCTGGAGTTTCTTGTCAGCTAGGAACCGTCGCTCGCCGCCTGCTACCAACCGTGGGTTTTCGAAATCTAATGGCGTCCTTTCGATCGCGCGGAAAGCGTTCCTGCCAAAATACTTCTCGAGCCTTTGGCGGATGTCAGCAAAAATGCGCAGCGCTTCTTCTCGCGAGACGACTGTTGCGCCGACTTCATCTGGACGCAGCCCTCCTCGGAAGAGCTCCTTTTTCGCCCTCTTATTCTCAGAATAGATTCGGCCGTCAATACAATACTTTGCCGCTTTGCTCCCCTTAGAGGCCCTGCAAAATATTGAAAATGTGCCGCCGTCCATCACGATTCCAACTTCAAACGGAAAGTCGGGCAAGACGGGAGGAGCTATCGCCTGTGCCTCGGCAAAGGCACAGAGTGCTAGGAAAAGAACGAATGTGGGAAGAGTGAGCGGCATTGGGGGCCGAACGCGAAGCTCAGGCATGGCGGAATTGTCTGGAGCGTCTGGTTCGGCCAGTAACGATGCTCCACCAGTCAAGCTGCGCCGAATGCCGCCACGGCCAAGCCAATGGCTCTGCCACAAACTTTGGGCTCTTCCGGGAAGGTACGGCGCTTCCAGAGTAAAGCGGGTGTAGTAGGTTCGGTGCATGAGTCAAGACCTTCTGCATCAAGCGTTTGGGGTTGGAAAAGGGGTGCGATTGTCACCGAACCTCGTATGTAAGAGGGAGGCATGCTCTTTCATCCGAGGCCCATTAAGGCCGAGCTGCTCGTTTGTCCGAAGTGTGCTTCCACGACGGCTATTGCGTAAGTTGGTTCCTTTTCTGGCTCGAAAAGGGCAACGCCGATCGCCTCGCATCAAGCCGCCTCCGGCGATTGCGCAGTTCACAAGCCTCCTTCCCCAGCCGTCCCACCCGCTGCCAGATTGCGCATTCCAGTGTGATCGGAGCGCGCGGGAACGACCGCATTGAGCTGCCATGGACGCGGCTCGGGCTTGTGCACCGTCTCACGCTTCGAACGCGACGGCTGGGGAAAGAAGGAGCTCTCGGCGCCGGCCCTGACCAGGCCGCGCCCCACTCACCCCTTATTCTGGCGGGACTACAAATCGGCCGCATAGCCAACCAAACAGGTCCCCATCAGCACCCTAAACAACCCCTCCAAACCTCCCATCAACTCCGCCGTACCTTCTCGGAAGAACCTTCTCCTGAGCCGAAAAATGCCATCCGCATAGGTCCTCCCGCCTGCGCCTCCCCGCTTACCGGGCTTGTTCAACATCAGTTGCTTGTCGGCTTCGCGGCAAAGCAGCTCTCAATGTTTGGCTGGTCGATCCAATCCCAAGTCGGGAAGCGCAGCTTTTACCACATAGACCATCCCCGCGATGAAACCGACGGGGAAGAAAATCAAGAATGCGATCGAGATGTAGTAATTGGTGATCCACTGATCCGGCGTGACAGGAATGATTTGGCCATGAGAAACCACCGCGGTATGCCGCGAGAAATCGGAGAGCACACTTCCTCCGATGTAGTTTGTGTGGGCGAAGAAGATCCCGGCGACGAGGTATCCCCAAATCGCAAACGCTCCGCAAATGATTCTACGCTTACGGCTCATGAGAGAACGGGGAAGCCTTACGACCCAAGCTTAGCGACCGCGGAGGGCGGCACGGCTGGACCGATAGCGGTGACATTGGGGTCCAGAGTGGTAGGATCGCCCCTGCAGCTGATTGCTGGGTCGCGGACGAGTTCACGAATCAGGGTTATTTCGAAATGGAAACCTCACTCGGCGACGATCTCGCGGAGCTCTCCGGCATTTCCGTAACACGGACTGGCGACCTCGGCTTCGATTTCGAAGGCGACCGAAAGTTCGCGGACCAGCTGGCGGAGCGCTTCAGGGACGTTGGCTTCGACTTTCCGCGTCGAACGGCAGTTCGTCGACGACTTCGTGAGACTTTCGCGGACCTACGCGCTGTTTACGAACCCGAGCAGCGGCTCACTGCTGTCCGGCTATTACCAGTTGAGGATGAGCTGGTTAGGATCTTCGGGTGAGGCAGAGTTGGGATCGTTTGGATAGAGGAGCTCAGCGACAGGCACTTGCGCGAAGGCGTTGACGCTCAAAACCTGTAAGAAGTGG
>JBBRQH010000109.1:0-10204 GCA_038226705.1 Chthoniobacterales bacterium | reverse complement strand
GCGGAATGAACGGATGCATCGGCGGCTTCGCGGGTTGCGGTCGCGGCCGCGACGCTGGCATTGGCGATATCGAGCGCGGCGCGCGCGCCGTCAAAGTCGGCCTTTGAAATCACTTTGTTGCCGTTGGCGGTCTGCTCGAAGAGCGAGCGGGCGCGCTCGAAATCGAGGGCCGCCTTGCGCTGCTGGGCTGCGGCTTGTGCGGTGCCGGCCGCAGCCTGCCCGGCCTGCGCCTTGGCTTGCGCGATCAACGCTTCCGCTTGGGCGATCCCGGCTTCCGTCTGCGCGAGCTGCGTGCGCGCTTCCCGGAGGGCGAGTGCAGAATCCCGCGGATCCAGCCGGAAGAGCGGCTGCCCCGCTTTGACGGCTTCGAAGTCGCCGACCAGCACTTCGGTCACGGTCCCGGCGACCCGCGAACTGACCTGGTGTACCCGACCCTCGATAATGGCGTTGTCCGTCTCCTCGAAATGCGCGGCGCGGATGAAATACGCGACCACCGCCGCGATGACGAGCGCGCCCAGTGGGAGCGCGAGCCAGAGCAGGCGTTTCGACCCGCCAGGTTGCGCCGTAGTGGGAGCAGGCGCCGCTAGGCGGGGCGCTTGTTCTTTCCGCAGCAGCGGGGAGGATTCCCGCGCGACGGAGAGGGCGGGCGATTCGGCGGCAAGGGAGGTGCTCATCGGAGATGGTTTGGGACAGGGCTACGATCCCCGCCGCTGACCCGTCCCGGAATGACTTTGTTTGTCCGCTAGTGATACTTTCAGGGTATCAGAACTTGCCGCGGTTCGCCCGCTTCCTATCCTCCCGTATGGAGCTGCGTCATCTCCGGTATTTCGTCGCGGTTGCCGAGGATCTCAATTTTCGCCGGGCGGCCGAACGGCTGCATGTCGCGCAGCCGCCCTTGAGCCGGCAGATCCGCGACTTGGAAGAGGAAATCGGCCACCCCCTTTTCGATCGCGACCGCGGCGGGGTGCGCCTGACCGATGCGGGGCGCCTTTTTTATCGCGGCGCCCGGCGCACGCTCGAGGAGGCCGCCGGTGCCATCGAATCCGCGCGCGAAGCCGCTCGCGGACGTCTCGGCGAACTCAACGTGGGGAACATTGGGGCCCTCTCGATCGCGGTGGTCCCGGCCAGCTTGGCGGCGTTTCGAAGGACGCATCCGCAGGTCGAGGTCAACCTCCTGGAATTGGGTCGGGATCAAATGATCGAGGACCTCGCCGAGGGTCGTCTCGATCTGGCGCTCGTCAGCGAAACTGCGGCGCTGCGGCCGGGCATGGAGTGCGAATGCGTTCTGGAGAACAGCGTCATGATCGTGATGGCCGCCAGTCACCCCCTGGCGCGCGCTTCGGCGAAGCGCCCGCTCGATCCCATGAAACTCGCGGCGGAATCGCTGCTCTACATCCATCCCAAGCATGCGCTGGGATATCTCGACTGGATTCGCAATCTTTGCCGCCAGATCGGCTTCACCCCGCGACTCGGCCGGGCGACGGACAGCCGCGAGGGACTGATCGGACTCGTCACCGCCGGCTATGGCGTCGCGTTTGCGCCGGCCATGCTCGCGACCGGGCAGCAGATCCGCGGACTCGTGGCGCGCAAACTGGCGGGAGACGTTCCGCCCTTTCGCTTGCTGGCCGTTTGGATGGCCAAGGGGAAGTCCTCGTATGTCGAGTCGTTCGTGGCAGCACTGCGGGTGGCCGGCAGGGCTACCCAGCCGGCCGGCAAGGCACAACGCCGCCCCAAGAAGTAGGGCTCGCCACGGCGGAAGCGCCGGCTCCGGCTTTGAGCCGAATTTGGCTACTTCTGAGCGGTCGCTTTCTCTGCTCCGGCGCGCCGGATCGCGACGGTGAACACGTACCGATCTTTCGTCTCCGCGACGGCGGCGATGCCGGCGGTCAACCGCCAGGAGGATCCCGCTTCATCCTGGAACTGCCAGGCACCGCCGTCATTCGCCGGCGCGTCCGCTTTTACCCATGTCTTCGGTGCGGCGTTGCTGACGAATTCGAAAAGCGCATTGGCTTTGAGGCGGGCGGAATCGAGCTGCCAGGTTTCATCCCACTGATCCCGGTCTCCGCGGCGATCCAGCAGCTTTTTCTGCACGTTCTCGGGAAACGCGGTCTTGAATTTTCCGCCTTCGCGCAGAAAGCGATCGGCGAATGCGCCGCGGGCGTAGGTGGAATCCGGTTGCCACTGGTATTCCATGTTGAGCGCCACGGCCCGCGCGGTGCCAAGGCCGAAGAAGCGTTCGACGGTGTGCAACGCGCCATCGATCCCGGAGGACAACCCGGCGGTGGTGATGATGTGGCCGTTGTCGCAAAAGCGCTTGTCCGACACCACGCGGACCTTCGGGAAACTCTCCTTCAATTCGCCCAGCAAGCCGTAGAACGTCGTCGCTTCGAGGCCATCGAGGAGACCCGCGTTGGCGAGCCAGAAAGCGCCATTGCAGACCGAAAGCGTGTGCGTCGTTTTTTCGTTCGCGGCGAGAATCCAGCGAATCGCAGGATGAGTTTTCTCGGCTTTACCCGGCACATTGCCTCCGGGGAGCACGAGCACATCGGGTTGGGGTGCCTCCGCAAAGGCGTAGTCGGGCGTGACAGTCATGCCCATATTGGTTTTGAGCGGCGCGGTGCTCTCCGCGACCGTGTAGACTTGGAATCCGGCCTGACCGAAGACCTCGAATGGACCGGTGTAATCGATGATCTGCACGCCGGGGAAGAGAAGGATGGCCACCTTCTTCTTTTGCTCCCTGGCGCGTGCCTTGAGATATTCCTTGGGACTGGCTTTCGCCGCGGTAAGACACATGTCGCTGCCCGCGAGAAAAATTCGACCTTCGTACACGGCGAACTGGGCCGGATCGCCGGGCATCTCCGGCGACATCGCACACCCGCCATCGAGCTGCACGGCATAGGCGGCCGGAGAAGCATCGAAGCGCTGCTTGTTCGCGGCATTCGCGAAGACGTAACGGAACTTCCCAAACTCGGAAAAGAATTCCGGCGCACCGGGTTTTTCCGTGCCGGAGACGAGCAGCACCGGGTCGAGACCCTTGAGGACGATGGGTTTGGGGACCGGCGCGGAGATGGACAGGGCGAGCGGCGCGGTGAGGAGCGCGAGGATGAATCCGAGTCGAAGCAAGGCGGGAGTCTTCACGGGGTATGGAGTTTGGGTTTGCGCTGGCGGTCGCCTTTGGGAGGTCGGCGGGAAAGTGGGGCTCGCGGCTCGAGCGGAGCGGCAGTGAGGCGCACGCCAAAGCGCGCGCGATAGGTGGCAGGCGCGACGCGAAAGCGGCGTTCAAAAGCGCGCCGGAAGACATCAGCACTGTGGTAGCCCAGCGAGCCGGCGATGTGTTCGATGGTCGCGTGGCCGCTCGTCAGCCGCTGGCGCGCCTCGCTCAACCGCAATTCCTCGGTGTAGGCCACGGGCGAGCGGCCAAACGTTGCCTTGAAGAGCCGTCCGAAATGCCGCGGTGAAACGCAGGCCCGCGTTGCCAATGCCTCCACGGAAAGATCGCCATCGAGATGGCTCACGATCCAGCCCGCGAGATCCGCAAAGCGTCCGGCTGCGCTCATCTGAAACTTGAGCGGCTCGGAAAACTGCTCCTGTCCGCCGGCGCGCTTGAGATAGACCACCAGCTCGCGCGCAACGGCGAGCGCGATTCCCGGGCCACAGTCCTCCTCGATGAGCGCCAGGGCGAGATCGATCCCCGCTGTCACTCCGGCCGACGAGTAGAATTTCCCGTCCCGGATGAAGAGCGCATCAGGATCCACTCGCAACGCCGGGAAACGCGCCGCGACCTCCGCCGCGAACCGCCAGTGTGTGGCGACGCGGCGGCCGTCGAGAAGCCCGGTGGCCGCCAGCAGGTAGATTCCCGTGCAGACCGAGGCGACCCGGCGCGTGCGCCCCGCCACTTCGCGCAGCCAGGGCGTGACCGCAGCGAGCACGCGCGGAGCGCGCGAGCCAGCCCCACCCGGGATGATGAGGGTGTCGAATTCCGGCGCGTCCGCAAAACAGGCGTGCGGCTGGATCTTCAGGCCCGACTCCGTGGTGAATGCTTGCCGGCTCGCGGCCACGATCACAATTTCGTAATTGCCCGCGCGCGCTCCTACCGACCCACTGCTGCCGGCCGAGGCAAAAGCGTCACTCGGACCGGCGAGGTCGAGCGCCATCATTCCATCGTAACCGAGGAAGCCAATGCGACGGCGGGAAGTCGGCGGGAGCGCGTGCATGCTTGTTCTTTTAGCGACCCCGCGGCATGTCTGAAAGGACGCACACCCGACGATTCCCGCCAAAATCGTCTGTGTGAACCCAGCAGCGGCAGCTCGAGACATAAAATCTTCTGTCGCACGCGAACGCCACAAGTCGGAGTGGCGCGAGGAGCCGGGCGGTGCGTACGAATCTGGCGCCATCGACCATGCCTTCCTTTCATTCCCATTTTGCGTTCCGCAGAGTTCTCACCCTCGCCCTCGCCGTGAGCGTCCTCGGCTCCGCTGAAGCCCAGAGCATCGCGGTCGAGAGGGGGAACGTGGTCTTCAACCGCGGAGAAGATCGCCGCGTGCTGACGAATTCCGGGCACGATTCGGAGCCGAGCCTGTCGCACGACGGCCGGCTCGTGGTCTTCGTTCGGGCGACGCCGGGGCGGAAGATCGCGGCTGGATCGGGCGAGGTGGACGCAAACGAAATCTGGCTGATCGGAACGGATGGGCGGGGCGAACGAAGGCTGGTCCGCGGCTCGGCCCACGCGGACCCGAAGCGACTCCTGACGGGACTGCAGTCGCCGCAATTCTCGCCGGACGGACGGCGCATTTATTTTCTGAGCGCCGCGTGGGCCACCTCGAGCGCCGTGCACGTCTTCGATCTCGCGATCGGACGCGAACATTATCTTTGCGCCGGGAACAGTCTGGAAATGCTGCGCTCAGGCAAATACCGCGGCCACCTGATCGTGCTACAACACCGTTACTGCCTCGGCGGTGGCAGCTACGATTGGCATTGGCTGCTTCGGCCCAACGGCCGTGAAGTCGGACCCATCGGGGAGGATCCGGCGGCCTTTATAGAACTCCACGAGAAATGATGCGGGTGCGGGAATCGCAGAGTGTTCGACGATGGACGAGGGCCCGACCGCCGTTGTCCACTTCGAGGACGGCGCATCCTTTACTTCCGCTCTGCCCACCAGGGGGCGCCCCGACGCAGAACTTCCGGACTCCGGCATGGACAAACCGGAGAGATTCGCGGCAAAAAATCGCGGAATGCGACGAGCCGCGAACAATGGGCGGGCGCCGAATCGGGACGCTCGCGTTGGCGGAGCCAGCTTTTCCCGCGTGCCGGTGCAATGAGCGCGAGCGCTGAACTGACCCCTCAGGCAAACCGCTATTCTGCGGCCAGCGCAGCCCCTTCGTGAGAGGCCCGGCGGCGCCGACGCCGCAGGGACCAGCCCAACCCACCCAGCGCGCTCACTCCGGCGAGCACCGTCGAGGGCTCGGGAACGGCTGCGAACTGGATGTTGTCGAGCGCGATCTGGTTGTTCACGCCTTCAACGCCGTTCTGAAAAAAGAAGACCTCCGAGAGGCCGGAGGTGGGCGCGACCAACGGGACGTTAGTGGCCACGGCCACGTTATCGAGCACGATGGACATCAAGCCTGTAGACTGGTCGGCGAAGACATCGATGTGGTGGGTTTCGCCATTCAAGTAGCTGCCGAAGGCGACGAGGTCGCCCCCTGCGCCCGGCAGACGGTAGCTGAACGATCCGCCAGTCGCTCCGGTCGGAACGACCGCGAGCCGCAGGAAACGCGTCGAATCCAACCCGAACATCTGAATGGCAAAGGCCTGGCCATTCGGCGCACCGTTGACAGCCTGCGGCAGGCCGGTGATCGGAGTCGTGATCACGTCGATGTCGAACCGGAAAGAAAACATCGTGCCAGGAACGAGCATCTGTGTGTCCATGAAGAGCGCGCCGGTGCCTCCCTGCGACGTGCTCATCAGGGCGGCATGAAAGAGCGAACCGACGTCTTGCACCGTCACCGTACCAGTCAGCGGGCCCGTATCGGGAAATCCGCCCACGGAGTAAACGGTCTGCTGCGGATAGGGATCGACTCCGGGCGCGGTCGTCGGCACGGGGGATCCCAGCGGGACGGAATCGAAATTGTAGTTGGCGATGATTTGGCCACGGACGCTCGCAGTTCCGAGGAGTAAGATCGCGGCGAGGAAAATCAAGCCGCTGCGAAAAGCCACGACGTGGCCGCGCAGGGTGGAGAGGGGAAAACGCATACGGCGGATGGTGCGAGACAGAGATTATGTTGTCAACCTCACCGCCAGCTCCCCGTCAACGCGTCGCAACTCGAACGAACCGCCTGACGGATCAGATCGAATCCCGCCCGCCACTGTCCACCTCGAGAGCGCGCGCCTTGAGCTTGCCTTCCTTTTCATCGGCGATCAGTTCCTCCACGCCGGCGACCCGCAGGCTGACGGAGCGTTTTCGCATGATGTCGTACGTGCGGAAGAGCTGTTTCCAACCGGCCAGCGCGTCGTTGGCATTGACCTTGCGCTCCAATTGCGAGCGCACGCTGCCTGCCACGTAGGCACAGGTGAGCGTCACCCGCGCCACTTCCGGGACGGCTTCATCGTTCATCCACGGCATCGCGCGCTCAGAGATATTCACCAGAACGTCCGGATTCTTATCCGCGAATTCGAGAATCACGAGCTGGGCGGAACGCCCGCGTTCCGAGAGAGGATCCTTGTCGAAAATATGGATGAGCTGAAGCACCGCCTCGGGCGGATACTTGGCCACCTCCTGCGCCCGGGCCGGCGGCACGAGCGCAGTGACGAGGAAGGCGAGAGCGAGGGAAAAAGCGGCGCGCATGCAGCTGGGTGAGGTGGAATCCTTAGGGCGCAGCCGCCGCCGGGGTATCGCTCTCCGTCACCGGCTCCTTCACGCGGAAGGCCAGCTTCGCCTTATCCGACTTGAGCTCGCCATCGAGAATGACGTCGGCGGACTCGCCCGGCTTGATGTTGCCGCGCAGGATTTCCTCGGCGAGCGGATCCTCGAGATAGCGCTCGACCGCCCGGCGCATGGGACGCGCGCCGTAATTCGGATCGTAACCTTTCTCGATGAGGAATTCCTTGGCCGGAGTTTCGAGTTCGAGGTGGATTTCCTTGATCTTGATGCGGGCCAGAACCTTCGAGATTTCGAGGCCGACAATCTCCATGAGGTTGGCGCGATTGAGCTGATGGAAGACGATCAGGTCGTCGAGCCGGTTGATGAATTCCGGCTTAAAGACGCGTTTCGCCTCGTCCAAAATTTTACCGCGCATGATCTCGTAATCATGGTCGTCCTTCGGCGCGCCGAAGCCCATGACGCTGTTCCGCTTGATCAACTCGGCGCCGACATTCGACGTCATGATGATGATCGTGTTCCGGAAATCGATTTTGCGGCCGAGCGAATCGGTAATTTTTCCCTCCTCCAGGATCTGGAGCATGAGATTCATCACATCCGGGTGGGCCTTCTCGATTTCATCGAAGAGCACCACGGAATACGGGCGGCGACGGACGGCCTCAGAGAGCTGGCCGCCCTCCTCGTAGCCCACGTAGCCCGGAGGGCTGCCGATGAGGCGCGAGGACGTGAACTTTTCCATGTATTCGCTCATGTCGATCTGGATGAGCGCATCGGCGTCGCCGAACATGAACTCCGCGAGGGTGCGGGCCAGGAAGGTCTTCCCCACGCCCGTCGGGCCAAGGAAGATAAAGGAACCAATGGGCCGGCGCGGATCCTTGAGATCCGCCCGCGAGCGGCGGAGGGCTTTGCTGATGGCGCCGACCGCCTCGTCCTGACCGATCACCTTGCCCTTCATTTCGGATTCCATGGCCAGGAGCTTGGCCGTCTCCTTCTGCTCCATGCGCTGCAAGGGCACGCCGGTAAACTTGGAGACGATGTGCGTGATGTCATCTTCGGTCACCACCACTTCCTTTTCCTCCCGAGCCTCGCGCCATTCGGCGAGAATGCGCTCGAGCTTTTCCTTCGCCTGCTTCTCGTGGTCGCGCAGGGCGGCGGCCTTTTCGAAATCCTGCGACTTGATCGCCGCTTCCTTCTCAGTGCGGATCTCCTCGATCTGGCGCTCGATGTCCTTCACGTCGGGCGGACGGGTCATCGAGCCGATGCGCGCCCGTGCGCCCGCCTCGTCCATGACGTCGATCGCCTTGTCCGGCAGGAACCGCCCGCTGATGTAGCGGTCGCTCAGTTTCACGGCGGAATCGAGCGCCTCATCGGTAATGCGGGCCTTGTGATGGGTTTCGTACTTCGGACGCAGTCCGCGCAGGATCTGGATCGCTTCCTCGACCGTCGGAGCCTCCACCTTCACAGTTTGGAAGCGGCGCTCGAGCGCCGCGTCTTTCTCGATGTACTTGCGATACTCGTTCAGCGTGGTGGCGCCCACGCACTGCAACTCTCCCCGGGAGAGCGCGGGCTTGATGATGTTCGAGGCGTCCATCGCGCCCTCGGCCGAGCCTGCACCGACAATGGTGTGCAGTTCGTCGATAAAAAGAATGACGTTCTTCGTCCGCCGGATTTCGTCCATCACCGCCTTGATGCGTTCCTCGAACTGACCGCGGTACTTGGTCCCGGCGACCATGAGCGCAAGATCGAGCGTGATGACCTTTTTGTCGCGGAGCAGCTCCGGCACGTTGCCGCTGGAGATTTCCTGCGCGAGGCCCTCGACAATGGCGGTCTTGCCGACCCCGGCTTCGCCGAGAAGAACGGGATTGTTCTTGGTGCGGCGACAAAGAATCTGAATGACCCGCTCGATCTCGTTTTTGCGTCCGATGACAGGATCGAGATCGCCTTTCTTGGCAAGTTCCGTGAGATCGCGGCCAAACGCTTTCAGCGCCGGGGTCTTCACGTCCTTCTTGTTGCCGGCCGCGGCGCCCTTCTCGGGATTCTCCGACTGGCCTTCGCCCGAATCTCCGCCGCTTTCCTGCTGCGACGAGTATTGCGGATCGAGTTCCTTCAGGATTTCATTGCGCGTGCGCTCGATATCCACCTCGAGAGTCTTGAGCACGCGGGCGGCAACCCCTTCGCCTTCGCGGAGCAAGCCGAGCAGGATGTGTTCGGTGCCAACGTAGGAATGGTTGAGGCTTTTGGCTTCCTTGCCGGCCAGCGCGAGGACTTTTTTCACCCGCGGGGTGTAGGGAATGTTCCCGACCATCTGGGTCTCCGGGCCGCTGCCGACCTGTTTCTCGACTTCCATCCGCACGGTCTCCAGGTCGAGACTCATTTTTTGCAGCACATTCACGGCGACCCCCTGGCCGAGCTTGATCAGGCCGAGCAGCAAGTGCTCGGTCCCGACATAGTTGTGGTTGAATCGATCCGCTTCCTTGCGGGCGAGTGCCAATACTTGCTGCGCACGAGGCGTGAAATTGTTCATCATTGAAGACGTTGGCTTTCTGGAAATTCTAGGCAACTCACACTAACGTTGAAGACCATTCCCGCAAGGTCTTCGCACGTCAGGTTTGCGCACGACCGTGTCAGCGGCGGCCGCAAGGGCGATTGACCGGGGACCGCGGACACGCTATCGGAGCGCGTCAATCCATCCGTGCCTATCCTGCGCATCGATCCGGCGCGGAGCCGGGCAGACTCCCCCATGAGTGAATCCGCTACCTTGGAACCCGGATCGGCGACGCCGAAACGTGCGCTCGATCTTGTCCTCGTCTCCGGGCTGCCCCGCTCCGGCACCTCGCTCATGATGCAGATGCTGGCGGCGGGTGGCTGGCCTTTGCTGCATGACAGCGAGCGCCCCGCCGATGCCGACAATCCCGAGGGATACTTCGAGTGGGAAGGAATCAAGCAACTGCGCACGCGTCCGGACATTCTGAGGGAGGCGGAGGGCAAGGTGTTGAAAGTGGTCTCGATGATGATGCCGCTTCTGCCCAACAAGCATTCGTATCGGGTGATTTTCATGCAGCGGCCGGTCGAGCAGGTGGCCGAATCGCAATTTCGGATGATCTCGCGCCGGCGGGGCAAGGATGCCTACGAACCCGTGGCGGAGGAGGAGCGAGCGGCCATGGAGAAACGCCTTTTCTCGCACGCGGATTGGACCGTCGAACACTTGCGCGTCGCACCGAACATCACCTTGCTCGAGGTCGACTTTCCGGCGCTCGTGGCCGAGCCACGCGCCTGGGTGCAACGCATCGCGGAGTTTGCCGGCAAGCCGGAACTGCCGGCCGAGACGCT
>JBBRQH010000108.1:0-10212 GCA_038226705.1 Chthoniobacterales bacterium | reverse complement strand
CCGGGATTTGGAAGATCTTTGTAAGGATCGAAGCCGGGCGTCACCGCGCGCATCCTCGTAGCACGTCCGGTTTGGCGCGGTACCGATTCCGCTGCCGCTCGAGCGCAGGAACTTCCCCGCCAAGTCGTGGAAGTTACTTCAGCTCGCGCGCCAGGTAGCGCACCAGCATTCTTAAGCGGCGGGCATCGGCCGGCTGTTCAAGCAATCGCTGCCGCTCCTCCGCGTCGCCCACGAAAGTGTTGGCGATCACATCCGCCAACACGCCGGGTTCTTCAATCTGGGCGAGGTAGCGATCGAGTTGCGGGGGCAGCTCGATGCCCCGTTCCTTGAAGCGCAGGCAAAGCTCCCGCGCCTTGCGGGCCAGGGGTTCGCCTTCCTCCGCGGATGCTTTCTCGGTCAGAATCTCCTCAATTCGCGCCACGACGAACGGTTTGCGCTGCGGATAGCCAGCGAAGCGCACGCGCGCCAACCCCTGCAATACGAGGTTCGACGTTCCGTCGTCTTGTCCCACGCATGCACGCACCAGGCCCAAGCCGGCGACTTCGTGAAAGTCGCGTTCGTCGCGCCACTCCTCGACGCCCGGGCGGATCATCGCGATGCAGAGGACCCGATCATGCTCGAGCGCGTGGCGAAGCATCGCGCGATAGCGCGGCTCGAAGATCCGGAGCGGCAGCATGGCGTGCGGAAAAAGCGAGGCGCCGCCCAGGATCATCACGGGAGCCGTCGCCGGAATTTCCATTGCCCGCACCATCGACCGCGCCGCGCGGCTTGCAATCCTCTCCGTGCCTGCTGACGCTCGCAACTCACGCCCCCGCCCGGTTCAGCCCTTTTCACGAGCCGAGCTCCGCCACCCGCTCCCGGAAAATTCGAGCCGGCCATTGCCCGGGGGCGTTGCCCTTGGCAATCGAGACATAATTCAAGGCGGAGCCTGCCTGCGCCAAGACGAGCCGGGAGACCCGGCCGAAACGCCCCATCCCCATCACGGCCACGGGCAGCGGCGCCTCGGAGATGAACGCGAGCAGGCGCGCGAGTTCGGACGCGTCGTTGGTCGTGGTCGCCACCTTGAAAATATCCGCGCCCGCCTCCTGCGCGTGCCGCGCCAGCGTGACGAGGCGTCGCCGCGCCGGCGTGCCGTCAAAATCGTGGAACGACGCGATGAGCCGGCAGCGGGCCGCGCGCGCTTTCGTCACGAGTTCGCGCATCCCGCGCCAGTTCCGCAGCTCGATATCCACGGCCGTGGCCCAGACGAGATGGGAAAGGACCAAGGCAGCGCGCCCAGCGGCCGGGAGTGTCCCGCGGCCCCCTTCCGCCGAATCGCGCGCGGTGAGCAGGAGCGGGCGTTTCCCCAGTTTTGCCCAAGCCTCCCTGGGCGGAATCAGTCCGTCGAGACGGATCTCGAGCCATTCCGGAGCGGCCCGCGCATCCGCCAGCCGCAGGGCCGCGCGGAGCGAGGCGGCATCGTGCACGGTACCCACTGACGTGCTGCGGCTTCCAGGATCGATTGTGTTTTCCAAGGGCGCGTGTTGAATACGGACCGATGTTGCGCCGCCGTCAGGAAATCAGCAACCAGCTCCAGCAGTTTCTGGATGCTTTTCTGCTTCTGATTGCCTTTTGGGGTTCGCACACGCTGCGGACGGCCTGGACGGATTGGTTCCACCTGGAGATCCAGATTCCGCCGTTCCGGCAGCATTTGTGGATGATCGTCATCATCATGCCCTTCGGCCCCCTTCTCCTCGAGATGCAGGGATTCTACCAGCATCCGCTCCAGAAAAATCCCGCCCGCTCCGTGGGCCAGATATTTCGCGCTCTTGTCTGGCTCGGTCTGCTGGTCGGGGTCTGCGTGATGTTTTTGCGGCTCGATCTGCCGAGCCGGTCCGTCCTGATCCTTTTTGTGGTGGGCGGGACTTTGCTGCTCCTTGGCAAGGACTATATTCTGCGCCTCCGGGCCAGCCATCTCTCGGCCCACGGCGAACTGAGCGAACCCGTCATTCTGGCCGGGCTTCCCGAGGATATCGACCGGCTCGTCGCTTCCTTCACCCCGGCCCAGAAACTCCAGCTCAACATTGTCGATCGCATCGACATCGCCGCGCAACCCCTCTCGGAACTGGTCGAAGCCCTGCACAAACACTCCGTCACTCGCGTGATTTTTGCCGCGGCCCACGGGCAGCTCGACCGCGTGCAATCCGCCATTGAAGCGTGCGAAGTCGAAGGGGTCGAAGCGTGGCTCATGGCCGATTTCATCAAGACCGCCATCGCGCGGCCCGCCTTCGATACCCTCGGAGATCGGCCCATGCTGGTCTTTCGGACCACCTCGGACGCCTCGTGGGAACTCCTGGCCAAGCGCATCATCGATGTGGCCGGCTCCGTCACCGCCCTCGTGCTCCTCGCCCCCGTTTTTCTGGCCATCTCCCTTGGGATCAAGTTCACCAGTCCCGGCCCGATCCTGTTCCGGCAGCAGCGCGGCGGCCTGCATGGACGGCCTTTCACGATGTACAAGTTCCGGTCCATGGTTTGCGATGCGGAAGCCCTCAAGGGGGACCTGGACGAGCAGAACGAAATGCAGGGGCCTGTCTTCAAGGTCGAGGATGATCCGCGCGTCACTCGCTTCGGCCGCTGGCTGCGCAAGACGTCGCTCGACGAGCTCCCTCAATTCTACAACGTGCTGCGCGGGAACATGAGCCTGGTGGGTCCGCGTCCGCTTCCCCTCTACGAGGTGGCCCGCTTCGAATCGGTAGCGCAACGCCGGCGGCTCAGCGTTCCCCCCGGACTCACCTGCTTGTGGCAGATCAGCGGGCGTAACGAGATCACGAGCTTCGACGAATGGGTTCGCCTCGATCTCGCCTACATCGACGAATGGTCGCTCTGGCTCGATATCAAGATCCTCTTCCGGACCGTGCCAGTCGTGCTCTTGGGTCTGGGCGCCAAATGAAGGTTGGCGGTGTCGGTCCCGCGTCCCTGTCTCCCGGGTGTTGCCCGCCGGCAGATTCTGAATTTGTCATTCGTAATTCCCGCTTGAATCGCTAAATACCCGCGCCATGTCCGAAGCCGCTCTTTTTCACCCCGATGCCTGTCAGGACCGTCCCATCACGGTCGTAACCGGAGGCAGTGGATTTTTGGGATCGCATCTCACCGATCGTCTCTTGAAGGAGGGGCATTGCGTGGTGGCGATCGACAACCTCATCACGGGCAACACCCGCAACATCGCCCACCTCGCGGGGAATGTGCGTTTTCGGTACATCCAGCAGGACGTCTCGCACTTCATCTTCGTGCCGGGCCGGGTCGATTTCGTGTTTCATTTCGCCTCGCCCGCCAGCCCCATCGATTATCTCGAACTCCCGATCCAGACGCTCAAGGTGGGCGCGCTGGGCACCCACAATTCGCTCGGCCTCGCGAAGGCCAAGGGCGCAAAATACCTGCTGGCCTCGACCTCCGAATGCTACGGCGATCCCCTCGTTCATCCGCAAAAGGAAGACTATTGGGGCAACGTGAATCCCATCGGACCACGCGGGGTTTACGATGAGGCCAAGCGCTTCGCCGAAGCCATGACGATGGCCTATCACCGTTTCCATAAGGTCGATACCAAGATCGTCCGCATCTTCAACACCTACGGTCCGCGCATGCGGCTGCGCGATGGCCGCGTCGTTCCTGCCTTCATCGGCCAAGCGCTGACGGGCAAGCCGCTGACCGTGTTCGGGGATGGCCGCCAGACCCGCAGCTTCTGCTTCGTGAGCGATTTGATCGATGGCATCTTCAAGCTTTCGCAATCGCCGTATCACGAACCCTGCAACGTCGGGAACCCGCGGGAAATGACGATCAAGCAATTTGCCGAGCACATTCAGCGCCTCACTTCCACCAACTCGGCCATCGAGTACAAGCCGCTTCCCGTCGACGATCCGAAGGTGCGCCAGCCCGACATTACGCGCGCCAAGGATTGGCTGGGCTGGGAGCCGAAGGTCGAATTCGAAATCGGCATTCGCGAAACCATCGAATATTTCCGCGGACAAACCGAACAACTCGCCCAATTCGCGAAAGACTGATTGCTCGCAGGGAAATGAAGCGCTCCCTCGCGTTTTTGCTCACCCTCATCGCCCTGCTTCCGGCCGGGGCGTACGCCCAACTCCGGCCGGGCGAGGAATTCGCCATCAAGCGAATCGCCCCGGCGGTGATCAAGACGCCGGAATTTGCCTACACCGGCGATCAACGGCGGGCCCAGCTCGGCCAATGGCTCGAAGTCGAGGTGGAATTCGCCGCCCGCCCGGAGATGACGCCCGAGCTGACCTTCCGCTACCACATTCTCTTCGCGGGCACGCTGCTCGCGGGGGAAGTCACCCACGTGAATGTGCCGGATGGAAACAGTCTCTTTTCGGTGATGTACGTCTCGCCCCGGACGCTGGCCCGTTTTTTGCAGGGAAAGGCCCTGAGTGCCAATGCGATCGAGAATATCGCCGTCCAGATTGTCCGTCCGGGAGTGAGCGCACCCATCGCGGAGGGCGTGCTCAAGGCCCAGCCGCGGGGC
This sequence comes from Chthoniobacterales bacterium, assembly GCA_038226705.1. GTDB lineage: Bacteria > Verrucomicrobiota > Verrucomicrobiia > Chthoniobacterales > SZAS-18 > SZAS-18. Next base: position 5,696 of record JBBRQH010000108.1, on the reverse strand, counting down.
CCGTGGTGGACGACGCTCCCGCAAGTGCCCGGCTTCGTCCTCAACAAAAGTGAAACCCCCTTTGCCCCGCTTTATTGGGATCGCTACGAAGCCATCAAAGCTGCGAAATAACGAAACGCGCCAGGCTTTCTGTCCAAACTCGTCCGGACCCGCCGCGAAACCCATCCTTCCCGGAAAAAAATCCCTTTGGCTTCCGCCGCGCCCATTTTCACCCTCAACCTCGGCACGCAATCGGCCATCCTCGCCGAGTTCGCCCGGGCCGCGAAGGGTGGACTTGTACTTAGGCGCTACTGCCGGCAGGAGATTCTCGCGGACCCGGCGGCGGATGCCTCGCGTCTGCCGCAAATGCGCCTGGCAGTCTCCGGGCTGAAGGACGCGTTCAAGCTGAAGAATGGAACGCCCATCTCCTATTCCGTTTCGGGCCAGTCGCTCTTCACCCGGTTTGTCAAAGTTCCCCGCGTTTCGGCCGACCAGATCGCCGAAATGGTGGGATTCGAAGCGCAGCAGAATGTCCCCTTTCCGCTGAATGAAGTGGTGTGGGACTACCAGTTGGTCGGCGACCGCGGGAGCGACACCGCCAACATCGCCGTGGTGCTCGTGGCGATCAAAACCGATGCGCTCGATGAGCTGAATGAAATCGTGGAAAGCGCGGGACTGCGCCCGGCCCGGGTGGATGCCGCGCCGATGGCGCTGTACAATGCGTTCCGTTTCAACTCCGGCGGGGCGGCCGGTTGCTCGTTGCTGGTCGACATCGGTGCACGCAATACCAACCTGATCTTCTCCGAGGGCGGACGGATCTTTGTACGGAGCGTTCCTTTCGGTGGGTCGAAGGTGACGGAGGCGATTGCGAAGGAGTTCTCCGAGAACTTTGCGGCGGCGGAGGCGCGCAAGAAGAAGTGCGCCTACATCGCCTTGGGGGGCGCCTACGCCGAGGACAAGGATCCGGAAGTCGCAAAAGTGTCAAAGCTTGTGCGTAACGCCGTGACGCGGCTGCACTCCGAAATCGTCCGCAATATCAATTCCTATCGCGCCCAGCAGGGAGGCTCTGCGCCGAATCGCATATTTCTGGCCGGTGCCGGGGCGAACCTCGCTTACTCCCGCGAATTCTTTGGCGAGAAATTCGCCGTTCCCATCGATTTCTTCAATCCGCTGCAAAATGTCGCCGTCGCGACCGCGGCGGATGTCGAGGCCGCTTCGCGCGAGGCCCATTTGCTGGGGGAGGTCGTCGGTCTCGCCTTGCGCCACGTGCACCACTGCCCAATGGAGCTGAATCTTCCGCCGGCTGCGGTGCTTGCCAGCCAGCGGGAGGCGCTACGCCGGCCGGCCCTTGCGCTCGCCGCGACCTGCTTTCTGCTCGCGCTCGGAGGCTGGTGGCTGCTGTTGCATCGTTCCGTGGAGGTCAAGGCGGCCGCGCTGGGTCAACTCGAGGTCCGCGTGCGATCGATGCAGGGCCTGGAGACCGCGCTGAAAAAATCCCGCACGGAAACGACCGCGCTTCAGCAGCGCGCAGCGCCGCTTTTGGCGGTCGCGGACGACCGCGAGTTTTGGCCTCGCGCCCTTGCTGAATTGAATGCGCGGCTGCCGGAGAACTTCATCTGGATCACCCTCCTGGAGCCGCTCGCCGGCGGCCGCGCGGTCGGCGCGGATGGCAGCCTCGGCGCCGCGAGCGCCCCGGTCGCGCCCTCGCCGTCTTTCACTCCGCGGCCGCCCGGCAAGGCAGCCGCCCTGGCGGATCCCATGATCGACGCGTTGCGCGTGCGCGGTCTTTATCTCGTGAACCCCGCGCACGACCGCGTGATCGTGGATTTCGTCCAAAACCTGGCGAAGTCGCCGCTCTTCGACCTCGATCTCGCCAATCAAGCGGGGATCATCGTCAAAAAATCCCCGGAGAACGAGAAGGAATGGGCCTTCGACTACGAGCTCAATCTCAAGCTGCGCCAACCGCTTCCGCTCCCATGAACGGGCTTCGCACCAATTGGTTCCTCGGGGGATTGCTCGTCGCGCTGCTCGTCGGCAGCGCCGGTCTCGGCTGGTTGATCTGGGGGGCTTCGGCACGCCTTGCGGAGGTCAATGAGCGCTATCTTGCCCAGGAAAACGAATTCAAGCGGCTCACCGCGCTCGTGCCATTTCCCGACCCCGCCAACATCGCCAAACTCGAGGAGCAAAAGAAGCTCTATGCGGCTTCCGCGCAGGCGCTGGAGGGGCAGTTTGCCACCTTCGAGCCCGCCGTCGAAAACCTCGATCCCAGCGGTTTCCAGGATAAATTGCGCAAGGAGGTGGACGCGGTTTCCGCCAAGGCCAGGGCCGCCAACGTCCGCCTCCCCGAGGGTTTCTATCTCGGCTTCGAACGCTACCGCGCGGAACTCCCCACCGAAAAGGCGGTGCCTTTGCTCGCCCGTGAACTCCTGGCGCTTCGCGCGCTCATGCATGTCCTAATTGAATCCGGCACGGAAAGTATCGGTGCCATCAAACGATTCCCGGTGCCTGGGGAAACTGCGGTGCCCGGCTCGCCTCTGACGGCGGCCGCTCCAAGCGATCCCGCAGTGGCAGGCCCGTCGAAGAAACTTGCCGCCGCGCCGCTGGTCGCGCGTTATCCCTTCGAGATCGCGTTTACCGCCGAGCATGGCGCCTTCCGCCGCGCGCTCGCCCGCGTCATGGAAATCCGTCCCCTGCTGGTCGTCCGTACGCTGCGCGTCAAGAACGAGAAAGACAAGGGTCCGGCCCGCGGCCAGGAAGCCCCCAAAACGGAAGTGTCCGGCGTGGCGGCCAAGCCTGCCGAGTCGGAGACCGGTCTCCGCTACATCGTGGGTCGGGAGCATCTGGAAGCCACGCTCCGCATGGAGATGATCAAGTTTCAGCCATCCGATCGGAGCGGATAGACGGGTATCTGTTTTGCCTTTTGCGCCGGCGAGGCCTGGCGCAGGCGCTGTCGCTCGTCAGCGCAGGAGCGCTGTCCGACGCACGAGGACGCGCTGACGATCGTGCAAATCCGCAAAACGAATCGCGTGGTCGAGGGCGCTGCATTTCGCCTGGGTGGGCGGAACGGGCGTATGCAGTTTCAGGTCGTCGCGGCTTTCGAGGTACTCGCGGAACGAACGGAAGAGAAACGCCCGCGGATCGGCCGCCAGCGCCGCCGCCGCGTCGGGGGGTTCGGCCCAACTGAAGTACGAAATGAACCCTGCCACCGCGGTGATGGCGCGTTCCTCCGAACCCAGTTGCTCGCGGGCGAGCACCAGAAGCGCGTTCCAATAGCGGCTGCACAGCTCTGCCCGGACAGCGGCATGTCCTGAGCAGGGCCGGGGGAAAGAAAGCATGAGGTCGGTGGAGATTCCGCCGGGTCCAGCCGCGGAGGTGCGACTGTCACGCCGGGATTCATTCGCGCAACCGCGAAATCGCGCGGGGATGCGCGCCGCTCATCAGCGCGCCGGCTCGAGCCGGACGGTCTGGCCCACGGCCAGGGTTCCGCTCTTGACCACGGTTCCGTACGCGCCGGCGTTATTCTTGTTCAGGCGCACGACCGCCTTGAGGATCTTGGGTTGGGAAACCACAGAGTCGGGATCGAGATTCACCATCGAACAACGCGGATCGGGCGTGGTAATGCTGACAGCTGGTCCGGTCCTAGGATCCCCGAAGGAAAGTACGCCGCCCACCCAGCCGTTCTCCTCGAAGGGGATGGGGCGGAGCGATTTGATCAGGAGATTCGGCCGGAAGCGTCGGACATCGAGATCGCACTCCGCAGCCTGCGCGAGTTCCAGGATCGTTTCGAGCGTGATCACGGAGACGGTCGCGTCATCGAAGATCCCCTGGTTCAGCCGCATCAACTGCACTGGCCCGCGGCAACGCCGGCCGATCTCGGCGGCCAGATCCTCGCCATCGATTTCGAGCTCCCGGCCGTCCGGCGTGCGTACATGCGTCGGGTTGCGCCCTTTGCCGTCGGTCTGGGGCAGCGGCGTAAAGAGGAGCATCTCTGGAAGCTTGCCTGCGGTCAGCCAGGGAAACCCGCCTACATCCTGTAAACGCCGGAAAGCCAGCCTGCGGTCCCCTTCCAGCCCGTGCCAGCCGAGTTCCACTTCCTGGATGCGTTCACCGGCCATCGACTTAACCGGGTACCGATAAATTGCTTCGATCTGCCCGATCTCGTACGCCATGCGCCGCACCGTTCGACCGGCTGGGGCGGACGCACAACTGGCGCCCGCCAAAAAGGCGGAACGGCGAGCCAACCCACAAAAGCATTAAGGTGCCGATCTTGCTGCGTGCAGAGGTTTTGCACCCGAGCGAAGTAAGTCGCTGCCGTGGACCAATTTCCAGCGCCGCCCGCTGGAATATGGAGTGCGGTAGTCCTCTGCCGCTTTGGCGGGCGGAGATCTTGTCCCCGAATCTCATGTCCAATGCAGCGCAAGTAGCGCCGCCTCCCGGTGATCTCGCTTGGGTAGTGAATTCCTGCGCGTCCCACGATGCCGTGCGCGCAACTCTGCTGTCGGCGATCAGTCGAGGTTAAGATCCCGGCAGAAGTCGGCGTCGTCCGAAAAATCCTTAATACCGGAGCATTCCTTGAGGGAAAACCGAACGAGGAACCGAATCTCGGCCCGCGTCCAGGGCTCCCCTACGGGTTTGAGATCACGGTGATGGCAGCTTGCGGTCCACTCTACAAGACCAGCGATCGTTTCGCAGGGGAAGCAAATCTCCACGCGCCAGCCGTATTCCGGGAACGCCGTCAACCCCGAGGCGCTGCGGAGGGCGTGCCAATTTTCTTTCCGTTCCGAAAATGGGAGGAGATTGCGCATTCGCGCCTCCGGCCTGACCGCGCTCCGGCTTACGCCCGCTCCGTCCACGAGACCTCGTCTCAGTCGGTGGAACGCGCGCTGCGCGAGGCATGGAATGTCGGGCCGGTCGACCGCGCCCACCTTCGTAACGATGAAATCGATCGTAGTGCGCGGACTGTGAAGACGAGCGAGTTCAGAGTCGGTGATCGTAATGCCGAACGCTTCCTCCCAGCCCAGCACGAGTTCAACGAGGTCGAGGCCCATCGAGGTGGTTGTCTTTCAGTGTTGCCTCTCACAAACGACCACAGGTATTTCGCCTTGCCCCATCCATTCCAAAGCGATGTAGCAGTATCCGCCAGGAAACTCAGCCAAGGAAATATGCGCCTCTGGCGCGGCCAGACGCGTCTGGAGTTCGCGCTTCCAGAAATCGAAACACCCATTGAGCGGAATCCAGCGTGGAGCGAAACCCACATCGACGACCACGAATTGAAGCCGTCCATTTTGGAGCAAATTCTGGATCTCCGGCGCAGAGAGCCGGCGACCACGAGATCCGGCAATAGCTTCGTCTTCCCGCCAGAGTTCGGTCACAGGAGTTTGCGTGACGACCTTGAACTTGGTTTCCATGCGGTCCGATTAAGAGGGTGGGACATTTGTAGGGGACGCACGTGTCACGGTTGCGAGGGTGTGCTGCTTTTCCACCTGGGGACGGCAGCGTTCGACTCGCCACGGCGAAGGAGACCCGTAGATTGCGAGATGCCTATCAGCCAGCAAGAAAAGGCGGCGCGTTTTCGCGCGCTGCATGAAACCGGCAGGTGCTTCGTCATTCCTAACGCGTGGGATGGTGGATCCGCACGGCTGCTGGCCGGCCTCGGATTCAAGGCCATCGCGACTTCGAGCGGGGCGGCGGCGGGCACGCTCGGACGGGTCGACGGT
>JBBRQH010000107.1:0-10774 GCA_038226705.1 Chthoniobacterales bacterium | reverse complement strand
TAGATGAGCTTGGAGCCCTTGCGGCCCTTGCGGAGGATTTTCTGGATCACATCGTTGTGCGACTGCGGCCAGTAGATGCCGCGGCGCAGCGCCCAGATGTCGATGAGATCGCCGACGAGATAGAGGGTGTCGAACTCCGTCTCCCGCAGAAAATGCAGGACCGCATCGGCGTTGCTGCCGCGCGTGCCGAGGTGGAGATCGGAGATGAAGCCAGTGCGATAGTGCGTCACGCCACGAGATTACCGCATGACACAAGGGCCGGAAGCGTCACGAAAGAAAAATCTTCGCCATGCGCGTCCCACGTGTTGCCGGCCCGGAGGGCCACTGGAAATCAGCCGGGGGCGTCAGCCACCGGTAAACCCCCAAACGTCATCCGTCCCGGAGGGGCGGCGGAAGGGGCCGAGGCTCAAGCCGCCTTCAAGGTCGGATACCGCCCGCTGAAATAATGCTCGTGCAGCGCGTTGGTGATCTCGATGAGACGCAGTTGGATGCGATCGAGGTATTGGTGCAGGCCGGGCTGAAACACGTCCGAGAGCGAAGTGTAGTTCAGCTCGCTGCAAAGTTTGCCACTCAGACGTTCGGCCGTGTTGGAGAAGTGGTTTTCATCGCAGCCGCTGATGCGGTGGATCGCGTTGTCCAGCCGTTGGAGGCAAAAACGAATGGAGCGGGGGAAACGGTCGTGGAGCACGAGGAACTCGGCCACTTTGTACGGGGCGACCTCGCCCACGTAGAGCTTGAGATACGCCTCCATCGCACTGCACGAGCGCAGCACGGCCATCCATTGGATTGTGTCGACATTTCCGCCCACGCGCTCCCCGCTCGGTAGGAGGATGTGATACTTCACGTCGAGGATGCGCGAGGTGCGGTCGGCCCGCTCGATCATCTTGCCGCACTGGATGAAATCCCAGCCCTCGCCGTGCGTCATCGTTGCGTCCGTCACCCCGATGATCAGGTGCGAGCCCTCGATGACCCGGCGAAAGAACTCGTGAGCGCTGGAAAGACACATCGCCTCCGCGTCCGGCGTGCCAAGAAAGAGATAGAGTTGATTGAGCTTCTCCCACATTTCCGAGGAGATCTGCTCGCGTACGCTGCGCGCGTTTTCGCGGGCAGCCGCGATGCAGCAATAGATCGAGTCACGATTTCGGCGCTCGAAGGTGACGAAATGCGTGACGGTCTCGGCATTCGCCTGGGCGTGCAGGGAGGAAAATAGATCCTGTTCCTCGAGGGACGAAATGATCGAATTCCAACCCGGCGCGAGATTCTCGTGCTGGCCGTTGGGATCGAAATCGAGCAGGAGCTGGCGGTTGACGTCGAGCAGGCGGGCGTTGTTCTCCGCCCGCTCGATGTAGCGGCTCATCCAAAAAAGCGATTCGGCGACGCGACAAAGCATATGTTCCCTGTCTCCAGGGTGGCGGAAGCCGCGGAAACGCGCAAGCCGGGAGCACGGTGCGGGTAACCGATTCCATTCGGCGATTCGCTGCGAGGCAACGGATCCGGGCGGGCGCGGGCGTTGCCCGAAGCCGGAATTCGCGCGGGAGTGCCCCCGTGCAAACCAGTCTTTTTCGGCCACCTCGGATGCCTGCCCCTCGTCGTCTGGTTCGCATTTCGCGCGTGAAGTGAAGGGTTGGCTTCCTCGCGATCTGCGTCATTTTGCGCTCCGGATCCCCGCCCTTCCCGACCATGAAGCTCCCTTGGAAAAGTCTCACCCTTCTTCTCGCGGGTCTCGCTGCGAGCGCGCTCGCGGGCGAGGACAAAAATATCTCCAGCGATCACACGAATGCGGCCACGGCGCGCGCGCTCGAATCCAAGATCGGCGGGAAAGCGTCCGAATCGAGCGAAACCCGGCGACTCGAGGAACCGAGGTCTGCGAAACGCGCCACGATCTATCCCTTCGATGTGCGCGTCGGCGGACAGCTCGCCGTCGTCGAAGGGGATCCCACGCGGGCGATCTTCGCGAAAATCAAGGAGCCGGTGGACGACAACGCCCAGATCGAGATCGGCGGCGAGCCGGGCATGCTCATCGTGAATGTTTTCCCGGTGCGTCCGAATGGCGAAGTGCCGCAGGGTGCGCCCACCAAAGTGATGTTCGTCCAAAACGGCACCAAGACGCGGCTGGACGAAACCATGGACAAATCCCGGCTCGCCCCCGGACTTTACGGCGCCAACGTCGTCTACGCGAACGCGACATCCCGCGTGATGTTTGAAGTGAAGTAGCCGCGAAGCGACGGGCGATGGGCTGCCGGCTATTCCCCGGCCAGCCCCCGAAAAACAAAAGGTCCGCCTTCAGGGAAGGCGGACCTGCTCTACCAATTCTGGGCGAATGTCCGCCTTAGAATTCCTCGGGACTTAGATCGGGCCCGACGACATTGTCGCCGGTCAGGATGTTGCGACCGGGCACCGTCAGGCCGGTGGGCGTGCACATGGCCGAATTGATGGTCGGGCTGTGCGTCACGTTAGCGTGGTACCAAATCACCACATCCTGGCCAAGCAGCGATTCACCGGTGAGGAACTGATCCAGGTTCGCTTCCGTCGCTCCGCCTGTGCTGGACACGCCATCGTCGATTTCCGCCGTGATGGGGGTCCCACCCGTCTTGTATTTGAGGAACCACATGTCGCCCCGCGCATAAGTATCGGCAGAGCCATCGTTTTTCCCTGCGGTGAGAATGTAGCTTCGCTTCGGACCGCGGATCCGGTACAAGAACTGCTGGGCAGCGCTCCGCGTCAGCTTCTTTTCCGTCGTGATGGCGTAGCTGGGCTTGTCCGAGATGTCGCGGGCCGCGATCGGAATCTGGTAAATCGTGTTGGTCGGGGATTCGATGTCCACATCCAGACGGAAGTAGACATGGTGGGTGTGCGTGAGGCAGGTGCAGCCATTCGACGTCGCGCCGAAGCCAAACCGCGGGCGGATCGACCCATCCATGTCGAAGCGCCACTCATGAATGTAGCGGTACCAGCCCGCTTCCATTTCGGTGACCATCACGACTTCAGTCCCCTGGCGGTAGATCGCGACGCCCTTAAAGTTTCCGGTGTCCGTCCCATTCTCTAGTGCCGTCGTGGCCACGTTGGTTCCGCAGTCGCGAAACCCGGCCGCGGGATCCGAGACGGGAGTCGTGGCAAACATGCCTTCCTGATACTGCCAATCGCGGTAGGGCCCGCACGCATCGTTGACGTACTTCACGTTCAAGATCGGCACATGGCCGCGCTTCAGGACCGAAAACCCCTTGTAGAAAACGTCGCGCACTTCGATGCCGGACGCTTTGGTGCCGGATGAGGCGGAGGGACGGACGACGAGCATCGTCCAGAGAGTCGTGCTGGTGAGCGGATCGATCACGGTGAGCTGATACTGACCGGCCAGCCCCTTGCTCGAGGTGCCCTGCCCCACGGCCGGCACGCCGCAGTTCGGACTCGCATTCACGATGGCGGTGGGCGGAGCGTCTTTTTCGTAGTGACGCACGCTTTGTTGGGCGAGGTCGATCCCGACAATCTGATTCTTGTACCGATCGAGCCCGACCTTCGGCATCAGGCCCACATTGACGATCCGGTTGACTGGAGCCTTGCCGGTCGCCGGATCGATCTCGAGGACGGGGGGCATCGGCCAGTACGGGACGATGGAACCGTCGACGATTCCCGGGCCGAGGGTGCGGTCCGCCAGAAGTGTGCTGACAGCCTCATCGAACTCCGCCTGGGTGGGCGCCAGATAAAATCTGACCGGGAAAGAAACGTCGAGTTGGGTCAGATCGGAGAAAAGTCCCTCGGCGAGGACGGTCTGCTGCTTGGTGTAGTTATAGAAGACCGCGCGGAAACGGGTCGGGGGGACAGGCGCGCCGTCCTTTTGATCGGCGTCGACGATATCGGCGAAGAAAAAGCGCACGCGACTGCCCGCGAAGAGACTCTTGAGCTGGGGATGCTCTGGCAACGCAGCCGCAAGCCCATCGAGATCGGCCTGGGTGGGACCGAACGGGGTCACCTTGATTTGCAGGCGGGCCGCATCGGGCGGGACATCGACTTTATTGCGTGCGTCTGCGGCGAAGGAGGCACTGGGATGGAGCGCAAGGAGCGCAAGCGGGAGCGCGCAGGTGAGGCGGAACAGGCGGGGGGATAGCATGAAGGGTCGCGACTGGGGTTGGTGCCGGTACTGCCCTCCGGCGAATTGCGGAGGAGTGTTTCACAGGGATTACTCTTGAAAAGTGAAATTCTCCGTGCGGGAGTGAACGATCGGCGCGATCCGAAGCAGCCAGCGGCGTGCCACGAGGCGAAGCTGGAACAGACCATCGAGCCGGAAAAACCTCCAACACGAGAAACTCATGTGTGGCCGTTATCGTCTGCGAGGTCTGACCCGGGCCGAGATGCAGGAGGTTTTCCCCTTCGACATCTCCGATGTGCGGCTCCCGACGGAAATGCCGCCGCGCTTCAACGTCGCTCCGTCGCAAACGATGCCGATCCTCCAAAAGGGGGCGCAGGGGTACGAGCTCGCCAACGCGCGCTGGGGCTTCCTCCCGCACTGGGCCAAGGACGAGAAGATCGGTTTCAAGATGATCAATGCGCGGAGCGAGACCGTCGCCACTTCCCCGGCCTTTCGAAATGCCTTTGCCCGCCACCGCTGCCTCGTCCCCGCGGATGGATTCTACGAATGGCGCAAAGATCCGGGCGGCGGGAAAACGCCGTTTTCCATCCAGCTGCGGGAGAACCAGACTTTCGCCTTCGCCGGACTCTGCAGTTCTTGGCGCCGGGATGAGAGTAGCGAATGGATCCTGACTTTCACTATCATCACGGGGGAGCCCAATGCGCTCGTGCGTCCGTTGCACGATCGCATGCCGGTGATTTTGGAGCCCGCGTCCTACCTCGCTTGGCTGACCGAACCCGATTCCGGGAAAGCGCAAGGCTTTCTCCGGCCGCTTCCCGCCGAAAAAATGACCGCCTTCGCCATCAGCCCGCTCGTGAACGCGCCGCGAAACGATTCCGCGGCCATTCTGACTCCCGCCTGAAGTCGGCGGAATACCCATGTCTTCTGCCTCGGGCATGGAACCGCCCGGGACGGTGCGCGCGGGCGCGCCGGATCGGGTGCTCGGCAGATTTTCCCCGTCCCACCCCGCAGGCGGCGCACCCGCGAGGCCGGTGCATCTCCAGAGCCGCTGGTGCGAAGTGGAAGGACGGCGTCTGCACAGTCGCAGTGCCGAAGGGCCCGGCGGGGCCCCGTTCGTTCTCCTGCACGGCCTCGTTATTTCGAGTCTGTATATGGTTCCCTTGGCGGAAAAGCTGGCCGGCACGCACGACGTGCATGCGCTCGACTTCCCCGGCTTTGGGCGGAGTGCCGCCCCGGCCCGGGCGCTCGGCATGGAGGCTCTCGCCGAATCGGTAGTCGGCTGGCTGGGCACGCAGGGAATGCAGTCCTGTCACGTCGTCGCGAATTCGATGGGATGCCAGGTCGCGGCGCACCTTGCCGTCCGTCACGCGGCGCGAGTTCTGACCCTGACGCTGGTCGGGCCCACGATCGACCCCCTGGCCCATCGGCTGGGCGGGCAGGTCTTTCGGCTGTGCCGGGATGCGGTGCAGGAGCCGGCCCGAATTTGGGTGACGTGGGCTTTCGATTTTCTGCGCGCCGGCTTGCCGCGCGCCGTGTCGACCACGCGTCTCATGTTTGAGGATCGGATCGAGCGCCTGCTCCCGGCCATCGCCGCGCCCACGCTCGTTCTACGCGGACAATTTGACCCCACGGTCCCCGCCCGCTGGGCGCGCGAAGCCGCCGGGTTACTGCCGAAAGGGCAGGTGCGGGAAATCGCGGGTGCTCCGCACTGTGCCCATTTCACCCACGCGCCCGAGGTTGCGGCGGCCATTCTGGAATTCACGGGTTCTGCCTCGGCAGCGCGCCTCTGAGCAGAAATTCAGGGCACGATCACGTCGTCCGCCGTGAAGAGAAGGCCATCGGGTCCGGCCGATCGCACTTCCATCTGGGTGCCGGAGACGGCGTGGAAAAAATATGGATGCCCCCAGGAGTCGAGCAATTCGCCCGCGGGGCTGATCGCCAGACCCAGCGCAGCGGGATCGAGAAACTTGATGCCTCGCGGGTTTTTGCCCAGGAGAGCCCGGGTAATCTCGGCGTTCGAACCGACGGGATTTTCGCCGTGGGCCGCCCGGTAGTCGCGGACGAGGAATTTGATCTTCCGAGTTTCGGTTTCGGGCGTCCGGTGGGCGGGGAGCGGCGTCAGGGGCGGGGGCGAGGAACTCGCGGCCGCCGCCTGCTGCAATCGGCTCTCCGCGGCCGTGGAGTACCGGGGGGCCGAACCCGGCGGACGCGGGGTGGGAGAATGGGCGAAAACGGGGGAGGGCGATTCGCGCGGAGCGGCGCCGGCGCCCGTCTCAGCCGGTGAAGCAGAAACGGGAACTGGTTTGGGCTGGGGCGGACGGGCCGGACGCCACCAGAGACCTACGCAGGCGAGCGCGATCGCCGCGAGAATAAGGGGGATGCGTAGCCGGGGAGACACAGGGCGAGCGTCAGGAACGCACCCGCCGCGTTATCCGCGGGCCAGGAGCAGAAGCAGGGCAACACCCAAACCGATTCCGAAAGCTGCGATGACGGCGAGATGCGGGATGGCATCGAGGGTGCGGGCGAGACGATCTTTCATGGCGGACTTCTCGACCTAAGCAGCTTTCCTGCCACGAGGACGAGGCGATGGAAAGACTTCGACGGGAAGGAGTAATTGCGAAATTGCGTCTGCTCCGGCTTAAGTCGCGACCTGCTTCTGCACCGTCCCCACGACTTCCACGCGCACGGGAACGCCATCGATCGCGCGCGGGACGCCCGCGGCCCCTTGCCGCGTGGCCACATTCACCTTTACGCCGTAGCCGTCACCCATCCGGGTGATTCCCACGGAGGCTCCAGTGCCTCGCATGCGCTGCAGAACCTGAGCCTTCGCCGCCCGCGCTTCGCTGAGGGTGGCATGGTTTTCGGCGAGAGCGCTCATACGATCGGAGGCGCGTTCAGCATACGGCTCATCCGGGTCGCGACAAGAACCATGTCGCGACCGATGGACCGGTGGACCGCATGGGGTGAAAATGGATCGGCCTCAAATCAAAGCCAGTTCGACCTGCAGCTTCTCGAGAATGGCGTGGAGCGGATTTGCGTAAGTCAGTCCCTTCCCGTTCGAGCCTCCCTGGTCGCTGCCGGCAAAGAGCAACGCCACCCCCTGCAAGTCCCCGTTGACGATCAAAGCGCCGCTGTCGCCCCCGTCGCTGAAGGCTACGTTCTCCGCCCCTTCGATCTCAAGGAGATTGTCGAAGCGCAGGTCGCCGAGATCGTAGGAAATGACCTGGTTGTCGATTTCGAAGGCGGTCACGCGACCACGCGTCAGGCCGGTGGTGCGGCCGATCTTGGCAACGGCGAGTCCCTCGTCGATAAAGGGCTCGCCGAGTCCCTTGACTCGGCCCAGGCCGGTCAGCTTCGTGAGATCCGGCTTGGCCGCGTCGTTCAAGTCCGCCAGCGCGCAGTCGAGAAAATTTGGCGCCGACTTTTGCAGTCGGACAAACTCGCGCAGGCTGCCAATCGCGTCCGAGGGGTTGTTGCCGCCATCGGCCGGCCCGGGCTGCAGGATGGCGTCGCCGGGTTTTGCACGATTTTCGTTCGCGAGCACGTGGTTGTTGGAAAGCAGGCTGAGGCCGCCATCGCTCTTCCGCCGCACGAAGCAGCCCAGCGAACCGGCCGTCACCCGGAAATGCGCCACCGAGCTGCCGATGAGGAGCGGCCGGGTGGGTGTTCGCATCCAGGGGGCCGCATTCTTGCTCACCCGGCCCACGTAGCGGACATCGACTTCCCCCTTGGCTTGCTTCGCGATTTGGGCGAGTTCCCGGCTGTCCTCGAGGGCGCGTTTCTGCACGCGCACCGCCAGCCGGAAATCGCCCTTCCGGGTGGGCGCCACCCCGAGCGCCACCGAGCGTAGGGGTTCGCCGGCGCGGGAGAACAAAGTCGCCGACCGGCCGAAATCCGCCCGCATCGCCGCGCTGGCCTGGATGCGCGGCAGCAGCTTGATTTCCATGAGCTGCTTCAGCTCGCGAACGGAATCGAGTTTCATCGGTGGGAGTAGCCTGAATCGGGCCGCAAGGAAGTCGGGAATGGCCGCAAGAAGGCACAAAGACCGCAAGAAGGACGCTCCGCGAGTTCGACCCGCGGGACGGAATCATTCGCAACGAGCTGGGAAAAACAGAACCTTGCAATCGCCGGAGCCTTACTCTTGGGCCCGGGCGTCCCACCAGGCCGGAAGCCAGCCATCGTACGCAGAACTGATAGCGAGGATCTCCTGTGCCTTTTGTGCCTCTTCGCGGCTTCCTGAAAGCGGCAGGCGCGCTTTAGCGCGAAATCGCCGGGCCTCAATGCGGTAGACTCATCGGGTGGCAAACTCAGATGTTGAACCTCAAACCGCACCAGCTGGCTCATCTCTCCCGCATCTTCTTTTCGACTGCGGCCGCGCTCTGGCTCGCCTTCGGCCGGATGCTCGAGGGAGCCGAGCTTGCTGGAGAGTCGACGCAACCGCCGCTCGACGCGGCGACGAAGCGGGAACTCCTGGAGATCACCACGCAGCTGGTCAGCGACTGGAAGGCCGGAAACGCGTGGCGCATCGCGGCTCGGGTACATCCGCGGAAGGGGGTGCGCTTTTCGGCGTACTTCGAGGACTGCATCAACCCCAAAAGCATTGTATTCGATTGCGCCAAAATGCGGGCTTTTTGGACGACGCGGCGGGTTTACACGTGGGGATATTACGATGGATCCGGAGACCGAATCCGGACCACGCCGTCGCGCTACTGTAGGGAATGGATTTTCGATCACGATTTCAGCGGCCCTGATCGAATTGTCATGGAGCGCGAGACGGGCAGCTCCATCGACTCGCGTCATCTTCGGACTGCTTATCCGCGGGGTCGCGCGGTCGAGTATTTCGTGGACCCCACGGAAGGCCATATGGATTGGGCGGCCCTGGCCTTCGTGCTGGAACGGTACCGCGGACGCTGGTGTCTGGTCGGCGTGCTCCACCGTACGTGGCAAATCTGAGCGAAACGGAGGCACCCTCCCGGCGATCGATCATGTTAAATCTCAAGACGAGTAAGCCGTTTCGGTTCGGTCACATTCTGTTGGGAGCGGCTTTGAACGCGCTGGTCTGGGCCGGCGGGCTCGCGGTCGCCTACGCCGAGGAGGAGCCCAAGCTGCCCTTGCTACAACCGGCCGCGAAGCGGCAGTTGCTGGCGATCACAACGCGGCTTGTGGCGGCTGGGAAGGCGAAGGATGCCGTTCGCTTCGCCGCCGCGGTGCATCCCGGGAAGGGGGTACGCATCTCTGCGTCTTACGAAGATTTCGCGAAGCTGGAGGCGACCATTTTCACCCCCGCTCTGATGCGGAACTTCTGGAAGTCGGTGGAGGAGTACCACTGGGGAAATCCCGCTGGCAGCGGCGACCCGATCACGCTGACTCCGGCGGAATTTGCCCGCCGATTCATTTTCGATCGGGACTTCACCGCCCCCGACAGGATCGAGGTCGATCGTGTGTGGGAGTGGTCCGAACACTTCGTTATCAACCGAATTCGGGCCGCCTTTCCGAACGGCCGCTGGGTGGCGTTCAGCGTGAAAGGTCCGGGCCCGAAGGAAAACCCGGAGTGGTCTGGCCTCGCTTTCGTCTTTGAACGGTTGCAAGGGCGTTGGTATCTCGTGGGCGTGCTGCACCAAACCTTCCCGCCGCGAGCGAACTGAGACGGCGACCGCCGAGGGTTTCTTCCGGCCGGAAAGGAACTGACAAACCGCAGAGAACGTACAGAGGGTAAAGACTCCCAGCCGATCTGGTCCTACTCACGCGCTCATGCGACGAAGGGTATTTCCAAAGGGCGCCGAGCGTTCATCGCATTAATAACACCGCGGCTTTAGCGCAACGTGCGTGGAGGTGGGATGAGTGGCGTCAACCGAAGGAAGTGCCCTCACTTGGAACGGCTGTGTCCTCCCCAGAAAAAGAGCGGGCACTCGTGGGAGTGCCCGCTCACTTTTCAGCGACGGATGTCATAGGTAATTTTTGCCGTCAGGGTTTTTTTCTTTCGCGCCGCACCGCGGCTGGCTTAGCCGGGCTTGGGAGCGAAAGTCGGTTCTTCTTCCAACTGCTGCCTTCCTGTTTTCGCGACTCTGTCGCTCCCTTCCTAGCCCTGGGTCGGCGCACCGGTCGTCTGGGCCGGCGCCGGCGCCGGAGCAGGAGCGGTCACCTTCTTCGAGCGGCGACGCTTCAGCTCGCGCAACTGGTTCACGAGTTCTTCGTGACCGGAGCCGGGACCGAGGCGCTTGGCCGTCTCGTAAATCGAGAGCGCCGTGGTGTACAATTCAGCGCTAAACAGCAGCGCTGTGTCGTCCACCGAACGCTTCAGGAGCGCAAGGAGCGAGCTCAGGGCGAGGAGCGCCTCACGGCTGCCCTTCACTCCTTCGATGCTCTCTTGAGTATACTGCCGCGTCAGCAGCCCGGGAGCCTGTTTCGCGAGGACAATCGAACGGTCCGCGAACGGCTCGTTCTTCTTGCCCACCCGCGCCAGGCGCGTCCGGTCAGAGGGTTTCAGGTTTTGCAGAAACACGCCGGCACTCAGGGCGCCGCGAATGGCGGCGTCGAGGGCGTCGATTTGGCTCTTCCGGGAAGTTGCGGCGTTTCCAGAGTAAAACGGGTGTGGTAGGCTTGGTGCATGAGTCAAAGCCTTCTGCATCATGCGTTTGGGGTTCGAAAAGGGTACGATTATCACCGAACCTCGTATGAGGATGGAGGGGT
>JBBRQH010000106.1:0-10828 GCA_038226705.1 Chthoniobacterales bacterium | reverse complement strand
GGGCTGATGCCGTGCCCTTGGGCTTTGAGTTCGTCCGCCAGCAGGCGCACACTCTTGCAGGTCCAGCGCAAGGGGCGCATCGGATCGCCCCGGCTGAAGGGCTCCACCAGCGCCTCCAACGCTTCCACCAAACCTGCATCCTTCTCGCGCAGCTTTTTGCGACCGCCTCCAGCCCGGCGCACCCGCGTCACGCTCTCGGGTGCGAGAGGTTGTTGCAGAGCGGCCACTCCGCTGCGCACCGTGTTGATCGCCAACCCCGTCGCGCGAGCTACCGCCCGAATCCCGCCACGCCCAAAAACCTGCGCTTCCACTCCAGCGAATTCTCGAATCTGTCGTTCATTAAAGCGGTCACAAAGCAGCTCGTAACGCCGTTTGATGGCGAGCAAGTCAGCGGACAACTTCAACACGCCGATCCTCTACAATGAACCTCGTATTGTATCAAATTATTCGTGGACGCTTCCTAAGGGCACTTGAAGGTCAGGAATAGGCATCGGCAGACGACGACGATTTGGACGATAAAGGGAACCGATCCGTTTCCACGGCGTCATCGCCACAAAATCGTAGAATCGCGATTTCAATGAACTGCGTCCAGATGCCGCGCTGAGGATGAGTTTGTCTGGATTCCCGGATTTCCGTAACGTCAGTCAGACCGTTTTGGAAAACCATGAAGGATCTCCACGCAATCGTCATCGGTGGCGGAATCGGCGGTCTTTCTGCGGCCCTGGCGCTCCGGCGGGCGGGATTCGGGGTCGACGTGTACGAACGCGCGCCGGAGATTCGGGAAGTCGGCGCGGGCATCTCCTTCTTCAGCAATGCCGTGCGTGCCCTGCGGGCAGCCGCACCGGAGCTGGCTGATCGGCTCCCCTCCCTCGGTCGGGACTGGCGGCACGCTCTTTTGGGCATGCCTTCCGGCGAGTTTCGGTCCGTCGATATTACCGCCGACAACCCCAAGCAGGCGCCGAACTACATGATCACGCGCTCCGTCTTGCAGCGCCTGCTCTGGGATGGACTCCCGGGCGGGATCGTGCAAACCGGCGCAGAATGCGTGGCGGTGGAAGCGAACGGAGGCGCGGCCGAGGTGCGCTTCGCCGACGGCAGGACGGCGCGAGGCGATCTCGTGATTGGCGCAGACAGATTGCACTCAGCGGTGCGCCGGGAACTCTGGGGCGAAACCCCGCCGGTCTACTGCGGCCAGACCTGCGTTCGTGCGCTCGCTGATTTTCATACCGGGGACCTGGCCGGGATCGCGGAAATTCAAGGCGCCGGAGCGCGCTTCGGGGTGTGCCCGTTGAGCGCGGATCGCATGTATTGGTTCGCCGCCTGGAATGCGCCCCAGAACGGCTCGCTTAGCCCCGAGGACCTCAAGGCGGATCTGCAGCAGCGCTATGCCGGGTGGGCGTTCAAGATTCCGGCGATCATCGCGGCGACTGCGCCCGCAGACATTCTTCGCAACGATCTTGTCGATCGCGATTTTCTACCGCGCTGGAGCCGGGGACGGGCGACTCTACTGGGCGATGCCGCCCACCCCATCCTGCCCAATCTCGGCCAGGGCGCGTGTTCCGCCGTGGAAGACGGCGTGGTGATGGCTCGCGCCTTGCGGCAGGCGTCGACCCTCGAGGGGGCCTTCGAGGCGTACGAATTGGAGCGGAAACCCCGGGCGCGAAAGTTGTTGAGCAAAGCGCGGGATTTCGGCCGGTTTGCCGCTTGGTCGAATCCGCTGGCCGTCGGGTTTCGCGGTTTCCTCTGGAAGCATCTGCCGCTCTCGCTTCTGACGCGCGAATTCGCCTGGCAACTCGAATATGAAGCGGGGGAGATCCCAGGCGCCTGAACGACCGCCGGGACTTCGGGCGCGGGGTCAGAACCGCCTGATGGCCCACGGCGAGGACCGCGGCCGAGCCGGGTGGCCGTGCAGTTCCACTCCGCAAAACTCCGTTGTCTTCCCAATCTGCCGCGTATGGTGCGGCCATGATCATCGGTTGCCCCAAAGAAACCAAAGTCCAGGAACATCGTGTGGCGCTGCTCCCCTCCGGCGCCTACCAGCTCATCAAGCGCGGACACACCGTGCTGGTCGAGCGCAACGCCGGCCTTGGCTCCGGCTACACGAACGAAGACTACGAGGGCGCCGGCGCCAAGCTCATCGACAGCCACGAGGGCGTCTTCGCCCAGGCGGATCTCATCGTGAAGGTCAAGGAGCCGCTGCCGAGTGACATCCCGCTCCTCCGCAAGGGTCAGCTCCTCTTCACTTATCTCCACCTCGCGGCCGACCAGGAACAGACCGAGGGACTGCTGAAATCCGGTTGCACCGCCATCGCGTACGAGACCGTGGAAGTGAATCGCCGGTTGCCGCTCCTCGAGCCGATGAGCGAAATCGCGGGACGCATGAGCGTCGTCATGGGCGGCTATCATCTCGCCAAGCACAACGGCGGTGCCGGGGTGCTGCTGGGCGGCGTGCCCGGAGTTTTGCCGGGGAAGGTCGTGGTCATTGGCGGCGGCTCGAGTGGCGTCAATGCCGCGCGCATGGCCATGGGTCTCGGCGCGGACGTTACCATTCTCGAGGTCGATCTCGAGCGCATGCGTTTCCTCGACATCACGATGCACAGCGCGCATACGCTTTTCTCGAACGAAGCGCACCTCACGGAGCTGTTGCCGACGGTTGACCTGCTCATCGCCGCGGTGCTCGTGCCGGGCGCCAAGGCGCCCAAGCTGATCACCCGCCAAATGCTCAAGCGCATGCGCCCCGGCAGTGTGCTGGTGGACATCGCCATCGATCAGGGTGGCTGCGCCGAGACTTCGCGCCCGACCACCCACATGAATCCGACCTACGTCGAGGAAGGCGTGGTCCACTATTGCGTGGCCAACATGCCGGGCGCGTACTCGCGCACCGCGACGCAGGCGCTCACGAATGTCACATACCCTTTCCTCGAGATCCTGGCCGACCACAGCTTGAAGGAAGCGATACGGCGCCAGCCCGCCTTGCTCTCCGGCGTGAATATTCACGACGGCAAAATCACGTACAAGGCAGTGGCAAATACTTTCGGCCTCGAGTACCACGATCCGAAGATGTTGCTCGGAGTCTGAGGTTCCGCCGCAAGCTCTCAGCCGCGCGGGCACGACCAGTTTGTGGGGGACGGCATCGGTCGGATGGCTCCCCTACCGCCGCAATCCGTCGACCAGCGCGTCGTCCATCTCTACGACGGTGGTCGCGAACGAGTCGAGGAGTGCGAGGAACGGTACCCGGGGCCCTTCCCGCCACTCGTCACTGCTGTAAAAGGCATCCTGGCTTTGCTCACGCTCCGCCAGACTCGCATACGAGCGGACGAGATAGTACGAATGAATGTCGTGGGCGGAGGGCCCAAAGGCCACCACATCCACCTGCCAGCGCTTCAGCATCGCGACCGCGATCGCGCCGAGCCTTTCGAACTCGGCGCTCGTGCCAGGCTTCAAATTGTAGGAGCGAATTTCGACGCAACGTTTCGGATTCACGGGCGCAGGGGATGCAGGGGTTTGCCTCGGCAGAATGGGATCACGCCTATTCCGCCTCGACGAAGAACGTCCAGCGCGTCGAAACTTTTTTGCCGCCGGCAAGGGCAGTTACTGTGACCGTGCAGGTGCGCTCGCGAATCCGTTGCGTCGGCTGAAACGTGATCAAGCCGGTGCTCGCATCATATTGCGCGGGAACCATCCCAAAACCGCTGAGCTGCATTTCCACCGATTTCGGATCGATCTTTCCGAGAGCCGCCAGGTTGGCCTTGATGAGCGGGCGGGAATCCTTCACCACCTCTCCCTCCAGCGGCTGGGTGAGCATGGCCGCCGCCGCGGGCGCTGCCGCGGCCGTCGTATTTGCCTGGGCCACCGCCGCGGCTGAAGCGGGCAGGACGGCGGCCGAACCGCCGAAGTTTGCCGCCAGCTCGAAGACCTGCGGTTTCGTCGAATCGATGATGTAGCGCCCGACGGAGTCCGCATTCGGCGCATTCGAATACGTCTTCACCGGATTGACCGTGAAGAGAGCCTCGTACCCAGCTTTCAGACCGGCCGCCTTCACATGCTCATTGGCCGTGCCGAACGGGAACGCGTGCGTGCGGATCGGCGTCGAAAGATGCTGCTCCAGGATGTCCTTCGAGCCCTTCAACTCATTCCACAGCCACGCCTCATATTCCGCGTCCGTCCGACCCTTCCGGGCGTTGAGCGACGCGTGCGAGACGCTGTGGCTGCCGATCTCCACGCCCGCATCCCGCATCTCCGCGAGTTGCTGCCAGGTGATGGATTTACCGCCGCTGGAAATGTAGTTGGTGTAAACGAAGAGCGTCGCGGGATACCCAAATTTCTTGAGGATGGGCCACGCCTCGGTGTAGCCGGAAATGTAGCCGTCATCGATCGTGATGACCGCGCAACGGGGCGGCAGGCGCTTCTCCCCGCGGCGCCAGGCTAGAAAATCGGCCATCGAGATCACGGTGACGCCAGTGTCCTTGAGCCGCTGCATCTGCGCCTCAAAGTCCTTGCTGGCGAGCGCAAGGGAATCGCCCGGTGGATTCTCGAACCGATGATAGCCAAGGACCGCGACCACCGAGTTGGAGGGCGAGGGCGAGGGCGTGGGCGTCGGCGCAGGGGTGGGAACGGGTGTCGGCGTCGCCGCGACCGGCGTAGATTTCGGCACCGGGGGCGGCGCAGGCTTGCAGGCCCCGAGCGCGAGAACAGCGAGAGTGAAGGAAGTAACGAAGGAGACGCGGGACATTGGGCGGCGAAGACAGATTCCGAAAACGATCACGCTTCCGCGGCTCCGTCATGCAATAGCGGCGGCTTATGCCCACATATTTCGGCCCGCAAACTTCGTCACAAACGGGATTGCTGATTGACCCGGCAGAGGAGGAGAACGATCTACCGATCCAGTTTGCCAAAAGCGTTTGAAAGTCTGCTCGGCTTGAGCCGGCCACCGCTGTGAGGGCACCTGGGCCAGCTCTGCCGCATGTCTTCGCCCGCCATTCTTTCCGCCAACGAACTCACCCTCGCCTACGGGCCGCAACGTTTGCTTGCCGGCGTTACCCTTGCGGTTGCCGCCGGGGAAAAGGTGGGCTTGGTCGGCCGCAACGGCTGTGGCAAGACTTCCCTGCTCAAGATTCTCAGCGCGGAGCAGGACGCCGATTCCGGAGAAATTTCCCGGCGGCGCGGATTGCGCGTGGGTTATCTGCCGCAGGAGTTCGAACTCGATGGCACCCGCACAGTGCGCGAGAACATCGAATCCGGCGCGGCGGATCTGCTCGAGCTGATCCGCAAGTATGAAGCGGGTGAAGGTACGGACGCTGAGCACTCCGATTTCCTCCAGCAGATCGAGGTCGCCGACGGCTGGAATCTCGACACGCGCATTCGCGCCGAGGCGCACGCTCTTTCCGCGCCGCCTTTCGAGGCGCTGGTGGGTCCTCTCTCCGGCGGCGAAAAGCGCCGGGTGGCGCTTTGCCGCGCGCTCGCGGCGCAGCCGGATTTGCTGTTGCTGGACGAGCCGACGAATCATCTCGACGCCGAATCCATTCGCTGGCTCGAGGACTTCCTGCGCACTTTTCCCGGCGCGGTCATCTTCGTCACCCACGATCGCTACTTCCTGGATGTGATCGCGACGCGCATTGTCGAGCTCGCCGAAGGGCGCGCTTACTCGCATCCCGGGAATTACACCGCCTTCCTCGAGGCCAAGTCGGCCCGCCAGCAGATCGCGGAACAGGGCGAGCGCCGCCGGCAGCGCTTCCTCCGGGCCGAACTCGAGTTCGTGCGCGCCGGGGTGCGCGCCCAACGCTCGAAGTCCCGCCACCGGCTCGATTCCTACTATGCGGTCGCCGGCCTGGAGGCTCCGCCGGAGGAACGCGAGATGGATCTCCTGATTCCGCCGCCCCCAATTCTCGGCAATACCGCGGTGGAGGTGGAAAAAGCCGGGGCCCGCGTGGGCGTGGGCGAATCCGCCCGCTGGCTCTTTCGCGGCCTGACTTTCTCCCTCAAGCCCGGCGAATGCACGGGCATCGTCGGCCGGAACGGGGTCGGCAAAACCACGCTCCTGCAGATGTGCCTGGGCGAGCGCGCCGCGGATGAAGGCACGGTGACGATCGGGAAGCGGGTGCGCTCTAACTACATCGACCAGGGTCGGGTGCAGCTCGACGGCACGAAGACGGTCATCGACGAGATCACCGACTCCGAGGAAATCGTCTTCTTCGGGGAGCAGCGGCTCGGCGTCCGCGCCTATTTGCGGCGCTTCCTCTTCGCGGATGCGCGGGTCAACGAACGCATCGACCGGCTCTCGGGCGGCGAACGCGCCCGACTCCTGCTCGCCAAGGTGCTCAAACGCGGCGGCAATGTCATCGTGCTCGACGAGCCCACCAACGATCTCGACCTCGCCAGCCTGCGGATGCTGGAGGAGGCGCTGGTGGACTTCGAAGGCAGCGTGCTCGTCGTCAGCCACGATCGCTATTTTCTCGACCGCGTTTGCGACCAGATCGTCGCTTTCGAAGACGGCGGCGGGGTCTTCGTCCAGCCGGGTAACTATTCGTACTACCTCGAGAAAAAGAAGGAACGGGACGCGCAGGCGCTCGCGACCCTGGCCGCCCTGGAGCGGAAGAATGTGGCCAAACCCGCCTCGGCGCGAACGACCGAGCGCCCGCGCAAGGCATCCACCAAGGAACAGCACGAGCTCGCCGGCATTGAGGAGGCGATTCTCGTCGCGGAAGCGCGCGTGCACGAGATTGCCGCCACTCTCAACGACGCGAAGTTTTTCTCCGCGCGCGCCGCGGAGGTTCCGCAAGTCATGGCGGAGTTGGGTGCGGCCCGGGCGGAAGTGGCGCGGCTGTATGCGCGATGGGAGGAGTTGGAGGCGCTGAACGCGGGCTAAATGCTACCCGCAGTTGGGATTTCGCGAACGGGTTGCCTCCGCGCCATTTCGCGCTGAAGTGCGCATCCGCATGGCCGAAAGCACAGAAGCATTCCGATTCGGCCGCTATGAGGTCTCGCGCGCCCCGGCAGGCGGGCTGGAGGAACTCGGACGCGGCGCGATGGGAGTGACGTATCTGGCCCGCGACACGCTCCTGCAGCGCGTCGTGGTCCTGAAGGTGGTGAGCCCAGAGCGACTCTCCGATGAAACCGGCACGGCCCGAAAGCGTTTCCTGCGGGAAGCAGCGGCGGCCGCGCAGATTGTTCATCCTCACATCGCGGCGGTACACGACATCGGGCAGCAGGACGGCCGGGATTTTTACGTGATGGAGTTTGTGGTCGGTGAGAGTCTCGAGGAGACCGTTCATCGGATCGGTCCGCTGCCCTGGAAGTCTTGCCTGCTGATCGCGCGCCACGTCGCCTTGGGCCTGGGAGCGGCGTGGAAGCACCACCTGATCCACCGCGACATCAAGCCGTCGAATCTGATGCTCACCACGCCGCCAGAGACGGCGGAAAGTGACGGCGGCTTGTGGGTGAAACTGATCGACTTTGGGCTGGTCAAGAATGTCGAGGAGGCGGTGGTTGGAACAGTTGTCAGTCTGAGCGGCGGATTCCTGGGCACTCCCGCCTTTGCGAGCCCGGAGCAGTTGGAGGGACGCCCCATGGACGTCCGTTCCGATTTTTACTCGCTCGGGATTACGCTGTTCTTCGCGCTGACTGGCGAGCTGCCGTTTGCCGGCAGCAGTTTTGGGCAAATCGTCACCGGGCACCTGGTCAAGCCCCCTCCGCTGCAAAAACT
Organism: Chthoniobacterales bacterium; assembly: GCA_038226705.1. Lineage (GTDB taxonomy): Bacteria > Verrucomicrobiota > Verrucomicrobiia > Chthoniobacterales > SZAS-18 > SZAS-18. Next base: position 3,126 of record JBBRQH010000106.1, on the reverse strand, counting down.
GCGTGAGCGGGGCGTGCCGGAGCCGTTCGTGCGCGTGGTGGAGATCCTCCTGGCGAAAGACTCCGACGATCGTCCGGTCGATCCCGATGCCTTGATCCACCTGCTCGAGGAGGCCGAGCGAAAAATTGCGGCCGGACCTGAATCTTCCCCCTCGCCCGTCGGGGCAAAGGGACCGCCCGTCTTTCCGGCTGCTCCACCGCTTTCGCCCCGTGCACCAGGTCTGGTTGCCTTACCGGCGGCCACTGCGCCCGGGGAATCCGACGAGACCATCCGGTTTACGCCCGCACCGTTGGACTTGGCCGATTCGTCTGCGTTGACGACCGCTGTCCCACCGCATTCGTCCGTCTCTTCGGTGATGGGAACGAGCGCTATGGCCCCGCGCGAAGCGCAGCCGGAGACCGTCGTGCCCGACGAAACCGCGCCGCGTAAACCGGTGCCGGCGCCGAAGTCGCGCGCGATGCCGGTCCTCCAGCCCGCCACGGTGGTGCCCGATACCGTGGTTCCGCCGGAGCCGTCGCGCCGCGCGCCACGCTCGCGGCCGGGTCCGCGGCGGAGCATCGCCCTCGCCCCGATCGTCGGTGTGGTCGCACTGGCGGGTGGGCTCGTGGTGCTCGCGTTTTGGAATTCACGGGCCAAGGACGGGGAGGATGTCCCCATTCCAACTCCCCGCCCCCGTCTCACGACGGCGCCGACGCGGGTGCCAGAGCCGACTGCACAGCCCACGCTCACGTTCCCGCCGACGCCGGTCCCGAGTCGGAAACCGGATTTGCTCACGACTGGACCCACGCCCGTGCCGACAGTCCGGCCCGATGCGTTCTCGGGGGCGTCCGACGCGCCCGCGGGCGACCCCGTGGCGCAGGCGCTCACGCTGATGCGAAGCGACCCGGATGCCGCCATGCGCGTGCTTCGAGAGGCGGCAGCGACGCGGGACGATGCGAAGGCGATGTCGCTGCTCGGCTCGACCTACTACTACGGAATCATGTCGGCACCGGACCGTGCTGGCCCCCGCTTGCCGAGTGGAAAGAACTATTTCGAGGCGGCCAAGTGGCTCGCCCTCGCCGCAGATCGGGGCGATGACCGCGCCCAGGTCATGCTGGCGCAAATGCATAAGTTTGGTTTTGGCGGACTCGACCGCGACAACGCGCGGGCGGTGTCCCTGGCGGAAGGCGCCGCGGCTCGCGGCAACGCGGTGGCCTTGACGTACATGGGTCTCATCTACGCGGAAGGTCCACCGTTTGTGAAAGCGAAAGATCCCAAACGCGCCGTCGCCAGCCTGCAGCAGTCCGCTGCGGCCGGCTTCACGGGGGCACAATCGCTGCTCGGCTTTTGGTCTCTCACGGGGTTCAATGTGCGGACGGACGTCCGCAAAGGAATTTCCCTGCTTCGTGACGCCGAGACGGCGGAGAGCGTTACCGCGCTTTATTTTCTCGGGCTGGCTCACCTGCGCGGTCTGGGCGTGGAGCGGAGCGAAGAGAAGGCGATCCAGTATTTCCGCAGCGCGGCACAAGCCGGCAACGAAGCCTCCGAACAAGAACTCCGGAAACGCGGTTTGACGTGGTGAAGCGGGGATGGGCGTATTCGATTTCTCGCCGCAGCAGTGGTTGATCGCCGTCCTGGCGGCCTTCTTCATCGGAGTCTCCAAGACCGGCTTCGCGGGGGTTGGGTTGGTGGGGATCTATCTCATGACGGAGATCACGCCCGCGCGCGAGTCCACCGGCGTGATCCTGCCGATGGTCGTGTTTGCCGATATCTGGGTGATCCGCTCGCTCGGTTCGCTCGCGAAGTGGTCCCTGATCCGACAGTTTCTGCCCCTGGCGCTGGTGGGCGTTATCGTCGGTTACTTCATCTTCCAGCTTATCCCGGAGCAACGCTTTCGGCTCGTGGTGGGCGTGGCCATCGTGCTGCTGGTGGTGGGAAGCTACCTGCGCCGCGCGCTCGTCCGAAGCCCTTCGCCGCACGGACCGCCTGCCGCGGCGGGCTGGACGCTCGGACTGATCGGCGGGATCAACACCATGATCGCGAACTCCGCCGGCCCATTCATGGCGATGTATCTCCTGCTCGATCCCACGTTATCGAAGATGGAATTCGTGGGAACGAACGCGTGGATGTTTCTCATCATCAACTTGGCGAAACTCCCGCTCAGCTACAGCCTCGGCGTCATTACGCCCCGCTCGCTGCTCTTCAATCTCTGCCTCATCCCGGCCATCATCGGCGGAATCGCCGCCGGGCGCGCCCTGTTGCTGCGCATTTCGCAGAACGTCTTCGAGCACATTCTGCTCCTGTTCTGTCTGCTCGCTGGCATCCGGCTGATGTTCACGTAGCCGGACCGTTTTAGCCAACGTTTACGACCAACCCCTTCCATTCGGTCATCTCGTCCATGGCCGAACGGAGTCCTTCGCGGCCCTGGCCGCTGTCTTTGATGCCGCCATAGGGCATGTTTTCGGTCCGGAAAGTTGGTCCCTGGTTGATCAGCACCGCGCCGACCTCCAGCTCGCGATATGCCTTTTGCATCCGCCCAATGTCGCGGGTGAAGACCCCGGCCTGCAGCCCGAAATCGCTCAAGTTCACCTGCGCCAGCGCGTCCTCGAATTTCTCATAAGGTTCGAGCGCAACGACCGGGCCGAAGATTTCGGCGCAACTCATTTTCGTGCCGGCCGGCAGGCCCTCCAGGACGATGGCGGGGAGCACCGTATCGCTTGCGCCTACGCGCAGGTCCGTCAGCAATTTGGCGCCGGCCTTGAGCGCTTCATCGACCCAGGCGAGAACGCGGTCACGCGCGGCGAGATCGATCATGGGCCCAATGACGACAGCCCGGTCGCGCGGATCTCCATGCCGCACGTTGGCGCGCACATGCTCCACGAAGGCGGTCTTGAATTCCTCGAAGATGGGCCGGTGGACGAAGAGGCGCTGGAGACTGATGCAACTTTGGCCCGCGTAACCGAAACCGCCGCTGGCTAACGGCGCCAAGGCTCGCCGCCAATCGGCGTCCTCGTGGACAATCGCGGCACCGTTTCCGCCGAGTTCCAAGGTCACGCGCTGCTTGACTGCCTGCGCCTTGAGCGACCACCCGACGGGAACGCTCCCGGTGAAGGTGAGCATCTTGACCCGCGCATCGGCGAGGACCGT
>JBBRQH010000105.1:0-10836 GCA_038226705.1 Chthoniobacterales bacterium | reverse complement strand
TTCTCCAGCAGTTCCCCCGCCTCCATCCGCCGCCGCTCCATCCGCTCGGCTTTGCCGGATACAACCTTCTTGCTGATTCGCGCCATGCCCAACCATAACGCATTCTCTAACAATATCAAGCTGTTTGGGAATGCTCAGTAACTCGCAGCCAAGACGTCTTGACTGGGTGGCCGTGTGTCTTGTCCATCACAGACCACGTTGTATCCTGTGCCCGGCGCATCTTGAGCATGTGCGCCCCCGTCCCGCCTTTCGCGTAAGAAGGTGTTCATTTGCACGCGTGACCCCGGATTTATCAGCTCTCTCGGGTCGGTTCGTTCGACCGCCTGGCCATCGCGATCAGGTGAATCGTTTAAATCCTCAGGCGGGATTATCACGGTAGTCAGCCAGCGCTGGCGGGCTCCGCGTCATCTCAGTCGCCATCAGGCGAAATTTTTTCGCAAAAGCGCAATTTTAACTCGACGTGTCCATGCGAACACATATCCTCTCCGCTGTTGCCCATCCCGGGTAATCCGACCCCTCCGGTTCACGCTGGATTCTGCGGGGTGGCAATACAACCCAGCAAAGAAAGAACCCCAATGATCAACTCCCAACTCTCCCACCCAAATGCGGCCTCCCTTGCCGCGCAACCTGCCAACGACGCTCAGCACGGCAGATTCCCAGCGTCGTTACCAGACGACCCAGCCAGGTCGGAATCCGCCCTCGACTCGATCGGCATTCCCTCAGATGCGCTCGCGGTGATCGCGTCTCTCAACGCGCAATTTGAAGCTTTGTCGGAGCGTCTGCCGAAGCTCGACGCGGAAGAACGTCTGCTCTTCCGCTTGCAAGCCCGCGGAAATAGCGAACAGGCTGATCGCGTCAAGGATTTGAGCGCGCAGTTCTCGGCCTTGGTGCCGGGGAGTTCCACGGCGCCAATCCTCCACGCGCTGGACGACGCCCGCGATCAATTCCGTTCCGAATTGGCGCGGATGCAGGCCACGTTCATCCGCATGCAGGATGTCGCCACCTTCTTGAATCGTGACTACCTGCGCCGAGTCCGCGCGGCGCGCGCTGCGCTTCGATCAGAAAGCCGATACTCGGGCGCGGGTTTGCGGGAGCAAGTCCAGCAAACCATCATTCGCCGCCGCAAGCGCAAGGACCGGGTTTCGAATTCGGTGGAGGTGAAGGCCGAAGTCGGCGCCGGGGAGCAATAGAAGGCGAAATGTCCGCTTACTCTCGCTGCGCGCAGGCCCGCTCGACTTACTCCGCGGCGGCTCCAGCTTGCAGCGCACCCGCTTCGATCGGCGTCGAATCGAGGTTTCCGTACTCGAACCACGACGCGTCGTAGATCACGACGTTTGGATAGCCCAGATCCTTGAGGAGGAGCGCCGGCAGACTGACGCGGGTCGCAGTCTGACAGTAGAGCACGACCGTCTTGTCCGGCGTGACGCCACGGGCGCGCAAGCGGTTGGCCGCTTCCTGTGGACTGATGGCCGTCTTGTCTTCCTTGCGCAGGAAGTCCGTGTAGTTGCACGCCACCGCGCCCGGGATATGGCCGGCCCGTTTGTTGTTAACGCGGTCCAAGCCCGCAAATTCCTCGGGCGTCCGGGTGTCAAGAAACACGACATCGTCCGCGTGCAGATGGGCGAGAACATCGTCGAGGTTCCAGATGAAGCGCGGAATGGGCCGGGCAGAGTAGGTCGCCGGCGGAAGCACGTATGCTTCGCGCGACAGCGACCCACCCGCCTTGGCCCATTGCTCGATCCCGATCCCATCCAGGAAGGCCACCCTCTCCTGACCCAGCCAATTCAACAACATGGCCGGGACGGAACCGTCCGACTTGCCGCCATGACTGCCGTAGATCACGACCTCGTCTTCGCGGGTCAAGCCGGCGCCGCCGAGAAGGGTCTCGTATTTCGGCACATCGGGAGATTCATCGGCGAGGCGGAAGATATACTGGCTCTTTCCCTCACCCGGTTTCGCGCCAGGAGTCCGCCACAGCTCGGCGGGGAAATTGATTGCGCCGGGGATATGCCCTTTCGCGTATTCCGCGGCACTGCGGACATCGACAAGGATCGGCCGGGCCTCCTTCAGCCGGCCAAGGAGGACCTCGGCCGAAATCACTGAAGTCCACGTGGATGGGACTGCCAGCACGTCTTTGACCGCGGCAGCTTCGGCGCCAAGAAGCTGCGACAAGCGGCTCAGAGACAGCGCGATGAACCCAAGAAATGCAGTGGAATTCCTCATTTTTTCTAATCCCTATATTGTTGTAGGCCATTTACCTCCAAAGCGCGAGTTCCAACAAGCGTTTGTTGTGTCACATCATGGGCTGAGGCGAGAATCGATCGATTCCATCGTCAGGCGACGGGCTCGCGCCCCGAGCACCGCTCGATTCGTTACGCGGGAACGAATTGCGATCATGGAGAGAATTTGCGCCTTTGGCGTCTGTATAAATTCGAGGGCCTCGGCGAATCCGGCGCGCGCGATCTCCGACTCGACGGCACATCCCCCGCGCGATCGAAAACGGCCGCCGCAGGCGCAAAATATTCGTCCTCGTCCTCGTCCTCGAATCCTGAGCACATGCCAAAGGCGCAAATTCAGGTTCGAAGGGCTCCCGCCTCTGCTTTGCTTCAGGGATGACGGCGACGACATCGCGCCTGCGGGGCGCCTGCGGGCGCGTGGTCACATTTCCGTTCCCGCCGTGGCGAATCCGCCCCACCTCCGACCTTACGGGACAAACCGCTGCGCGATCGGAATGCGTCGTCCGATCCCGAACGCGCGGCTCGTGACCTTCAATCCCGGCACGGCCTGGGCGCGCTTGTATTCCGCAAGATCCACCCGCCGAATGATCCAACGCACGGTCTTCTCCTCGTAGCCATGGGCGACGATTTCGTCCACGCTGAGGTTGTCTTCCACGTAGTAATCCAGCACGGCATCGAGCAGGTCATACGGCGGCAGAGAATCCTGGTCGGTCTGGTTCGCGCGCAGCTCGGCGCTGGGGGGCTTGTCGATGCTCGCCCAGGGAATGATTTCCCGATCGCGATTGATCCAGCGCGCGAGGCGATAGACCATCGTCTTCGAGACGTCGCTGATGACCGCGAGTCCGCCGCACATATCGCCGTAGAGCGTGCAATAGCCGACCGCCATTTCGCTCTTGTTTCCAGTTGTGAGCAGCAGGTGGCCGAATTTGTTCGAGAGCGCCATGAGAGTGACGCCCCGCAGTCGGGATTGCAGATTTTCCTCGGTGGTATCCTCCGCGCGCCCCTCGAAATGCGGGGCATAAAGCCGACGGAGCGCCTCGTAAGGTTCCGTGATCGGAATCTTTTGGTGCGGGATGCCGAGATTCTGCGCGAGCGCGAGCGCATCGCTTACGCTGCCGGGCGAGGAATGCGGACCCGGCATGAGGATGCCGTGAACGTTTTCCGGGCCGAGGGCGGAGGCCGCCAGGCAGGCCACCACCGCGGAGTCGATCCCGCCACTGAGCCCGAGCACGGCGGTCTTGAAACTGCATTTGCGGAGGTAATCGCGGACGCCCAGGCAGAGCGCGCCGTGCAGTTCGTCCTCTTCGGGTCCGCTCACCGCCAGCTCGGAAGAATGCGCGGCGAGATCGACCACCACGACCTGCTCGGCAAAGGATTCGAGCTGCGCCAGACAGTTGCCGCGAGCGTCGAAAGCGCAGGAATTGCCATCGAATACGAGTTGATCGTTTCCACCCACCACATTGCAGTAAGCCACCGGAACCCCGAGTCGCCGGGCGCGATCAGCCAGCATTTGATAGCGCGTGGCCGGCTTTCCCACTTGAAACGGGGAGGCGCTCAGGTTCAGGATCGCCGTTGCGCCCTGATCCACCAGCGACTGCACTGGATCGGCGATGTAGAGATTGCGTGGGAGGTAGGGGTCCGACCAAATATCCTCACAAATCGTGATGCCGATGCGGCGTCCGCCGAGTTCGATCGGCTCCGTGGACTCGGCGGGCTCGAAATACCGGGCCTCGTCGAAGACGTCGTAGGTCGGCAGGAGCGACTTGCGCACGATCCGCCGGGGGCGTCCGCGCTGCAGGATGGCAGCCGAATTATAAAAACGCTGCCCCTGCGCGCGGGCGGGACGCGGCTCAATGAATCCAACGATTAGTGGAACATCGCCGATCGTTTCCTCCAGGGCATCGATCGCCTCGAGTTGCGCCGGGACAAACCGGGACTGAAAAATGAGATCGCGCGGGGGATAGCCGCTAATGGCCAGTTCGGGCGCGAGCACACACTGGGCGCCCCGGGAGACGGCCTCGGCATAGGCCTGGCCAATCCGCGCGGCATTGCCGGCGAAGTCGCCAATGGTGGGATTAACCTGCGCGAAGCCGAGCCGCATGAGAAGGGATGCAGTCAGCGCCGGGCCGGGGTGCTCACCGCCGGCTTCCGATACTTCGCATTCAGGGCATCGTCGCCGGCCTGGATGATGTGCCGGTAAAACTGCACCATGCCGGCCATGGCAGCGCCAATGACCATGCAGATGACGACCTTTTGGAAGAAACTATTTGCCATCATACGCCAAGGATTCTAGCAAACGATTCGCCAATGGCGAGGAGCAACGGCGCAAAAACCAGACTTACCAAAAGCCCCACTGCTTCGTCGCGAGAATGTAGCTGCCGAGGAGCAGATTCGTGAGGGCATGGGCGAGGACACAGGCGCCCAAGCTGCGCGTGTAAATCGCGACCAGATTGTAAAGCGCTCCCGTGAGGAAGGCGGCAGGCCAATCGGGCCGCGAATGCGCGAGCATGAAGGCCAGCGAGACCACCACAAAGGAGAGCGGGTTGGCACTGCCCATCGGTACGGTCGTGAAATCCTCCCGCACAAAATAGCGGAGCAAAAAGCCGCGCCAGAAAAGCTCCTCGAGCAGGGGCACTACGATCACCAGACGCGCCAACCGGAAGGCGAGCGTCGCGAAGTAAAGCGGTGGATTGGATTCGAGCAGCGTGGGATCGAACCCGCCTTCCCGCACCGCCGGGGCCAGGAAAGGGCTAAATAGAAAATCGAAGACCGGCTGCAGGTAGGGCGGAGAGATCCAAACCCAGAGGACGAAGACGAAGATCCCCATCGCCAGGCCGACGCCGACGGCGCGGACATCCAGCGGGCGGAACGAATAGTTTCGCCACCAAAACCCGAGCGCGACGGCGCACGCGACCGTCTGGAGCGGATAAACCCAGTATTCCGGGTGCGTCAGCCAGAGCGATCCTTCCTTCGCCTTCACGAGCGAGACGAGCATCAGCCCAAGCATGAAGATCACGAATGGCCCGGCAAACGCGATGAGGGGATCGTCCCGCCAGGAGCGCGGAGGATGCAAAGCGGGAGCGGCGGCGGACATCGCGCAGCAATGGTGGAAACCGCACAAGGCCGCAAGCAGGGAACTGCCGCCGGGCAGACCGCGCATGAGATCGAGCTGAGAAGGCTCGAGCGAGCGAGATCGATGCGCCGCATTGCGACGACCCCGCGTCACGCGTATCGGCGCGCGTGCGTTCCCTCGTCGTCTCGCTGCATGACGTCTCGCCCCACACGCGGGCGGCGAGCTCGCGCCTGCTGGCGGACCTCGCCGCCTGGGGCGTCGCCCGCACTTCGCTGCTCGTCGTGGCCGATCACCACCATCGCGGTCATTTCCTGGCCGACGCGGCGTTTTGCCGCTGGCTGGCGGAACTGGCGCGCGCGGGACACGAGGTGGTCATTCATGGGTACCATCACCGGCGCGAGCGCCGGGCGGTCGAGAGTCCCCGGGATCGATTCATCACCCGCCTTTACACGGCCGACGAAGGAGAATTTTACGATCTCCCCTTTTCGGAGGCGAGCGCGCTGCTGGCGCGGGCGCAGGCAGAGTTCGCAACCTGGCGCGAGCAATTCGCCGCGGAGACCCCGGCGCCCACCGGCTTTATCGCGCCCGCCTGGCTGCTCGGGGGAGAGGCGGAGCGGGCGGCATGCGCCGCGGGCTTTCGATACACCACGCGCCTGGGCAGCGTGGAGGACTGGGTGCGCGGTCGAACGGTCCGCTCGCAGTCGCTCGTCTACAGCCCCCGCAGTGCCTGGCGCCGCATGGTGAGCCTCGGTTGGAACGCATCGCTCTTTCGCCGGCTCGCCTCGAATCCCCTTTTGCGCCTGGGCGTGCATCCGCCCGACGCCAACTTCCCGGCGCTCTGGCGTCAGATCGAGCGACTGACCCGACGCGCGCTGGAGACACGTTCACCGCAGACGTATGCCGAATTTCTCAGGCTGCCGGCTTCGCCCACGACGGATACGGGTGGGCAATGAGCATCGAATTGTAATAACGGCGATCATCGGTCACCTCCCGGCCGATCCAGGGGGGCAGGGCGAAGGTCTCATCTTCGCGGTCCAGTTCGAGCTCGGCCAGGATCAGACCCGCATTGGCGCCTTCGAACACGTCCACTTCCCATTCGTGGCCCTCGTGCGGCACGACATAACGCGTCTTTTCGATCAGTGGGCGGGAGCAAAGATCGATGAGTTCCTCCGCATCGGCGGGCGGAATGGGGTATTCGAATTCCGCCCGGGCCAAGCCGCGTCGCTTGCTTTTGATCGTGATGAACGCCTCGTTTCCAGCCACGCGCACGCGCGCCGTGTGGGTGGGGTTGCGGGAAAAATAGCCCTGTCGCATCCGCGTGCCCACGGCGCCTTCCCGCCAGGCGTCCGAAGCGACGAGGAATTTGCGCTCGATCTCAGTACCCATGCGCCGTGCATATGGCAGCGGCGCGCGGGACGATGCAAGCCTCTCGTGGTGAATTCTACCGCGTGAGCTCCAGCTCGATGGCGGCGCAGAGTTCGTCCAGCGTGAACGGTTTCAGCACTACCTGGCGCACGCCTGCCTCGGCGGCTGCGAGGCGCACGGCATCGTCGATGAAACCGGTAGCCAGCACGACTCGCAACGCGGGTGCGATCCCCGCCACCTCGCGCGCAAAGGCGAGGCCGGAGAGCCCGGGCATGTTGAAATCCGTGACCACCACATCATACGCACCTGGCTCGGCCTTTACCTCCGCGAGCGCGTCGCGCGCATCGGCATGCGCGACCACCTGGTAGCCGCGGGCTTCGAGCGAGCGCGGCAGAACCGCCAGCAGCGCCGCTTCGTCGTCCACAAACAGGAGGCGGCGCCCGCCTCCGTCGGAGGCCGGGACCGGCGCGCTGGGCTGGTCTGTTGCGGCGGGCTCCGTCGCGACGGCGGGAAAGTAAACATCGAAGGTCGTACCCCGCCCGGGCTCGCTGCAGACATCGACACCGCCGCCGTGGCTGCGCACGATTCCGTGCACGACGGCGAGCCCGAGGCCGGTGCCGCGCCCGGCCCCCTTGGTGGTAAAAAACGGCTCAAAGATCCGCTCGAGCGTTGTCACATCCATCCCGCGGCCGTTGTCGCTCACCCGCATGCGCGTGAACTTTCCCCCCACCAAGCCCGCCGGAAGAAGTGCGTCGGGCGGCGCCGTCCGGAGTTCAATTTCGATTTGTCCCGTCGGTCCATCGAAGGCATGCCACGCATTCGTCACGAGATTGACCACCACCTGGTGAATCTGGGTCGCATCCGCCCGCACCGCCGGAGCATTCGGAGAGAGGGTGGTGTGGATTTCCACCCCGGCCGGAATCGAGGCCCGAGCGAGCCGCACAGCCTCGGCGACGACCTCTTGCAAGCGCAGCACCTGCCGCTCATGCGGTTGCGCGCGGCTGAAGGCGAGAATCTGGCTGACCAGGTTTTTGGCGCGTTCGCAGGCCCGGAGAATCTCATCGAGGCTTGTGCCCACGAGATCGGTTTCGCCCAGGTAGAGGCGAGCGAGTTCGGCGTTCCCCAGGATGGCGGCGAGAATATTGTTGAAATCGTGGGCGATCCCGCCAGCCAGCGTGCCGAGGGCTTCCATCTTCTGTGCCTGGCGGAGCTGCGACTCAAGTTGCTCGCGCGCGGCTTCAGCTCGCTTGCGTTCGGTCACGTCGATCAACACGGCCAGGAAGCGTTCGATCTCTCCGGAGGGTCCTTTCTCGGCGATGGCGGAGAGTTCGACATCGATGATCCCCCCGTCCTTTTTGACGAACTGCCGTGGCCGGTCGCGAATCACGCCCTTGCCGTAAAGCTCCTCCATTCCTTCCGAGATGACGATTTGGCGCGACGCTTCGGTGAAGAAATCGACCGCTGGCCGACCGAGAACTTCCTCCGGCGCGTAGCCGAGCGTGGCCAGCCAGTAGTCGCTTACGCTGACGAGCACGCCGTCGCGATCGACCGAATGCAGCATCACCGGCGTCTTGGTGTAGAGGGAGCGGAAGCGCGCCTCGCTCGCGGCGAGAGCTTCCACGGCCCGATGCCGTTCCAGCGGCAAACTGGCGAGATAGGCGCCTCGCTCGAGGGCGGCGACTTCCTTCGGGCGCGGCTCGCGCGGCTCGCGAAAGAAGACCGAGAAAGTGCCGAGCACTGCGCCCTTGGAAGAGAAGACGGGCTGGGACACACAGGCGCGCAAGCCACTGGCGAGCGCAGATTCCCGGCGTTCATCCCAGCGCCGATCTGTGGCGATATCGCGACAAACAACGCGCTCCCGGAAATGGGCCGCGGCGCCACAAGCCCCGGAGAAGGGCCCGATGGCAACTCTCGAAGCGTACTCACGGTAGGGTTGGGGCAGCCGCTGCGAAGCCAGCCGAATGAGAAAGCAGCCGGTCGGGTCGGTTTCCTCCAGCGAGCAAACCACGCCGGGAAACATCTGCTCGAAGCCATCGGCGAGCGCGTTCAGGGCCTTTGCCAGAGGTTCGCCGCGGGCCAGCATCTCGAGCGCGAGCCGCTCGCCCTCCCGCTGCGCCTCGAGTCGCTTGCGTTCCGTCACATCACGCAGGATCGAACTCCCGCGCAGCAGGCCCGTGGAATCGCGGTACAGATTCGACGTCATCTCGACCGGAAAGACTGTGCCGTCTTTGCGCACGTGATTCAGCTCGCCCGAGAATTTCCCCGTCCGGTCGCGCTCCTCCACGGCCGCCGGTGCGCGCGATTCAGAAGGATCGACCAGTCCCATGCGCCCACGTCGGCATATCTCCTCCTCGGTCAGGCCAAACATCCGGCAGGCCGCGGGGTTCGCGGAGAATACCGTTCCATCCGGCTGCGAGAGCAGAATCGCCTCGGTGGTATTTTCGAAGAGCAGCCGATAGACTTGATCGCGCTCCCGCAGCGCCTCCTCCGCCAGCTTGCGCTCGCGCATCAAGGTCCACTCCCGCAGGGTGTGGGCGACGGTCCGCGGCAGCGCGCCAAACGCATCCGGCGACTTTACGATGTAATCGGATGCGCCCGCCTTGAGCGATTCCACCGCCGACTGCTCGCTCCCGTGGCTCGTGGCAATCAGGACAGGGAAAGTCCTACTTTCCGGCGCCCACCCCAGTGCCTCGAGCGCAAGGCCATCCGGGAGATGCAGATCGAGCAGGGCCAGGTCCGGGGCTTGAGCCGCGGAGAGCTCGCGGAATTCCTGCAGGCTGCGCGCGATCGTGATCTGGCAGTGCGGGTAAGCCGCGGCCAGCTCGCGGCGCATGGCTTCCGCATGGGCGTCGTCATCCTCTGCGATGAGCAACAAACCGGGCGCCGGGTCCATCATCGGGATGCGAAGGGGTCAGGCCGCGTTCTGGTTCCAGACCAGCCAGTAAGCCGCCACCGCCTGCAAGAGCGAGGTGAAGCGCTCGAAATCGAGCGGCTTCACGACGTAGCTGTTGACGTGCCGAGCGTAGGCCTCCTCCACGTCGCGTTCCGCCGCGGAGGTGGTCATGACTACGACCGGGATGGTCCGCAACCGTTCATGCGCCTTGATCTCGGCCAGCACGTCCATTCCTCCGAGCCGCGGCAGACGAAGATCGAGCAACACCAGGGAGGGCAGGGGCGCGACCGCGCGATCTGCATAATTCCCGCGTCCAAATAGATAGTCGAGCGCGGCTTCGCCATCCGCCACATGCATCAGCCGGTTGGGGACATGAAAGGTCTCGAAATTGCGGCGCACAATCTCGGCATGCGCGGGTTCATCCTCGACCAGCAGAATCACAAAGGGATGGGAATCGCGTTTCATGCGTTGGTGCTTCCTGTCTGCATACGCACCGCATCCGGCAGCGTAAACTTGAAACACGCGCCTCTCCCCTCGGTCGATTCGAGCCAAATGCTCCCGCTGCAGGTCTCGACGATCCGTGAGACCAGCGCCAGCCCCATTCCCGTGCCCTCGGATTTCGCGTCGAGCTTTTCGAAGAGCCCAAAGATCTTCCCGTGATGTCGCGCATCGATTCCGATCCCGTTATCGCGCACGAAAAACACCACCCCGAGAGGCGATTTTTCCGCTCCCAGTTCGAGCAGCGGCTCCGGCTGTCCGCCCATGAACTTCACGGCATTTTCGACCAGGTTCTGCCACACCTCGACCAAGCGCGGACGATCCCCGCAGAGCGTCGCCTTCACCTCCGCCACCTTGACCTGCACCGCGTTCGCGGAAATGGCACCGGCGGTCAGTCGAAGCACTTCATCCGCCAGGTCGTGGAAGGTGAACGTCGTGGGCGTGTTCGCGGTACGCCCGATGCGCGAGAGATCGAGCAGTTCCTCGATCAGCGAAGCCATGCGTCCGGCCGCGGTCCGGATGAAGCCCAGGTCCTGCTCGACCCGGACTTTGTCGTTCTTGATCAGGTCGAGCTCGAGATAGCCGAGAAAGGTTTTGATCGTGACGAGCGGGCTCTTGAGATCGTGCGAGATCGTATGCGCGAAACGCTCGAGCTCCTCATTCTTGTCACGCAACTCGCGCTCCCCGCGTTTACGCTCGGTCACGTCGGTCATGAATCCATGCCAGATGGTCGCTCCATCCGGCTCCCGCTGCGGCACCGAGTTGGTCAG
>JBBRQH010000104.1:0-10931 GCA_038226705.1 Chthoniobacterales bacterium | reverse complement strand
CGCGTTGAACCTTCTGCAGCAGCCACCTTCGCCGCACTCCTGCGCCAGACGGACGCCGCGCAGGGCCTGCGCATCTGGCTCATGCCGGAAGGCATTCGCCATGCGGAGGAAGCCTTCGATCAGTTGCTGCCGCTCGATCCCGGAACCCTCCTGGTCCCGGAGCCGCCCGGTGTCTTAGTGGAAGGCGCGCCGCTCGACCCCGAACTCGTTGCCGAACAGCTCGAGGTCGCCCAGCAGTTGCGTCGCTCGCGCACGGCGGGACTGCTTGCCGTGGCAACCGCCGCGGCTTGGGAGACGGATTTGCCGGAGGTCGGCGACCACCGGGCGTCAGGCCTGGTCATCCGGCGCGGGGATCGACTCGATCCCGGCACTGTGGCGGCGCAACTCGCGGCGGCCGGTTTCGAGCGGGTCCCGCAAGTCAGCGAGCGCCGGCAGTTCGCCGTGCGTGGGGGAATCCTGGACGTCTTCTCGACCCAGCACCGCGCGCCCGCGCGGCTCGAGTTCTTTGGCGATGAGGTGGAAAGCGTCCGCGAATTCGATTTGCACGAGCAGGTCTCCCAACGCGACCTCGCGGCCTGCGAACTCCTGCTCGTGCCCGCGGAAACGGCGCCGGGAAGTTCGCCCGCTGCCCAGGCCGACAACGATGACGTCATCATTCACGCAGGTCCGCAGACCCTCTCGCTGGCCCGCGGTCGCATTCCGGTGCCGGAAGGCGCGACGCGCGCCGAGGAAGGCCTTTCCCTCTTCGATCTCGCTCCGCGGGCGGATGGCTGGTGGCGCGATGATGAAACGGGTCGCGAGGCCGGTCGGCGCCGGGTGCAAAGTCAGCTTCAGTTTTGGGCGCGCGATGGCGTCGAGCTCGTGTTGGGCCTCGCCCAACACACGGAGGCGGAACTGAGGGAAGAGTTTGGCGAGGTCCTGGCCGGTGCCACCGTTCGTTACGTCCCCGGGGTTTTCCCGAACGCAGTCATGCTGCGGGAGTTGAAGACCGCACTGCTTCCCGCCGGGCTCCTCTTCGGGCACCGCCGGCACCTGGCGGTGGGCGCCCGTCCGAATTGGCTGGCCCGGCGCGCCACCTCGATCCGGCGGGCCGCAGTGGAAGACGCTGCGACCTTCGATGCGGGCGATCTCGTCGTGCATGAGGAACACGGCATTGCGCGCTTTCACGGCCTCGAGCCGGATCCCGAAGACCCGAGCCGCTCGCGTCTCGTCCTCGAATTCGAAGGCGGTGCGCGGCTCTTCATGCCGTTGGAGCAATCGCATCTCGTGGGCCGCTACCAGGGTCTCGGGAAAAGGCGGCCGAACCTCAGCCGCCTGGGCGAAGCTCGCTGGGCCGGCGCCCTGCGCAGCGCGCGTACCGCCACCGCGGAATACGCCACCCGGCTTCTGCGGCTGCAAGCTCTCCGGGAAGCCGGCACCGGCACCGCCTTTCCGCCCGATGGCGAATGGCAGAAGGGCTTCGAGGAAACCTTCCCGTACCATGAGACCCCGGATCAGGTGCGGGCCATCGCCGAGACCAAGCATGACATGGAATCCCGCCGCCCGATGGACCGCCTGATCTGCGGCGATGTCGGCTACGGCAAGACCGAGGTCGCGATCCGCGCCGCCTTCAAGGCCGCGGCGGCCGGGCGCCAGGTGGCGCTGATGGTGCCGACCACCGTGCTCGCACAGCAGCATTTCTCGAACTGGAAGCGGCGCTTCGCCGATTTTCCCATCCGCCTCGAGATGCTCAGCCGGTATCGTTCCCCGCGCGAGCAGCGCGATACGATCCGGGACCTGGGGCGCGGCGCGGTCGATGTCGTCATCGGCACGCACCGCCTCATTTCGGAGGACGTTTCCTTTCGGGATCTGGCGTTGCTGATCGTCGACGAGGAGCAGCGCTTCGGCGTGAAGCACAAGGAGCGCCTGAAGGAACGGTACCCGATGGTCGATATCCTGACCCTCTCCGCCACGCCGATTCCGCGCACCCTCTACATGGCGCTGACCGGGGCGCGGGACATGTCCGTGCTCGAGACGCCGCCGCCGAGCCGTTTCCCGGTGGAGACCGCGATCGTGGCCTTCGACGAACGCATCATCCGCAATGCCATCGACCGCGAACGGGCGCGCGAGGGACAGGTGTTCGTCCTGCACAACCGCATCGCCACCATCGAACGCCTCGCCTGCCGGATCCGCGAACTTTGCCCGGGCGCCCGCGTCGAGGTGGGTCACGGGCAAATGGACGAGGAGCAGCTCGACGCCGTCATGACCCGCTT
Source organism: Chthoniobacterales bacterium (assembly GCA_038226705.1). Lineage (GTDB taxonomy): Bacteria > Verrucomicrobiota > Verrucomicrobiia > Chthoniobacterales > SZAS-18 > SZAS-18. The sequence continues at coordinate 8,679 of JBBRQH010000104.1, read as the reverse complement.
CGTCGAAGGTGAAACCGACGTGCTTGTCTCAACCACGATCATCGAAAGCGGCATCGATATCCCGAACGCGAACACCATTATCATCGACCGGGCGGACCGCTTTGGCCTGGCCGATCTCTACCAGCTGCGTGGCCGGGTGGGACGCGGCACCCATCGCGCCTACGCCTGGCTTATGCTGCCACGCGAACTCATCACGGTGGGGGCGGCGCGGAAGCGGATCGAGGCCATCCGGCAATATTCGTCGCTGGGCGCCGGGTTCCAGATTGCGATGCGCGACCTGGAGATTCGTGGCGCGGGAAATCTGCTCGGGCTCTCGCAAAGCGGACACATCACCGCCGTCGGATTCCATTTGTATTGCGAAATGCTGGAACAGGCGGTCGCCGCGCTACGCGGCCAGCCGGTGCGGCGGCGTCCCGAACTGACGCTCACGCTCGACTTCGTCTCGCAGCGCGAGTCGGACACGCGCCCCGGCACCCTCCCGGCCTGGCTGCCGCTCGCCTACGTGGATGAAGACCGCCAGCGGATGGAGATCTTCCGCAAACTCGCTGCCGTTGCCAGCCCGGAAGACGTGAAGACGCTGCGCGCGCAATTGCGCGACCGCTACGGCCGGCTGCCCGAACCCGCGGAGAACCTGCTCGCTCTGGCGGGCCTGCGCGCGACCGCCGCCGCGAAGGGAATTACGGCCCTAACCGTTCGCGACGACAAGCTTATCCTCGAGCGGGGAGGCGAACCGATCCAGATCGAGGGGCGCTTCCCCCGCTTGACTTCCACAGAGATAAAACCAAGGTTCCGCGAAGTTCTCGCGAATATTCGTGCCCTCTGACGGTCCAACGCGCCCGTCCCCTCCCGTCCGCCGCCTGCCATGTCCCGTCTCCGCCTTTTTACTCTTTCTCTCCTGTCTCTCTGCGCCTTCGCCTCGCTCCGTGCGGAGCCAGAAGTGCTCGATGGTGTCGCCGCCGTGGTAAACGGCGACGTCATTACGTTCTCCCAGGTCCGCGAACTGGTGGGCGCCCGCGAGCGCACCCTGCGCGCCCAATATTCCGGCCAGGAATTGGTCAACAAAATCAAGGAGGCGCGCGTCGGCGCCTTGAAGGATTTGATCGACCGCTCGCTCGTCCTCCAGGAATTCAAGAAGAAGGAATTCAACCTGCCGCCCCGCGTGATTGACGACCGGATCAACTCGATCATTCGCGAGGACTTCGGAGGGGACCGCCAGGCATTCCTCAAGACCCTCGTCGCCCAAGGCTATACGATGACGCGCTTCCGCGAAATCGAGCGCGACAAGTTCATCGTGCAGGCGATGCGCTACTCGAACATCAAGGGGGATCTGCTGGTCTCGCCCCAACGGGTGCAGGAGTTCGCCAACAGCGGCACCATCCGCACGGAGATGACCGCGCAGGAACAGGTCCATCTCCGCCTCATCGCGATCAAGAAATCCGAGCGGGTCCGCTCCGGCGACGAAGACCCGCAGCGCGCGATGGCCAATGAGATTCGAGCCAAGATCGTCAAGGGCGCCAGCTTCGCGCAGATGGCCTCGATGTATTCCGACGATTCCAGCCGGCCGAATGGCGGCGACTACGGCTGGGTGGATCGGCGCACGTTGAAGCCTGAGCTGACCAAGGTCATCTTCTCCCTGAAAACTAAGGAAGTCAGTCCGGTCATGGATCTCGGCGACGGCTATTTCATCCTCATGATCGATGAGCGGAAATCTCCAGCCCAGAAGCCCATCGCGGAGATTCGCCCCGAGGTGGAACGCCGTCTCCAGAGCGAAGATCGCCAGAAAATGACTGACGCCTGGCTCGAAGGGCTCCGCCAAAAGGCGTACATTCGGATGTTCTAGGGGTCCATCGGGAGCCGGTTATTTCCCGATTCGAACACTGAATTCCTCCGGGACAAGCACACGCAGTTCGCCCGGCCGTGCAGGCACGGCGACGCCGGCTTCTCGAAAACGCTGCTCGACCATCTGCCGGAGGTTGCTCAGCCCGATTCCGCTGTCGCTGCGGATCAGGGCTTGAGTTGCTCGCGCTCGTCAAAAGCTGCCTCGACCTCTTTCAAACTAAGGCGGCCGCTCTTATTCTTGTCGATGCGGTCGAACATCTTGCCCCGGGCCGCCTGCAGTTGCACACCCGCCTTGAACTCGGCGAGCGTGATTTTCCCATTCCGGCTTTTGTTCACCTTGGCGAAAGAACTCCCGCGATCTTCCCCCCAAACGTGCGTCCACTCGGCCTGGTCGATCACGCCATCCTTGTTGGTGTCGTAGAAAGCGAAGCGGCGCTCCGCCACCGCTTGGGCAAACTCGGCGCGATTAAGAAAGCCATCGCCATTCAAATCGTATTTGGCGAACTTCGCCGCAGTCGAACTCGTGGCGGGAGGCTGGGAGGTGGCACAAGCGGAAAGAAGGACAGCCGCACCGAGGGTCAGAATAAGTTGGCGATTCATCGGGGATTGTGGCCACACCGCGCAGACGCGCAACCGGGCTTGCCGAAATCGACCAGCCGCAGACCGGGCCGGAGGTTCTAAAATCCTTCGCGCTTGAGGGAATTCGGCTCCACCCACTCGAAGAGCAGCTTCTCCCCCTGCCGCACGCGCAGCCAGACCCCGACTAGTTCCGAGCGAAAGCGCGTCTTCCGGCCGTCTGGATAGAAATTGTAACCTTTGCGCGAGGTGCTCCGCGGCACGTCGAAGAATGGCGTCTCAAAAGCAAGGGATTGGCCCGCACTCAAAGACGAAATGGGCACCACGCCCTCCTTTTTTTCCAGGGGGCGGGTCTCCGCGGTGCTCTCGGGAACGTCCGAACCGGTGTAGTAGACCCGGTACTCGACGACGGCTCCCTTCAGCTCGGCCGGATTCCGCAGCGTCAGGGTGACCGCATAGTTTTGGGGCTCGGTGAGGACTGGATCATCTTCGTTCGCGAGGGTACGCTTCAGCTCCTGCACCTTCTTTTCGATCTTCACCTCCAATTCCGCCGACCGGCCCGGAACCACGGCAGGCTGAACCGCAGCAGGGGCCGGCGTCGGTGCAACCACGAGCGGCGGCGGTGGCGGTGGCGCCTGCGCCAGCAGCGGCGGTGCGACGGAAAGTAGCGCGAAGGTGGCGGCAGCGAGTGTTTTCATGAGCAGGCGTCCCCCATGAGTAGCTGGTCTTATTCCACAAACTCAAGCTCAACCGGCGCTGGAATGAACCCGCCGGCCGCGGCCCGACCCAGGAATTCGCGAATCGCGCGCCGTCCCGCCACGCCGTAGTCGCGGGTGTAATCGTTGACGTACATGCCAATGAATTGATCCGCGAGCGGCGCATCCATGTCCCGCGCCAGCGGCATGGCGTGCGCGACCCCGTCGGCACGATGCCGCAACGCGTAGTCGATGCTCTCGGCGAGGATGGCGGAGAGTTCCGAGCGCAGCGCAGGGCTGATGTCCTTGCGGATCACGTTTCCTCCCAGCGGCAGCGGGAGACCGGTCTCCGACTTCCACCATTCCCCTAGATCCACCACCTTGCCGAAGCCGTCCCGCTCATAGGTGAGCTGTCCTTCGTGAATGATGAGTCCCGCTTCCGCCACCCCCGCACGCACGGCAGCGAAGATTTCGTCGAAAGGCACCACCACGAAATCGAATTTCTGGGTGCCGCAATAGAGCTGCAGCGCGAGGAAGGCGCTCGTGAGCTTCCCGGGCACGGCGATCTTCTTGCCACGCAGCCAGGCCAGGGTCGCCGCGCGTTCCCCCTGCCGGACGTTGGCGGGGAGCGCCGTGGGGGAAGGCGCAATCACGACCGGCCCGTAGCCATCTCCCATGCTCGCGCCGCACGGGAGCAGCGCGTATTTGTCGAGCACATGGGCGTAGGCGTGGATCGAAATCGCCGAAATGTGCAGCTCGCCCCGGGTCGCCCGCTCGTTGAGCGTCTGGATATCCTGGAGGATGTGCTCGAAGCGGTGGCCGCGGAGATCGATTTTGTTTTCCGCCATGGCGAAAAACATGAAGGCGTCGTCCGGATCGGGAGAATGCCCGAGCGTAAAGACCTCGGTGGCGGAGGCGGTATTCATCCCGATTCCATCGCCGGAAGCGCGCCCGCTGTCGCCTGGTTTTGGAAAAACTTTGTGTGCACGAAGGCGGGCGGCGCGCCCGGGGACGCGCGCAACTTCACGCTCGAAGGGGAGCGAGGGGAGAATTGGGACAAATGGGACAACCCGCGCGAGAATCCCCGCTCCTCAGCTCCGTCTTAGTCCTCCGTCCCGCTTCCGCTGCCCTCCCCATGCAATCCCTGCCCGGCTTCCGTGATTTTTTTCCCGCCGACTTCGCCGTGCGCCGGCATCTTTTCGAGACCTGGCGGCGGGTCTGCCGGACGTATGGATTCGCAGAATATGACGGTCCCACGCTGGAGTCCGTCGATCTCTACCGGAAAAAGAGTGGCGGCGAGCTCGTGGGGCAGCTCTTCGACTTCACCGATAAAGGTGGGCGCGAAGTGGCGCTTCGGCCCGAGATGACCCCCACTCTCGCGCGCATGGTCGCGGCCCGGGAACGCGATTTCAAAAAGCCGATCAAGTGGTTCTCGGTCGCCTCCTATTTCCGCTACGAGAAGCAGCAGGATGGCCGGCTGCGCGAGTTCGCCCAGTTGAACTGCGATCTCTTCGGCGATCGCTCCGTCGGCGGCGAAGCGGAAATGCTGGCGCTCGCGATCTCGCTGTTCCAGGCGTTTGGCCTCACCGCCGACGATTTCTACCTGCGGGTCAACGACCGGCGGGTCTGGGAGGCATTTCTGACCGCGCGCGGGATCGCGCCGGACCGGCATGAAGCGTTTCTCCAGGTCATCGACAAACTCGAGCGCGATAAACCCGAGGTTACGCGCGCGCGGCTGGCCGAATACGGCGTCACCCTCGACGAATTGCGTGAATTCCTGGCGCGGCCCGCGCCGATTTTCGATCCGCTCGTCGTGGAACTGGAATCCCGCGGACTGCGCAACTACGTGCGTTTCGATGCGACCATCGTGCGCGGACTCGCCTATTACACCGGCCTCGTCTTCGAGGTCTTCGCGCCGGCGCATGGTCGCGCCCTCGCCGGCGGCGGCCGTTACGATGAATTGATCAAAACGCTGAGCGATGGCACCGCCGATCTGCCGGCCCTGGGTTTTGCCGTGGGCGATGTGGTCCTCGAAAGGGTTTTGCGAGCCGTTCCGCACACGCGGACGCAGCTCGACACCGCGCTGACAAGCGCGAACGCCCTGGATGCCTACGGCGTCATCGCCGACGAGGCGCGGCGGGGCGATGCCCTCAAACTTTTCGCCGAGCTCCGTACCGGCGGACTGCGAATCGACTACCCGCTGGGCGCCCTGAAAGTAGGCAAGCAATTCCAGGCCGCGGAGGCCGCGGGTGCGCGCTTCGCAATCGTGGTGGGAGCGGAATGGCCGGAGGTGAAGCTCAAGACGCTCGCAACTCGCGAGGAGAGAACCGTAACCTCCGATGCGGCGAAGCTTCGGGCTTTTCTGGTGTGAATCCGGCCCGTGAGACGATAGTGACAACGAATGTCTTTAGGACTCGCGTATCTGCTGGCGACCGTCTTTGCCGTGCTGGCCCTCTGGCACATTCGCTGGGCGTTTAACGGTGCTCACACCGATTCCGCAACCATTCCCAAGCGCTCGGACGGAACCCCAGTGATTTCGCCGGGCCCGTTCGCTTGTCTCGTCGTGGCAGCCGGTCTCGCCGGGTTTGGCTATGTCTGCCTCGCCCACGTTCTGGTTGTCCCGAGTTTCGGTCTCCACTCGTACTCGAAGATACTCCTGCTCGCGATCGGCGCGGTCTTCCTCGCCCGGGGTATTGGCGATTTCCGCTACGTCGGCTTGTTTCGACGGGTTGCCGGCACGGATTTCGCCCGCCTGGACCGGCGCCTGTTTACGCCTCTGTGCCTCGCGCTCAGTCTGCTCCTCGGGCTGCTCGCGTTCCGAGCAGCCCAGTAAAACAGAGGGGGCCCGCTTAAGGCACTTTCACCGGCGTGTTCATCCCGAGCGCGTCCCACATGAACGCCCAACGGTCCGCTGACTCCTCGATGATCTTCGAGGTCGGCCGGCCGGCGCCGTGCCCGCTCTTGGTCTCGATCCGAATCAGCGTCGGCGCGTCGCCTGCCTGCGCGGCCTGCAGGGCCGCGGCAAACTTGAAGCTATGCGCCGGCACGACGCGATCGTCGTGGTCCGAGGTCGTTACCATCGTGGGCGGATACTTCGTTCCGGGCTTGAGATTGTGATACGGCGAATAGGCCCGCAAGGCTGGGAACATGTCGGCGTCGTCCGCCGAGCCGTAATCGCTCGTCCAGGCCCAGCCGATGGTGAATTTCTGGAAGCGCAGCATGTCCATCACACCGACCGCCGGGACCGCCGCGCCGAAGAGATCGGGACGTTGCGTCATGGCTGCGCCCACCAGCAAGCCACCATTGCTGCCGCCGCCAATACCGAGGCGCGGGGTGCTGGTGTATTTATTTGCAATGAGCCATTCGCCGGCGGCGATGAAGTCATCGAAGACGTTCTGCTTTTTCTTCTTCGTCCCCGCCTCGTGCCAGGCCTCGCCGTACTCTGCGCCACCGCGCAGATTCGGAATCGCCAGCACGCCGCCCTGTTCCATCCAGGCGAGATTGGCGACTGAGAAACTCGGCGTCAGTGAAATATTGAACCCGCCGTAGCCGTAAAGATACGTGGGGTTCTGGCCGTCCTTCTTGAGGCCCTTCTTGTAGCTGATGAACATCGGAACCTTGGTGCCGTCCTTGCTCGTGTAAAAGACCTGCTCGGTGGTGTAGTCATCCGAGACGAATTTCACCTTGGGCTGAAAGACTGGCTCCACCTTGCCGCTCGCCAGGTCATACCGATAAACGCTCGTGGGCGTGGTGTAGCTGGCGAAGGAGAAGAACGTCTCCTTGTCTTCGGGCCGGCCGGCGAAACCTGTGGCCGTGCCAATCCCGGGCAGCGGAACTTCCCCGAGCGCCTTGCCCTTCGGATCGAAAACGCGCACCACCGATTTCGCGTCCGCGAGATAATTGCAAAAGAACCGGCCGCCGACGTAGCTCGCGCCCTCGAGCGTGTCCTTCGACTCGGGCACGATCTCCAGGAGGACTGGCTTCGCAGTGGATGTGTCGACGGCCACGATGCGCCGGCGCGACGCGTCCTTGTCGCTGCGGAAATAGAACACCGGTCCGTCGTTACCGATAAACGCGTACATCGCGTCAAAGTCGGTCAGCAACTCCATCACGGGCTTCGCCGTCGGTCCGCCTTCGAGGGAGCGGAAGAACACACGATTCTTGGGGGACGTCCCCTGGCTCACCCGGATCACGAGGTATTTGCCGTCGTCTGTCACGTTGCCTCCGAAGCCCCACTCCTTTTGATCGGGGCGCTCGTAGACGAGTGCGTCTTCGCTCTGCGGTGTCCCGAGGCGATGAAAGTAGAGCTTCTGGAAATAGTTCACTTTGGCGAGTTTGGTGGACTCGTCCGGCGTGTCGTAGCGCGAATAGAAGAAGCCCTTGCCGTCGCGCGTCCAGGACGCCCCGCTGAACTTCGACCACTCCACTTTGTCCGGGAGATCCTTCTGCGTTTCGACATCGCGCACGTGCCACTCGATCCAATCGGAGCCGCTTGTTTGCACCCCATACGCGAGGGTCTTGCCATCGTCGGTGACCGACCAGCCGTTGAGCGAAACCGTGCCGTCGGTGGAAAGCGTGTTCGGATCGAGCAGGAGGGTCGGTTTGTCGCCGATCTTCGGCATGAAGAACAGGACGTTTTGGTTCTGCAGCCCGTCGTTGCGGGTGAAGAAATAGCGTCCGCCATCGCGCTGCGGGGTGGTCTGGCGCTCGAAATCGTAGAGCTCAGTGATGCGCTGGCGCAGCTTCTCGCGATTCGGCAGCGCCTGGAGGTATTTGAAGGTCACGGCATTCTGCGCCTCGACCCACGACGCCGTCTCGGCGGAGTTCGCGTCCTCCAACCAGCGATACGGATCGGCGACTTTCGTGCCGTGGTAATCGTCAACATGATCGACCTTCCGCGTCTCCGGATAGGTGAGCCGGGGAGACTTGCCGTAGAGGGGAACCGCCGCGAGAGCGGCCAGGGCGAGAAGGAGGGCGCGGCGACACATGAGCCGGGACTCTGGGCGGTCCACGGCCTGAGTCAAAGCGGTGAGCCATGCCGGAATTGCGGGGTGAGCGTCAGGTGGACACGACATCTCCACGTATTTGACTCAATTGCCGTAACTCGGAACAGCAGATCCATGACCGCAAAGAACATCAACATCTCGCGCTTGACCGGCGCCGACAAGGCGGCGTTGATGGAACGACTCTGGCGGGCTCTAGCAGCCTGTGGAAGAACTCCCGCAAGCCACGCGCGCGTCAGTTGGGCCGGATGGCGGGCCAGTCGAGAAGAAAACGGGTTGCAGTTACCCCGTGACCGACGAGCGAGCGCGCCAGACGGTCAAAATCACGCGCGCCCTTCGGGTTGCGCCGCTTTTGTCCGTGGTCACAGGGTCGTCCTCCGAGTGATTCGCGATTGAGTCCCGAGCCAATCCGGAACACAAAAGCCCTTCCCTCGCCACCGCCCCGTGCCGCGATCCCTTGGAATTCCCAACATGCCCACTTCCCTCGAAGCCGTCCGCCCGATTCAACTCGCCGAAATCCAGGAGGCCCGCGGGCGCATCGCCTCGACCATCGTGCGCACGCCCTT
>JBBRQH010000103.1:0-10992 GCA_038226705.1 Chthoniobacterales bacterium | reverse complement strand
CGCGGCGCAACATCCCCCGGCGCACCGCCCGCGCCTCGATCGCCTTGATCGTGTGCCAGTCCAAGCGCATCAGCCGAGCGACCGCTTCAATGCTGGCGCTGAGCTGCAAAAGCGCGATGACGAACTCTTCGAGCAGCCAGGAACATCCAGGCACGCGCAAACGCCCAGTAATTTTTTACCGTGGAAACCGAGAGCCCGAGGGCTTCGCCGATTTCCTCGTTCGTCATACTGGCGAAGTAGCGCAGCTTCACCACCTCGGCCTGTTCCGGATGTTCTTTGGCGAGATTGTCCAGGGTCTCATGCACGGTCAGCAGATTTTGGTCGGAGTCGGGAGCGGCAATGTCTTCGCCTTCCAGCTCCACCCGCTGAAGCCCACCGCCGTGTCGAGCGGTGAGCCTTCGTCTCGCCCGGTCGATCAAGATGCGGCGCATGGCCTCGGCCGCTGCGGAAAAAAAGTGTGCGCGATTGGCAAAACTCGGCCTCTGCGCACCCACCAAGCGCAACCAAGCCTCATGCACCAAGGCCGTGGGTTGAAGGGTCTGGCCGGGCGTTTCGCGCGCCATCTTGCTGCGGGCCAGCCGGCGCAATTCCTCGTAGACGAGATTGAGCAGCTTCTCGGCCGCCGTGGGGTCGCCCTGCTCGACTGCGATAAGCAAGAGAGTGGCGTCGCACATATTCCCAAATGAAGGCGGTGTTTTAAGTATCTGCGACCTTGAGGACGACCAAGTCCATTTTAGCGGTCCGACGCTTTCTTCGGATCGACTTCCGAAGCGGGCCCCGCCTCGAGCATCGACTTGGCCTCACTCATTAGTGCCTGGACGAAAATCCATCGCCTCCATTCGGCCCCCAGATCTTCACTCCCGCGCAGTGGCAGCTGGTGTAGCGCCAATTCCGTCGCCGCCGCCAAGGCCGCCCGCGCTTCCTGTTCTTGCCCCAGTCGATGGTGCGACATGGACAGAATCGCGTAAGCCATTCCCTGCCCATCCGGGCGACCGCCTTCGAGCGCCTTCTGCGCCCACTCGATGGCCTGGGCGTAGCGGGCCAGCCGGTAGTCCAACAGCGCTTTACTACATCGGAACCAGCGCGCCGATTTTTCTTCCAGCCCCGCATGTTCGGCGCTCGCCAGCATTTGTTCGATCGACTTCAGATCCGCTCCCGACGAAGGAAGGATCAAGCAGTCCAGCGCCAGTTGATCGACCACCACAGCCGTGGTGGATCCGCCAAATCTCTCCATCATTTTCCGGCAATGCAGCTGATATTTGGCTGGTTCGTGGGTCTCGATCAGCAATGGGATCAGCAGGTCATGGCAGGCGAAATCCGTTGATCCGTGCTCCAGAGACAGCGAAAAATCCGCCGCAGCCTCGGGCCAGCGACCACGCCGGGCCAGATAGTTTCCCCGCGTGATCAGGAAATCGGCACTTTCCGGTTTGCGGAGGAAGTCCGGCTTGGAAAAGTCGGCCAGTAATTGCTCAGCCTCGGCAAATTTTTTCGCTCCCGCGAGCACGGCGATAAGGGGATCGAGCACCGCGGTCTGCTGCGTTTCCGTCCTGGTTTTGCGCGCCAGTTCAAACAACTGGCGGCGAATGCTCTCCGCCTCGGCCAATTTGCCCCGCGCTTCCAGCACGCCCCCCAGGCTGGCGAGGGAACCGCCGTTCTGTAAATTCAACTCGTTGCCGTAAAGTTTGCCTGCGATCGCGTGCCCCTCCCGGGCGAGCATTTCCGCCTCCTCCCATTTCTCCTCCAGTCGAAGCGTGTCGCCCAGCGCCAGCAGAGCCCGGGCATAGTCGAGATGCACCTCCCCATAGAGCTTGCGGCTCAGCGCCACGGCCTCGCGGAGGCAAGTCTCGGACTCCGCCAACTTGCGTTCCTCGGCGAGCGCGATCCCCAGGTTGTAGAAGGATGAAACGGTTTGCGGGTGTTCGGGTCCCAGCAGTTTTCGGCGGAGCGCCAGCACCTCCCGATGCGTGGCCTCGACCTCGGCGGTCTTGTCCTGCGCGGACAAAAACATGCCCAGCGCATTGAGCGAGTCCGCCACGGCCAGGTTTTCGTTCCCCAGCAGCTTTCGGCGCATGGCCAGAGCCTCGCGATTCAGCTTTTCGCCCTCCGCATACTTGACTTGGAAGTAAAACACCCCGGCAAGATCCTTCATGCTGGTCGCCACGTCGGGATGTTCGGGGCCGAAGAGTTTCCGTCGCACGTCGAGCGTTTCACGATACATCGTTTCCGCCTCCACCAAATTGTGTTGCCGGAAGAGAACCCGCGCGAGGTCGCTGAGAGAATCGGCCACGGCCTTATTCACCTCCCCGAACAGCCTGCGATTCGTGGTCAGCGCCGCCCGATGCAGGGCTTTGGCTTGGTCGAAAACGGTCAACTCGAAAAAGACACTGCCAATGCGGTTCTGCAGTTCAGCCTGAATCGCGGGTTGTTCGGCCAATTCGGTGCCCACGCGCACCGCCGCTTTGTCCAGGATCTCGCGGAGCATTTTGGTATCGCGGCCCAGCGCCACCGATGGTCCCACGCCCGTCAGCATGTCTTCCAGAAACTTCGTGACCTGCCGGCTCTTGGCGGCTTCGACTTGGGCTGTGGCCTTTTCGGTCTCCGCCTGCCGCAACGCCGCATCCGCCTCCTGGCGGGCCTGGCGCTCCTTGGCGAGCGACGTCGAGATCAAGATCAGGCTGACGACGAGCAGCGTGGCCACGACGCCGATGGCGGCGAACAAAAGCTTGTTCCGCAGCACGGCCTTCTGAAAACGGTAGGCGGCGCTCGGCGGGCGCGCCGCGACCGTCTCGTTGGCAAGGTGGCGCTGGATGTCGAGGGCGAGGCCGTTGGCCGTTTCGTAGCGTCGACTGCGGCTCTTCTCCAGGGCCTTCATCACGATCCAATCCAAGTCGCCGCGGACGGTGCGGATCAGGACGGGCGGTTCGGCGTGGCGGCGGTGGGCGACCGCAGTCAGATCCAGATTGGTCAGCTTGCTGAGACGCGTGGAAGGACGCACCGGCTCATCTTCCCGGATCACCCGCCGGATTTCGTCCAGCCCGGCTTTCAACAGCTCGCCCGCATCGAATGGCGTCGATCCCGTCAGGAGCTCGTAGAGCAGGACGCCAAGACTGTAGATGTCGGTCCGGGTATCGACGTCCGCGCTGGTCAACGCGGCCTGCTCCGGACTCATATAGGCGGGCGTGCCGATCAGCATTTCGAAGGCCGTGAAGAGGGTCTTGTCGGTCAACGGCTGGTTCGTGGTCGCCTTGGCGATCCCGAAGTCGATCACCACCGGCAGCGCGGTTCCTTCCAGTGTCTGCGTCACCAGAATGTTGGAGGGCTTCAGGTCCCGATGGATGATGCCCTTCTGGTGGGCGTGCTGCACCGCGTGACAAACCTGCACGAAGAGGATCAGGCGCTGCTCGGTCGTCAGAGCATGTTCATCGCAGTAAGTCGTGATCTTCACGCCTCGCACCAGCTCCATGACAAAATATGGCCGGCCTGAATCCGTCGCCCCGGCATCCAGCACCTTGGCAATGTTCGGGTGATCCATGAGCGCCAGCGCCTGCCGCTCGGCTTCGAAGCGGGCGATCACGCTCTTGGTGTCCATGCCCGCCTTGATGACTTTCAGGGCGACGCGCCGGCGGATCGGCTTTTCCTGTTCGGCCATGTAGACCACCCCGCAGCCCCCTTCGCCGATTTGTTGCAGCAATTTGTAGCGGCCGATCCGCTCGCCCGGCTTCTCCTGAATCGAGTCGACCGGTTGCGCCGCACTTCCCTCTAGGAGCGGGACAGATTCCAGGAATGTTCCGGCTTCGAAATGGGCGTTGAGCAGCGCCTCGACCCGTTGCTTGAGGTCTTCGTCCCCGCCACAGGCGCTTTGCAAATAGGCCTCGCGCTCCCCCTCTTGCAGGCGAAGAGCTTCCGTAAAGATCGCCACCTCCCGATTGGCTGAACCGTTCATGGAATCGCGGGAATGATTTTCAGTTGGGGGCTCGAATGCAAAGGGGAATCCTTCGATGGTTGCCGCCGCCGGTCGTTTAGGCCGGAAGTTCTCCGCCGCTCGGATGAGAATGGGTCGCGACGGTTCATGTATTTCTTAAGGGCGAGATTCTGGGCCGAAAAGGAATGCGGCCGGACTGGGGAGGTGAAGTCATGATCCGCAGATGACGCAGATGGACGCAGATGAGGGAAAACGGGACGATCAGGCGTGCGCCCTACTATTGGCGCCGTCAACGCTGTCCACCGGGAGTTGGGTCATGGCTTTTATGAGCAAATCGCTGGGCAGGGCCGCACGGACTTCCGGAAGCCTTATCCTCTTTGTGTGTTGCCTTCGCTCCACTCCCGTTTCACTCATCGCTACCCGCGCGATGCCCCGGCTATCTCAGCGCCCCCGGGCGCTTCGGTTGTGTGAGATCTGTCTGCCACTCCGCGCTCGCGAGATCGACGCAGCGCCAGCAACTCGCCTTTTATCTGCGTTACTCTGCGTAATCTGCGGATGAAATGTTCTGTGAGTGAATTCCGGATCCGCAGATGGCGCAGATGGACGCAGATGATGGAAAACGGCAGCACGGCCTTCCTGGAGCCTTATCCTCTTTGTGTGTTGCCTTCGCTCCACTCCCGTTTCACTCATCGCTACCCGCGCGATGCCCCGGCTATCTCAGCGCCCCCCGGTGCTTCGGTTGTGTGAGACCTCTTTGCCACTTCGCCTCAGCGGCTCGTCTTTCATCTGCGTTCCTCTGCGTAATATGCGGATGAAATTGTTCTGTGAGTGAATTCAGGATCCGTAGATGGACGCTACACCGGTGCTTCCGCACCATGCCGGAGCGAAGACTCGCTCGCGCCGAGCGCGGCATGAGACGGAACCGGAACCAGGCGGCGCCAGGCTTCGCAGGCGAGGAGCATGCCCAGGCCCATTGCCACGGCGATGGCGGTGGCGGTGAGGAAAAAGTGGCGCTGCGGATCAACCGGCACGAAGTGCGCCATGACCCATTCCGCCCCCACCATGCCGGCGAACATGCCTGCGAGCATTGTGCCGAAGTGACCGAGCGCGCGTCGGTCCGGCTGCCGCGGCCACATCGGCAGGGAGCCGAGGAGCATGCCCGCATTCATCCAGGTAAAGACGTGCATCAGGCCGGAGCCCATGTTCGATTTCGGACAGCCACAGAGGCAGACGCCGTCGCGAATGATCGCGCCAAATCCGGCATCGCCCCACCAGCCGAGCAACATGGCGGCGTTGCCGAAGGCGAACATCTCGGCCAGGCCGCGCCAGCGGTAGGAGGCGGCGAAGCGATCAGGGAACGGACCGGCGCCGGGCACGGGACTATCCAGCCAGCGCGCCAGCAGGAATCCCAAGAGGAGAAAAGCCGCGGTGAGCAGGAAGGCGGCATTCCCGCGCACGGCGCCGTGGTAGGCGAGCAGCGGACCGAGCGCGGCGCACGAGAGCCCGGCGCAAAGCGCGCGCGGATTCGAGAGGAAAGCGAAGGAGTCGCGCCAGTTCCCCTCGGGCGGAGCGGGCGCGTCCTTCAACTGGGGTCGGCGGTTGGTCGCGGCAAAGGCCCGGCTCGTGACCGTCAGGCTCGAGGCGAGCATGAGGAGCGCGGCCGCGATCGGATGCAGCACGCCCGCCACGGCAAGGGCGATCCCGCAGAAATTATAGGTGGCGGCGAAGACCAGGTTCAACCGCACCGTGCGCATGGCGGAGCGGCAGATCGCGATGGCGTCCGGGATCGCCGTGAGATCCCCGCCGAAGAGCTGGCCGAGTGCGCTCTCCTGGCTCAGGCTCGCGCCGGAAGCGAGGGCCAGCCCGGCATCCGCTCCCGCGAGCGCCGCAGCATCGTTCAAGCCGTCGCCGACAAACAGCACGCGTCTTCCCTCCGTTTGCAGGCGCGCCACCCATTCCGCTTTTTCCAGCGGAGACAGTCCCGCTTGCACGCGGTCGGCCGCCAGGCCCGGAATGGCCAGGGCGGCGGCGTGCTCCGCGCGATCGCCGGTCATGAGGTGGCAGGAAATCCCGGCCGCGGCGAGCTGAGCGATCGTCGCGGCGGCGGACTCGCGCACGCGCTCGCGCAGGGCCGCCAGCGCGACCAGCCGGCCGTCGAGTACGACGTAGAGAAGCAGCGGGGCTTGGGCACGAACTTGAGGTGCGAGCGCTTCCAGCAGCGTCGCGTCCCCGTTCTCCAGCGGCAAAACACTTCGGTTTCCGAGGACCAATCGGCGCAGGCGCCCGGCGACAAAGAGTTCGGCGGAGACGCCTGACCCCGGCAGCACCTCCACAGCAGGCGGGCCCGCGGGCTCGTCCGCGGAATGCCACGCGCGGAACGCCCGGGCGACGGGATGATTGCTGGCCGCCTCGACGCGACCGATCGCGTTTTGCAATTCGCGGCGGGTCGGAAGTCCTTCGGCCTCGACGCAGACGAAATCGACAATGGTCATTTCCTCATCGGAGAGCGTGCCGGTCTTGTCGAAGACGACGGTGTCGATGCGCGCGAGGCGTTCGATCAATTCCCCGGACGACGCGAGCACGCCGCGTTGCGCGAGCTGGCCCAGCGCGCCCCAAAGCCCGATCGGGGTCGCCAGCCCGAGCGCGCAGGGACACGCCACGATGAGCACGGCGAGGCCATTGAAAACGCCCGTGATCCAACCGGAGCTGAGCGTCCAGCCCACGCCGGTGGCAAGAGCGAGCAGTACCACGGTGGGAAGAAACCAGGCGATTAGCCGATCCGCCTCGAGTTGCACCCGGGAGGGGTTGAGTTGCGCCGCCCGGACCGCATCGAGGAGTCGGTCCAACTGGCGGGTCGTGCCCGGGACGCTCGCCTCGATGGTCAAAACCTGATCGAGGACAAACGCACCGGCCAGCACTGGATCGCCCGGACGTTTGACGGCCGGAAACGGCTCGCCGGTGAGCGAGGCCTCGCGCACGAAACTGCAGCCGGAGAGGACGCGCCCATCGATGGGCACGCCTTCGCCGGGGCGCACGACAATGCGATCGCCCGGGGCGACTGCGCGGACATTCACCGGTTCCTCGGTGCCGCCGCCGGTGAGGCGCTGGCACGTGTCGAACTGGAGGCGGAGGGACTCGGCGGCCTGGCGGACGATATCGCGGCGCTGTTCCCCGATGATGCGGCCAAAGTTGTAGATCGCGAGCAGCACCGCCACAACCTCGTAGTAAATGCTGCCGTGGCCGGTCAGCGAGGATTCGACCGAGGCCGCGAACGCCGCCACGATCCCAAGGAGGAAGAGCACTTCGACGCGCAGGCGCCGCTCGCGCAACTGCGCCCAGGCTTGGGCCAGCAACGGACCGCCCACCAGGGCAAAAACCAGGAGAGCTGTCCCAGCGAGGATGCCGTGCACCCAGGGCCGGGCCTCGGGAGTCGGCGGGGAAAGATTGGCCGCGAGTCCGAAGGTCATTCCGAGCCCGGCCACGATCACGGCGAGGCCGATGCGAAACCATTCGCCTGCCATCCGCGCGGAATCTTGGGCGGAAGGCTCCGCTCCACGCGGAGTTTTCAGGTCGGGAGGCGCGACACAGCAGGCGGACATGGGCTCGGGCTGGCAAGCTGGAACCGTCTCGCCTGCGGGGCAACGGCGAATCGAAACGAAGTGGTCGCAGAAGCTGACACGTCCGCGTTGACCGATCCGCCGTGTCCGGTTATCACAAGTCCTCCGAGTCCGAAGGGCGTGGTACAATCGTTCCGGCTGGTGCAGGTGTGGCGCCAGTGCGGCAGCGATTGCAAAACGCCCGACGGCTGTTCCCAACATGGACATTACGTACATCTTCATCGCCGGCACGATCCTGGCCGCGATCGTGCTCGCCCTCGGGGCGTTTTACTATGCGGCGCGGGATGGCCAGTTCAGGCGCCTCGAAGAAGGCGCGCGCGTTATTTTCGACGAGGAAGAGCCCATCGGGCAGCGGACCGATAGCTTTTCCGATCTGAGCGCCCCCCAGCATTCAAACGGTGCCGACCGCACCCAGAATCCGATTTTATGAGCCTAGCCACCACGGAATCGCCCAAAAAACCCAGCCTGCTGGAATCGATTAGTCCCGCCGCGCTCGCGACGCCGGAAGATTCGGCGGCCCGGGCTGAGATCGATCACAGTCTCCGCGGCCCGCTGCTTTTGTTTATCGGCGGTTCCATCGCCTGGCTGCTCCTCGGCTCGCTCTTCGCCCTGATCGCTTCGATCAAGATGAATGTGCCTGGATTCTTGGGCGACAGTGCCTGGCTTACGTTTGGCCGCGTCCGCCCCGCCCACTTGAATGCGGTCACTTATGGATGGGCGGCCCAAGTCGGATTGGCGGTTTCGTTGTGGCTGATGGCTCGCCTCTGCCGGGTGCCGGTGCGCCACGGCGGCCTGCTCTACGTCTCCTTCGGCGTTTACAATTTCGGTGTCGTCCTTGGCATCATGGGCATTCTTGCGGGGCAGAGCACTTCCGTGGAGTGGCTGGAATTCCCGCGCTATGCACCACCCGTAATTTTCACGGGGCTCGCCCTCGCGGCGATCTGGTTCGTCATCATGTTCCGCTACCGCCGCCCCGGCCACGTCTACGTCACCCAGTGGTACATCATGGCGGCGTTTTGCTGGTTTCCCTGGCTCTACGCGACCGCGAACCTGATCATTTTTTATCTCCCCGTGCAGGCGGCGGTGCAAGGCCCGGTCAACTGGTGGTACGGACACAATGTGCTTGGGCTTTTTGTGACGCCGATCGCCCTCGGCTCGGCCTACTATTTCATTCCGAAGGTGATCGGAAAGCCCATTCATAGCTACCAGTTGTCGATCGTGGGCTTCTGGGCCCTCGCTTTTTTCTATAGCTGGAATGGGATGCATCACCTAATCGGCGGGCCCTTCCCGGCCTGGATGATCAGCGCGAGCATCGTCGCCAGTTTCATGATGGTCGTCCCCGTCGTCATTACGGGAATCAATTTTCACCTCACGATGAAGGGATCCTTCGACGTGCTCCGCTGGAGTCCGACGCTCCGCTTCGTGGTCTTTGGCTCCGTTTGTTATACGATTGCCAGCTTGCAAGGCAGTTCGATGGCTATCCGCGCCGTTAACCAGGTCACGCATTTCACGCACTACACGATCGGGCACTCGCACATCGGGCTCTACGGGTTTTACACCATGATCATGTTTGGCGCGGTCTACTACATCGTGCCCCGCCTGGTCGATTGGGAATGGACGTCCCCCAGCCTGATTCGGTGGCACTTCTGGCTGTCTGCCATCGGGGTGCTCGGCATGTTCGCCGTCCTCAGCTTCGCCGGCATCATTCAGGGTCTGGCCCTCGAAGACCCGAAGATCAGCTTCCTCGCGAGCACGAACTTCACGCTGCCCTTCCTCTGGTTGCGCAGCTTGTCGGGACTCGCCATGACCGCGGGTCACATCGCCTTCGCCGCTTCCTTCATCCTGATCGTGCTTCATTCCGGCGCCCGCCGGTCCGAGCCCACGCTGCTGGGCAGCAAGGAAGTCGACCTTGAGCCCGCTTGAGCGGCGGGCTTAAGCGCGGGCGGAACGGCCCGGCGCGGACGGCGGCCACGTCCGCATTGCCCCGAGGCCAAAAATCCGGGGCGAGAACGGGCGGCTCGAGGCGACCGACGGAAGCGCCGGGATGGGATCGATCGGCACCATGACTTCACCCACCGCGACGAGTTCCGCCGCGTCGCGCGCACAAACTTGCACCTCGTCGACGTAGAAAGAGGAGCAAGTCGGACAACGTTTCATGGCAGGTAATCGGTTTTTCGCGGTTTTCGATTCGGCCGCTCGCATTTCCAACAGAGTGGAACGACCATTCGGTAAGCGTGGAGAGCGCGGACTCTTGGTGATATTCCGAGAACGGCAAATGCCCGGCTTTCGCCGCCGGGGTGTTCTGACCCGCCCCTTTCGCCGGCTACGACAACGCGAATCTGTCTCGCCCCCGTTCGTGAAGCGGGGGTGTCAGCCCCGAATGGCGCTCGCTTAAGCGCGGGACGAATAGTGCTCAAGAGGGGGCATGAAGCGAAATCGAGTCAACCGTGGGAGACGAATGTTTGAGTTTGCGCGCAAGCTCTGTGGGCGGAGGGCGCGAGAAGATCGCGAGCGCCGGCGCGAGTTGGCGGCGAGTTTCCGCAGCTGGCGTCGCGGACGCCAATTCGGAGGCTTACCAGAGTGATGTTCGCCTTCAGCCTCCGCGGCGAAAACGTTCACTCCAGCTAAAGCCCCCCGTTCGGCCGGGAGGGGATCGTGGGGGTCGGTCGTAGGGTCGGTGTCGGTGTCCTTAACGGGGTCGGCGTGGGAGTCGGTGTCGTCGTTGGGGTCGGCGTGGGAGTCGGTGTCGGGATGGGGTTCGCGTCGAAAACGACACGATAGAATCGCGCGGGAAAGCCGGCGGCAATTGGGTCCTCGAACGTAAAGCTGCCATCTCCTCCAGCGTTGACAGTCGCAATTTCGGTAAAGGCTTGAATCAGATCGGTCGTGGCCTGGACTTTGTGCACTTGGAAAGGAACGCCGAAGGCCGTGATAAGCACGTGACCGTTGGCGAGAGTCTGCGTGTTGACCAGCTCGACGAGCGGGGATGTCGGCACAATCTTGAAGACGCTGCCGCTTCCAATATCGGTGATGTAGAGTTCGCCATTCGCGTCTTCGCCGACACTCGAGGGAGTTCCCAATCCGAATCCGCCCAAACTCGTGGGGAATAGCTGCGCGGTGACGTTTTGGAAATTCGTCGCGCTGACGCTGGATCCATCGTAGTTCAAAGTGAAAATCTTCGCGACGACATAGTCGGCGAACACATAAGTGCCACGCAAGGCGGGGATCTGCCTTCCGCGGTAGACGTAACCACCGATGACGGCTCCGCCGACAGTATGCGAGTAGTCGAGAATCGGTTCGATGGCACCGGGTCACTGGTGTCCGGCCATTACCAGTTGAGGATGAGCTGGTTAGGAGTATCGGTGGGAGCAGAACTGGGATCCGGCGGACAGAGGAGCTCAGCGACAGGCACTTGCGCGAAGGCGTTGACGCTCAAGATCTGGAGAAAGTGGT
>JBBRQH010000102.1:0-11751 GCA_038226705.1 Chthoniobacterales bacterium | reverse complement strand
GGCGGAAACGTCTGGGAATGGTGCTCCGACTATTACGAGCCCTACAAGGCATCCGAGCGCACGAATCCGACCGGACCCAAAGCCGGAGCACAGCGGGTGCTCCGGGGCGGAAGTTGGAAGACCCGCTTTACCTCCATGCGTTCTTCCGCGCGGAGTTTCAACGCGCCGAACTTCGCCTCGAACGACGTGGGGTTTCGGACCGTCTGCGAGTGCGAGTAGCCGCGCGCCGATCCATCCGCCCGTTCCCGCGGAACGATTGCCCGCGCGCGTTTCCGCGAAACATCCACTTGCCCGTTTCCTCGCGGCGACACTAAAGGATTGCCGGACGGCGGCGCACCGGGAATGATGCGCGTTTCGTGCCTGCGTCCGAGCCGTCCATCAACCCAATCGCCAGCATCGCCGCGAATGAGCTTTTCGCGGACCTCGATGCGCCGGTTGTGGAACAGGCCGCGCGGCACATGCGCGTCTCCATCGTTCCCACGGGCGAAACGATCTTCGCCCAGGGAGACGTCGGGCACTGTCTCTACCTGGTCCTCGCCGGCACCGTGCGCATTTCGGTGCATGGGCGCGAAGGGCGGCAGGAGACACTCGTGCTCATCGGCGCGAACGATTTCTTCGGTGAGATGGCGCTCATTGACAAGAGCCCCCGTTCCGCCACGGCCACGGCCGCGGATTCCTGCCTGCTCGCCGCGCTCGACGAAGCGGGCTTTGCCGAGGTGATGAAGGTCGCGCCTGGCACGCTTTCGATGAATTTCGTGCGTGCCGTCGTGGGCCGCCTCCGCCGCGCGAACTCGCATTTTGTGGAGGAAATGTTGCGCAACGAGCGGCTCAGCCTGCTCGGGCGCATGAGCGGCTCGATCGTACACGATTTCAAGAATCCGATGAGCACGATCAGCCTCGCGTGCCAGATGCTCGAACGACAGAAATCGGGAAACGTCGCGCAGTACACCGGCATCATCGAGCGCTCGGTGAACCAGATGCTCGGGATGACCCAGGAGCTGCTCGATTACTCGCGGGGCGTCACCCAGCTCAACGCCGAACGGGTGAGCGTCATGACCATTCTCTCCGATTTGGAGGAGCAGAGTTTTTCGCGGATGGCCGAAAGGGGCTTCCGGGTCGAGCGTTCCGTCGAGTACGCCGGCTTTGCCTGGGTCGATACCCAGCGCTTTCTGCGGCTGCTGCTGAACCTCGTCAAAAACGCCTCGGAGGCGATGAAGAAGGGCGGCGTGATTCGCTTTTCCGTGCGGGCGGAGGGACCGTGGCTCGTCTGGCAGGTGGAAGATACCGGCTGCGGCATGCCGCCAGAAATTCTCGCCAAAGTTTTCGAGCCGTTCGCGACCTTCGGCAAAAGCGGCGGCACCGGCTTGGGCATGACGATCGCCAAAAGCGTCGCCGAGGCGCACGGCGGCCAGATCGACTTGGAAAGCACCGTCGGGGTCGGCACCAAAGTTCGCGTGCGCATTCCGCTGACACCGCCTAGCGGTCCGACAGCGGTGAAATGACGGACCACAAATGACCAGCCGCGGAGATCGGACGACCGCGGAGAACGCCGAAAAGGAATTTGAGTAGAAGCGCCGCTCCCAGCGTCCAATCTTCCATGAAAGTGCTCTTCGTTGCGGCCCTTGCCGCGTTGGTCTGCACCGCCCCGCTCGGGGCGAAGCAGCTTCCCGGGACCCGTGTCTCGGTCGAATTCGTTCAGCCGGAACGCTTTTCCGATGTGCAGGAAAGCGGCTACACCTCCGGCTCAAGCCGCGATCGATTGCTTTCCGATCTCCGCGACTGGCTGGTTCGCGAGGCCCCGCGCTATCTTCCCGATGGCGCCTGGCTGACTCTTCGTGTCACCGACGTCGACGACGCTGGCCGGATCCGCATCATTCGCGGCCGCGAGATTCGGGTCGTCAGCGAAATGTTTCCGGCCCGGGTCGACTTTACCTGGTCGCTGCGTGATGCGCGGGGGAATCCTCTGAAATCCGGCAGCGAGCGCCTCGTGGAGATTCCGCACTCCTCCCTAATTCGCACGGACTCCTACGGTCCGATGGGTTCGGTCAAGATCGCGGTCGAGCGCTGGTTACGCGACTTGAACCGGTTGGTGGGGTCACCCCGATCCTGAAGCGGCGGCGGCGTTGGGTGGTATTCGCTTGAGCGGAAGCGCCGCCTCCGTTTGCTGGGGCGATGTTCTTCGGCCAACGCGTCCACCCGCTGAATTTTGCGTATGCGCAGGTGCTCGAGACCGCGCTGGGCGAAGGCGGGGGAAGCGTGGAGATCCATGCCGGCACGGGCCGCCTGCGCGTGCGCGGTGAAACCATCGACGGCGGCACAGCGCTGAAGCTCTCCATCCTCAACCTCGGGGTCTCCGACCAGGCGCCGTATTCGGACGGCCTCGTGGCCGAGTACCGGAATGGGCCGCGCGTCGAGCCGGTGCCCGCCGACGTGCCGGGTTCCTTCGTTTTCCGCTGCCCCACTCTCAGCGCCAAGTTGTCTCCGGCGGGGGTTGAACTGACCACGCGAGACGGCACGAGCCTGCTTCCTCCGCTTGACGGCACCGGGCTCGGACAATGCGGCCCCAACACAATTGTGCGTTTCCGCCTCGAAGGCGTCGCCGCGGCCTATGGACTCGGGGCATGTACCGGTCGGCTCAATCGCCTCGGGTTTCGCCACGATTGCTACACGGTCGACGTAGTTGAAGCCTTTCCGCACGGCGCGGCCCGCAACGATTTCGATCCCAACTATGTTGCCATTCCGCTTGTCATCCTTCGCTTCGCGGATGGCCGGCACCTGGGTTTGTATTGCGATAGTGCCGAGCGCCTGAATATCGACCTCGGCAAAGGGGATGCGGCCATCCTGAGCCTGGTCGCACCCGATGGACCGCTCCCGCTGTTCGTTCTGCCTGGGCCGACCCTGCGGCATATCGTTCGTCGGTTCGTTCGACTTTCCGGGCGCGCGGCCATCCCGCCTACCTGGGCGCTGGGCTACCATCAATGTCGGTGGGGCTACCGCAGCGCGGAGGAATTCCGCACGCTTAAAGAGTCCTTTGCCCGGAGCGATATTCCCGTCAGCGCGCTCTGGTTCGATATCGATTACATGCACGGCTACCGGCTCTTTTCGTGGAATGCGACGACGTTTCCCGATCCGGCCGCGCTCACCGCGGAGTTGCATGCGGCGGGCATTCGCACCGTCGCGATCATCAACCCCGGGGTGAAACGGGAGCCGGGAAATCCGGTTTACGATGAGGGGGCCACCGGAGGATTTTTCTGCCGAAGCCCGAGCGGGACGGATTACGTCGGCGAAGTCTGGCCGGGCGAGACCGTCTTTCCGGATTTCACGCTCGAGCGGACGCGGCGCTGGTGGGCGCTGCGCCTCGCGGGCTTCCTGCGCGAGAGCGGCATGGATGGCGCCTGGCTCGACATGAACGATCCTGCCACCGGGTCATCCTCGCCGGACGAGATGCTCTTCCACGAAGGGCGCGTGCCGCATGCGCGCTACCACAACCAGTACGCGCACCTCATGGCGCTGGCGAGCCAGCCGGCCTTCGACCACGTGGACCGGTCCCGTCCGTTTATCCTCACCCGGAGTGCGTCCACCGGCACGCAGCGCTACGCCGCCGTGTGGACGGGCGACAATGCCAGCAATTGGAACCACCTCCGACTTTCCATCGCGCAGATGGCGAGCCTGGGCCTGAGCGGCGTCGCGTTCAACGGTCCGGATGTCGGCGGATTCATGGGACACTGCGAGGCCGAATTGTTGGGCCGCTGGATGCACGCGGCATTCCTCATCCCCTTCCTGCGCAATCATTGCGAACATAAGGCCAGACCCCAGGAGCCGTGGCAATACGACGAGAATACTCTCAACATCTGCCGCTCCGCCATCCGGATGCGGTATCGTTTGCTGCCTTATCTATACCAATGTTTTTTTCAGCATTGGCTGGAGGGCGATCCAGTGCTTCGGCCGCTCTGCTACGAATATGACCGCCCGGAGTACGCGCAGATCGATGACCAGTTTCTCATCGGCGATGCCCTCCTGGCCGCACCCATGCTCAGTTCGCGCCAGGAAAATCCGCCGGTGCTCGCGAATGGAATTCTCCGCCAGTTCCGCGCCATTGTCCTGCCGCCGGGCCGATGGTTTGACCTGAACCATGGGCAGTGGGTTGAGGGCGCCCAAACCCTTTGCTACGGAGTGGCCGCAGACGAATGTCCAATCTTCGCGCGCGACGGGGCGGCGCTCCCCTACTACGCCGGTCCGCTGGCGAACGGGCGCGTGAGCTGGCGGGAACTGGAGATTCATCTTTTCGCCTCCCGCGAGCCGGCCCGCCTCACCTATCTCCTCGACGATCTGGTTACGCGCAGCTACGCGGACGGTCAGTACAATCG
Source organism: Chthoniobacterales bacterium (assembly GCA_038226705.1). Lineage (GTDB taxonomy): Bacteria > Verrucomicrobiota > Verrucomicrobiia > Chthoniobacterales > SZAS-18 > SZAS-18. The sequence goes on along the minus strand of JBBRQH010000102.1, from coordinate 7,384 downwards.
CATCCATATCGAAGCAACCCCAGCCGGCGTGGGTGAATCCGCCCTCGTGACCATCACTGAGAATGGTCCGCTCGAAGTAGGCGGCCTGGCCTTCCGACCCGTTTTCTACCGCGATCTGCCGGTGGCCGCGCCGGCGCAAGTTCCCCTCCACTATCGATTCCAAAGGGGTGCCGCGCGTAGTGCGGAATTCGAGGCGAAACTCACGACCCGCCGCTGGCTTCAACAGGATTTGGCGGTGTTTGCTTAGGACAAAAACAAAACCGGGCCCGGCTTGTGACCGGGCCCGGATCAACGCAACGGTTGTCTGGAAAGTTACTTCTTCGGCGCAGCCGCCTTGGCCGCGGGGGTGGCGGCTGGCTTCGCCGCAACCGCGGGCTTGTCCTTGGATTCGACTTCCGTGGCGGAGATCGTGTAGTGCACGGTGACCTTGGACCCGACCTTCGGCTCGCCCGTCACCTTGGTTCCCGCCGTGCGCGCCATTTCGAAGTTCTCCTTGCCTTTGACGACGACGATCTTCGTGTCAGTCATTTCTTTCACCTCGCCGGTGACCTGGTAGTCTCCCCCGGCGTGGAGGATGGAAGGAAGGGCGAAGGCGGCAGCGACAGAAAAGAGGCGGAGGAAGTTGCGGGAGGGTTTCATGTTTTGGTTAGTTTGGCAGGTTTTCGCCGCGGTTGTAAAGCGGCGGGTTCACGGTGCTTCGATGGATTCGCCGGCGAATTATTCAAACGATCCACCAGCTCCTCCAGCCGGCCCAGGGTTTCCGCACTGAGATGATGTTCGATGCCTTCGATGTCTTTTTCCGCCTGGCTGCGGCGCACGCCGATCAGCGCGAAAAAACGTTCCAGGATGGCGTGCCGGCGCTGGATTCGCCGGGCCACCGCCCGCCCTTCCTCGGTCAGGCGCAGGCCGCGGTAACGCTCGTAATCCAGGTAGCCGAGTTTCGCGAGGCGCTGCACCATGAGCGACACACTCGGCGGCCGCAGCCCGAGTTCACCCGCGATATCCGAGACTCGCGCGTACCCTTTCGTTTCCATGAGCGCGTGAATGCGCTCGAGGTAGTCTTCGGCGGCGGTGCTGGCGGGATGGGCGGCCATGTCTTTATGCGCGCCTCGAAAATAGGGACCCCGACCGCAAACGCAAAGATCGAATGAGTTTGCAGACGCGAAAAATGTTTTGGTTGGTAAACATTCCTAGCCTGCAGGCACATGTGCCCGCGAATCGGTCCGGCACCGCCGGCCTTCGGCCGCTTTCCTAGAACCGATTCTGCTCGCTGGGCTTCAGGCCAATGCGCTGAGGCAGCAGCCGGGTGGTGCGCTTCTGCGAGCGCTGCACGAGGTCGGTCGGATCGAGCAACGGCGCGAGTGGGGAAGGCTCGGCGACGCGCGAGACGGAAAACTCGAGCGCGGGGTAGCGCATCAACTGCTCCAGCGTAATCCGCTTGGTGGTCGTCCAGCAGGACTGGTCGGCGATCACTCCATCGGCAAAACGGACCCGCCCGCCGACGTGCTTGAACTCGCGCGTCCCTTCGAGCGAAAGCAGGCAGGTGATGCGTTCGAGGCGAATGAGCTGCACCAGGTCGAACAATTCCTCATTTTCCGCGGCACTGACCTTGCCCTCCAACCAGCGGATGACCAGCGCCGCCAGCGCATCCGGCTGAATCGGTTTGCGAACGCAAGTGAGCACGAGGCGGTTGGCATAGGTCTTCTCGAAATCGGCCAGGAAGAAAAACTCCGACGTCACGATCAGTCGCGTGCGCGGCGCGAGTACCGCCACCTCCTCCATGAACATCAGCGGATCGCCGCGATCCACGAAGACTTCCGCGACGATCAGGTCGAACTTCCCCTTCTGCAGAAATTGAATCGCCTCCTCGGTGGTGGTGGTGGCTTCGACCTCCACATCGGTGCCGAACTCCCGCTGCAGGCTGAAACGCAGTTTCATCGAGAAGGCTGCGTCGGGGTCGAGGAGGAGGATTCGCCGACGCGTTCCGGGGAGAATGGGGGTCGCGTCAGCGGGCGGGGTGAGCATGATTCTGTATCGGGCCGGAGGTGGCACTTGGTCAAGTCCATCGCTCGCTGGCTGTTCGGCGCGGAGGGGGCGGGGCGCGGAACCTCAGGGCAAAATGGCGCCTGGAACTCTGCGCCACGCGTTGCCCGCGCCACGGCTTGCGCTAGGCTGAGCTCAGATCCGATCCCCGCCCCCATGAGCACTACGCTGACCCGCATCGCCAACGCTGTCGAAGCCCACAACCATGGTGTCGCCGACGCCATCACGCGCGCCCGCACGGATCCGGCATACTCCACGGAGCTCACGCAGCGCTGGAACGACATCCGCGCGAAGATTCCTACTTCCAAGACCCCGACGGGAATCGATTTGCCGCGCCTGGCGCTGCCGCAGACCGACGAACCGGGTGAGATCGCGCGTTATCTCGTGGGCGAAGGTTTGCCGGGCGAATATCCCTTTCTCAATGGGGTATACCGGGAGCAGTACCTCGAACCGCTTCCGGACGCGAATGGGAGCGTAAAGCATGCGGAGGAACCGACGCGCCTCTTTGCCGGCCTGGGTCTCGCCGAGGACACCAACGAGCGCTTCCACCTGATCACGAAGAGCCAGCGCAGCATCCGGCTGAGCACGGCCTTCGATGGACCGACCCTTTACGGCATGGATTCCGATGCCGATGGCGTTTTTGGAAAAATCGGCGAAGGCGGCGTGGCGATCGACACAGTCGAGGACATGGAGCGCCTCTATGCGGGCTTCGATTTCGACGGCGCCAACATCTCGATTTCGCTGACGATCAACGGACCTGCCCCAGCCATCCTGGCGATGTTCGTCGCGGCCGCGAAACGGCGTTTTGGACCGCAGGTAGAGGCGAAGTTGCGCGGGACGGTGCAGGCGGACGTCCTCAAGGAAGTGCAGGCCCAAAACGAGTGCCTCTTTCCGGTGGAGGACTCGATGCGGTTTTTGACCGACATGGCGGAGTACTGCAACGAGCGCATGCCGCGCTTTTATCCCATCTCGATCAGTGGGTACCACATCGCAGAGGCGGGGGCGACGCCGGTGCAGCAGGCGGCGTTCACCCTCTCGAACGGCTTCGCCTACGTGGAGCAATTCCTGGCCCGGGGGATGAAGCTCGAGACCTTTGGGCCGAGGCTTTCGTTCTTCCTCGATTGCGGTCTCGACATCGAGTATCTCGCGCTCGCGCGCGTCTGCCGGAAGATCTGGGCCGTGGGCATGCGGCAAATCTTCCAGGCGCCGATCAAGGCGCAGATGTTCAAGCTGCACACCCAGACCAGCGGACGCTCGCTCATCGCGGCGGAATTCCGCAACAACGTCGTGCGCACCGCGGCGGAGCTGATGATTGCCTACATGAACGGCACGAACTCGAGCCACTCGAACAGCGCGGACGAGCCCTTCACGACGCCGAGCTCGGACTACGTGCGCCTGGCCGCGCATTCCCAGGCGATCCTGCTCGAGGAAAGCGGCTTCTTCCGCCACATGATGGACACCTTTGGCGGTTCGCGCGGCATGCAGGTCATCGAGCGCGAAGTCGAGAAGGCCATCCTCGCCGAGTTCCGGGAGATGGACCGGTTGGGCGGCGTCATACGCGCCGTCGAGCACCGTTACCAGCGCGCTCAGATTCAGCAGGCCGCGCACCGGATGGAGCAACAGATCTTCGACGGCACGCGTCCCGTCATCGGACTCAACCGCTTGTGGAACGAAGAGTCCGGGATGCCAGAAGTGGAGATGATTCGCACCCCGCGCGACCAGAAGACCAAGCAGGTCGAGCGCCTCGTCGATTTCAAGCGGCGACATGCCGAAAAAGTTCCGGCCGCACTGGCACGTCTCACCGCCTGCGTCGAAAACGGCGGCAACGTTTTTGCCGAATTGATCGAGGCCGTGGAAGTCTGCTCTCTCGGCCAAATCACCGAATGCCTGCAGGAAAGCGTCGGGCACTTCCGTCCGACTGTGTAACGCATCCCCACTGTTCCCTTAGGCCCCCGCTTTCCGCGGTTTCGGCCTCAACTCGGGCAGACTTTTCAACAACTCGCCGCGCCTCCGGGGCAGCTTGTGCGTGAGGCGATGAATGGCGTCCGCGCCATCCGCGTCCTCCGCGAGAATGCCGAGCGCATCGGCCAGTTCCCGCTCGAAGTGGAGGAGCGCGCGGCGGTTGGGTTCGTGGGAATCGAGCCAGCCGAGTGCACGCCGCAGCAGGTTCGCGATCTCCGGGATCGGCTGGTCCGGCACGCTCGTCAGCTCAAGCAACTCGACGAAATAGGAAGCCAGCTCGAGCCGCGGGTACGAGAGCCGGATGGGATCGTGCGTGTCGCGCAGGACCACCTCGCGGAGCTGATGCAATTCGCTGCGCGTGCTGGGCACGAACTGGATCTCTGCCTCGTAGAAAAGGTCCAGCCGGCCGGCGAAGGTGCTCTTGGGGCGGCGCGCCCCCTTTGCCACCGTCTTCACCACCCCATGCGCATCCGTCAGCCAAGTCACGATCAGGCTGGTCTCGCTGAGCTTAGTCTTGCGCAGGAGGATTGCGTGGGAGGACTCGGTAGCCAATTCGCAGAGGGGGGAGACCACAGAGACTACCGCAAACGCCGGGCGTCTTGGAAGACTGCAAAACGCCCCTTGTCCGACAGATCGAAATTGCGCGCAAGGCAATCGATCCGCGGACGAAAACGGCACCGCACCGAGCAACGGCGCGGGTTACATCTGCGTGGCGCGCCCATCGGCCGCCAACGCGGCTTCCTTGGTCGCCTCGCTCAGCGTGGGATGCCCGTGCACCGTCCGGCCGAGATCCTCGGCACTGCCGTTGAATTCCATCACCGCCACGACCTCGGCAATCAACTCGCTCGCCGAAGGCGAAAGGATTTGCGCACCCAGAATGCGGTCGGTCTTGGCATCGGCGATGATCTTTACAAAGCCGTCCGTGGAGTTTCCCGCGATGGCCCGCCCATTTGCCTTGTACGGGAATTTCCCCACTTTCACGGCCCGGCCTTCCGCCTTGGCCGCGTCCTCCCCCAGCCCGGCGCTCGCTGCCTCCGGATGCGTGTAAACGATATTCGGGATCACGTCGTAGTTCACGTGGCCGGACTTCCCTGCGATCAACTCCATGCAGGCGACCCCTTCCTCCTCGGCCTTGTGGGCAAGCATCGGGCCCGCGATCACGTCGCCGAGCGCGTAGATGCCGGGGAGATTGGTCCGGAAATGCTCGTCCGTCTTGATGCGGCCCTTGTCGTCCAGTTCGAGGCCAAGCGACTCCGAAGCCACGCCACCGAGGTTCGCTTTGCGTCCGACCGCTACCAGCACTTTGTCGGCCATGAATTCCAGTGTTGCGCCGTCTTTGCCGGTCGCGGTCACATGCCCCTTTCCGTTCTCCACCTTCACTTCACTCACTTTCGTCTCGAGGTAAAACTTCATCCCTTCGGCCTGGAGCGACTTTTGCAAGGCCGTTGAAACATCGGCATCGAATCCGGCGACGATCCGCGGCAGGAACTCGAGGACGTCAACCTTGGTCCCAAGCCGCGCCCAGACCGATCCGAGTTCGAGACCGATGGCACCAGCTCCGATCACGACGAGGGATTCCGGCACCTTGTCGAAAGCGAGTGCCTCCGTGCTCGTCACCACCACGTTGCCATCGGGCTTCGCGAAGGGCAGGTCAATCGGCACGCTTCCCGTCGCGATCACAATGTGTTTCGCCTCGATCTGCTCCGCGTTTCCGTCCGCCTTGCGGACGGAGACGAGGCCAGGTTTGTCGATCGCTCCCTGGCCGTAGAAGGTCGTGATCTTGTTCTTCTTCATCAGAAACGCCACGCCGCTGGTCAGTTGCTGCACGGTCTTTTCCTTCCGTTTTTGCATCGTCGGCAAATCGAGTTTCAGGTCCGCGATGAAAACTCCGTGCGCGGCGGCGCCATGCCTGGCGAACGCGTAATGGTGGCTGGAGTTAAGCAGGGCCTTGCTGGGAATGCAGCCGATGCGCAAACAGGTGCCGCCGAGGGCATTCTCCCGTTCGACGATCGCGGTTTTGAGGCCCAGCTGCGCGGCCCGGATTGCAGCCACATAACCGCCGGGACCGGCGCCGATGACGATAACGTCGAAAGATTGCATCGCGCAGTATCGCGCGAGGGGCGGAGGGGGCCAAGCGCGAATGGAGTCACGCCGTGCAAAATGAGGGCCTTACGCGTGAGATATTCTCCCACGAGCGCGCGCTTGATTGGGGGCCCCCGCAATGGAAGCCGCCATCCCGTGGTTCAAGTTCAAGTTCACACAGGGTTTCGTTATTAGGAATTGTCCAATGGAGCATTGCGCAAAAAGCGCTGCAGGTGCTGGCGCGGCACGGCAGCAAGGACCTGCGCCACCAACTCGCGCAGGTTGGCCCCCAGGTCCGGCCCCGGCCGAAGAAAAAGGTGCAGCCGGGGGCGGGACCCTTGGGAAATGCCCCGACTGCGGGCGGGCAGTGAGCGGCGGCAAAGCGGAAATGGAGAAAGAGCAGGCGGGGGTCCCCGAAATGGGGTGCCCGCCCGTTTAAGGGCAAGTTTGATCGCTCTTAAGAGGGAAATGGTTCTCCGCTGCGTCAAAACGGCTCATTCCGAAAGAGCAGGCGCTCTTGTTTGAAGAGCCGGCGCTCTTTGAAGAGCGCGCGCTCTTGTCCAAAGAGCGGGCGCTCTTAGTCGAAGAGCGCGGGCTTTTGTCCGAAGAGCCGGCGCTCTTGGCGAAAAAGTCGGCGCTCTTATTCGAAGAGCAGCCGCTCTTTGGGAAGAGTGGGCGCTTTTATCCCAAGAGCAGCCGCTCTTACCGAAAAGCTGACGCCATTTCCGGAGGACTTGGAACTCTTATTTTCGAGTATTTGCGCGACGTGTTCTCGCGCCTGCCCGGGATGACAACCTCGCTGGTAAAGGAGATGACGCCACGCGCCTGGGCGAAAGCGCGCCGCGCCCCGTCGGTTGACCCTCCTAGTTCGGCGCCAGCGCTTCCTCTCGCCGCATAGATGTCAGAGTCGGGCGCTCCGACATCTTTACCTCGGCGTTCCATCAACTCGCAAGCCCCCAAGGCACAAGCACTAAGGAGGCGTCCAGTAATAACGTGATACGATGTTTCACGGCTGAATCGTGTAGTTCCATTCACCGTGGAAGTCGTCGCGCACGATTTTGAGGGCGGCCATCTGTTCGGGGGTGGGCTTGATCTTCGTTTCGTAGTGCGAACTATCGGCTTCCGCCCGCACCTTGAGGCCCGCCCGGGTGGTGGTGGCGGCGATCAACTCGACAATGACCTCGTGGCTGATCAGCGCCTTGCCTCGCCAGTTCTGCGTGATGTGGCAAAAGAGGCGGTGTTCGATCTTGTTCCATTTGCTGGTTGCCGGCGGAAAATGGCACACGCTGATGCCTAG
>JBBRQH010000101.1:0-11755 GCA_038226705.1 Chthoniobacterales bacterium | reverse complement strand
TCTCCCAACATCGCGCGCACCCGGTTGATTTCCGCTTCGGACGGATTCGCCATCAGGAAGCGAACATCGATCCGCCGATTTCGGGCGCGTCCTTCCTCAGTGCTGTTCTCCGCCACGTTCCGATTTTCGCCGTATCCGCTCACGCCCACGACCGGCAACCCGGCGGGATTTCGGAAAGATTCCAGTCCCGGCTCCGCCCTCATCAACGTCCGATACGTGCCCGTGGCGCGCGCCGTCGAGAGCTCCCAGTTATCGGCGAAGCGCTCCGTGCGGATGGGCCGATTGTCGGTGTGGCCCTCCACAAAGACAGCCTCGAGCCGGAAAGTCGATCCCTCGGCCGACCCCTCGCGTAAAACCGGCGCGAGTTGCCGGGCCAGAACGCGCAACGCTTCGATGCCCTTGGGTTTGAGCGCGTCGCTGCCGGGATCGAAGAGCAAATCATCCGGAAGCCGAAGCACGCCGTTGGCGGGGTCGAGTTGCACCCGGACGCCCTCCTGCGCGAGTTGCACTACCAGGCGCTCGAGCACCTCCCGCAACGCAACGTCTCGCTGACGCAGCAATTGCGTGAGCGCTTCGATCTTGCGGGCCTTTTCGAGCGCACTGGCGCGCGCGATTTCGGCGGCCCGCGCTTCCGCCGCGGCACTCGCCTTTGCCTCGATCGCTTCCTTCTTCGCCATTTCCGCGCTGCGTTGCGCGAGATCGGCGCTGCGCTGGGCTGTGCGATAGTGAAACGCGAAGGCACACAACAGGATGACGAAGATGAAGACGACGCCCGTCATCAGGTCCGTCAGCGAGACGAAATAATTTTCGTCCTCGTCGCCTTCCCGCGCTCGCCCAGTTGCGGCGCGACGGGCTCCGGAAGAATTGCGCGTCATGGCCGGCATCGCACCGCGTTCTTATTTTGTCGCTGCCCCGGCGAGGTTCCGTGGCGTGGGTTTGCGCTGCACCGCATTTTCCAGCGCCGCCGCCGCAGCGGTGAGGGATTCGGCCAGCGGACCGATCTGATGAAACGGCTCCAATGCGGTGGTCGCTGCTTCGGCCGCCCGACGCAGGTCGCCCGCCGCTTCCGCGAATTGAAAGGCGTGCGTATCGAACTGACCCTGCGTCGCGCGGGAGGTCGTCGAGAAAAGGGTGCTCAACTCTGCGAGACGATCGGCTTGTTCCTTCCACTGCACGCCCAGGACCAGCATCGAGGCGCGGGTCTGTGCTGCCGCCGTCGCGGTGGTATCCGCGGCGTCGCCAAACTTGGTCGCGAGCGTCTGCCACTGGCTGACCGAATCGCGCACCGAAGCCGCGATCTCCGCGAAGGCAGCCGGCAGGGCGCGCACCGTCTCGACGTCGCCCGCGATGCCGGTGAACGCTTCGCGCACCCCTGCGGCCGCCGCCGCCGCGCCCTGCAGGTGCCCTTCGACCTTAGCCTGAGCGCCCAGCAGAACTTCGCCAATCGCCACGGACCGGGTTTGAATTTCGTTTCCAAGCGCCTGGTAGTCGCCCCGCACGGCCGCCGCCTGCGCGGTGATGGCCTCAAAGCCCCGGCGCGTTTCGTCGAGCCGCTCGCGGATTGCATCGAGTGAGGTCGAGATCGCCTGAAGATGGTTGCGCAGCGCGGTATCGAGTCCCGCCGTCGCTGCGGTCACGAAGCGTTCCATCTCGGTCTGCGTCGCTTCGACCATGCGCTGGCTCATTGCCTCGACGCCCTTTTCGAGCCGCGCGGCCGCTTCCCCGAAGACGAGATTCGCCTCCGCCAGCTTGTCCCCCACCCGATTGGCAATGCCTTCGCCGAGCGTCGCCAGACTCGAGGTGTGGCGCTGTGCCTCCTCGAGGTTGCGTTGCAGCAGAGCGGCCGGCTCCAGCACGGTAATCCGTTGCGTCAGCGCGGCGTTGAAGGCGTCGATCGCGGCGTCCAGCTTTCCGAGCGAGCGCCGGAAAAAGAGCGCATACGCGATCGAACAAAAGACACCTGCCAGCGAAGTGCCGAACTTCAGCGAGGCGCCGCCCAGCAACTGGCGCAAGGCCTCGGTCTGCGCCGCGGCGTCGCTGTTCGCATCCAGCGCCGTGGCTGCCACGTAAATGACCGCGATGATCCCCGCAAAGGTGAAGCAAAGCCCCAAGCCAACGAGGGTGCCGGGCAACCCGCGGAACCAATACATCGCATGCTCGCGCTGCCACGCGCCCACGTAAAAGTAAGTGTCCGGGGCCTGCTTTGCGACCAGCATACCCTCCGCGAGGGTCGTGCATTGCGCGTCAAATTGATCCCACGCGGCGCCCCACGCCGGGAAAGGCCGGAGGATCCCTCCGATCTGTTCTCCTATTTTGGCTGGCGCCATCTCGCCCGCCTCCGCGACGGCACCGCGAGCCATGTTCAACCCCCGCGTCGCTCGCCCCACGATCCGCGCCCACCAAACCGCCGTCAGCAACGTCATGCCCGCGAGCACCGCGGAAAGGAAGACCAGCGTCGACTGACTGGTGAGCAGTTGGATCAAGGCGTTCATCGTGGAAGCAAAGCGCGCGCCGTGCCGGTCGGTTGAATGGTATCCACCCCGCGCGTGGGGGCGAGTGTTTGCAACAATGCTCGCTGCGCCCCGCCCCCCGCTGGCACGCGACACTCCCTCGACTTCCCGAGGCTGACGCTCTCCTCACGTCTTCACGTGCGCCTTGAAGAAATTCACGATGAACTCGGTCGCCGCGCTGGGAAAGCGGTGTCCGCCCGGGTGGAGGTAAGTCGCCACCTCCGCGCCCTTCGCTGAAGGATAGACCGTATATCCGGTGGCCTCGGGCTGGCGAGGTCCGCATCCATCGAGCTTGAGCACGAAGTCGATCATCGTCTCCTGCCAGGCAAAGCGCACCAGAAGATCCTGGGGGCTGCCAATATGCAGGAGGGGCTTGGGGCGAAACTTTTCGTATCCCCGCGCGAGCAATGCCGAAGATGGCGCCAACGCGGCAAAGGTCTCGCCCCGCTCCGCCCAAAGCAGATACGTGAATCCGCCCCCGTTTGAATGCCCGGTGGCGTAGATCCTGCGGTCGTCGACCGCGTACTGCTGCCGCAGGTTTGCGAGCATCGCGTCAAAAAACTTCAGGTCCCGATCTCCTTCGGCCCCAGCGCGCGGCTGCCAGCCCGCGCGGTTTCCGGCCCGGTCGGTCAGGACGCCCGCCGTGGGCAAGCCCTGCGGATAGACGACGATGGCTTCGGGCCAGAGGCGATGAATCGGAAAACTGCGCGAGGCATTGTCCATCGACCCGCCGTGTCCGTGAAAGGCAAAGACGACGGGAAGCGTCGCGCCCTTTCCCGCCGCGCCTTCGGGCCGGCTGACCAACGCCTCGCGCGTCACCCCATCGACCGTCCAGGTGCGCCGTTCCAGTTCGCCCGCGGAAACTCCCTCGCTCAGCAAAAGCGCGGCGAGAAGCGGGAGAAACCGACGAAAAAGGCAGGCTTGCATGCCGCATCTTAACCCCAGAGTGCGAACGCGGTTGCGTTGGAACCGCTCTTCCAGCCTTCGTGCGAGCTCGGCCCGAGCCAGTTCCACAACTTTTGCGAAGACATTGCTGAGGCCCGCGACGAGCTCATCCCCCCGCCATCGCGCCAATGATCATCAACGGCTCCTCCCGCGAGATCACCGCAGCCGGCAGCGGGGTCTCGGCGGGTTCGTGTGAGAAATCTTCCTGGCACGCAAAGTAACGCACAAACGGACGCCGCCGGAGCGTGCCCTCCTCCCGGATCGCGCCCCGCAAAACCGGGTAACGCGCTTCCACGGCGTCGAGCACTGCGCCCAGCGTCGCCACCCCCACCTCCAATTCCACCTCGTCGCCCGTGATGCGGGCGAGCGTGCGGAGGTGAAAGGGGAGCACGACGCGGATCGCACTCATCGGCCGTTCAGCGTCTGAACTTCGACCGAATAGACCGCCGGCAGATCGCGCACGATCGGCTTCCACGAATCGCCAGCATTGCTCGAGGCGTACACCTGTCCCCCGGTGGTGCCGAAATAAATCCCGCACGCATCCAGCGAATCCACCGCCATGGCGTCGCGCAGCACATTGACGAAGCAATTCTCCTGCGGCAGCCCCTGCGTGAGCGCCTCCCACTCGTTGCCGCCGGTCCGGCTGCGGTAGACGCGCAGCTTCCCCTCCGGCGGAAAATGCTCGGAGTCGCTCTTGATCGGCACGACGTAGATCGTCTCCGGCTCGTGCGCGTGGACGTCGATCGGGAAACCGAAGTCCGAGGGCAGGTTTCCGCTCACATCCTGCCAGAACTCCCCCGCGTCGTCCGTGCGCAGAACGTCCCAATGCTTCTGCATGAAGAGAACTTTTGGGCGGGAAAGATGCATCGCGATGCGATGCACGCAGTGTCCCACCTCGGCATTCGGATCGGGGAGCTCGTACTGCGATTTCAGCCCCTTGTTGATCGCTTTCCACGTCTCACCGCCATCGTCCGTCCGGAAGCAACCCGCGGCGGAAATGGCCACGAAGATCCGTTTGGGATCGGTCGGATCGAGCACGATCGTGTGCAAGCCCATCCCGCCGGCGCCGGGTTGCCAGAGATGACCTTTCGCCTGGCGCAGACCCGGGAATTCCTGCCACGACTTTCCGCCATCCTTCGTCTGAAAAAGCGCGGCGTCCTCGGCCCCGGCATACACCACATCCGGATCGGTCAGGGACGGCTCGAGGTGCCAGATCCTTTTGAATTCCCACGGATGCTGCGTGCCGTCGTACCACTGGTGCGTGCTGAGCTCGCCCTCATACTTGAAGGCGTGATCGACCGGTTCCCAGGTCAGCCCGCCATCGTTCGAGCGCTGGATTTGCTGCCCAAACCAGCCGCTGGTTTGCGATGCGTAGATCCGGTTCGGATCCACCGGGGAGCCCTTGAGATGATACATTTCCCAGCCCGCAAAATGCGGGCCGGTGACCTGCCAATTCTCCCGCTTGCCGTCAGCGGTGAGGATGAAGGCACCTTTTTTGGTGCCGACGAGTACACGCACGCCACTCATGGGAAGGGGGATCAGGGTTTGGGCGCCTCGACGTTCATCATCCAGGTCACCCCGAAACGATCATTAACCACGCCAAAGCACGGCGACCAGAAAGTTTTCCCGAGCGGCATGCAGACTTCGCCACCGTCGGCGAGCGCGGCAAAGGCGCGCCCGGCGATTGCTTCGTCCGGCGGATTGTAGGCCAGGCTGATGCCGTGAAACTTGGCCTCACCCGAGCAACGGCAATCCGAGGCCATGAGGGTGCTCTCCCCGATCTTGAACAACGCATGCATGACCTTGTTCCCGGTCTCCGGAGGCATCGACCCATCTGGACACGGCTCCGGACTATCTTTCATGCGCATCATTTCGACGATCTCCGCGCCCAGATGGGCGCGGTAAAATTCGAGCGCTTCTTCGCAGCGGCCTTCGAAGTTGAGGTAGGGGCGGACGACGGGGTTTGACATGAGAGGAATGGATTTGCGGTGAAGCGTTGGCTTGGGTTGGGTTCCAATGTTCGACGGATGGACCGGCGAGTTCCGGACAGGAATCCCAAAATTCTCTCCTTTTTGCTTACCGCACCGCCTGCACCCAGGAGCGGCGGGTTCAAAATCAAGACACGCCGTAAAATTCGGCAGTTGTCACTAGCCGTTCCCGCCCGCTATACCGTCCTGCGCGGCTCTCTGGTTCCCGGCGCACGGCTCGTTCAGCGGTCGGTTGCGGTTCCGGCGCTGCGCCTCTTCTCGATCCCTCCGCAGCCCACTCGTTCCACTTCCCCCCTTCCATGCGCACCCTCCTTAGCCTCCTCGTTGCCGTCGCGAGTTTCATTTCTCTGACGGGCTGCTCCACCACAAGCGGACCCACCGCCGCGAACCGTTCCGGCGCGCAGTTTCTGGATGAGGTTTCGCAATCGCCGCAATTGCAGGGAAAAGCGGTCGGCGATCTCTACCCAAAAATCTATTTCGCCCCCGTGACCGTCCGGAAATTGAAGGAGCAAAACTGGTGGACGATGCAAGGCACGAAGACGCAGGCGCAGCTCGCGGAAGATGCCAATAAGCTCGCGTTGTACATGCGGGCCTCCTTTATCAAAGCTGCCCGGACCTATCCCGGTGCGCGCCTGACTGTCGTGGATAAGAAGGGACCGGGTGTGGTGATCGTCGAATCGGCCATAACCGAACTCATCCCGGCCAAGGCCTACTTCAATGCGGCGGCGAGTGCGGCTGGCTTTGTGGTGCCCGGCGCCGGTTTGCTCGGGGCCTTCGGCAAGGGAGCGATCGGCTTCGAAGGCCGCCTGCTGGACGGGAAGTCGGGCGCGGTTGTGGCCACGTTCCGGCACAATGAGAAGGACCGGTTCGCGGCGCTCAATGTGGCGTCCTACACGTTGTATCGTGGCTCGAAGATCGTCATCGACGACGTCGCCGCCAAGTTCGCCAAGGTCTTCAATTCCCCGGCCGGTACGTACGTCACCCGTTCGTCACCGATCCAACTCGTGGCATTCTAGGCTCAAAAGAAACCGTGCTCAGCGCGAGTCGGGCGCCCTTACTTGCGCTCGAAGTAGCACTTCAGCGTTTGGGTGTCCGGTAAGACCGAAAAACTGGGGTTGCCGTCTGGCCCCATCTTTTGCACCAAGCCTCCACCGCCGGATAAGCTGAAAAGCAGGGTACGCCCGCCCGGCTCGAGTTCGAGCGTCGAAGCGCCCCGCGAGTCGAGCCGGGGATTGAAGTTGAACGTCCCGGAAAGATCGAGCTTCGCCTTCGGCACATCGGTGGGCGCAGTCGAACCGCTCGCGCCCGGCACGCGGTAGCCCACGATGATGCGGCAATTCCCGGGCTTGCTGCCCCGCAGCCGGATGACATCCAGATCCACGATCGAAACCCGGAATTCACAAACGCCCGGCGGAAAATTGATCGCTCCGTCCTTCGCCACCACGCTGCCCGAGGAAGCCGAGAAGACGAGCTTATCCTGGACGAATCCCTCCACCACAATTCGGATCTCTCCGCAGGGCTCCCGCAGGAGAAAGCTCCCGGCAAACGTGCGCACCTCGAGGACGTCGCAGAGATCCTGCGGGTTGGCTTCGCGAAACTTGAGTTCTGCTACCTGCGCGAGCGCCTGCCCTGTAAAACAGAGGAACGCAGCGAGAAAAAGAAGGGCTTTCATCGTGGGAATGCGGCGGCTCGGGCGCACTTTGCGCCGTGGTTTTCAGGCGGGTACGGCGCTTCCATTCTCAATGACAGTCCCGGCCCACCGCCGCTCCCGCACCTTCAGGCCGGCGCCAAAGCCGCCATCTGGAGCGTATTCATGAGGTGACCTTGATTCCAGCAATCCCAGCCTTCGGCGAGCTTGCCGTCGACGAAGCGGAACCAGGTCATTCCTGAAAATGCCACGGGAGTATTCCGCGGCGATATGCCCAGCCCCTCCCCGCTGTGCGTGCCGGTCACGCGCCAGCGCAGGACTACGCAATCGTTGTCCGCTATCGCACCGTCGATATGTACCTTCAGGTTCGGCATCGCCCCGACCAGGGAATTCCGGAACGCGAGGAATTCGGCCGGACCGCAAACCTCGCCGCCTTCGATGTGACCGATGGCGTCGGGCTGCATGAGTTTCGGCACGAGTTCATCGCGTCGATTGTTCCAAACTTCCTCCATCCAAAGGACGGCCGTCTCACGATTTTTAGCCGGGTCTTCCATTCGCAGAGCAAACCGCTTCCCCGGTTTTCCGACAAGGAAAATGGACCCAGACTATTAGTGAGGTGACGTGTCGAGTTCAGGCCGCGGACTGGCTTGAGCTCGAACCGGTCGCGCTTCATCCAGAGGAAAATCGGGCGAAACCTCGGCGGAACTGATGTCCATCGCCGGCGACGAGGGCGGCCTGGGACGCGAGACTGAAGCCTCGTCTAGGAGTTCCTGCCGAGCCCGCTCCCAATGCTCCTCGGAATGGCCCACCGGGCAGCCGGCCTTTTGGTAGATGGCGAAAGCGCGATCCGCGATCTGCGCCTTTGTCGGCGGACACTGTGGCGCGGAACCGTTCATGGCGAAGGGGAGGCCGAAAGGAGAGAACGTTACGACGCAACCGTTTCCGCCGGTATATATCCGCCTTCGAGAAGGGCGTCGTGCAGATCGGGCGCATGCGTGCGGCGTGAATCGAAAATGATGGCAACGGAGGTGCCATCCGTTTCTTCACGCACTTCGCGAACGCCGACGTGGTGCTGCAGAAGTTCGCGAATCAAGTGGGCATGCGCACCAGGTTCGCGGCCTTCAACGCCGATCCGGACGATCTCGAGTGCCCCGACGTCGTAGGAAGCAGAAAATGTCTTGTCCATAACCGAAGATTCGCAGGACCCTGCAAGCGCGGCGGTAGATTCGGCAATTCTCCAAAAAAAAACGTACGCCCCGTCCCTCCGTCCATCCGCTCGGACAACGCGCAAAAAAGCTGGACCCAGCGCGTTATGGCAGTTATAACGCGCGCCTTGGACCGTCATACCCAATTTCAGGCCAGACCAGAGGGAACGGCCAGCGCCAGGGGTCGCAATCTCCGCAGTTTTCAGGCGTTGCCGCAGCAGCTTACGCCCCAGGGACCGTGGGCCGCATCCGCCTGCGCAGGCGTCGGAGCCAGCTCCACTCCGCCAGGAACTTCGGGCGGAAACAAGCGGCTCGGCTGAGCGTCAGCCTCGCGTTCCGCGCCGCAATGTCGTCCAGCCCCGATGCACCTCCCGGGAACCTCACCCGCGCAGCCAAAATTTTCCCACCGTCAGACGAATCGCATCCCTTGAAGACAAATCCCGCTTCTACCCGCCGTCGGTGGACCGCTCTGCTCAAAGCCCTCGTACTCGGCCTGGGGCTTGTTTTCGGTCTCCCTTCGGGCGCGCTGGCGGGCGAAGATATCAGCGACGTCACTCGGTCTCAGATTGCCGCCTTGCTGGACGAGAAAGCCGCGCGCACCCCCGCCCAGCAGAAGCTGGATTCGCAGTTGGTCTATTTCCTCAAGCAAAACCGGAGCGAGGCCATCACCGCGGCGGTGCCCACCCTTGAGACGGGTTTGGCAGCCGATGCCCAGGGACGAATTCTCGTGGACCTCAAGGCGACCGTTTCGCCGGCCTTGCTCAAATTGATCGCATCTTCTGGCGGCGTGGTGGTGAATCACTTCGCGAAGTTCGACGCCATTCGCGCGCTTCTGCCGGTCGCTTCGCTCGAGCCCGTAGCCGCGCATCCGGATGTCCGCTTCATCGAACCGGCCGTGCAGGCGACCACCAACATCGGCTCGGTCACCTCCGAGGGCGATCGCACGCATCGGGCCGACACCGCGCGCGCGACTTTCCCGGGGGCCACGGGCGACTTCATCAAAGTGGGAGTGCTTTCCGATGGGGTGAATTCCCTCGTCGCGTCCAAAGCCAACGGCAATCTCAACGGCAACAGCACGGTCCTCGCGGGCCAGGCGGGCTCCGGGGACGAAGGCACGGCGATGATGGAAATCGTCCAGGATCTCGCCCCGAAGGCGCAGGTCTATTTCGCCACGGCTTTCAACGGCCCGGCGAGTTTCGCCAACAACATCCTCGCCCTCCAAGCAGCCGGCTGCAGCGTGATCGTGGACGACGTCTCCTACTTCAACGAATCGCCCTTCCAGGATCAGGTCATCTCGCAGGCCGTCAATACCGTCTCGGCGGCCGGCGTGATGTATTTTTCCTCCGCCCGCAATTCCGGGAGCAAGGACAAGGGCACTTCGGGAACTTGGGAGGGCGACTTTGTCGATGGCGGAGCCGCCGCGATCGGCGCCAAGCCCGGGCGGCTCCACGACTTTGGCGGTGCGACGACGTTCGATACGGTCACCGCGGGCGGCAGCAGCCGGCGGGTCGACTTGTTTTGGGCCGATCCCGTGGGCGCGTCGACCAACGACTACGACCTCTTCGTCACCAATTCTGCCGGCACGGTGCTGCGCAGTTCAACGAACATTCAGAACGGTACCCAGGATCCTTACGAAGCGGTCGCGACTCTCAACGTGGGGGAACGCATCGTCATCGTGAAGACCAACGCGGCCGCCGCCCGCTTCCTGCATCTCGATACGGGCCGCGCCACGATTTCCATCAATACGGCGGGAAATGTGCGCGGACACAACGCCGCGGGGGCCGCCAATGCTTTCAGCGTGGCCGCCACTTCCGTGGGTAATTCCCCGAGTCCGAGTTTCTTCATGGGCGGCCCCACCAATCCGGTGGAGACCTTCAGTTCGGACGGCCCGCGCCGCATCTTTTTCAACCCCAATGGCACGGCGATCACGCCGGGCAATTTTTCGTCCACCGGCGGCACGGTGTTGCTCAAGCCGGATTTCACCGCCGCCGATGGCGGAGCGACGAGCGTGCCGGGCTTTTCGCCGTTTTTTGGCACCTCGGCGGCCGCGCCACACGCCGCTGCGATTGCCGCCATGCTGAGATCCTACAACTTCGCCCTCACGCCGGCCCAGATTCGCACGCTTCTTGCCACCTACGCGCTGGATATCGAGGGGGTCGGATTCGATCGCACGACCGGGAGCGGAATCATTATGGCGCTGCAAACCATCACGAACGCGCCGGCTCCCACCACCGCCGCCTTCAACCTCAGGCCCCAGGCGCCGGCCGGATGGTCGGATCGCATCGTCGTCTCCACCGTGACGGGAACGAATACCGACAGTGCCGTGCTGCTTCCCACCGACCCGCTTTTTCTCGATTGGTCGGTAATCAACAACGGCACGAGCAACATCTTGAGCGCTTTCGACGTGCAGCTCTACGTCGATGGCGTCTTGAAGAATACCTGGACGATTCCCCCGCCCACGAACAGCAACGCCTTTCAAACGCTCCTGGACTACAACCTGGGCACCCTTGCTTCCGGCCCGCATGCCTTGCGCATCGTGGTGGATTCAGGGAATGCGATTGCGGAAGGCAGCGAAACCGACAACGACTTCATCAAGAACATCTACGTTCGGCTGGCGAACGACAACTTCTCGGGGGCCCAAGTTCTTCCCGGTGCTTCCGGCACCGTGACAGGCACCAATGTCGGTGCGACCAAGGAAGCGGGCGAACCGAACCACGCGGGCGATCCAGGCGGCGCGTCCGTTTGGTACCAGTGGACGGCGCCGGCCTCGGGCACCGCCACCATCGATACGTTCACCAGCAACTTCGACACCACTCTCGGTGTCTACACGGGAAGTGCGGTGAACAGTCTCACCACGATCGCCAGCAACGATGACGACGCCGCCAGCGGCACGGTCCAGAGCAAGGTCACGTTCAGCGCAGTGTCGGGCACAGTCTATCGCATCGCCGTGGACGGCTTTGGCGGCGCGACCGGCAACATCACTCTGCACTACTCGATCGCCGGCGCGCCCACGCCGACTCCGACGGCCACCCCCACTGCGACCAGGACCCCCACCCCAACGAGTACGCCGACCAGCACGCCAACGCCGACGAATACTCCGACGATCACGCCGACTCCGACCAACACGCCGACACCGACCAACACGCCGACGATCACGCCCACGCCGACCAATACCCCGACCGTCACGCCGACTCCGACCAGCACCCCAACGGTCACGCCGACTCCGACTAGCACCCCGACGGTGACCCCGACGCCGACGAATACCCCGACGGTGACCCCGACGCCGACGAATACCCCGACGATCACGCCGACTCCGACCAGCACCCCGACGGTCACGCCGACTCCGACTAGCACCCCGACGGTCACGCCGACGCCGACCAACACACCCACGATCACGCCAACGCCGACGAATACGCCCACGGTGACGCCGACTCCGACCAACACGCCGACGATCACGCC
>JBBRQH010000100.1:0-12129 GCA_038226705.1 Chthoniobacterales bacterium | reverse complement strand
ATCCTGCTCGACGCCGCTCCGCTGCTGCGCGAAGCGCGCATCCAGCTCGTCCTCTGCGGCGGGGGCGCGCAGCGGGACGAAATCGCGGCGCGACTCGAACGGGAGCGTCCGGCCAATGTGCGCCTGCTCCCGCTCCAGGATGCGGAGGGCTACGCCGAAATGCTGGTGGACATGGATGTGGCCGTCATCACGCAGCAAAAGGGCAGCGGGCAGTTCTTCGTGCCCAGCAAACTGCTCGCGGCGCTCGGCGCGGCCAAGCCCGTGCTCGCCGTGGCGGATGAGGACAGCGAACTCGCCCTGGCCGTGCGCGAAGGCGGTTTCGGTGTCGTCACGCCGCCCGACGATGCCGGCACCCTCGCGCGTGAAATCGAAAGCCTTGCGGCGCTGCCTGCGGCGCGCCGCCGGGAACTGGGCGTGGCAGCGCTGGACTATGGCCAGCGCTTCCGCTTCGATCGTGTGCTGGCCGACTACGAAGCAACGCTTCGAGCGGCTGCGCTCGGCGACTGAAGCGGCGTGGCTGGCTTGGCGGCGGAGGTCGGGCGGACGCGAGTCCGCCCGCTTTCATTTGCATCCAGCATCATATTGGTGTCGAATATACAATAACAACGAGCATGAAACCAAAAACCGACCGAACAGACGTGGGGGTGATCGTGGGCCGCTTCCAGGTTCCGCATCTTCATGAGGCCCACCTCGAGATCATCCGCACCGTGAGCGCGCAGCATCCTGTCACGCTGGTCGTGCTCGGAATCGCCCCCACGCTGGTCACGCGGAACAACCCGCTCGATTTCGAGAGCCGGAAACAAATGCTGCTGGAGGCGTTTCCGGAGGTGACGGTGCTCTACCTCAAGGATGTGGTTTCCGATGAGGAGTGGAGTCGCAAGCTCGACGAGGTTTTGCACGACGCCTATCCCACGGCGTCTTTCACGCTCTACGGGGGGCGCGAAAGCTTCATCGCCCGATACTTCGGGAAACACCCCACAGCGGAACTGGAGCAGGAACGATTTATCAGCGGCACCGAGTTGCGCCGCGAAGCCAGCCGACGGGCGAAGTGCAGTCCGGATTTCCGCGCCGGCGTGGTCTTTGCGGCCTTCAACCAATATGCGAAATGCTTCCCAACCGTCGATGTGGCGATCTACAGCGACGATGGCAGGAAACTCCTTCTCGCCCGCAAACCGCACGAAAAACTCGTGCGCTTTTTCGGCGGATTTGCCGATCCGGGTTCGGCCAGCTACGAGGCCGATGCCCGACGCGAGGTCCGGGAGGAATGTGGCGTCGAAATCAGCGAGCCGCATTACCTCGGCAGCGCCATCATCGACGACTGGCGCTACCGCGGCGAAGTCGACAAGATCAAGACCCTGCTCTTCCGCGCTACGTTTGTCAGCGGAAGACCAGAAGCTGCGGATGACATTGCCGAAGTGCGGTGGTGCGAGGTGGCCAGCTTGAAAGCCGAGGACTTTGTGGAAGCGCACCGCCCGCTTTGGGCGCTACTGACCACGGCCTCATCGGAGGGGCCGCAAGATCCGGGCTAACCGCGAGCCGTTCCTCAACGCGTCCAACCAACCCTCACGCAGGATTCCCCACGCCTCATGAAATTCAATCTTCTCCGCCGGTCGGACAGCTACAAGTACACGCATTGGAAGCAGTATCCGCCGGGCACCCAACACGTTTACTCCTACCTCGAGGCCCGGGGTGGTCGTTTCGAGGAAGCCGTCTTCTTTGGGCTCCAATACTACCTGCGCGAGTATCTGAGCGGGGTGGTGGTCACGCGCGATCACATCGAGGAAGCCGATAGATTCTGCCGCGCGCACCTGGGCGCCGACCATTTCCACCGAGCGATGTGGGAACACATTTTGACCGCGCATGGCGGACATCTCCCGGTGCGGATCAAAGCAGTGCCCGAGGGTTCCGTGGTGCCCGTGCGCAATGTCCTGATGACCATCGAGAACACTGACCCCGTCTGCTTTCCGCTGACGAACTTCCTCGAGACGCTTTTGCTCAAGGTTTGGTACCCGATCA
Organism: Chthoniobacterales bacterium; assembly: GCA_038226705.1. Lineage (GTDB taxonomy): Bacteria > Verrucomicrobiota > Verrucomicrobiia > Chthoniobacterales > SZAS-18 > SZAS-18. Next base: position 10,113 of record JBBRQH010000100.1, on the reverse strand, counting down.
CGGTCGCGACGCTTTCCCGGGAAATCAAAAAGCTGATTCACCGCTACCTGGTGGAGACGGGCGATCCTTCGGCGCTGCCCTTCAAACTGCACGACTTCGGCTATCGCGGTGCGTCGAGCGAAGAGACGGCGGCGATCGGTTGCGCGGCGCACCTCGTGAACTTCCAGGGCACCGACACCGTGCTCGGCATCCAGATGCTCGAGGAATGCTACGGCGCGACAGAAATGCCCGCCTTCAGCATCCCGGCGGCGGAGCATTCCACCATCACCTCGTGGGGTGAGGAAGGTGAAGCCGACGCATACCGCAATATGCTCGACCAGTTTCCCGAGGGCCTCGTCGCCGTGGTCAGCGACAGCTACGACCTCTTTCGCGCGGTCGATGATATCTGGGGCGGTCAGCTTAAGGACCGCGTCCTCAGCCGTCCTGGCACCTTGATCATCCGGCCCGACAGCGGGACGCCCAAGGACATCGTGCTCTCCGTCGTGCAAAAGCTCGCGGCCCGCTTTGGCGCGATGGAGAACGAGAAGGGCTATGCGGTGCTGACGCCAAAGGTGCGCGTAATTCAGGGTGATGGGATCAATTACTATTCGATCGACGAGATCCTCCTGAACTTGAAGCGGCACGGCTTCAGCGCGGACAACATTGCGTTCGGCATGGGCGGCGCGCTGCTCCAGCAATGCAATCGCGACACCATGCAGTTTGCCATGAAGGCGAGCTGCGTGACGATCGACGGGCGGGAACGCGATGTCTTCAAGCGTCCCGCCACCGACACCTCAAAATCGAGCAAGGCGGGCCGGCTCGCGTTGATTCGCAATCCAGAAGGAAAATGGGAAACGCGGCGCAACCCGCTCGGCAACTATCCGGGCGATCAACTGGCCACAGTCTTTGAGAACGGACACATCGTCTCGGAGACTTCGCTCAAGGATATCCGCGCCCGCGCGGCCTTGTGATCCAAGCAAGCCTCTGCAGGCTCATTCCACCGGCACCGGTCTCTCGGAAAACTGGAGATCGGCCAGCCGCCGATAAGCGCCGCCGCGGTCGAAGAGTTCCCGATGAGTGCCTTGCTCGACGATGCGGCCCCGCTCGAGCACCACGATTTGATCGGCGTTTACTACCGTCGAGAGCCGGTGCGCGATCACGATCACGGTGCGGCCCTCCGCCAGTCGCTCCAGGGCCTGCTGGACCAGCCGTTCGGCTTCCGTATCCAGCGCGGACGTGGCTTCATCGAGCAGAAGAATGGGCGCATTCTTGAGCAGCGCCCGGGCGATCGCGAGGCGCTGTTGCTGTCCCCCCGAAAGGCGTGAGCCCTTGTCCCCCACAATCGTGTCGTAACCCTGGGGCAGCGCCTCGATGAACTCGTGCGCATAGGCTTGCCGGGCGGCGGCGATGACATCTTCCCGTGTCGCATCGAGCCGGCCAAAACGAATGTTCGCGAAGACGGATTCGTGGAAGAGAAATCCTTCCTGCGTCACAACCCCGATCTGCTCGCGCACGGATCGCTGCGTGAACTCGCGCAGATCGCGCCCCCCCACGGTGACGCGGCCCGAACTCGGATCGTAGAAGCGTTGCAGCAACGCAAAGATGGTCGATTTGCCGCCCCCGCTTTGACCCACCAGGGCGTAGGTGCGGCCCGGTTCCACGCGCAGGTTGAAGTCATGCAGCACCGCGGCCGACTCCACCCCATCGCGGGCCGGATACTGAAAATTGACGTGTTCCAGTTCGATCGTGGCGCGGCCGTCGGCGAGCGGGACGGCGCTGGGCGCATCTTGCACAGTCGGCTGGAGGTTCATCAGGGCGAGGATGTTTTCCGTCGCCGCGCGACACTGCTGGAGCTGGAGATGCATCTTGCTGAGCGACTTCACGGGCTCGTAGAGCAGGAAGGTGCCGCCGAGGAGCGCGAAGAACGCGTCGCTCGTCATGCTGATGGTGTACGCGTAGAGCAGCGCCAGCCCGGCCCCGAGCGCCGCCACCGCTTCGACGAGCGGGCCCACGACTTCCGAGGCGACCCGCGACTTGAGGCTGCTCCGGAACTGCTCCTCCGCCGAGCGGGCAAATTGATCCGATTGATAATCCTCGCGGGCAAAAGCCTTCACCACGCGGATGCCGGTGAAGGTCTCCTGCAGGGTGATCGTCATGTTCGAATTCTCCTCCTCCTCGCGCTGACCGGAACGACGCACGCGTTTGCCGAAGTGCCGCACCGGGAGAATGCAGATCGGGAAAAGCACCACGCAGACGAGGGTGAATCGCCAGTCGAGAAAAAGCAGGGTGGCGACGCCCACCACGACAGAGAATGGTTGTTTGACGATGTCGGCGCTCAACGAAGCGAGGGCGGTTTGCGCCGTCCGGGCGTCGTTCGTCACCCGCGAGATGAGCTGGCCGGCCCGGCTCTGCGAGAAGAAGTCCATCGATTGCCCCACGAGATTCGCGAAGAGTTTCTGCCGCAGATCCCGGAGCACGCGCAGCGAGACCCAATGCATGCAGTACGCGTTCAAATACGCGAACAACGACCGCAGCAGCATCACCGTGGGGATGGCGAGGCACGCGGCCCAAACCGCGGGCGTGGGGGCCCGGCGCGGCGGCGCGGCTTCTTGTGGTGTGCCCGGCTTGCGCGCGGAAAAAATACTGGCCAGACCGCCGCCGAAGGAACCACCCGTGCCGGTGCCGGTATTTTGCGACGATGGCAAAACGCTCGCCGTCACATTCTTCACCACGAGGGGCAGCAGCGCGTTGTTGCAAACGGCATAAACGAGTCCGGCCAGCAGCCCGAGAAAGAAGCGCGTCCGGTAGGGCCGCATGTAGCCGAGCAATTGCCGGTAGACGGGCCAGCCTTCGCGCAAGGCGCCGAAAGTGCGCGCAACCTTACCGGGGCGGGGCTCGGCAGGCGGGACGTCAGGCATGGGGGCGAATGTCGGGCGGACCGACGCGATGTCGAATTTCCGCTGCGGATGCACTGCGTCCGCTTGCGCCCGGCTGCGATTCTGGGCGTTACTGAGTCCGCCCATGGCCGCAGATCCGCGCATCCTCGTCATTCGTCGCAGGTATCTCGGCGACATTGTGCTGCTCGGCCCTGTCTTTCGAAATCTGCGGGCACATTGGCCGGGCGCGCGCATCTCGGCGCTCGTGGAACCTGCCTTCGCGGACATTCTCGCGCTCAATCCCGATGTAAACGACGCCATGCTCCTGCCGCGCCGCCTCGTGGCCTGGCCAAAGTTCCTGCGTGCGATCCGCGCCGCGCGGTTCACGCATGTGCTGGATCTCGACAATACTGAGCGCACCGCGCTTGTGGCGCGGGCCAGCGGCGCGCCGTTCCGGCTGGCGCTCCATCATGGGAACCATCGCGTGAAGTTGCGCGCCGCTTACACGCAGGTGGTGCATGATCCGGCGGAACAGCACGAGCATCGCCCCATCTACGATTATTACCTGCTCAGCGTGTCCGCCGCCGGAGTGCCGATAACGTCGCGCCAAGTGCAGCTCGTGCCGCGCGCCGCGGATTTGGCCGAGATGCGCGCGTTTGTTGGCCCGGAACGCGCCTTGCTCGTCCATCCCGGGAGCCGCAGTGCCGCCCGGCTCTGGCCGGCCGAACGGTTTGCCGCGGTCTGTGATCGTGTCCAGACTGAGCTGGGTGTGCGCGTGATCCTAGTGGGCGGGCCGGGGGAACCGACGTTGCTGAGCCAAATTCGGCAGCACGCCCGGCACGAGTTGGCGGGCTTCGACGCACCGCCCTCGATTCCACGCTTCGCCGCCCTCGTGCAGTGCTGTGCCCTGCTCCTTTGTCACGATAGCGGCCCGATGCATCTCGCCGCGGCGGTCGGGACGCCTGTCGTCGCGCTGCATGGTTCGCAGAACACCCGACTCTTCGGCCCCGCCGGCCCCGGGCACACCCTGCTCCAGCCGTCCCTGCCCTGCGGGATCGCATGCGTCGCACCCGGCGAATGCGTGCGGGAGGATTCGTATCGGAGCTTTTGCGTGCGCCGGCTCGGCGCGGACGAAGTTTTTGCGGCGGTGCGCTCGCAACTCGGGACCAGGTCATGAGGGCGGGACCGCTTATCACCTTCGGAATTCCGGCCTACAGCCGGCCGGCCCTGCTGGCTGAGGCGCTAGCCAGCATCGCAGGGCAAACGGCACCGATCGATTACGAAGTCATTGTCACCGATGACGGCGGCAGCGCGGAAACGGCTGAGGTCGTGGCGCGCTTCCCCCAAGAGCGATTCTTCTACCACCGCAACGCGCCGGCGCTCGGGGCCGTGCAAAATTGGAATGAAGGCATCCGTCGCGCCCGCGGTCGCTGGGTGATGATCCTGCACGAGGACGATGCGCTCTTCCCCTGGTATCTTGCGCAGGTGTTGCCCCGACTGTGCGAAGGCCTCGCCGCCGTTTGTACCAAAACCGTTTCCGGTCCCTTCCTGCCATCGTCGGTGGCGGGACCAGCCGTCCCGCCGGCGGCGGTCGACTATCGGCCTGCATGGTTCCTGAAGAGTTCGATGACACCGTTTCCGGGCGTCCTGTTTTCGCGCGATCTGGCGCAGCGGCTGGGCGGATTCGATGAGCGGCAGGGACCGCTCGCTGACTACGAATTCTGGTACCGCCTGGCCGGGGCTGGGAGAGTGGAAGTCGTGCAGGCCATCGGAGCATTTTACCGGGTCGCCGAGGGTCAATGGACGGAGCGCGCCTGGCCGGAGATGCTGCGGCGCGTGCATCTGCTGCGACGCCGCATCGCCCGCGAGCGGATCCCTTCGCCCCGCCTGGGGAAATGGCTCGCGCGTTTCTTCACCTATCGAAATGCCGTGGCCTACGCGCGCCGCTTCGCCGAAAGACCGGCGTCGCTGCAGCGCGCGCTGCGCTTCCGCCACATGGTCGGAAGCGGACTGCCCAGCGGCTGGGTTTGGCAGGCGCTCCGATCCTTTGCCAAATGAGTGCCCCGCTCCGACTCACCGTGGCGATTCCGACCTACAATCGGGCCACGTTCCTGCGCCAGACTCTGGCGGGTTTAGCCCGGCAGGAGTATCCGGCGGACCGCTTCGAGATCGTCGTGGTGGACAACAATTCCACCGATGCGACGAAGGAGATCGTGCGCGAATTTGCCACACGGAATCCCGCCCCGCGTTATGTCGTCGAGCCGGAGCAGGGTCTCGACCACGCGCGCAACCGCGCCATCGCCGAGGCCCGGGGAGAGATCATCGTCTTCGCGGATGACGACATCCTGATGCAGCCCGACTGGCTGGCTCAGCTCACCGCCCCGTTGGAAGCGGACACGGAAGGACGCATCGGCGCGGTCGGTGGCGAAGTGATCCCCGTCTTCCCCGATGGCTTGCCAGCTTGGGTGGCCGAGTGGCACCGCCCACTCCGCTTTCGCGCGGATGCAGGTCCCATCCCCAATCAGCCGATGGGCGCGAATCTAGCTTTTCCGAAGTGGGTCTTCGAGCGGCTGGGAGTTTTCGACACCACGCTCGATCGGAGTGCGAAGTATCTGTTTGATGGGGGGGACGGAGAAATGATTCGCCGGGTCAGGGCGGCGGGATTGGAGGTCTGGTTTGCCCCGGCGGCCCGGGTGGATCACCAGATGCCGGCGTCACGCACCTCATTCCGATACAATGCAAAGCACGCTTTCGACTCCGCGCGATCCCGCGTTATCGCCCGGGCGAATGAAGGCCGCGCGGCGGGCTATCTCGCCTCCCGTTTCTTGGCGAACGCAGCGAAGGCGTTCGGTTGCGCACTGCTCGCTTTGACCTGCGCCAGCGTCGGCCAGATCGGGGCGGCAAAGAAGGCGCTGGTGCGCGGCTGGCGGGCCTGTGGCTACGTCTACCAGGCCGCGCGCTGCGCGTTCGGCTTCAAGCCGTTTTAGGAATTAACCGCCGGCCAGGAAGACCGGACCTTCGGGCGAAGGCTTGCCCCCCTCCGCTTCCACGCTGATCGCAAATTGCTCGCCGCGGGCGTGCGCCTCTGGCGGAGCGCTGAAGCGGATCTTCGCCGTGCCGTCGGGCTGCGTTTTGAAGGTGCCTGCACTTAAAGGGCGACCGGCCGAGCGATCGATGATCCAGAGCTGGTAGTCGCGACCCGCGGGCGGCGGCGGAAGATTTTTCACGGCGAGCGTGCCGGTGTTTTGGTCGGGATCGTAGGCGACCATGGCGGCGGCGGGTGAGGAGGGGTTCGCGGCGGGCGTCCGGCTCAGGGACGCGACGCGCAAGCGCGACCACGAGGCCGCCTGAGCGAGAACAGTGCGGGAGACTTCGGCCCGCAGGCGGCTGGCTTCGCTTTCGAGTTCGGTCAGGCGCTTGGACGTGTTGGCGTATTGAGTGCGGGTCGCATCGAGTTGAGCCCGCAATTCTTTTGCTTCAGTGAGCGCCTTGCCCGCCTCTGCACTGGCAGTTTGGCTTTTCCACCACGCCCCCGTCGCGGCCACGGCAAGACAAGCGGCCAGGGCCCAGGGGATCCAGCCGAAATTCCGGGGACCGGGATCCACGCTCACGCGTTCACGCGAAATCGCGCCAAACGGAATGGGAGCCTTGGACGGCGCGCGCAGCACAACTTGCTCGAGCAAGGTCGCACGGAGGTGCGGCGCCGGGCTATCCGTGGCTTCGGCTCGCGCCACCAATTCCAAACCGTTGCGCATCTCATCCACGAGTTCGCGCAGGCCGGTCCGCGCCCAGAGCTGGCGCTCAAACTCCGCCGCCTCCTCGGGCGCAAGCAGCCCCAGCGCGTGCAGCGCCGCACGCTCCTGCGTGGCTTCGTCAAATTCAGGTGCGGCGCTCATAACAGCTTAGCCAGGGGTGCGCGCAGCCTCAGCATGCCGCGACGAATCCGGGCCTTCACGGTGCCAAGCGGCTCGCCGAGGCGGGCGGCAATTTCGTGCTGCGTGAGGCCCTTGAAAAAGGCCAGTTCAATGGCGGTGCGCTGGTCCTCGGGCAATCCGCCGAGCGCGGATCTCACCGCAGTGGCGCGCTCGCTCGCCGCGACTTCCACGTCGGCCGCCGGCGCGGTGGTGTCGCTGGCCCGTTGGGTCAGCGCCTGCATTCCCCCGGCCTCCATGAGTTGCGCGCGGCGCTGGCGGAGGCGCAGGCGGTCCAGCGCCTTCGAGCGCGTGATCGTGTAAGCCCAGGTGAACGGCGTGCCGCGCTGCGGGCTGTAGCGCGCGGCGTCATCCCACATGCGCAGACAGGCGGATTGGAGCACATCCTCGGCTTCCTGCGCATCGCCGAGAATCTTGAGCGCCAGGGAATACAGCGCACCCGAGAGCGCGTCATACAACTCGGCAAACGCCTGGGAATCACCCACGGCAATGCGTTGCACCACCTCCGGTCCGAGCGTCGCCGTTGAGTCGGTGGAGGCAGGGTTCATCGAGCGGCGTGTCGTGCAAGCTTTCGTTCCCAGGAACAGCGGAGCTAGGCTCCGAAGGAGCCAGAGCAGCCAGTCGGGAACCGGCGAGGAGACAAGCACAGCGGTCATGAGTCAGCAAGCGTCGAGAGTTGGGGAGGGCGGACCTGCCGCCGAATTCCAGACTCAATGCGCTGTCACGTCCCCAGGCAGACGCAAAAAACTTTGCTCGTGCCTGAGCCTGAGCGGTTAGGGATCGATGAAAAACTCCCAGCTCGTCGCCCGCCGCAAGGCGCGCTCCGCATCCGTCAAACGATACGCTTGCAGCGTACCACTGGCCGTTTGTTTCCGAAAATAATAGTCGTCCACGCGGGCCTGAAACTCTTCCTTGTCCATCACCCCTTTCGCCTTGTCGAGCCATTGCACGGCGGTCACGACCTCGTTCTTTTGCAGGGCCAGGGCGGCGGCGGTAAGCAGCCACTCGGGGGCGGGCGGGGAAATCGCCAGCGCGTCCGTGGTCGCGCCAAAGACTTCATCCACGTTGCCGGCTTCGATCAACGCCAGGCGCAGTTTGAAGGCGATGGTGTCGGGCGCAATCCCGTAACCGGGCCGCACCCGCAGCAAGGCCTGGCGAAACACCGTGATGGCTTCCGTAAATTTCCCCTGCCGGCGCAGCAGTTCGCCCGTTTGGAAGAGCGTATCCGCCTGGAAGGGATCCAGCACCAGCGAAGCGTGGAGCAGCTTGGCGACATCGGCGTAGCTGCGCTGGCGTGCACAGTTGAAGGCCCGCAGGTAGAAGGCCTGGGCGGGGGTTTGCCCGGCGGCGATCATTGCACTCAACTCGGCTTCGAGCGGAGCCGACTCGTCCGCTCGAATCTTCAATTCGGCGAGATACAGGTCGAGCCCCGGGAGATTTGGATCGGAGGTTTTAAGTTCCTTGGCGATCCGTAACGCATTCGGGAGATCCCCGGCGCGATCCGCCGTCAAGGCGCGGTCCAGGGCATCGACGGTCGATTCCTTCCACTGTCCGGGCGGCGGAGCCTGCGGCGATTCCGCCGCTTCCCGCGCCGTCGCGGAGGCCCGGCCATTCACGCCCCCCAGAAAGAATCCGATCGCGAAGACCGCGACAGCCAAACCTCCCAGCACCCAGACCAGCGGTCCGGCCTTCGGCGGCGGCGGATAGGCGTCGCCAAAGTAGACCGAGCTGTGGGGCACGGAAGGGGCGACGGGTGCCAGCGGAGGTGCGATCGCCGGCGCGTCCGACTCGCCCGCTGAACCAGGAGCGGACTCGTCTTCTTCGGGGGCCGGCGTCTGGCTTGGGACCGCGGGACCGCTCACGCTGCCCGATCGCGTCATACGTTCGCGGCGCGCCCGGGGTTCGCCCTCCGGTTGTTCCCCCTCGTCCCGTGCTTTTTTCTGCGCCACGAGTTCATCCAACTCGCGCGTGAGCGATTCGATCTCGTTCTCCGGCGCGGGAGCCTCGGCGCGCGCGTCCTCGGCCGGCGGGCGGGCCACGCGAAAATGGCGGGAGTGTGCGCTCGACCGTTCGGCGGATTCGCCTGCTCCATCCGGTTCAGCCGGAGCGGAGGGCGGAGGCAAGGGGTCGGGCATGAATGAAAAGCGAAAGCCGCCGAGCGTTTACTGGAATTCTTGGTTGAAGGCAAACTTCTGTGCGTGACAGCCTCCCCGCGCGTTGAAATACTCCGCGTCCCCATGAGTTCTTCCGTATCCGCTCCCGGTGAAAAAGTTCCACTCATCGAATTCCGCGACGTCCAGAAGCATTTCGGCAAGCTGCACATTTTGCGCGGCATCAACGAGAAGATCATGGAAGGCGAGGTCATCGTCATCCTCGGACCCTCCGGTTGCGGCAAGAGCACGATGTTGCGCTGCATCAATCACCTGGAGAAAATCGACGGGGGCGATCTCTGGGTTGATGGCATCAACCTGGGCGACGCCCGCGCGAACGTCGACAAGATCCGCGCCGAAACCGGGATGGTCTTTCAGCAGTTCAATCTTTTCCCCCACCTGACCGTTCTGGATAATCTGACCCTCGCGCCCATGAAAGTACGCGGCATGTCGAAGAATGCGGCGCGCGAGAAAGGCATGAAGCTCCTCAAGCGCGTGGGCATCGAGGCGAAGGCCGACGCCTTCCCGATCCAGCTCTCCGGCGGCCAGCAGCAGAGGGTCGCGATCGCTCGTTCGCTGGCGATGGACCCGAAGATCATGCTTTTCGACGAGCCGACGTCGGCCCTGGACCCCGAGATGATCCGCGAAGTGCTCGATGTCATGCGCGATCTGGCAAAGGGCGGCATGACGATGGCGATCGTGACGCACGAGATGGCGTTCGCGCGGGAGGTGGCCAACCGCGTCCTCTTTATCGATGGCGGAGTGGTCTGCGAGCGCGGCACCCCGGCGGAGTTCTTCGACAACCCGAAGGAAGAGCGCGCCAAGGATTTCCTCAGCAAGATTCTCAAGCACTGACCACCCGCGTCATTTCGCCTTTTTACTTTCCTCAGAATCGCTCCGGCAGGGTGCGCGATCGCGTGCACCGGAAAACCACCCCCTGAACCCCAGACCCCAGACTAACATGAAACTCCCTCATTGGATCGCCCTTGCTGCCGCCGTTGTGGCCGGCAGCGCACTCGGGCAAACTCCGCCGCCGGCTGCGTCCACGGCTCCGCCGGTGGTGCCAAAGAACGTGATCCCCGATATCAAGGCGCGGGGGAAGCTGATCGTGGGCGTGAAGTTCGACGTCCGCCTCTTCGGCTTGAACAACCCGATCACCAAGCGGGTGGAGGGGTT
>JBBRQH010000099.1:0-12744 GCA_038226705.1 Chthoniobacterales bacterium | reverse complement strand
TGGGCCTTCTCATCCTGTCCACGTTCTTGGTTTCGCGCCGACGGCTCGGCTGGATGACTTTCCTGGGGCTCGCGCTCGTCCTCGCCGGGGGACTGGGAAACCTGATCGACCGCATCACCCGCGAGGGCTTGGTCACGGACTTCATTCTTCTGCAGGTGGGTCCTTTTCACACCGGGATTTTCAATGTGGCCGACGCTGGGATCCTGCTGGGCATCGCGCTCGTGGTGGTCTCGCAGTGGCAGGAGCGGCATAGGGTGCTGCGCCGGCGGGCACCGGTTGCAGCCGTTGAAGGCTGAATTCGCCGTCGCCAGGCGCCGCGGGGCTTGTCAGAGCAGGCAGTCCGCTCCCTTTTCGGCCCCGACCCGCTCGGACGGCGCCGCCACCTCATTTTCTGAATTGCTCGTCCGGTCGCGATTTCCGCGCTTCGGCGGACCGTGGCGGAACGATTTCGCTTCGTGATGGGCAGCGAACGAGGCAATTTTGCGGCCTTCACCGCCGCGCTGCGGACCACCGCAAAAGCCATGAGTCCTCCCGAGCATTTTGAGGTGAACGACGATTACGCCAGGTTCCGCCCGGTTGGTGCGGTCTCGTTTGAAAGTGGACTGCAATTGCTGCGCGAGGCGATCATCTATAGCCGGAAAAACCGGCTGCGAAAACTCCTGATCAACGTCACGAACCTGACCGGGTTTACCCCTCCGACCACGCTCGAAAGACTCACTCTGGGCAAGCAAATCGCCGAAGACGGAATGTCGGCCGTGCGCATCGCCATGGTCGCGCAGGAAGAGATGCTCGACCCCCGGCGCTTTGGAGTCACCGTGGCCCGCAATCGCGGCTTGATTACGAATGCCTTCGCCTGCGAGGAGGAGGCGGTACGGTGGCTCCTCGATCCCAAAGCGAAGTGACGATTTCAAGTGAGGCGGCGCTGGACGCGATCTCGCTTGGCGATTCAATGCCCCGGTCTACTTTTCGCGCTCCCGCATGCGCTACCTCGCCACCATCGGCCTCGAAGTTCACGTCCAGCTCAAGACGCGGAGCAAAATGTTCTGTGCCTGCGCGGTGGAGTTTGGCGCCGTCCCCAATACGCGCACCTGCCCCACCTGCCTCGGGCTGCCCGGCGCGCTGCCCGTCATGAACCGGGAGGCACTCAAGTTCACGATCCGCACCGGTCTTATGCTGGGCTGCCGCATCGCGGAGGTCGGCAAATTCGACCGGAAGAATTACTTCTATCCGGACATGCCGAAGAACTATCAGATCAGCCAGTACGATCTGCCGCTTTGCGTGGAGGGCGGCGTCGAGCTGCATCGACTGGCCTATCCGAAGGACGTGCAGAAAAGCCTCGCGGAAACGGACAAAACGGTCCGCCTCACGCGCATCCACCTCGAGGAGGACGTGGCGAAAAGCTTTCACTTCGACGCCTCCACGGGCATCGATTTCAACCGTGCCGGCACCCCGCTGATGGAGGTGGTGAGCGAGCCCGACCTCGCCTCGCCGGAGGAGGCTTTCGCCTACCTTACTTCGCTCCGGCAATCGCTGCTGTACGCGGAGGTGAGCGATGCGGACATGGAGAAGGGGCAGTTACGCTGCGACTGCAATGTTTCGGTGCGGTCGGAGGGACAGACGGAGCTTGGCACGAAGATCGAGATCAAGAATATGAATTCCGTCTCGGGCGTGCGGCGGGCGCTCGCCTTTGAGATCGGGCGGCAGACGGCCGAGTTGCAGGCCGGCCGGACGCTTCGCCAGGAGACGCGCGGCTGGGACGATGCGGCGGGGCAGACCTATTTGATGCGGACCAAGGAATCGGCACACGATTATCGCTATTTCCCGGATCCCGATTTGTTGCCGGTTCGCACTGCCGAATTGCTGGCCGAGGCGCGGGCGCTTTTGCCCGAGGTACCAGCGGCGAAGCGGCGCCGTTATGAAAACGATTTTGGCCTCTCGCTCTACGACGCAACGGTGCTGGCCGATTCCCTGGAACTTTCGCGCTATTTCGAGCGGGCCCTGGCCTCGGATGTCGCGGCCAAGGCGAAGCCGATGGCGAACTGGGTTCTCAACGATCTGAGCGCCGCGCTCGGGGCGGCGGAGACGGCGGTGGTGGACTCGCCGGTCGGTCCGGCGGCACTCGCAGAACTCGTTGGCATTCTCGAAAGTGGGCGGATCAATGGCCGGCAGGCGAAGGAGGTCTTTGCCGAAATGTTTGCGAGCGGGAAGGGAGCCGCCGAGATCGTGCGTGAGAAGGGTCTCGAGCAGGTCAGCGACGAAGGCGCGCTCGAAGCGCTCTGTGCCGAGGCGATCGCGGCGAATCCGAAGGTGGCGGCCGACGTGCGCGGCGGGAATGTGGCGGCGATCAATTTTCTCAAAGGCCAGGTGATGAAGCTCTCGAAGGGCAAGGCGAACCCGGCCGTGGTGGGACGAATCCTGGAACGCGAGCTCACGACTGGGTGAGGGGTGGGCGGCGGGGACGGTGGTCGCGGAGAAGGGCAGGCGATTTGGATCACACAAAGACACAAAGGCACAAAGGGGTTGAAGCGGCGGGCGGAGTCGGGCGCGGATTCATCCTGCAAATCCCGTCGTGATTCGGTCACTTGAAGTTGAGACAGGGTGTTGCCTGTGGGCTGGCTCGGTCAGGTACTTGGCCGGCAAGACCTCGAAAATTCGCCGTCAGCGGAGAGAATTCTTTCCAGAAGTCGCTGCAAGGCTCCGCTCTTCGCGCTACTCAATTCCTGACTTCCGCTGCACGTTCCGCTTCCAAGCCGACTTTCTCCGCCCTCAAACTCCCATCGCCATGACCCTCAGCGAACGCATCGAAAAAGACCTCACCGCCGCGATGAAAGCCCGGGAGATGGAGCGCCTGAATGTCATCCGCATGTTGAAGTCGGCCGTGAAAGGTGCGGCGCTCGACAAGGGAGGACACGAAGGCAAGCTCACGGATGCGGAGACCGAGGCGATCGTGCGCAAGCAGGTGAAGCAGCGGCGGGATTCAATCGAGAGCTTCGAGAAAGGCGGAAGGCCCGAACTCGCCGCGAAGGAAAAGGCCGAACTGCTCGTGCTCGAGGAATATTTGCCAAAGGCGCTCACTCCCGAGGAACTCGCCGCGTTGATTGACGAAACGATCAAGGAAGTCGGCGCGACCACGAAAGCGCAGCTCGGTGTCGTGATGAAAGCGCTCACGCCCAAGGTGGCGGGACGCGCCGATGGCCGCGTGACGAGCACCGAAGTGACGAAGCGGCTGGAGTAACCCGGAACGGGTCGGCCGCCACCTGGGTTTGCCCGCTTGCGATCAGACGACTTCAGCCGTCGCTCCGCGACGGGGTGTGTGCGGGAAAAAACCGTGGGTTGAAACCCACGGCTACTAATATTCAATGGTCGCTCCGCGACCGGATTCGATCCATCAGGGACTACGCCTTCAGCTTATCCAGCGAAGCGCGCGCCGCCTTGTTTTTCGGATCGAGCCGCAGGGCCGTCTCGTATTCGCGGCGGGCGGCGGCAACGTCGCTCTTCTTTTCCAGAATGTTGCCGAGCCGGTGATGTGCGGCGGCGAAGGAAGGGTCGTCGATTTCGAGTTTGAGCGTGAGATAGGTGCGCAGCGCCGCTTCGGCGCGCTCGAGTTGCTGGCCGGAAAGTGCGCCCGTGCGGCCCACCTGAAATAGGGCCATCGGGTGTCTTGGCTCGGCTTTGAGCGCGCGCTCGAGGTACGCAAAAGACTGGTCCCACTCCTTTTTGAATTGATGCACCAGCGCGATGCGGACGTACGGCATGGCGCGGCCCGGCGCGAGGCGGGCGGCGCGGAGGTAGGCGGCCAGCGCCTCATCCGGCTTTTTCTCGCTGGCAGCCAGGTCGCCATCGATCTGGGCGGCTAACGCGGCGTCGCGCTTGCGGATTTCGGCGAGCTGTTCGTCCGCTTTCGCGCGGTTGCCGCCGAGCAGGCGGGGAACGGCGGTGTAGTAGAGGAGCAGGTCGCTACGGGCCTCGAGATTGTTGGGATCCAACTCGATCGCCCGTTCCATTTCACTGCGAATCTTCCCAAGCGCCCCAAGTGATTTCGTGATGCCGGCCTCCTGGGCGCGCAGGCCGAGCGCCCGGGCCAGCCATTGGTGGTGGCTCGAACTGCCGGGTTCCGCCAACAAGGCTTGCTCGAAAAGCGCGACGGCGGCATCGAAGTGACGCACGCGAACCGCCTCCTTGCCGCGGGCGAAGAGGGAGGTCGTTGATTCGGCGCGGAGCACTGGCACTGGAACGACGAGCCCCAAGCCCAGGGCGAAAAGGAAGGGGAGCCGCAGGAAAGAAGGGCGATAGGGATGACAACTCGAACTCATGGGCGGTTAGAGAAAGGGCGGAGCGGCTTGCGCGGCTCCGCCCTGCGGGCTGGGAGTCTGGGAACCAGCAGAATCAGGCCTTCGCTGGAGTCAGCGTGACGAGGGCGATTTGCCCGGCCGGCGTGAGCTCCACTTTGGCGACATCGAACGAGGGTGGCATCGCCATCGCGGCGCCGCCGGGATTCGCCAGTTTCAGCAACGCGGAGTTCGATGCGGAATCGAGGCGAAGCATCCCGATCTCGAAGGAGGGCGTGAAATCGATGCCCGCGATATAGCCGGTGCAGACAAACTGGATCGCCGTGGCGCCGGCGCTGGCGGAGGTGACGGAAATCGGAGCCGCATCGCTGGTGACCGAGACCGTGCCGACCGAAAGGGAGGACTGCGGCGCGGGCGCCGGTTGCGACGTGCCCAGAGGTTTGAGGCTCCAGCCCTGCACCTGGTTCGCGCCATTCGTCTTCACGCTGGCGATCTCGAACGAGACGTTCAACGGCAGCGCGTCCTTCGCTCCGCTGGCGAGTTGCAGCGCCACGACATTCGAGGTGGGCCGGATCTGGACGGAACCGACCTTGAAAGCGGGCGTGAGCTGCAGTCCGGCGATTTCGAAGCCGAGGGTGAGATGAACGGAAGTTTGATCGGCGCGCGCGGCGGGTTTGGTTTCGGGCTGGTCGGCCCGCGCAGCAGGAGTGGTTTCGGTGGACATGACAGGTTGGGTCGGGGTTGGGATGGAGGCTGGAGGCGCCGTGGGCGCTTCGGTAAAGGCGGTGGCGGCGCTCGGCAAGACGGGAGCAACTGCAGGTTTGACGGGCGCGATGGGCTCAGGCTGAAGCGCGGGTGCAGGCGTCGGAACGCTGGGAGCGGCGATCGCAGCCGCCGGCGCCTCTGTGGCGGCGGGTTCGAGTTTCGCCGTAGAGAGCCAGCTCAGGGCGGCCGCGACGGCACTGTCCACCTCGGACTCCTGTTTCGCGTGACGCGCTGCGACGGCTTCGGTCTCAGCGCGACGGGCCTCCGCGGCGATCCGGGTCTGTTCTGCGCGGGCGTCGGCTTCGCGTGCCTCCGCGGCCAGCCGGGTTTCCTCGGCGCGCTGTGCGTCGGCCTGTTTGAGGGAGGCTTCCTCCGCCCGGCGCGCTTCCTCCGCTTCGACAGCGGCTTTCGCCAGACGGGCCTGCTCCGCCCTGGCTTCCTCCGCGTTACGCTCCTGCGCAGCCTTCGCCTCCTCCGCGGCGCGTTTCTCTTCGACCAGCCGTTTTTCCTCGGCGACGCGATCCGTCTCGGCGAGACGTCTTTCCTCTGCCAGACGAGCCGACTCCGCCGCCCGGGCTGCTTCGGCCGCGCGCGCGTCATCGGCTTTGCGTTCCTCTTCAGCGATCAGCGCCTCCTCGGCTGTGCGCTCTTCCTCTTCGCGCCGGGCAACTTCATCCAGGCGGGCTGCGGCCGCCTTGCGCTCGATGTCAGCCAGCGCGGTCTGCTCGGCGAACTTCGCCTTGGCCGCATCCCGGGCTTCATCCGCGAGTTCGCGGCGCGCGTCGGCCGTCGCCTGCCGCATCTGTTCGGCGGCGCGGGCCTCCGTGAGGAGAGTGCTTTCGCCTGATTTGCGCATTTGCTCCGACCGGCGTGCTTCCTCGGCCGCCCGGCGCAGCTCCGCGGCCATGCGCTCCTCTTCCGATTTGCGGGCATCCTCCACCGCGCGGCGCAAATCCTCGGCCTTGCGCGCTTCCTCCATCGCCTGGGTTTCGCCAGCTTTCGCCGCGCTCCCCGGCACCACCGTGGCGGCGGGCGCCGCGGACACGGCGGGGAAAGGCGCCGGCGCGGCCGGCGTAATTTGCGTCAGGGCGCCGGGAGGTGTGGCGAGATCGCGGAGTTCGCTGGAGAACGCGATGGGTTTCGCGCCCGCCGCGCCGGCGAGTTGGTCTGCATCCTCGCGCACCCGAACCAAGGGAGTACGGTGGGCGGAGGCGTCGGCCAGGGAGGGAGGCAGGTCCGACGAGCCGGGATGCGGCGCGCTGTAGGGCTTGTCCATCACGGAAAGGGAAAGCACGGAGAGGCGAGTCCCGATCGAAGCCGTGATCGGCTTGGCAACGGCCGGCTGCGCCTCGGTAGCGGGTGCCGCAAGGGGTGCGGGTACGGCAAGGGGTGCGGGTACGGCAAGGGGTGCGGGTGCAGCCGCGGCTGCGATTGCGGGTGCATTGGCAACATCGGCCGCGACCGGATTGGCAGCGCCGACCGCAATTGCCGCGGCCGGCTGGGGTTGGAATACTTGGATCGAGGGAGCGGCGCTTTCAGCCGGGCTGCCGGACGAAGTCTGGGAGGCGAGTCGGCGAAACATCGGCGACGATCCGGGGCGTGCGACGAGAGATCCGGGAGGCGCTCCGATAGCGACCGGCGCGGTCGAGGCCAACGGCGCTCCACCCCCCGGGACGACAATGCGTTTGCGCGGTTCGACCGGTTCCGGTTCTTTCACCGGATTGTCCTTGTTCCATTGTAAAAGCAACCGGACGAGGAAGAAATTGGCGATGATGAGGACGGAGATCCCAATGGCCAATTGCAGATTGGTCAACGCGAAGTCGTCGAATGAGGCCAGAATCATGGCGTGGAAGCGCTTAGCATCGAGAGCAGTAGCACAACACCAAATGCCCGGACGAATCAACTGATTCCTCGAAGGGGCGGGAAACGCGCCGGCTGGAATTCCGGAAACTTTCCTCGATCCGTGGGAGCCTGTTCTACGGCGGCTTCGCTGCGACCCCCGCGACCGCTGCAGGGGTTATTTTCGGGGCGGAGCAGGCGCAGGCGCGGCCGCCCGCGGTTGAGGATTGTCTGTAGGCCCAGCGACGACTGCGGCCTGTTCCGAAAAGGCGGAGGGTGGCACCGTCGCGGGAGTGCTGAAAGGCCGCACCCGATCGCCCGTTTCGGACGGATCGGGGGCGATGGCGGCATCGGGTTGTGAGATGTTTTCGGTCAGCCAGCCGATGCGGTAAAGCGATTCAGCGAAGATGGCATCGAGAGCAGGCGGATACGACGTGCGCGCGGTTTTCATCCAATTCAGCGCTTTATCGAAGTCGCCGTCGTGGAAATTCAGGGCCGCCTGCGCATAATAGCGCGCCGGGGTCACACCCCCGAAGTTGAAGCGGAGCATAAAGTTACGCGCCATGGTCTCCTTTCCCTCGAGCAAAAGGGTAAGAAAGATTTTGTATTGGGTCAGTTCGGCTTCGCGCTGCTGCGTGGCGGCATCCGTTTCGGTGTAGAGTTTTTCCAGGCGTTCGCGCGCCAGCGAGTAATTGCGGTATTCGAAGGGCACGTCGGCGACGTTAAACTTGGCCGACCACATGGAGGGATCGAGTTCGCTCGCGCGGCGAAAGCACCGCTCTGCCCCTTCGTAGTCCCGCTGCCGGAGAAGGATGAGCCCGCGGAGGTTTGCCGCATCGGGCTGGTTGCGCTGCAACGAATCGGCCTCGTCGAGCAGAGCGAAGGCCTCGGGGTATTCCCGGGCCTGGTACTTCGCCGCCGCCGCAAGATAAGACTCGAGGAAAGCCGGCGTGGGCGAGGCGGGAATTCGGCGGGGCTCGGATGGGGTCGGGGCGGCCGTGGGCGCCGCCGATTCCGCGGCCGCGCGCCGCAGTCCCGCGACCACCTGCGGCTCTGTGTCCGGGAGTGTCCTCGCGGGCGGCGTGCCCAATCCCGGCGGGGCCCCAAACAGCGAACTGCCAAGCGGCGCGGGGCGGCCCGCCGGAGCCGGGGCACCGGTGGTCGTCGCGGCCGGCGGTTCGTTGCGCGGTCCGTCGGCCCCAGTGGGAAGAGGACTCGGCGTCACGCGCAGCGCAGCGACTGCGGCGGGCGTGGGAGCCGGAGTTCCCTGCACCATTCCCGCGACCGTCCAGGCGGTCACGGTCTCGGGTCCCGGAGTCGGTGCGACCGGGGCGGCCGCACCGGCCACATCCGCGCGCCAGCCAAGGGCGGCGAAGGATTCGATGTAGATCTGGCGCTCGACGGGACGGGTACCCTTTTCGGCCCTGGCCAGCCAGGAAGCGGCGGCGGCTGCGTCCTTTTGTTGCCGGGCGAGCGCGGCGTTGGCGAAGAAAAGAGCGGGAGAATTGGCGGCCTCGAGCCGGGCGATCGCGGCCCGGGCCTCGACATTGCGCCCCTCGAGAATCCACGCGAGGGCAATCTTGTAGCGTAGGAATTCCGCCTGGGCCGCGTCGTTCACGCCGCCCGCGAGAATGCGCTCAAACCCGCTGCGGCTGGCGGGGTAGGAACCCTGCCGGAATTCGAGTTCCGCGAGGTTGTACTTGGCCGCGAAGAGCGTTGAATCCAAGGCCACCGCCTTGCGGAAACAATCGCGGGCCAGGGCAAAATTGCGCTGCCGGAGGTGAATGCTGCCGCGCAGGTTCCAGGCGTCGGCCTTCCCGGCGGAATCGGCTTGGGCATCGAGTTGCTGGAGCAGGGCCAGCGCGCCGCCGTAGTCACGCGCCTGAAACTTCGCATACGCCTCACGGAAAAGCGTGCCTTCGTCCGCCAGCGCCGGCCCGGCCAAAAGGAGGGCTGCCGCCGCGGTAAGCGCGCGTACGCGGCGCAACGGGCGCAGCGACAACCAGAAAAATGCGCCGGCCATTTGCATTGATTTCAGCGACAAAAACTCCGCGGAACGTACGACGGCAGGCCGCGATTTCAAGGCGCGCTGTGTCGGCGCCAGCACCGACACCGCTTGCCTCTGCGCGCGGATGGCCGTTCTTCCGCACCCGTGACTGCCGCCCCTGTCCCTGCTTCGCCGCGGGCCGCCTTCGTGTCGGCCGCTCTGCCCTGGGTGCTGCTCGCGCTCGCTTGGATCGCGATTTATCTCCCTGCGCTGGGCGCGATCGAGTTCAAGGGGGAGGAAGCGCGGCGCGCCATGCCCGGCTTGGAGATGCTGGAGAATGACGACTGGATCGTGCCGCGCATTGCCGGCCAGCCCTATTATCGCAAGCCGCCGCTCGTAAACTGGCTCGCCGCAGGTGGAGCGCATATTACCGGGCGGCCCGACGAATGGGGCGTGCGCCTTCCATCGGCCCTGGCGGTGCTCGCGCTCGTCCTGGCTGCTTTTGGCTGGGCGCGCGGACCGCTCGGGTCCGGTGGCGCGTTCTGCGCCGCACTTTTCCTGCTCACAAACATCGGGCTCATGGAACGTGGGCGTCAGATCGAAATCGAAGCCGCCTATGTCGCGCTCTCGGGTCTCGCCTTGCTTTGGTGGTTGTGCGGCTGGTGGGCGGATGGACCCAGTCGCGGAGCCTGGGCGCGCTGGATCGGAGCCGGTCTCTTCCTGGGCATTGGGATGCTGATGAAAGGACCGGTGCATTTGCTCTTCTTTTACGCGGTGGTGGGCGCGGTGCTGCTTTTCGCGGGGGAACTGCGGGAGTTCGGTCGGGTCGCGCATTTTGCCGGCCTCATCCTGATGCTCGGCATCTTTGCGGCTTGGGCCGTCCCGATGCTGCAGCGGGCCGCCGGGGAAGGCGTGGCGGGCGTCTGGACCGAGCAATTCACCCAGCGCCTGACCGGAGAAGGCATGGGCTTCCGCTTCGGGGTCTGGCTGCGCAACCTCACCTTTCAGGGCTGGATCAATTTTCTCCCGTGGGTGGTGCTTCTGCCGCTCGCCTGGCGACCCGCGGGGGCCCGGGATCTCGATCCCCGTCGCCATGCGCTCTGGCGCGGCCTGCGCTGGGGCAGCGCGATTTCGTACTTCGCCATCATGCTCACGCCGGGCGCTTCCCCGCGGTATGTCCTGCCGCTGGTGGTGCCGGCCGCGTTGCTGCTCGGTTTATTCGTTCGCGACGGTTGGGAACGCGTGCCGGCGATGGCGCAAAGCGCGTGGCGGGGAACGGTGCGCGGGCTCGAGATCGTGGCGGTCCTGGGTGGAATCGGTGCGCTCGGTTTCTTCATCTTCCGGACCTCGACGCTCAAGCTCTCGCCGAACCTGCGCGATGGGACGTGGGTGGGCTCGCTCCTCCTCGGGGTCTGCGCGTTATTGCTCTTCGAGATTTTCCGGCGCGGATTGCGGGCGGGCGGACCCTCGGATTGGGCTTTGCGTTCCGCGGGGGCCATGGGCTGGATCGCGCTCACCTATGCGGCCGTCGTCCCGCCGCAGCTCGCGGCGCACGAACGCCACCGCCCGCTGGCCGCTCGGCTCGAACTCGCGCTGCCGCGGACCGAGAAAATGTATGCGTTCGATCCGGATTCGCAGCCCGTGTTCTTCTACCTGCGGCGCAAACCGATTTTCGTGGCGCGCGCGGCCGACCTGCCGGCGAGTGCGCGGTACGTTTTCATCCCCGAGGAGTTTGTGCCGCGCCTGGGCGAGGGCGGAACGTGGCAGGTCAAGCGCGAGGTCTTGCGCTATGCCGACCGCGGCGCGCGCGCCTTGTTGCTCATCGAAATCGAGCGAACTATCGCCGCGACGCCAGCACCCACTCCGCCAGCGGCAGATCGCGCGGGAAAGTGATCTTGAAATTCCAGTCGCCAGCCTCCACCAACTGGACCCGCTCGCCCAGCAGTTGGACGGCGGAGGTTTCGTCGGTGACCGCGAGCTCCTGTTCCAGCACCCGCGCATACGCGCGCTGGAGCAGGGCGGTCGAAAAGGTCTGCGGCGTCTGCATCGCCCACAAGTTTTCGCGCTCCACCGCACCGGCGATGGCGCCTGCGGCATCTGCGCGCTTGAGCGTATCCGTGATTGGCGCGGCGACGCAGGCCGCGCCGTGCGAACAGGCTGCCTCGAGAGACCTTTCGATCAGGGCCGGGGTCACCAGCGGACGCGCGCCATCGTGCACCGCGACATAACGGGTTTGGGGATTCAGTGCGGCGAGGCCGTTCGCGACCGAAAGATGCCGGTGCGCCCCGCCGGCGACGAGGGGCTGGAGCTTGCTGAAGCCGGTGAGCACCTGGGCGAAACGGGGATGATTCTCGAGTGAGGTGACGAGGTGGATCGCGCGCACCGCGGCACAGCGCTCGAAAGCGTCGACCGTATGCCAGAGCACGGTTTGTCCGGCCAGCGGGGCGAGGAGCTTGTCGAAGCCCATGCGCCGGCTCGAGCCGGCAGCCACGATGACGGCATCGCACGTCTCCATCACAGCTCGCGCCGAATTAGTTCGAAAAGATCGCCCGGTTCCATCACGCCCCCAATGGACTCGCTGCCTTCGCCCGCAGCGAAAACGAGCGCATCGCTGACGGTTCCCACGGCCCCCAGCGAAAAGCTGGCGGCCGGGTCCTGCTTCGCCGCCGTATCGACCGGCTGCCGGCCGTTTGGACCCGTCGCCCACGTGATCGCCGGAAGATTCGAAGTGGGATTGATGCCGAGCAGCGCGACTCCGCGGTCCGAGCGCAGCGGATAGCCATTCAGCGCGAAGCCGCCTGTCTCGTGCAGGCCGGCGGCGATGAGCAACGTTCGGGCCCCGGCGTACTGCTGCGCGGTGGCGACGGCGCGATCCAGCTCGAGAAATCGCTGCAGTACGGCTTCGCTGCCGTTCATGAGCGCAGCCCGGTCGCTCGCGCCGGCATGGACGACGAGGAAGTAACCGCCCGGGCGCTTCTCGAGGTATTGGATCGCGCGGCGGACGAGGTCCGAGAGCGGAAGGGCATCGGGAACGAGATCATCGCCCAGCAGTCCGGCGACGCGCGGCAGAGTCCAGGCGGGGATGGCGTCGAGTTCGGCGGCATTGCGCGCCAGGCTGTAACCGGCGCCCTGCAGCTCGCGGTCGAGGTCGCGCGAATCCTGTCTTCGCCCTCCCTTCATCACGTCCCGAAAGTCGCCCGCTCCGCCGCCGAGGATCACTTCGAACTTGCGCCCATCCGTGAGCTGGCGCGCGATGCTCTCGGCCTCGCGCACATCCGGGCTGCGGGCGTAGAAGGCCGCGGCGCCGCCCTCCGCGAGCCCGACATCCGTGACCAAGCCGGTCGAGCGTCCCTCCACCCGGGCGAGATCGACGAGGGTGCTCCGCATGCGTCCGGCGGGATCGATGGCGACGGCGCGCAGGTTGGTGCGGGTGCCGGTGGCGATTGCGCTGGCGGTGGCTGCTCCATCCCCCACGGCATAATCGGCTGCGGAAGAGCGCAGCAGCGCGACCTTCGGCAGATACTCGAGGCCGAGCCGATTATCGGAGCCGCCGCTGTATTGGCGGGCCGCAGCGAGGCGAGCAGGGGTAAGGCCTTCCGTGACGAAGAGAATCACCGCGAAAGGTTTCTGCCGGACATACGTCCGAAAGTAGAGCCGCCCCGCCGCAAGGAAGAGACCGATCAAGACGAAGGCGAGAATCAGATTGCGGCGTTTCACGCAGGAAGAGAGAGGACTGAGGACTGAGGACTGAGGACTGAGGACTGAGGACTGAGGACTGAGGACTGAGGACTGAGGACTGAGGACTGAGGACTGAGGACTGAGGACTGAGGACTGAGGACTGAGGACTGAGGACTGAGGACTGAG
>JBBRQH010000098.1:0-13073 GCA_038226705.1 Chthoniobacterales bacterium | reverse complement strand
GGTGCTGGCGGTATCGAGCAAGCCGAGGATGGAGAGCAGGGTCGATTTGCCGCAGCCGGAGGGACCGGCGATGGAGACGTACTCGCCTTTGGCGATGTCGAGATGAATGCCGGAAAGTGCATGGGTCTCCACCTCATCGGTGAGGAACACTTTGGTGATTTCGTTGAGCTGAATGAGCGGAGTCATGGTGGTGCGGGAGGGAGGCAGAGGCGGAGGTGTCGGAGAATGTTGAAAACGGGGGGGAAAGCCTGGGGTGACCTCGGCCGCGTTTAGTTGAGGCGCACGCGTTCGTGCGCGTCCCAATTGGTCATGTCGGAAAGGATGACGCGGTCGCCGGGCTGGAGACCTGCGACAATTTCCACCGTGTTCACGGAGCTGCGTCCGAGATCGACTGCGACGCGGGTCGCTTCCTTGCCGTCCTCGGTCAGCCGGAAGAGGCCGACTTTTCCGCGCTCCTGCCCATACGCTGGACGGCCGACGAAGATGACATCGGTCAACTTTTCCAACTCGATCACGCCTTCGACACTGAGGTCGGGCCGGGCGCCCTTTGGCAATTCGCCGCTAATGGCGATATCCACTTTGACGGTGCCGTTTTGCACGGAAGGATCGACGCGCACCACGTTGCCTTCGACGATTCCGTTTCGCGTATCCACGGTGGCCGCCTGCCCGATTTGAATATCCTTGGCCTGCGTCTCGGCGATGCGCACTTCGGCCTTGAGGCGGGAAGGATCGGCCACGCGGGCGAGATTGGTGCCAAGCGCGACGCGCTGGCCGACTTCGAGCGGCAGGAGTTGGAGCACGCCTTCCATGCCGGCGCGCACTTGCAGAGCGTCCATCTGACCGCGCTTGAGCGTGGCCGCGGCCTTGAGTTGTTCGACCTCGGCTTCCTGGACGGCCAGTTGCGGGCGGAGGGAATCCTGGGAAAACTTGAGCCGTTGGATATCGATGTCGTAGCGAGATTGAAAATCATTGGCCTTCAAACGCGAAAGCCGGAGGTCGAGATCGGAAACGAGACCGTTCTTGGCGAGGCGCTCGTTGACCTCGAGCTGCATCTGGGATTGATCGCGATCGGCGCGCAGTTTGGCGTTTTCGGCCTTGCGGTCGAGCAGCCCACTTTCGAGCGTCACGCGCAGGCTGGCGAGTTTGGCTTCGGCGCCTTTCACCTTCAATTCGGCGTCGGCTGCGTCTTGCGTGAGTTCGGGATTCGAGAGCACGCAAAGGACATCATTCGCCGTCACGACCTTGCCGGGCCGGGCCACGATGCGTTCGACGCGGCCTTCGGTCCGCGCCGCGATCCACTGGATGTCTTCCGGGACGAGGGTGCCGAGACCACGTACCTGCCGGATCATCGGCCCGCGCTTGACGGTGTCGATCCAGACGGAGTTGCGTTCCACCAGCGGGGCGGCGGGGCGGAGTTTCGACACTCCCAGGCTGACGAAACCTAGAACCAGGGCGGCGGCGGCGCCGACGAGGATCTGGCGGCGGCGCTTGGCGCGGGAACGATCGGGGCGGGGGATATCCACGAGGCAAGTGCGGGCAGGAGATTAACGGAAGAGTTCGGAAAAGTTGAATCGAATGGCGGGGAAGGACGGCAATGATGGCTTCGTCGACGGATTCGAGATCGGCGTCGACTTGCACTTCGTGTTGCACTCCTCCGTTTTCGGATCGCCCTGGGCTGGGGCGAAACAAGCGCCTGCGGATGGCATGGCCCCGAAGTGCATCGCGGAAAGTCGCGGCTCCGAGGGATTGCGGGTCTGGCTCAGATCCCACGCGGCCGGCAGCGCGAACGCCGCTACGCAGAGGATCAAAGGCGCCAGCGCGAGCCAGCGATTTTCGGTGCGGCGATAAGCATGGAGCGATTTCATGGTCGGAGAGGTTGCCGGCCTATATGCACGAGGCGTGCCACGACTTTTCGCCCTTGCGTAAGAGACTACGCAACAGAGATATAAAAGATGCGAAGGCGTCACCTCGCGCAAGAATAGCGTGCCGTGGCTGGGATGGCGGAGTCCCGGAAGTGGGACGCGTCTGCAGCGGATCGGATCCGCTGGAACGCGCCGGTGCAAGTGCAAACCGAGGGCGCGAAGACGAAAGAGGCGTCCGACCAAGTCAGGACTATGCCACTTGGCCGATGATCAAGTCCGCTGCTTTTTCCGCGATCGCCATGGTGGGGGCGTTGGTGTTTCCGCGTGGAATCGTGGGCATGATGGACGCATCGACTAC
Organism: Chthoniobacterales bacterium; assembly: GCA_038226705.1. Classification (GTDB taxonomy): domain Bacteria; phylum Verrucomicrobiota; class Verrucomicrobiia; order Chthoniobacterales; family SZAS-18; genus SZAS-18. The sequence continues at coordinate 10,853 of JBBRQH010000098.1, read as the reverse complement.
TCGCAGCCCATCGACGCCGCGGACCCGCAGTGAACCATCCACCACCGCCAGGGGATCGCTTTCCGGGCCCATTTTGCAGGTGCCGACCGGGTGATAAAGCGTGTGACAGGTCTCGCGAATCGCCTGGGCAATCTCGGCGTCGGATTGGAATTGGGCGCCCGGCTTGAGTTCCGCCGTGCGCAATCCATCGAAAGCGTGCGACGCGAAGACACGCCGGGCCATTTTGAAGCCGGTCACGAGGAGAGGGAGGTCGCGCTCGTCACTGAAGTAGCGCGGATCGATGGCCGGATGCGCCAGCGGATCGGGCGACGCAAGGGTGATCCGGCCCACGCTGTGCGGCTGGATGAGGGTGGGTCCGATGGCGGCGCCGTGGATCTTTTCGCGCCCGAGTCCGTGATTGAAGAAATAGCCGGGCGCCATGTGAAACTGGAGGTCCGGGGCGGCGAGACCCGGTTGCGTGCGCACGAAAGCACACATCTCCGCGACGTTGGAGGTCAGCAGCCCGCGACGCTGGAAGATATACTTGAGCAGGCTGCCGATCGACTCGGCGGCGGCCAGCGTATCGGTGCGCGTGACGCCCACGATGACTCCGGCGATAAGATGATCGAGGAGATTTTCCCCCACACCGGGCACATCCTGGACCGCGCCAATGCCGAGGTCGCGGACGTGATCGGCGCGGCCGATGCCCGAGAGCAGGAGCAGTTGCGGGGAATTGATCGCACCGCCGCAAAGCAAGATTTCGCGTGTCGCGTGCACGACTTCGGTCCGCCCACCGCGAGAATATTCGACGCCGGTCGCGCGCCGGCCATCGAAGATGACGCGGCGCACCTGCGCGTCTTTGATGACTTTCAAATTGGAACGCTTCAAGGCCGGGCGCAGATAGGCATCGGCTGCGCTCCAACGGCGGCCGTTTTTCATCGTCACCTGGTTCAGTCCGGCTCCATCCTGCTCAGCGCCGTTGAAATCGCAGGAGGCGGGGACGGCCTCGGCTTCGAAGCCGGCGCGCATCGCCTCGTGCATGGGATGGGGATCGCGCAAATCTGTGACGGAAAGCGGCCCGTCCGCGCCGTGGTAGGTACTTGCGCCCTGGGCGTTGCCTTCGTTACGCTTGAAGTAAGGCAGCAAATCGTTGTAGCCCCAGCCGCGATTCCCCAACGCCGCCCACGCGTCATAATCCGCGCGATGTCCGCGCATGTAGATCATGGCGTTGAGCGAGGAACTGCCGCCGAGCATGCGCCCGCGGGGCCAATACATGCGCCGGTTCGCACAACCGGGTTGGGCGACCGTCTCGAAATTCCAGTCCCGCTTGGTCTTGAAGAGCTGGCTGAAGGCAGCCGGGATGCGGACCAGCGGATGCGCGTCGCTCCCGCCGGCTTCGAGCACGAGCACGCCGCAGCCAGAGTCCGCGCTCAGGCGGGAAGCCAGGACGCACCCCGCCGAACCGGCGCCGATGATAATGTAATCGTGCATAGCGAAACGGGACTCAGCCCCGCGCCAGCGCTTTTGCACGTACTTCTTCAAACCAATCCGGCACGGGGTGCGTGTCTTCCACGAAGCCGGCCTTGGCGACCTGGCCGGGGGTTTCGCGCCCGACGAGCTCAGGGAGGCGGCGCGAGGCGGCGAGCAGGGCCCGCAGATCGACTCCCGTCGCAAACCCCATTTGCGATAGCATGCTCGCCGCATCCTCAGTGCAGATGTTGCCTGTCGCGCCCGGCGCGTAGGGACAGCCCCCGAGCCCGCCGAGAGACGCATCGAAGCGGGTCGCCTCCTCGCCCACCGCGGCAAAGACGTTGGCCAGGCCCAGGCCTCGGGTATTGTGGAAATGCAGGGTTGGTTCCGGAAGGTCTCCGGTCGCGAAGTAGCGCCCCACGAGCAGCCGAACCTGCAGCGGGTCGGCCATGCCCGTCGTATCTGCGAGCGTGATTCCGTCCACGCCGAGACTGCTAAAGCGCTGCACCCACTCGAAGACTTCGTTCTCGTCGACGTGCCCTTCGACCGGGCAGCCGAAAGTTGTCGAGAGGCTCACCTGTACCCGCACACCGCTGCCCTCGGTCGCAGCGACAATTGCGCGCAGTTCAGCGAGGGACTGCTTCCGCGTCATGCGCAGGTTCATGAGGTTGTGGGTTTCGCTTGCCGACATGACGAAGTTTACTTCGTCCGGCCGATGCGGCAGCGCTCGCTCCAGGCCGCGCACGTTCGGAACCAGCACCGCATACGCGACACCCGGCGTGCGTTGGATGCGGAGCATTACTGCGTCGGCATCCGCGAGGTTGGGGATCGCCTTCGGCGAGACAAACGACGTCACTTCGATTTTCGAAATTCCGCAGAGCGAAAGCGCGTCGAGAAGCGCGACTTTTGCCTCGGTCGGGATAAAGCGATCGAGGCCCTGGAAACCGTCGCGGGTGACGACTTCGTGCAGGTGAATGCGCGTTTGTGCTGCCGGCTCATCCATACGTGCGCGGAAAGTAGCACGCCCGTCGAATCTGCGCTGGCGTGTCATACCGCGGATAAACGCACATTCGATGAATCCTTTTTCGGGGGTCGCGTCGAACTGACGCCACGACTTCACGCCCCTCAACGTTCCATTCCGGACGCGGGGCGGGAAATCGTGAAACCAGACCTCGTATGTTGAAGAAACTCCCTATTGCCGCGCTCGCCTTCGCGTTCGCAACTTCCCTCGTGCTCGCGAAAGACAACCCCATGGTTGGAGGCGCTCCCATGCTTCCTACGAAGGACATTGTCGATAACGCCGTGAATTCGAAGGATCACACCACCCTCGTCGCCGCAGTGAAGGCGGCCGGATTGGTGGAGACGCTGAAAGGCAAAGGCCCTTTCACGGTCTTCGCCCCGACGAACGCAGCCTTCTCTGCACTGCCCGCCGGAACGGTGGACTCGCTGCTCAAGCCAGAAAACAAAGCCCAGCTCAGCGCCGTGCTCACCTATCATGTACTCCCCATGAAGCTATCCGCCGCGGACGCTCTCAAGGCGATCAAGGACGGCGGCGGCAAGGCCACTCTTAAGACGGTCGCCGGCGGCACGCTCACGGCCACCACGAAGGACGGCAAAGTCATGCTGACCGACGCCAAGGGCGGGATGGCCACCGTGACCATCGCGGACGTAGACCAGTCGAACGGCGTGATTCACGTTGTCGACAAAGTGCTCCTTCCGTAAGCACGGGTCAGACTCAAATTCGCGGGCGCGCTCTTCGCGGGGCGCGCCTTTTTCTTTTCGGAGCGGTGCAAAAGGGCGCATCGTCCGTCTGTGCCTCGACTCGTTCGCCTCGACGAATCCTCCCTCTGCATCGTCTTCGGCGAGACCATCGATGACGCGGTGGAGAGCCGGGTGCGGGCGTTTGCCGCTGCCGTCCAAAGACTCGCGCCTCAGTGCGAGATCGTGCCGGCGTTCGCCTCCGTGGCGGTACTCGGCGGTGCCACTCCGGAACTCGTCGAAGAAGCGCTGGGCACCGCGCGGGACGAGAACAATAGGGAGGCGCGTGAAGTCGAGATTCCCGTTTGCTATGCCGCAAAGTTCGCCCCCGACCTGGACGACGTCGCCAGGCACACGGGTCTGGACCGCGTGGAAATCATCGCGCGCCACTCCGCTGGGATTTATCGCGTGAACGCTTTGGGCTTTGCGCCGGGCTTTCCTTATTTGAGCGGGCTCGATCCCGCGCTCGCGATGCCGCGGCGGGCGACGCCGCGAACGCGGATCGAGGCAGGCGCGGTCGGGATCGGAGGGGCGCAGACGGGAGTTTATCCGCTGGCCTCTCCCGGTGGCTGGAATTTGATCGGACGCACGCCCCTGCGGCTTTTTCGTCCGGAGGACGCGGAGCGCCCGACGCTCGTGCAAACCGGTGATCGGGTGAGGTTCAGGTCGATCACGGAAGAGGAACACGCACGATTGGCTGCGGGGCAGGTTCCAGCGGCCGCCGCAACGGTGGAGCCAGGGCGCGTAGTGCGGGTGCTGCGGGCCGGGCAGTTCACGACTTTGCAGTCGCTCGCACCCCGCCGGTTGCGGCAGCTCGGGCTGAGCGGGGGTGGGGCAATGGACCGGCGCTCGGCCGCCATCGCCGACCTTCTCGCCCGCGGGGGCGGCGGAGCGCTGCTCGAGTGCACGCTGAGCGGTCCGGAATTGTGGTTCGAGTCCGGAGCGACCGTGGCGTTATGTGGCGCGGAAGCTGCCGTGTCGCTCGATGGGCGCCCGCTCCCGATGTGGCGTCCGGTCTACGTGCCGGGCGGATCGGTCCTGGCCATCGGCGCCGTGCGCGAAGGCGTCAGCGCGTATCTCGGAGTGGCCGGCGGCTTCGCGGCGGATTTTGCGCTCGGCGGATCTGGGACCGATGTGCGAGCGGGAATTGGCGGATTTCAGGGCCGGCCCCTGCGGGCGGGGGACTGTCTCACGCTCCGCCACCCCGGGGATTGTTTCCATCCCCCGGATGGCTGGAGTGTGAGTCATTCGCTGCGGCCGCCCGCGGGGAAGATTCGTTTTTTTCGCGTCTTGGCTGGCGAACACGCCGGTGACTATCCAGTTTCGCTCGCGTCGGGCGCGTTCCGCGTTTCTCCGCAGTCGGATCGCATGGGCATTCGACTCGGCGGCACCCAGCTCAGGCCGCGAGTGACCCGGTCATTGCTCTCTTCGGCGGTGCTCCCGGGCACGATTCAGGTTCCTCCCGATGGCGAGCCGATTCTACTCGGCGTGGACGCGCAGACCATCGGAGGTTATCCGAAAATCGCTCAAGTGATTCGCGCGGATCTTTGGGGAATCGGGCAATTGCGCCCCGGCGACGAGGTCCGCTTTGCCCCGGTTTCGCTGGACGAGGCGCGGCAGGCGCTAGCGGATGGAGTTCGCGACCTAAGCCTGCTCGCATGTGCGCTCTCCGAGCGTCGACTTCTCACTTGAAGGCGTTGTGCGTTGCGCCCCCTCGGGCCAACGCAGAAAATCGCAGCATTCGCGGAATTGCCTGAGGCCATCTGGTTTCTAATGTGACGAACGTGTCGTTCCCCCGCGTTTTTCTCCTGCTCACCTCGGCGCTCCTGCTCTCCGTAAGGGTGGGGGCGGAAACACCGAGCCCGTCCTTCATCCGCGGCATGACGGTCTCGTGTCAAAGTTCCGGTTATGAGTGGGGGACGCCGGAATTCGGCCAGGCGCTCGACCGCCTCAAAGTGCTCGGCATCACGCATGTGGCCATCCATCCGTACGCGCAGGTGCAGAATGAAGGAGGCGTGCGCTTCCGGCCGATGGAACAACAGGGGAACCTCGTCCGCGCCATGGCCATGGCGAAGGAGCGTGGGGTCGGTCTGATGTTGATCCCGCATCTGGCGTATTGGGGCACGAAGTTTAAGTGGCGCGGCTCGATCTGGTACGACCAGCCGGCGCAGTGGGAGAAGTTTTTCGGTGATTACGAGGAGTGGATCACCGGATTGGCGAAACTCGCGCAGGAAGGGGGCGCGGAATTGTTTTGTGTCGGTCACGAGTACGATCAGATGACCCACTTCGACGCGCGCTGGCGCCACATCATTGCCGAGGTGCGCAAAGTGTACAGCGGACGCGTGACCTACCACGCCAATTGGACGGAATACCAAAAGATCACTTTCTGGGATGCTGTAGACGTGATGGGAATCGGCGCGTATTTTATCCTGAGCGACAAACCAGACCCCACCCCCGCGGATCTCGATGCCGCCTGGAAGAATCTCGTGGCGGAGATCGGTGCCTTTGCGAAGTCGAAAGGCAAGCGGGTCATCTTCACCGAGATCGGGTACAACGAGAGCTCCCTGGCGGCGGCGAAGCCTTGGGAGTACGAAATGGGCGGACCCAACGCCCGGGAGATCCGGCAGCGCGCGACGGAAGCGGCCCTGCGGCTCGAGGGCCCTCGCTTCCCGGAACTTGAAGGCGTGTTCTTTTGGAAGTGGTTTCCGGACATGCCGGTGGAGCGGCGCCTGCGCTTCATCCCCCTCCTTGGGCGTTTCGCGCGCGAGAACTTCGACATGCGCGACGAATACATGGTGGATGCCTTGCGGCAGGCCTGGGGGTCGAAGGTGCCACTGCGTTAGTTAGCGCGTTTGCAGGCGCCGAAACCTTTTGGGCGCAACGGTCCGCCCGCGTTTCGCCTTGTCTCGCAGGCCGAGCAATGATGTGTTCGACCGATGGCCCTGCGTGCTCCCCTCGCGCCCCACCGCACATCGCCGCGGCTGGTTTCGCCTTTGCGCCGGCTGATCGATGAGGTCGGCTCCGTCGACGCCGTCGGGGTCGAGGAACGCGCCGCGAAATACACCACCCGCTCGATCAAAAAGGGATCCAAGGTTTGGGGGCTGAAGACGGCCGTTTCGATGGTCGATCTCACCACGCTCGAGGGCAAGGACACGCCCGGCAAGATCCACTCGCTCTGCCTCAAGGCGATGCATCCGCATGACGACCCCGCTATTCCCTCGACTGCGGCCGTGTGCGTATATCCGGCCCTTGTCGCCGCGGCCAAAAAATATGTCGCAGGCAGCAGTGTGAAGGTCGCCTCCGTGGCCACTTCGTTCCCTTCCGGGCAGGCCCCCCTCAAAACCCGGCTTGGCGAGGTGCGTCAGGCAGTCGCCGATGGAGCCGACGAAATCGATATGGTGATCCGGCGCGGGCTCTTTCTCGCCGGGGAGCTGAACGCCGTGCAGGACGAGATTGCGTCGGTGATTGAGGTTTGTGGCGCGGCTCGTTTGAAAGTGATCCTCGAGGTGAGTGAACTGGAGACGTACGATAATATCCGCGCAGCCTCGTTCCTGGCGATGCGCGTGCTGCGACCGGAGGATTTCATCAAGACGAGCACAGGCAAAACCCCGCTGAATGCGACGCTCGCAAACAACCAGGTGATGCTCGACGCGATCCGCGACCATTACCTGGAAACGGGTGTCCCGATCGCGATGAAGCCGGCCGGCGGCATCCGCACGGCGAAACAGGCCCTGCAATTCCTCATCGCGGTGAAGGAGACCCTCGGCGACGAATGGCTGAACAACCGCCGCTACCGCTTTGGCGCGAGTGCGCTCCTCAACGATCTGCTGCGGCAACTCGTGAAGGAAAAATCCGGCGCCTACCAGGCTCCGTATGTGTTCTCCGAGGCGGCCGAGGCCTATTGAATCCAATCCGCCGCACTCGCGCCGATGAAACGCACAATCTCCCGAGCCCCTTCGAAAACACCTCCGCCGGTCGCGCCCAAGGTGGGACGGAATGGCGGCACGAAGGCCCGACGCAACGGCACGCCCGCACTGGTCTTCGGGAATCTCTGGGAGTTCGATCCGGCCCCGGAATCGGTCGACCCGGGGATCAAGCCGGACTACGGCTTGTTTATCGGCGGAAAATTCAGCGCGGCGAAATCCGGCAAGCGTTTCGATTCCATCAGTCCCGGCGACGAAAAGAAGGTCTCTACGCTCGCGCTGGCGGGTGGCGAGGACGTCGATGCGGCCTACCAGGCGGCGGAGACCGCCTACCAAAGGGTTTGGGGAAAAATGCCGGGCCGCGAGCGGGGCAAATATCTCTTTCGGATTGCCCGGCTGCTCCAGGATCGCTCGCGCGCCCTCGCCGTGGCGGAGTCGATCGATGGCGGCAAGCCCATCAAGGAATCGCGCGACTTCGACCTGCCGATGTCCGCGGCCCATTTTTTCTATCATGCGGGGTGGACGGACAAGCTCGCGTACGTCACGCCGGGGCGGACGGCCCAGCCCCACGGCGTCGTGGGGCAGGTGATCCCCTGGAATTTTCCCCTGCTGATGCTGGCATGGAAGCTGGCGCCGGCCCTCGCGTGCGGGAACACAGTGGTGCTCAAGCCGGCCGAGACGACGAGCGTCTCGGCCATGCTTTTTGCGGAGCTTCTGCAGGAAGCGGAACTTCCGCCCGGGGTGGTGAACTTCGTAACGGGCTTCGGTTCGACCGGTGCGGCCGTGGTGTCGCATCCGCTCGCCAAAAAGGTCGCCTTTACCGGTTCCACCGAGGTGGGCAAGATCATCATGCGCCAGCTCGCCGGCAGCGGGAAAAAGCTGACCATGGAACTGGGAGGGAAGGCCGCGAACATCGTCTTCGATGACGCGCCGATCGACCAGGCCGTCGAAGGGGTGATCAATGGAATCTTCTTCAATCAGGGACATGTCTGCTGTGCGGGCTCGCGCCTGCTCGTGCAGGAGAGCATTGCCGAGGAATTCGTCGCGCGCCTGCGGCGGCGCATTGCCGTGCTGCGCGTGGGGCATCCGCTCGACAAAAATACCGACATTGGTGCGATCAATTCCAAGGAGCAACTCACGCGCATTCAGGAAATGGTGCAGAGCGGGATCGACGAAGGCGCGGAGATGCATCAATCCCAATGCCGGCTGCCCGAGCGCGGCTGGTATTACCGACCCACGCTCTTCACCGGCGTTACGCAGAGCCATCGCATCGCCCGCGAGGAGATCTTCGGCCCGGTGCTCAGCATCCTCACCTTCCGCACGGTCGACGAAGCGATCGAAAAAGCGAACAACACCGCCTATGGGCTGAGCGCCGGGGTGTGGACCGACAAGGGTTCCCGGATTTTGAAAATGGCCGCGTCCCTCAAAGCCGGAGTTGTCTGGGCGAATACCTTCAACAAATTCGATCCGGCCAGTCCGTTTGGCGGCTACAAGGAATCTGGTTTCGGACGCGAAGGCGGACGCCAGGGCCTGCTCGATTACCTGACGGCGTAGATCCAGCCATGAGCACCTTGCGTCTTCCCATCACCAAGACTCCAAAATGCTACGTCGGCGGGGCGTTTATCCGTTCCGAGAGCGGACGGGTGACGCCGCTTGAGCACGAGGGAGAATTTTTCGCGAACATCCCGCGCTGTTCCCGCAAAGATTTGCGCAACGCCGTGGAAGCGGCCGCGAAAGCCGGACCGGGATGGGCGGCGCGCTCCGGCTACAACCGCGGACAAATTCTTTATCGCCTCGGCGAAATGCTCGAAAGCCGACTCGAAGAGATGGCTGGGCGCATCGCGGCCGGCACCGGCAAGTCCCGCGCCTCTGCGGCGACCGAAGTGGCGGCGGCCATCGATCGCCTCATTTATTTTGCCGGTTGGGCGGATAAATATCCCCAGGTGCTCGGTGCGGCGAATCCCGTCAGTGGCCCGTTTTTCAATTTCACGATCTGCGAGCCCGTCGGAGTAATCGGCGTTATCGCGGACGACCGGGCACCGCTGCTGGGCCTCGTCTCTCAGCTCGCGCCCATCGTCACGGGCGGAAATACGGTGGTGGCTCTCGCCTCCGAGTCGGCCCCTTATCCGGCGATTCTGCTCGGCGAGATTCTGGCGGTTTCCGATTTTCCCGGCGGTGTGGTCAATCTCCTCACTGGCAACCGCGCCGAGCTCGTGCCTACCTTCGCGAGCCACGCGCACTTGCGCGGACTCGATGCGGTTGCCTCCGTCGAACATCACAAAGCCCTCGCGCTGGGCGCGGCAGAAAGTGTGAAGCGGACGAAGCTCCGCACGGCGGCGAAGTCTGATGAATCGTGGTTCGAGGCGCGGCACGAAAGCGCTGACGCGATTCGGGAATTCATCGAGTTCAAGACCGTCTGGCATCCGATCGGAGCGTAGGTGCGGTTGCTGGCGAGGCCAGGCTGTCCATGGAGGCAAAGAAAACGCCCGGAGGCGACACGCGCGTCCGGGCGTTTTGGAAAACGTGAATTGCTTGAATCAGGCCGTCGTCTGCCGGCGACGGCGGACTTGCACAAGCACGCCACCAAGGGCGAGAACACCAGCTAAGTAAGTGCCGGGTTCTGGAATGGCCGAGATGGCGATATCTCGAATCCCGATGCCACCGCCAATGCCGCCAATCAGCGTGAACGCACCCGTGCTCAAATTCACCTGGTAAAGGTTGTCGAGTCCGCCCGCGTTAAGATCCGCGTTGGCGTAGGCGGCCCCAAGAAAGGTGCTGATGTCCAAGCCAAAGGACCCGGAATTTACGGCGACACCGCTTGGTCCAATCAGGGTAGAAAGACCACCATTCGGGCTCGGGTTGCCGTTCTGGCCGCCAATACGAACAAGATTTTGCGTATTCAGATCGTAGCCGAAGAGCGTGGTCACCGAGGTCCCGTTTGTGTTTTGGTCGTAGGCAATGTTCCCGATAAAGGGGGTTCCGCCGCCAACCACAAAGGTAAGAGGCGTATCCGCCTGCACGAAGGTATTGGTCGTCGGATTCCAGCGGAAGTTCTGGCCGCTCCCCGTCACGATCCGCAGGCGGTCGACCGCCGGATTGAAATCAATCGAAATGAACGAACTGGTGTTGCCGGTCAGGGCGAACGTGGTGCCCAGGGCCGTCAGCGCTCCCGTCGAGAAGTTCACGGAATAAACCTGCGCCGTGAGATTATCGGCCGACGCGCTGATTGCATACAACGTCGCTCCTCCGGTGGTGTTTGGGCGGAAATCGATGCTGCGAACCGTGTGACCCGAGAGGGCGCCCGTCACGGGACCGATCGCCGTCACTGTGCCCGGAGTGGCACTGTCGAAACTCACCAAGCCCTGGGTATCCGTGAGTCCGAAAATGGTTTCGGCGCTACCTGTCCCGGCGAGAAGACCGGCCCCGAGAAGCGAGAGAATTAGTTTTGTTTTCATAGTTCCTAGCAAGGCGGGCGCGGGCTTAATTGGATTGAAGAAAGTGGTCGATCCGGCAGTCGGGGAGAGGTTTATCAACATTTCCGCAGCCTCAGCAAGAAAAAATGCGCAATTTTCGCACTTTTTTGGCTCTTCCGGGAAGGTACGGCGCTTCCAGAGTAAAGCGGGGTCTAGCCGGGTCGGTGCATGAGTCAAGACCCTCTGCATCAGTCGTTTGGGGTTGGAAAAGGGGTCCGATTGTCACCGACCCTCGTATGCAAGAGGGAGG
>JBBRQH010000097.1:0-13395 GCA_038226705.1 Chthoniobacterales bacterium | reverse complement strand
GCTACTACGTACAAACGCTCGATGACCTGACCGGCATCTGGGCGAACCAGTCGCCTCTGCTCACGGCCGATGTGGGCGGCCTCATCCAATACACCGATCCCCGCGCGCTGCAGGCCCAGCGGTTCTATCGCATCGTCTCCTTCCCGTAAGAACAAAGCGGTGGCGCCGGGTGGGCGAGCTGAAACCGGTCGCCGGAGTGAAGTCCCCTTGCGGATCGAGAGATTCTGCGTTGCCGCTAGGCAATCGAGCACAGGGGTAGGCAACATTTGGTCGCCAGCAAGCCCATTTTGCCGGCTCATAGAATTCTGCGTGCGGGCGAGCGACGCGGGCACCCTGAGAACGCCGCGAAGCCGCGCCTCATTTCCGGCGGGAGAAAATCTCTGGGCGGGGAATCGGGTCGGCCTCGAAAGCGATCTGGTTTTGAATGACGGGGAAGGCAGCCTCAGCGGCGCGCCATGGCATCCCATTCGTTTGTAGCAGAAGGATTTGTCAAGATTTACCGCCCCTATTCTGTGACTGTGACTCCGGACGAGTTGCCGTTCACGCATCCGTCATTTCACCGCAGTTGCTCCACTCGAGACTCCCGCCCGGCGTGAGATTCAACATCTTCCTTGTATCCGTCTGGGCGATTGTGGCGAATATACGCATGCATTCCTCGCTTCTCGCGGCGCTGTCGGCCCTGCTTGTCTCGGCGCTTGCGCTCGCCCCTCACCTCCCGGCCCAAGGGGGCTTGGCCCCGACCGGGGCACCCAATCAGACGATGCGCGCGCTCGATCAGATCGAACCGCGCACGCCGATTCCCGGCGGGACGACCGCTTTTACGATCTCCGCGGCGGGGTCCTACAAGCTTTGCGGCGAACTCACCGTCACCACCGGCAACGTGCTCGCGGTGACCACCAGTCACGTGACCATCGACCTCAACGGCTTCTCCATCATCGGCGGCGGCTCGAATGTCGGTATTCTGCTCAACACGGGCGTCTCCAACGTGACGATCCGCAACGGCACGGTCCGCAGTTGTTCGGTCGGCGTGAGCGGCTCGGTGCGGACGAATATTCGGGTCGAGCAGGTGCGATTCGTCTCTAACTCGGCCGGCGGGGTCACTATCGGCGACGGCGGATCGCTGATCGGCTGCCAGGCGGAGGGGAACGGGATCTTCGGTCTGCGCGCCGCTTCCCAGTGCGTGGCCCGCGATTGCCAGAGTCACGGCACGACGGGCACGACGGGCACCAATGGCAACGGCATCGAAGTCGGCTCCGACGCGAATGTCAGCGGCTGCCTCGGCAGCGAAAATGCCGGTAACGGCATCCAAGTGGGGGCACGCGCGCGGATCGTGAACTGCACCGCGAACGGCAATAGCCTGAATGGCATCCAGGCCTCGACCGGCAGCCTCGTGAGCGACTGCAACGCGGGCTTGAACGGTGGGGACGGCATCAACTCCCCGAGCGCGAACTCAAGCGTCTCGATCCTGCGCTGCAACGCCAACCTCAATACCGGCGACGGCATCGAATGCGGCACGGGCTGCCTGGTGGAAGGAAATCACTGCCGCGGCAATGGCAACGGCGCCGGCGACGGCGCGGGCATTCATATCACCAATACCGACACGCGGGTCGAGGGGAACATGGTCGCATCGAACGACCGCGGTATCGACATCACCAGCGCCGGCTGCCTTATCATCCGGAATACGGCCGTCGGAAACACCTTGAACTACACGATCGCGGCCAATAATCGATACGGCCCCGTGATCGATATCACGACCTCCGGCACGCCTCTGGTCAGCGGCAGTGTGGCGGCTGATACAACCACGAGCAGTCACCCTTGGGCGAATTTCGCCTACTGAGTCGCGCGAGGCTTGCTGCGCCATTGCTATCCCCGGAGTGAACGAGCAAATTCAAGTCTTCTGCGCTTTGACCCCGTAGCTTCGCTCCGCGACGCCGGCGCTTCGCCTTTGGACCGTAGGTTGAAAACCCACGGCTACTTTCAGCGGTCACTCTGCGACCAAGAAAGGCACGGCAACCGCCTGATCGGGTGATGGAATACGCGCGTTTCCCCGACTCCGCGCACGGTCGAGCGAGCTGCTCAGCGAAAAGTTGCTCAAGCAAAGCACTCCGCGCGCTCCCCGGCCGGCATTTCTCCCGGAAAATCCTGAAAGCCGGATTCGCGGAGAGTGCGGACCACAAAAAACGAGGCCTGCCCTTTCGGACAGGCCTCGTGGGTTTCTGACCATCACTTTCGCGGCTCAGGCGGCGCCTTCAGGCCGAATCCCTCGGGCGCGACCTCGTAGGCCGAGGGCGTCATGGCGTAGCTGGCGCGGCCGCGGGAGAGGCTGCGGATGGCGTTCGTGTAACCGAACATCTCCGCCAGTGGCACCTCGGCGGTGAGATCGGGGGTTGTGAGCGGTGAGCGGGATGCCGAAACGCCTATCGCAACATTTTGCGTCGAAAGCCCCGGAATCGACGCACGAAGTCGAATTGTCCGCGCAAAAAGTGTGGCTGCAGAAATCGCCTGCGTCGTCATCCACGCAAAAAGCGTGGCTGTGGACATCGCCCGCGTCGTCGTCCGCGCGAAAAGTGTGGATGAGTTCGTCGCCACCGTAAACGTCCACGCGAAAAGCGCGGACCGTCACGCCGGCGGCTGGACCATTCGCGCCCGACGCGTGGACGTTTGCGCCCAAGGCAAGAACCCTTAGCGCAGAAGGATGGCCGAACACGGCCGCGGTTAGGGCGCCTGGCGGCAAGTGTGAACGCTCACGCCGGCGGCGAGAACGTTCTCACCGAAGATGAGAGCGTTCTCACCGAAAGCGAAATCGTTCTCACGAGCCGTGAGAACGTTCTCACGCGTGCTCCGGACGACTGGGCAGGAAGCTTTCACGTTTTCGCCCACAGCGTGACTTGGCGCGTTCGTAGCGTGATCGTTTGCGCCAGCGGTTGAATCGCCTCGACCGGAGCGCGGGCGCGGTTGTCCACGCCAACCCCGGTCACACAAAAAGCGTGGGCGTCCACGCTCGCAGGATGGGCAATCTCGCAATATTCGTGAAACTTCTGACCAGTGGCGCGAACGATCTCACGCGCAGCGCGGAAGTTCACGCCTGGAGCTGGAAACTCCTCGAAAAAAGCGCGGAGATTCAGACCCGCCCGGCCAAGTCGCTCGCCAAGAGCGTGGCCGTTCTCGCGCGAAACGTGCGGGAGCAACGGGGAAGTCTCCGCGAGCGGGGATTTTCGGCAAAAGTCCGCGTGGAGTGGTCGAAGGTTCGCGGAAAGGGCGGGAACGCGCGCAGGTTTTGGAAGATTCCTTTGGCCAGGAGCGGTGTCGACTTCCCGCTTCGCGCTGCGCTCGGGCGGAGGCTGCGGCCCCGCGCCGGGAACTCCCGCATTCAGGCTGATTGCACAAAAAAAGAGCGGGCGCTCTTGCGAGCGCCCGCTCCGGGGCACTAATCGATCTCATGCGAGACCTTTCTTTTCTCTGGTTTTCTAGGCCTTCGCCGGCTCGGACGCGCCGGCCGGGGCCGGGGTGCCGCTCGCAGGCGGGGACTGCTTCTTACGCGCCTGCTTGCGCAGCGCGGTCAGCTCCTTGAGCTGCTCGTCCAACCCGAGGGCCGGACCGAAGCGCTTGACGTTCTCATAAATCGAGAACGCGGCGCTGTGAAACTCCTTGCTGAGCAGGATGATGGCATCATCCACGCCACGCAGGAGTTGACTGAGCACCGCACTGGCGGAACGCAGGGCGTCCCGTTGGGCGATGATCTCGTCGCCCCGTCCACCGGCCACTTTGCCGGCGAGCAAAGCCGGGACCTGCTTGCCGACCGCGAGAGAGCGGGTGGCAAAAGGTTCGGTCTTGGCTCCGACGCGCTTGAGGCGGCGCCGGATGGGGGTTTCAATGTTGGGCAGGAAGCCGCTGGCGCTCGCCAAGCCACGAATGGCGGCGGTGAGAGCATCCAGCTGCTCCGGCGTGAACTGAGTGTTGTTTGTGTCGATTTGCGTTCGTTTCTTACCTTGTTGACTGACTTGTTGCTGAGGCCCTCCAACGGGAGACCCGCAGCGGTGAGCGTTACCCAGGATGGGCAACGAGAGGAGTACGAAGTGTTCAAAAGAACACATAAAGGGAAATCGCCAAAAAAAGGAATAAAGTGGAAGATTTTTTCGGCCGCCCTCGCCAGGCCTGCAGAACCCGGCACTTTGCCGCGCATGCACGCCATCTCCCTGCCGGAAAAATTCAACGCGATCACCGAGCATTGGCGGCCGAAGGTGGCGGCCGAGTTGAACGGACAGGAAGTGAAACTCGTAAAGTTTTGCGGCGTCTTCCCGTGGCACCACCACGAAAACGAAGATGAGCTCTTTCCAGTGGTCCTGCGCGCATGAATTGATAGCTCCGCGAAGCGCAAAACCGTCCGCCGCCAAGACGCGAGGAAGGAGTGGGTTCCAAGCAGCCCCATAACTGACGAGCAACACAGGCGCCGGGCGGTTTTCCGCTTCGCCCAAAGGGCCGCGGTCCTTTTGGTGGCTGGCGGCGTTGCTCGCTCGGAGCGTATCCATCTGGGATATGCCCCTTCGCTCGCGCCTTGCCAGCCGCCAAAAATCCTCGCGGCGGAGCCATCAATTCATGCGCGCAGGACCACTAATTTGGCGTGGCTCGATGCGCCTCGAATTCCGCGACCGGACGGTCGTCCTGCAGGCGGGTGAGATGTGCATCGTGCCGCGCGGCGTGGAGCATCGCACCGCCGCGGACGAAGAAGCCGAGGTCCTGATCTTCGAACCGGCCGCCACGCGCAATACTGGAAACGTGGAGGACCAGGTTTTCACCGCCCCGAACTGCGTGCGGGTCTAAGCGCCTGAAACGAGGGCTTTTGATGATGTGCGCGGCCAAGCGCCTGACCTTGTCTTTTGAACTCTAACTCTCTATCAATTCGGGGATGCCACAGTTTTTCCAAGTTGTTGCGGTCAATCTCATCCTCTCGGCGGCACCATTTGTCCTAGCCCAGGGCCCACTCGCGCCAACCGCCCCGCCCGCGCCGACGATGAAGTCGCTGAGCCAAATCGAGCCGCGCACACCCATCTCGACCCTGCCGTTCACGATTTCAGTGCCAGGCGCGTATTACGTCACTGACAACCTTACCGGAGTTGCTGGTCAGCCCGGGATTTCCATCGACGCCGATAACGTGACGCTGGATCTGGGCGGCTTTGAGTTGGTCGGGCCCGGCAGCGGGGTGACGGCGGGTATTCAGATCATCAATAATCACGTCAATACGACTATCCGTAACGGCACGGTGCGCGGCTGGCTTTCCAACAGCGTGGTGGCGTCCACGGCCACCAGCACGGAGATGCAGGTCGAAAATCTGCGGGTGGTCAACGGTGGCGTCGTCGGGATTTTGCTGGGGAACAACGGCACCGCGAAAGGCTGTGAAGTGCGCGCCTGTGTGGGCGCCGGCATATCTGCTGGGCTTTCCTGCAAGATCGTCGAATGCACTTCCGTCGGACAGACCGGCGCCTCGGCGGATGGGTTTCGCGTGATCGGTTACTCGATCGTGACCAATTGTGTGGCGTCCGGCAACGGGGGCGACGGCTTTCAACTCGGGCCCGGCTGCGTGGTCACCCATTGTGTCAGTCAGGCGAATGCCATCGGCTTCAACAGCACCGGCGGCAGGAGTTCCCTGCTTGGGTGCACCGCCGACTCGAACAATGGAATCGGATTCAGCGCAGGCTCCCTCACGACTGTCTCCGGGTGCTCCGCTCGGAACAACGCAGACATCGGTTTCAGCCTCTCCGACGCCGTCGCGGTCCTAAATTGCACGTCTTCCTTCAACACCGGCAACGGTTATTCCTTGGGCATCGGTGCGACGATCACGAATTGCACGGCCGCGTTTAACACCGGTGTCGCCGGGATTGCCACTTCAAGTGCCGCCGTGATTACCGGATGCGTCGTCCGCGCCAGCACAAACGCTGGAGCATCTTCGGCGGGAATCACCACCGGCACGGAATCGCTGGTTTCCCAATGCGTCGTGAGCAATATCGACTCGTCCGCGACCACGCTCACCGCGACGACCGGCATGGGCATCAGCGCGGCTTCGAGCTGCACGTTGGAGCGAAACACGGTGCAAGGTTGCCGGGGCGACGGCATTCGCGCGACCAGTCGATGTGTGATTCGCGACAACACGAGTGACGCCAATGGTTCGGGGACGGGCGATGGCGCGGGAATTCACGTCACCTCCTCCGCAAACCGCATCGAAGGCAACAACGTCACGAATAACGACCGCGGAATCGAGGTCACCAGCAGCCGCAGCCTCGTCATCCGGAACAGCGCCGGCTCGAACGGGATCGACTACGTAATCGCCGCCAGCAATCGTTACGGCCCGGTCGTAAACATCACCGCGAGCGGATCCGCCGCCGTGGGTGGTAATATCGCTGCGGTCAGCACCCTGACGAGCACGGACCCGTGGGCGAATTTCTCCTATTAAATTGGTTGAAAGGGGTCAATCCCAGAGCTGAAGGCGACCGCGCTACTTGCTGGGCGCCGGCGACCGGTTGGCTTCGAGCAAAGGAGTGCCGTGGGCGGGGACCAGAAGTTCGCGCACCGCGTCGGGCCAGGTGGGGAAGCGAAACGTGAAACCCGATTCCTCGAGGCGGCGCGGCACGACGCGGCGGCTTTTCAACGGAAGCTCGGTTTCGGTCCGGAGGAAAAAGGCGCCAATTTCGAGCAGCAGCCGCGGTGCGGGCAAACCGAAGGAAACGTCCAGTGCGCGCCGAAGTTCGTGCAGGAAGTCCCGATTGGGCAACGGATGCGGCGTCGCGAGGTTGAAAGCCCCGCTGAGATCCGCGGCTGCGATCAACCATTCCAGCGCCTGGCAAAAATCATGCTCATGGATCCAGGAGACGTATTGCCGGCCTGACCCCATCGAGCCGCCCAGTCGGAGCCTGGCCAGCCGCTCGAACATCGCGAACGGCCCGTCCGCGCCCCGGCCCATGACCATGGCGGCACGCAGCGCTACTTTGCGCGTGAAGGGAGTCGCGGCGGCGTCGAATTCACGCTCCCAGGCGCGGCAGACATCGACGGAGAATCCGGTGCCGAATTCACCCGTGAGTTCATCCATCGGACGATCCTCCGCGTGCCGGTAGATGGTGGCGCTGCTGGAGTTCAGCCAGACGCGCGGAGGACGGACGCAGCGCGCGATGGCCTGGCCGAGGACCCGGGTCGAACGCACGCGGGATTCGAGGATTTGCCGGCGGTTGGCGGCGCCGTACCGGCAGTTCACCGACTTCCCCGCCAGGTTGATCAATACATCCGCCCCATCGAGATCGGCGATCCAGGAGCTGATCGTCTCGCCATCCCATCGCACCTCGCGGCAGCGCGGATCGGGGCGTTTTTGCGGACGGCGGGTCAGGATGATGACGCGATCGCCGCGGGCGCAGAAGTGCGAAGCCAGCAGGTTGCCGAGGAAGCCGGTGCCGCCGGCGAGGACGATGGTGCGGGTTTTCATGGCTATTGTAAGGCCAGCCAGGCGGAGATGGCGCCGATGGCAAGGAAAACGGGCCAGGCCAGATGCCGCCCGCGCGAGACGATGGCGGTGGTGGCACCGGTCAGGAGAAACGTGGCCGCGAGCACCCAGGAAACGCTCCGGATCGAAAATGTCTGCGCGGCCAGGAGAATGAAAATCGCGCCGAAGCCCCACCAAGCCACGGTGGTCAAATGCCAGGCGAAGCGCAGCGTCCGCAGGGTGAATTCCGTCCCGCCGAAGAGACGCGGGAGATCCGTGCGACGGAACAAACGGATGAGGATGTACCGTTCCCCGAGAACGGAGTGGGCGAGGCCCACGCCGAAGGCAAGGATGGCGGCGAAGATGAGGGCGGCGGTCATGGCAGGTGGGTGGAGGGGAGTTGGTGACGTCAGCGCGTGGGCAGGGGCGGGGGGACGGCGCACGGCGCGGGCGCCTCCGTGCTCCGGCGGATGAGGTGGGCGAGTGAGGCGTCGTTCTCTTCCGACATCCCGAGCCCGAGGAGGCGGGAGAGATCGAGACGGCGTTTCGAAACCGCCTCGCAAACGCGTCGGGCCAGCGGTCTCAGCGTCGGCCGCGCCAGGCGCAGCGACCAGGCCCGATAGGCGTCGAGGGCGTAGAGGCACATGATCCAGGCCGCGTCGCCCGTGTAGACGCCCCCGTCATCGGCCACGAGCACGAGCTGGCGCTGGGGCTGAAACGCTTCGATGCCGGGGAAGCGGCAGGGCACGGCGGGATGCTGAAAGGGCAGGAATTCCAACCGGACGAGTTGCGGCTGGGCTTCGAGCCAGGCGCGGCAATGGCGGCAGAGACCGCATTGCTGATCGTAGAGAACCGTGAACCGTTTCATGAGCGTGGAAGTTGGCCTGGCCACATTCTGGTTGCCGCCAGGCGGCGGCATTTCTCCAGTTACGCGCCGATTACTGCGACATGTCCCTCGGCGGCGACGGGCGGGAGTGCCTGTTGGAGAAGGGCGCGACGGCGCAGCTTGCTGAAGACGAACAGATTGAAGAAGTGCATCGCGCCGAGAACGAGCAGGACGAGGCCTTCCTTGCTGCTGAGTTCCTCGATCAGGGTCTGCGTCGTCTCCGGCGGATGCGCCGTCTTGAGGTAGAGCGCCACGAAACCGAAGTTCACGAGGTAGAATCCGACCACGAGCAGATGGTTGACGCTGTCGGCCATGGCGACGTTGCCCGCGAAGACATCCACGAGAAAGACGCGGCCATTTTTGTGCAGCGTGCGCGCGACCCAGACCGTGACACCCACGCTGATAACGAGATAAAGGAGATAGGTCAGGACGGTGTAGTTCATGGTGGCTTTTGGTTGGTTATGTGACTTGCGAAAGTTTCAGGAAATATTGAAACGTCGGTTCAAAAAAAGGGGCGCTGGACGAAAAGTTATTGGAGAAGGCGCAGCGCCCAGGGGACGACGGAGCTTTGTTCGGCGCGCTCGACCTTCTCCATGACGTTGTTGGTCAGGCGCACGAATTCCGCGAGGCGCTCCATCATCTGGTGAAAGGCTTCGGCGTCGGCGCCGCGCAGGTGCTTGGTGCGGGCGGCGCAGGCGTCGAGCGCCGAGAGGGCTGGGGTGATTTCCCGCCGGCGCCGTTCACGCACGATGATGCAAAACATCTTCCAGACGTCCTTCTCCGCCTCGAAAAACTCCTTGCGCTCGCCCCGGCGCAGGACGCTCCGGACCAGGCCCCAGCCGACGAGATCCCGCAGGTTGGTGTTCGCGTTTCCACGGCTGATCTGCAGGTCCGCCATCACCTCGTCCGTGCTGAGAGGGCGGTTGGAGACCATGAGCAGCGCATGAATCTGGGCCATGGTCCGGTTGATCCCCCAGGCCGTGCCCATCGCCGCCCAGTGCGCCAGGAATTCTTCGCGCACCTCGTGAAGGGCCGCCGGCGCCGGCACCGGCCCCGCGTGGAGCAATCGGGCGCGGGCGGCTTTCATCTTGATGTTTCAGAATATATTGAAAACACGGGAAGACAAGGAATTTTTTTTGAGGGTTCAAAAGCGTGACAATGCGCGTCTCTGCGCCATTTCCGTTCGAGCTCGAGTTCGGTCGTCGCGGAGCGACGCTTGATGGTAGCCGTGGGTTTCAACCCACGGTCAAATCAGGCCCAGCCCCGCGTCGCGGAGCGACGCCTGAGCGAATTCCGGGAATTCGCGCGGCCGGTGATCAGTCGTCGCTCCGCGACGCCAAGAAAATCGCGCTTTGCTCGTGGTCCCGCATGCGGGACCACGGCTGCCATCAACGGTCGCTCCGCGACCTCAAGAGACTACGTCGATCGATGGCGTCCAAGCTTGGGCGAAGGATGCCAAATTTGCGTCAAGCGTCATCCCATCCCATGAGCCGCGTTCTGGTCCCGCCCGCAATTGCCGCTTCCTTGACCAGAATTTTGAGGGGCCATTTGCCTCGACGAGCCGAAGGAAAATTTGCGAGGTCATCTCCGCTGCGTTCCGGTTCGCTCGCACGGTTGCGCGCAGCGCTTTCGGCGTCTCAGGAAGACAAGGAGTGAGTGGCGAGTGAGTGGCGACGTCGATGGCTGGTTTTGACACGCGATGCTCAAGTCGAGCCATCGGAACAGGAAGTTGCGCGCCATGTTCTCCCGCCCGGCCCAAAATGAGCACGATCGACCTTGTGCGCGAGCCGCGTCGCGCTCTCTTCCGGCGCCATGCCCAGCGGCGCGGAGCTCCTCGAAACCATCCCGGTCATCCTCTCGCTCATTGTGATCGAGGGGCTGCTCTCCGTGGACAATTCTCTTGCCATCGCGGCGATGGCTTCTCGCCTCCCCGAAGAACAGCGGGGACGGGCGCTCAATTGGGGCATGGCGGGCGCCTACGGCTTCCGGTGCATTTGCCTGCTGCTCGCCGGCTGGATCATCCAAAACACCTGGATCAAGGTCGCGGGCGCCGCGTATCTGATTTACCTCATGTGCGCCGAGTTGACGGGCGAGGACGAGGAGCGCCATCACCCCAGTGATGCCGCAGATCAGGACGGAGGAGATCCCGCGATCGCGCTGCCCATCCGGGCGCGGGGTTTTCCGAGCGTCGTGCTGGGGATTCTCCTGCTCGATGCCAGCCTGAGCGTGGACAACGTCATCGCCGCCATCGCCTTGACCCCTAAACTTTGGGCGGTCTACGTGGGTGTGGGCATCGGAATTGTGGCGCTGCGCTTGCTCGCGGGCTGGGCCATTCGCCTCATTCAAAAACATCCCATCCTCGAGCAGGCCGCTTTCCTCCTCGTCGGATTTGTCGGGTTTCTTCTCCTGGGGGAGATGTTCGCGCACATCGTGATCGGACCGGTCGAGAAACTCGGCGTCATCGTGGCGATCCTGGCCACCTGTCTGCTCTACGAAGCGAGCCGCGAGGTGCGGGCCGTTTTTCGTCCGATCATCTCGATCGCTCGTTGGCCCATGAAAGCGATTGCCAGCGTCGTCGGCTGGATTTTATGGCCGTTCACAAAGGTGGTTGAGGCCCTGGCGGGGAAGGAGCAAGAATCAGAAATCAAGGGCCAAGGAGATTAAGGATTCAAGAATCGAAAGCTTCGAAGCCCGTATTATTCCCCTTGGACCCCCTTGGACCCCCTTGGCCCTTGATTCTTGATTCTTGATTCCTGATTCCTGATTCCTGATTCCTGATTCCTGCTTCTTCCCGCGTCAGCGGGCCCCTCACTCAATCTTTCGACCACATTTCTCCACGAGGGCGGCCATCCGCGCCATCTTCCCGGCGATAGCGGGATCGCGCCGCATGCCGGCCGCGCTAAACGCCAAACGCCGGTTCCAGTTTCCATCGCTCGCGATGCCCGGAACGTTGAAGCGATCCGGCAGGCCCAGCAGGTCCGTGATCATCAAGGCGGCGATCCACGATTCACTCGCGAATAAGCCTTCGACGAGACCTTCGTGGGTGAAGTCGTTCCAGCCTTCAAAGCGACGATCCTCCGGCAGGCCCGCAAATTCCGCCAGTTTCCACGCCTCGGTGCGGATGGTGTGGCCTGCTCCCTGCGCTTCGGGAACGCCCGCCGCCTCGTCGCGGACGGCTTGCTCCCAGCGTTGAAACATCGCGGCCAGCGGTTCGTGATCGTGGGTCGCATAGGTCGCGACCGATAAGCGCGGGTAGTCCCGACCGGGCACGTAATTACCCTCGTGGTTGATCTCCCATTGCGGAATCCGGAATCCCGGAACGGCGAGGGACGCGAGATGCGGCCGGACGTAGGCGGGGACCGTTCCGAGATCCTCCGCCACCAGCAGGGCCGGCTGCGCCGACTCGAGAATGACGCGCAGCAATTTGTCGCCGAGCGCGAGGTTCTGCTCGCAATGGTCGGGCGTGGAATCGTCGCGCGGCAGAAACTGCGGCAGCCGGCCCCCGGTCTGGGCGGCGGCATCCGCGGGCGAGAGCGGCGCGAAGACATGATTCTCCGAAGGACGCCAGGGGAAGCTGTAGAGGCGGTAGAAACCGAGGATGTGGTCGATCCGAAAAATGTGAAAGAGATCGCGCACGCCGGCGACCCGCTGGCGCCACCAGGCGAAATCGTCGCGCGCCATGGCCGTCCAATTGAAAACGGGAATGCCCCAGTTCTGGCCCCAGCGCTGGACGAAGAGATCGTCCTTGAAGGCCGGCTCCGGCGGCGCGCCCCCGCTCCAGCCGGGCTCGAAATATTCGGGGTGCGCGTAAAAATCGGCGCCGTAGTAGCTGACCCCGATGGGAATATCGCCCATGATCGCCACGCCCCGCGCATTGGCGTGTTCCTTTACTCCCTCCCACTGCGTCCAAAGCAGCCACTGGGCGTAGGCAAAGAAGGCGCGGCGGCGCTCGAAGGCGGCGCGCGTGGCTTCGTCGAGCGCAGCCAGCCAGCCGCGGGCGTCCTCGATCGACTGCTGCCCCGGCTCCCAGTCATCGAATCTCTCGCGGCCGGCATTCCGCTCCATCAAGGCGCGGTAGAGCGTGTAGTCGCGCAGCCAGGCCGCATGGCGGGCGCGGAAGGCCTCGAAGGCGCGCCGGCGTTCCGGTTTCGTCCGCGCTTCGAAACGGTCGAAGGCCCGCTCGACCAGCCGCCATTTCAACTCCTTCACCGCCGGCCAACGCACGGGTCCGGTGCGCAGCTCGTGCAGCCCGGCCCGCGCATACTCCTTCGCGCAGTCCACCGCGGTCAGCTCGGGGATGAGGCGGGGCCGCAAGTCCAGCGTGGTCACGTCGAGCGCCATCGAACTGATGGCATTATATGGCGAGTGGTCACCGCCCGTCTCGTTGATCGGCAGGATCTGGACGATGCGGAAACCGTACTCCACCGCCCAATCGATGAACTCGCAAAGCGCGCGGGTGTCCCCGCAACCCAGGTCGTCCTCGTGCCGCAACGCGAAGACTGGCGCGAGAATGGCGGCCACGCGGTGGGTGGGGGAAAGAGCGGGGACAGACATCGGGAAGATTACGACTGGCGGGAGATGGGTCGGCAGGCAGGAGGGGCGGAGACAGAAGCGTCTCCCGGCCGGGTGGGTAGGCCGTAATGCGTCATCCCTGATTCACTTACCATGTGCGATCGACTTCCCAACGCTCGAAGGAAGACTCCGGCAATTCCGCGAGGAAACGGGAAGGACGCTGGTACATGTCCCCGTAGCCCGCGCTGAGCCGGAGATTCGGATAGGTGAGGTAAAGCTGATCGCCGGCCCGGGTAACGCTGACATAGAAGAGCCGGCGTTCCTCCTCGATCGCGGCGGGATTCTCGAGCGAACGATGGCTGGGAAACGAGCCTTCGGTGAGGCCGATGACGAAGACGACCTTCCACTCGAGACCCTTGGCCTGGTGCACGCTCGAGAGCGTGAGACGCTCCGTCTCCTCGTTCTGCGGCGCGACCGCGGCGCCCTGTTCGAGCGCGCTCACGAGCGCGAGCTGTCCGAGGAATTCGGCGGG
>JBBRQH010000096.1:0-13447 GCA_038226705.1 Chthoniobacterales bacterium | reverse complement strand
CCACTTCTTACAGGTTTTGAGCGTCAACGCCTTCGCGCAAGTGCCTGTCGCTGAGCTCCTCTATCCAAACGATCCCAACTCTGCCTCACCCGAAGATCCTAACCAGCTCATCCTCAACTGGTAATAGCCGGACAGCAGTGAACGGCAACCAGCCGCCGGCGTTACAGGCATTTTTGGGAAATCGGTCCCGGGTTATCGGGAAACGGAGGGTTGACGGACTGTCTCCGAACGGTTGCAAATACGGCCATGGCAAATCTGATCGAACGACTGGCTGAAATTCAGGACGAGGTCTCTTCCCTTAAAGCGGAAGCTCATCGCATTCTCGACTCCCTTCGCACGTGGATGGATGGAGCTCTCTTCAATTCCTCCGCGCCAGGCGCTCCGGCGCGACGCGGACGCAAACCATCCGTTTCCATCGCCGAAGTGACAAAAACGGATGACCGCAAAGCCCGCAGGTCCTCGCCACTCAAGGGCAGGAAGCGTCCGGTATCGCCCAGTGGACGGCTTGCTCCCGCCGTGGTCGCCATCCTATCGGCGGCCGGAAGGCCGCTACGAGTGGCCGAGATCTACGACGAGCTTGTACGCAGCGAATATCAATTCGCTTCGGCAAAGAGCGGGCGAAAAAATCTTGGGGCGCAAGTCTATGCCATGAAGGGTGTCAAGGTCCTCGGGGGCGGAATGTTCACGGCTGCGGATCACGCGCAGAGGGCTTCTCCTGCAGAGACGGCGGCCCCAGTCAGTTGAGAGTTGAGATGTAACAGGCGCCCCCACTCAGTTGTGTGAAAACTCTTCGCGCATCGACTTTTCTTGTTGTCAGATGACGAGCGCCTTCTCACGATCTGTTCTCTCCTGCGTACGATGAAACTTCCAGGAGGCCTCTTACCATTATGGATGCTTCGACGCTGACATCGCTGTCATCTGTGATTCTTACGATTGGTGGGTCGGTCTTGGGAGCCTTGAGTTCCTATGTGGCTTTTCGTCGCAAGAAACGCGAATTTTAAACGTCGATCCGCTCCTCGGGCCTCTGCGGGATAATGGCGGACCCACTCCAACCCGTGCTTTGCTCTCCGGCAGTCCCGCGACTGATAAAGGCAGCTCCGGGGGAGACTCGTCCGATCAACGCGGGTTCTCCCGTCCGGTGGATAGTCCCGCGATCGCCAATGCGAGCGGCGGAGACGGCAGCGACATCGGGGCCTTTGAGGATCAAAGCGTTTGTGGAGACCAGATCGTCACGAACAACAACGACAGCGGAGGAGGCTCCCTGCGAGCCGTCATCGCCAGCGCCTGCGTGGGCTCCACCATCACCTTCGCGCCCAGCGTTCTGAGCCCAATCAATCTCACCAGTGGTGAGCTTTTGATCCCCCGGCCGATGATAATCAACGGCCCGGGGGCGAATCGCCTGACCGTTCAGCGCGGAGCGGGTGCCGGCACGAACTTCAGCATCTTCCACGTCAGCGCCGGTGGGAATGTAACCATCTCCGGCCTGACCGTTACCAAGGGCAACCCGAATCACAATGGCGGCGGCATCTTCGTGGATAACGCGAGCCTCTTGTTTCTTGCAAATTGCGCGGTGGTCGGCAACTCCGCGAATAGCTCCGGTGTCTTCAACGCTGACGGCGGCGGGATCGCAGCCGGGGGGGTCGGCTCACCTACCGTGATCGTATTGAGGAGCACCATTGCCGGTAACTCAGCCACCAATGACGGCGGCGGAATCGCAGCGACCAATCTGACGGTCGATACTTCAACCATCTCTGGCAACACCGCCGCCAGATTCGGTGGCGGGATCAGCGTATCAGGAACGAGCAACCTGACCAATAGCACGGTCGCCACCAACTTGGCTGCGACCGGCGGAGGGCTGCGCGGCAACGGCTACAGCGTCACGGCGAGCACTTCGATCTTCGCGAAAAACAACATCACCACCGGCGATCCCGATTTCAGTGGCACGCTCACATCGCGCGGCTACAACCTGATCGGAAATACCTTCGGCACGGTCATCACCGGCACGACCACCGGAAATCTCCTAAACGTCGATCCCCTGCTCGGTCCGCTCCAAAACAATGGGGGACCGACGCCTACCCTGGCCTTGCTCCCAGGCAGTCCCGCCATCGACCAAGGCCAGCCGTTCGGTATTGCCGTCCCCGATCAACGAGGCGTGAACAGACCGTATGACTTTCCGAACATTCCGAATGCGTCGGGCGGAAACGCGGTCGACATGGGAGCCTTCGAAGCGCTGCCAGGAGGGCTCCAAGTAACCTCCATCACGCGTCTCGCGACCGGTCACATCATGGTTGGCGGTCTCTACGTGGCGAATCTTTCCGTCACGGTTCAAGCCTCCGCCGACCTGGGGACCGACACCTTTATTCCGATTGGAGCCGCGACTACCGATGCCAGCGGCGCGTTGCAATACGATGACGCAGGCGCGGTGAATCTAACGAAACGGTTTTATCGTTTATCTTATCCGTGAGGCCACGAGCCGGGAACAGGTGCGTCATCTCATTGGCAGCGGCCAGAGTTGCGCGCTGCGCGCACCCCCTTCGCTCGGTTATCGGGAATGTGGTGGATCGGATCCGGGAACTCCGGCCCGTCTTCCACGGCGATTACGGCGTGGTGCTGAAGAGCGCCGCCGAGATTGCGCTCAGCCGATACTTTCGTGAACGATTTTTCCAACGAATCAGCGAAGCGTTGGATAACAAGATAACTCTTTGATTTAACGTTGCTGGATCGTCAAAGGGCGGCGTCTCGTTCGGGTCGCGCCTCGCACGCGACGGAGGCCAACGAAGTATCCGGACAGCAAGTTTTTGAGCGAAGGGAGCGTCACCGGATGCAAGTACATCCCGGGCCGCTGTTCGATGTTGTCCAGCAATTCGTAGACCGAAGGCGTCATCCCGTGAGGGTACCGGAACGACGCCGGTTTGGCGATGTATACTTCGCCAAATGGGTGCCTATCCTGAGCCTGGCATGTACTTTGCGCGGATGCATTTGTCATGAGTTATCGCCCGACACCTATTCCGCATTTTCGCTGATCGATCGCCTAACGGCTTATCTCGCAAAGTACCAAGGGGAATTTGTGGCGATCGAATGAGCGGCGAGAGGGGTGTTGGCGCGAGGGACGGGAAGAATGGGAAGAATGCGAGGGAGGGGACGTAGAGGCGGCGGACTCATTGCCGCGGACGCTGGTTGCGGTAATCGAGGCGCGCGCGGGTCATGCGCTCGCGCAAGCCGCCTTCCTTGAGGAAATCCTGTTCCAGGCGGCGGAGTTGCTGGTCGATCAGGTAGTTTGTCTGGTGAATCAGGCAGATGGCGATGTTGGCGATCGTCTCGGGCGGGCGTGTCTCCACGAACTCGCGGTAAAGCTCATACGTGTGCGGAGTCTTGCGACCGAGCCGCCGGACGAATTGGGCTTCTTTCGAGTCTTTGTCCCAGATGGGACGATCGCGCACGCGCAGGTAATCGCGGTAGTCGGCGAGCAGTTCTTCAAGGCTGGCGCGGCCCACGCTGGTCAATTTTATTTCGGTTTCCTTGGAGGTGAGCGCGGCTTTGCTGCCTTCGAGAATGTTCTGTTTCCCCGAGCGCGCGGACTGGATCATTTGATCCACGGTGCGATCGCCCTTCGCGAGATACTTGTGCGCGAAGCGAAAGGTGAGGTCGTAGACGACCTCGGCCTTCTGATAGGAAAGCAGGGTCTGGTAATCGCCGCGCGGGGGAATGATGGGACGGGATTCCGGGGAGGAAGTCGGGGGATGGGACGCATTCTTCCCATCCTTCCCATCCGGCACATCCTTCCCATCCGATTTCATAGCGCGGCCTCCAGAACTTCCGCGGTCAACGCCTGGATCTCCTGCTCGGCCACGTCGCAGGCTCTTCGTGAACGACGCCAGAGCCAGCGCGAGAACGGGTCGCATCCCCCCAAATGGCGAGCTGGCGTTCACGCAGTGCATCGAGCAGGGCCAGTTTTTCCGCGATCGGCCGCGCGGCGAGGCGTTGGCGGAAGCCGCGTTTGCTTTCGAGAATTTTCGCGAGGTCGAAAGTCATGGCGCGTCGCGGAGGAATCGTGAGAGATTTATCCGCAGATTACGCAGAAAACCCCAGATGGGAGAAAACGGAGGAGGGATTGAACCGCAAAGAACTCAAACGGCAGGGGGACATGTCAACGTGCCAGTGAGCCCGGAGGCGGACCCGAGAGAGATTTATCCGCAGATTACGCGGATAGCGCAGATGGGGGGTGAAGATGATGGGGTGTGCGGGCGCAGTCGCTCAGCGTGCTGCCTCGCTTGGTCAGATGATCGCTCTGGTCAGCCGGGTGCCCCGGCTGGATGACAAGATGCGGCGCGGGTTAAGCCGGGAGACGCCGCAGCTAAAGCGGGGGTGCGCGGACCTTAGAGCGAGGGTCGCGGTCGGATTGCGAAGTGCCGCCGACCATTCGCTTCAGGCCGCAGACTTTAAGCAAAGTGCCGCGGACTCTTGGCGTGATGCCGCTGACTATTTGCAAAGCGCCGCTGGCTCTTGGCTAAGTGCGGCTGGCCTTTAGGTTCATGCCGCCGACTCTTGCGCAGATGCCGCCGGCTCTTGACTTGGGGTATGGCGACCATTCGCATCATGTCGTGGACCTTTGGTCGGAGGTCGCTGACCTTAAGCTTCATGCCGCTGGCGCTTGGCTTGACGGCGTCGGCCTTTGGCTGAATGCCGCTGCCCATAACGCGAGTGCCACTGGCACTTGGCATGATGCCGCAGACCTTTGGCTTCATGTCGCTGACTCTTGGCTGAGCTGCGCGGACCTTTGTCTAAATGCCGCGGACCCTTGATCGAATGCCGCTGACTTTCGTCTGAAGGTGCTTGTACCTCCGCCTAAAGGTCGCCGTACCCCCGTCTTAAGGCCGCGGACCTCTGCCTTAAGGCCGCGGACCTTTTGCTTAAGGCCGCGGACCTTTCGCTTAAGGCCGGGGACCTTTTCCTAAACGCCGGGGACACTTTGCTGAAGGCCGGTGACCTTTTGCTTAAGGTCGTGGGACCTTTGGTTAAGGCCGGCGACCTTTCGTTTAAGGGCGGGGATCCTTTCGCTAGTGCCGGGGACCTTTTGCTGAAGGCCAGGGACCCTTTGCTGAAGGGCGGGGACCCGTTGCGGAAGGCTGCTGACTCTTGGTCTAAGGCCGTGGACCCTTTGCCGAAGGTCCGCGACTTGTGGTCGGATGCAGTGAACCCTTCATCGAAGGGGCGGGACGCTTCGGTTAAGGCCGTGGGCACTTCGATTGATGCCAATGACCTGAGGTTCAACGCCAGCGACTCAGAGTGATTTATCCGCAGATGTCGCAGAAGCCGAGGATGGGCAAGGGGCGGTTACAATCTCTCACGTGATCCGAAGCGCCGGGATCCCTGAGTTGGCCGGGGCGTCTTGAGGGCAACGATGAGCGACGCGGTCATTCGTCGTTTCAATCTGGAAACTCGTAAGTTTTCCTTCGCGGCTTCGCGCCTTCGCGTGAATCGTTGCCCTCGGTCCTTGGGTGAGACCCAGTCCTTTCAGCTCTCCGTTCCCTCCGTTTTTTCCTGTTCCAAGCACTGGCTTTGCGCTTTTACGGCACGGCCCGATAGAAGCGCTGCGGCGGCCGCGGTGTCGTCGCATCCACAAACTCGATCAGACCCGTCGGGTCGGCGGTCACGGGGCCTGAAAAAGGCTGCCAGGGGTCGACCAGCGTATCGGCCGATTCGATCGTATAGCTCCGTCCGGAACCGCCACGCCAACGAACCAAGACCCCGGCCGCATCCGCGGAAATACTGACGAAATCCGGCAACGTCTGGGGGTTGTAGAGTTCGGAGCTGGTGAAGGTCTGTTGGACTGAGTCATTCCCGCCGGCGACAATGACGTCTCCATTCGGCAGTAGAGTAGCGGAGTGCCGAAAGCGCGGCGTCGCGAGGGCACCGGTGGCCTTCCACAGGCCGGTCGCGGAATCATAAATCTGCGCGGATCCGCGAGCGCTGGAGAAGTTGCCCCCCGAACCTCCCGCCACCAGCACCCCACCCGTCCCCAGGAGCGTGGCGCTGTGGGAACTCCGCACCGCGATGAGATCGCCGGTCGGACTCCAAAGGCCGGTCGCAGGGTCATAGAGCTCCGAAGTTTCGGTCGGCGTGGACGAAGACTTTGATCCTCCCACCACGAGAACCTTCCCATTCGGCAGCAGCGTCGCGGTGTGATCGACACGGGGGAGAACGAGGTCACCGGTCGGGCTCCAGGAGCCGGTCGCGGGGTCGTAGAGCTCCGCGCTGCCGAGGATCGAACTGCCGCTTTGTCCGCCGACAATCAGCACTTTGCCATTCGCGAGTCGGATTGCGGTGTGACCGCTGCGCGATTGCGAAATACTGCCGGTCGGATTCCAGCCGCCGGTGGCGGGATCGTACAGATTGGTGGTCGTCGTGGCATTGCCGCCCACGACGAGCACCTTCCCGTTGGCGAGGAGCGTGGCGGAATGGGAACTGCGCGCTAGGGGCAGAGGCGCGGCCAAGCTCCAGGTGCCACTGCCTGGCTGAAAGAGTTCCACGCTCGCCAACTGGCCGCCGTCATATCCGCCGACGGCGAGCACCCTGCCATCCGACAGCAAGGTGGAAGTGTGGGAACTGCGCGCCGCAAACAGGGAGCCGGTCCCGCTCCAACTCCGGGTGGCCGGGTCGTAAAGTTCGGCACTGGAGAGAGAGGTGGTGGCGCCAAGGCTCGAAACTTCGCCACCCGCGACCAGGACCTTTCCCGGGCCCAGAAGGGTGGCGGTGTGACGGCTCCGCGCAAACGTGAGCGGATTCGTTTCGCTCCAAACGCCGGCCGCCGGCTCGCTCAGTTCGGCGATCGCAGTCGCTATCCCAGCGGGATTGTCGAGACTGTATCCGCCCGCGAAGAGCACCCTGCCGGTCGGAAGAAGAGTCGCGGTGAAATTGCTGCGAGCAACGTTGAGGTGACCAAAGTCCTGCCACGTGCCTGTGGTGGGGTCATAGAGCTCCCCGCTGGTTAAGCGATCGGCCGCAATCGCCCCTCCGGCGACGAGGACTTTTCCGGAGGGAAGTAGGGCCGCGGCGTGGGCTTCGCGCGCCTGGTTTACCCCGCCGGTGCCGGTCCACGTCCCGATCGATGGGTCATAGATCTCCGCACTCGCGAGCGTTTGGCTGCCATGGCCGCCGACCACCAGAACCTTGCCCGAGGGCAAGAGCGTGGCGGTATGGATTTCGCGCGCCTCCGTAAGTGGTCCGGTGTCGCTCCACGTGCCGGCAATCGGATCGTAGAGCTCGCACGTTGCGGTTCGCGCCCCACCGCCCAAGGATCCCGCGGTCACGAGAACCTTCCCATTGGCGAGGAGCGTGGCCGTTTGTCCGGCCCGCGCTAAATTCAAAGAGCCGGAAGGAGTCCACTGCCCCGTCAGCGGATCGTAAAGCTCCGCACTCGCGAGGAAACTCGAATTGCCGCTCATTCCGCCGACAACGAGGACTTTTCCATTCGAGAGCAGCGTGGCGGTAAAGCTGGATCGCGGGAAGGAAAGGAGACCGGTTTCGGTCCATCCCCCGGTCGCGGGATCGTAGAGAAATGCCCTCTTCAGATAGTTGTGACCGGCATCGATGCCACCGGCCACGAGCAATTTCCCATTCGGAAGCAGGACGGACGCGTGGTCGCTGAGAGTCGTCGGGAGAATGCCGGTCATGGTCCAGGCGCGCGTGGTTGCATCGTAAATCTCCGCGCTTGCGAAGGGCGTTTGCACTCCGTTGTAGCCCCCGGCGACGAGCACTCTGCCGTCGCGTAAGAGCGTCGCCGTCTGCGAGAAGCGCGCGGCGTTCATCGAGCCGGTCGTAGCAAACGTGAAAGTCGCGGCCTGACTTGAGGCGGCAAAGCCAAGGGCCAGGGCAACGAACGTGGCGAGAATCTTCATGACAACGAGAGACGGGCATCTGGAATCCCTACGGATCTGCCGATCAAAACGCCGGGGATTCAGCGCAGGGGAGGGTAGGAATCGGGAGGGAAGAGGCAATCCTTACTTACGGCCGTGACTTGGACGGCGAGGATGCGGCGGCTGCAGCGGGAGCGAAAGCTGGGAAACTCGCGAGCGAAAACCCCCGGGAAGACGACGAGGAAAATTGCGCCTTCGGGGTTGGTCGATCGAGGACAGCCGAGGCGTGGGGAACGCCGAGACGGCGGGGCAAGGTGAGGGCAACGCTGAGCGACCCGAACCGAGGCGAGGGGCTTAGCCGGGGGCGAAGAAATCAAAGTGGAGCGAAGGCAACATTCGGACGAGGACAGCCGAGCAACGCGAACCGGAGAGCAGCGTAGATAGCCTCGGAAACTTTCATTTCTCCACCGAGGCAAACAGCCGCTCAAAACGTGCCTTTGAGCCTTCTTCCCCAGCGGCAACGACGAATCTGTTGCGCCTGCGGCGAGTGGGTGTTCGAGGGGGGGAACTACAGCCGAGGAAGCGGGAGCGACGAGACAGCCGGGGCATCGTGTGGGATTCGATCAGAGAAGTCGTGGGATGCGTGGCGACAACCGGGAGTGGAGCGAAGCCAATACGCGAGGACTCAAAGTGATTTATCCGCAGATGTCGCAGATGTCGCAGATGGGGAAGGGGAGGTGACAAGGATTCACGTGATCCGGAGCGCTGAGATGGCCGGGGCGTCGTGCGAGGCCGAAAGAAAGCAGCGCGCAAAGGAGCGAAGGAAAATTTTTGCCCGATTGGTGGGCAGCACTGGCGTCATTCACTTCTCCGTTTCCTCTGTTTGCTCTTGTTCCAAATATTCCCAAACGCCCGAGGCAACTGAAGGTTTAACAGGAGGTAACGGAGGTAACGGAGGTAACGGAGGGGGGAGAAGCCGGGCACTCGTCGATTCAGTCTGGAGACTCGTTCGTTTTCCTTCGCGGCTTCGCGCCTTCACGTGAGGCAATGCCGGGTTCTTTGGGTGAGAACGATTCCTTCAGTTCTCCGTTTCCTCCGATTTCTCCTGATCCAAGGTTCTCACTCAAGCCCATGGCCTCCTCCAGCCTGGCTTTTCGATCCTACGGCACCGCCCGATAAAAGCGCTACGGCGGCCGCGGACTTGGGCGAATTTTTGCGCGCCGAAGGGAAGCCGAGACGGAGCAATAAATATCAATGTATTGACATTAAAATCCATTATGAGTCTATTCATTGACTCATTTATGCGATCTTCTTTCCATGACGTCTTACCTCCTCAGACGCGTCGAGCCATGTCAAAGCTGGGGCAGGACCTTGCCACGGCGCGCCGCAAACGGCATTTCACCATCGCCATGATGGTGGAGCGCATGGGCGTGGCCACGAATACATACCGTCGCGTGGAAAAAGGCGATCCAACGGTGGCCATGGGCGCCTACGCCATGGCCCTCTTTGTTTTGGGATTCGGCGCCGCTTTAGGCGAGCTGGTCGATCCCAAACGCGACGACGTGGGCCTCCAATTGGAAGAAGCTCGCTTACCGAAGCGCATCCGGGTGAAGGAAGCGCCAACCTCCCTGTGAAACGCAGTCTGCAGGTTTATGTCGGCCACGAAGCCAGGCTCGTCGGGACCCTGTACTACGAGCAGAATGGGGCGCGGGAGCGTGCTGCGTTTGCTTATGAGGCAACGTGGCTGGCGGCGCCGGATCGTTTCGCGCTCGAGCCGAATCTGCCGCTCGTCGCGGGACTGCAGTTTCATCGCAAGGGGGAAGGCTCCGTCTTTCCCGCGGCGATTGCCGATACCGAGCCGGATGGCTGGGGCCGACGCGTGATCCTGCGCGATCACGCGAAGCGCCGCCAAGCGGCGCGGCGCAAAGGAACCGAGGCGGGAATGGCCCAACTCCAGGCGATCGATTTTCTCCTGGCAGTGGACGACGGCAGTAGGGTAGGCGCGCTTCGTTTCCGCGACGAGGCCGGCGTATTTCAGCGCACGGCTGAGCCAGATCGACGCACCGCCCCGCCGCTGCTGGAGTTAAAGCATTTGCTGAGAGCTTCCCGGGCTGTGGAGACCGAAACCGAGACGGCAGCCGATCTCGCCTTCCTGCGGGGCCGCGGCACGTCGCTGGGCGGGTTGCGCCCAAAGTGCACGGTGATCGACGACGATGGCATGCTCGCGATTGGGAAGTTTCCGAGTGTGCTCGACGAACGAGCCGTCGCGAAGGGGGAGGTGCTGGCCATGACCCTGGCGAAGGCCGCGGGCCTGGCGGTTGCGTCGTCGCGTTTGGTGGACAGCGGCGGCGTGCCCGTGGCCTTGATTCGCCGCTTTGATCGCACGATCGATGGCAGGCGATTGATGTATGTTTCGGCCGCGACTCTGCTCGGGGTCGAAGCGGCCGACGCCCAGGCGCACAGCTATACAGAAATCGTGGATGCCCTGCGCGTGAACGGTGCCGCGGCGCAAACCGACATCGAGGAACTCTGGCGGCGGATAGCGTTTTCGATCCAGATCACAAACGTGGACGATCACCTGCATAATCATGGATTCCTCCATGCGGAACGCGGGCTCTGGCGGCTCGCGCCCGCTTTCGATCTCAATCCCTTCCCGGAGAGCGCGCGTGAATTGACGACGTGGGTCTCGACGGAAACCGGCCCCGAGGCAACGATCGATGCGCTGATTTCCGTCATCGCTTACTTCCGGCTCTCCGCGGCGCGCGCGAAGGAAATCCTGCGCGAGGTCGAGCGTGCCGTGGCTGGCTGGCGCAAAACGGGCCGCGCTCTGGGGATGTCGGAGCGCGACTTGGAAAACTTCACCGATGCGTTCGAACATTCTGAGCGCACTTCGGCGAGAAAATGGGCCGCGCGAGCGGGAAACGCGAAGTGATCCAAGCCGGGATACAGCTGAGTCGGGTTGGCGGTTCCCAAACGCGGCTCAAGATGCCGAGCTCCGCGATCTTTTGGGGAGGTGTAGTTGCTCAGCGAATACTGCCGGACCTCGCGCGACTTCATGGGAGCGAGAGCGGCTCGATCCTGCTGCTTTTCAATCCTTTCGAGGCTCCAGCCCGTCCATTTTCGGCGCAGGGTACTTGTCAGGAAAGAAGATCCAGCCCGTCTCCAGCAGGAACGCTTTTGCACTTTTGTAGGCCCCGAAAGGGAGTTTGAGTTCCGCGCAAAGTTCGGCGAGCGCGTAGTAGTCGGGGTGTCCGCTCTGCTCGTCCTGCGGAACGGTCCGCGAACCCGTGCAATCGAAGCAGACTTCGAGGTAAGCGACCGGCTTCCGCGCGGCGTCGAAGAAAACGAACGCATTGTGCGGGTAATAGCAGCCGGCCTTAGTTTCGGTCTTCAGGCGACGGGCGTGCGCGGCCAGAAGTCGTTTTACCTGACTGGCATTTAGAAGCGCTCCATCGGGATTGAGAACCCCATCGACGAAGCTCAGGTCTTCGCGAATGAGATGATTGGAGTGAACGAGCACCGGAATCTTCGCGTCCCAAACGAACGCGCGAACCTCGGTGTACGGCACGCCAGGCCACTCGTCGCGGGCGAGCAGTGAAGCAGTCGCAAGGACGAGGTAGAGGATGATTCGGATCAGCACGGGAGTGCGGTGGAGACGGGCCACGATTGAATTGCAGGCGATTTATTTTCCACCGCTCACGGCGCCGAGTTCAAGAGCGTCAGCACCTCAGCCACGAAGCGGCGTCGGACGGGAGTGTCGAGATACGAGAGGACGGCCATTTGTTCCACGGCGGCGGCTATCCGCGCGCGCTCGGCGGGGGCGAGACCGGTGACCGCTGCGCGAAAATCCTGTTCGAAGCGCCAGCGCAACGGCGACTCCGAACGAGAGTAATTTTGCCAGCGGTTCAGATCCAAGGCGCAGAGCAGAGTGGCGCGGGTGGCGAGGTCTGGTTCATCCCAGAGGCTGACGATCTTGCGGGCTTGGTGGAGGCGGAACGGGCGCGGAGTTGAATCGGTCTCGTCCCTCGAGTCCGTGGCGAAATCCTTGGGCGACGAGGTCGCGATCTGCACCATCGTCGAGCGCAACGAACGAAGCTGAGCGACCCACGCACAATCGATGCGCTCTTGCGGAGATAGCTTCTCCATGAGCCGGCCAAAACGCTGGCGGCGATTCTCGCTTTGCGCTTCCACGTGCGGCGCCAGGAGCAGGAGCAAATGTCCGAACTTATCGCGGAGTGGCGCCGCCAGCGCCAACCCTTGATCGAATGTGCGCGCCGAGACGGGTTGGAGGGTCAGACCGGCCGGTCCAGATTGGAACGCGTCCTCGAGGGTGCGTTCCAGGAGCGTCCAGGCTTTTTCCGCCTCCGAAATGTCCTCTCGCTCCCACCGCGGCCGGGGAGTCTTGCTTTGGGCGGCAAGGATCCCCGCAACGCGTTCGGGCGCTTCGACCTGGAGCAGTTGCAGTTGGTGGCGGTCCCTGCCGTCTTGGGAGTCCGCCAACAGCGAAGCTTCGAGCAGATCCAAAGCTGAGTCCCGTTTAAGAGCGAGAAGACGACGAAAAGCCCAATTCGCGCCGGGAGATTTTTCGAGCGCCCAGGACCGAATTTTCCCGACATCATCGCCCACGGCGAAGAGCCGGCGCACGGCTGCAATCGACCGGCGCAACTCCCGCCAATCCCGACCTATTTGATAGGGTAAGACACCGCCGAACGGCTCCATTTCCTGGAGTTCCAATTTCTTTTTTCGCAATTCTCCCAACTTCGTTTCAACCGGGGCGGGAAAGCGGGCCGGCTTCGAATCCATCGATTCATGCCGCGAAGGAATTTCTTTGATCGCATCCGACAGACCGGGAAGCGCATAGGTCCGCAAGTCGGAGTTCAAAGCGACAATCTCGTCGGCAACGCCCTCACGGAGCTTTTCCCAGTTGCTCAGGGGAGGGAGTGACGCGGCGACGCGCTCGACCTCGGAAAGCAGCGAGGCCGCGCGAAATTCTCCAACGGCGAGAACCGCCTGTCGAAGCTGAAGCGGCATGGCGATGGCGGGATTGGCGGCAGCAAAGGCAAAGCAGTCTTCCGCGACTTGCAGGGCGTCGACCTGCCGCCGGTCTGCTTCGTCCTGCAAGCTCGTCGGCGGATTTAAGGAGGCTTCGCCTTTCAGGGCGCGTTCCAGCAGGCGATCGGTCACCCGCTGGGCAAGGTAGGCGGCGAACTCGGGCTTCCACGCTCCCTTCCACGGTTTCTCCAACTCGAGTTGCGGAATGTCGTGACCTACCTGCTCGGCGACGGAGCCGTCATCGGAACGCACGGTGGCGGTAACATACCAGCCGCTAAATAGGATGATGCGCGCACCGTCTTCTGACGCGCCCGACTTAATGGAATCGCTCGGGACCTCTGCGAAGCGGGCTTGGGCCAAGAGCACAAAGAGCTCGGCGGCGCGTCGGGCGTCGATTGTGCGAGCGGCGGTTCGAAAACCGGATAAATCGGTCGGTTTGAAAGTCCGATGCGAAGTGGCGGCGGGTTTTTGTCGGTAGGCGCCGTGGGGAGAAGTCACGCTTCGATGCGGTCTTTCATGCGGAAGCTGGAGCCTTCGAT
>JBBRQH010000095.1:0-13595 GCA_038226705.1 Chthoniobacterales bacterium | reverse complement strand
CATCAAGAAAAATGCCCGCGGGTTCCGCCGCCTCGATCACTTCCGTGACCGTATCCTTTTCCACCTCGGCCGCCTCGATCTCCGCACTCCCGCCACCGCCCCAGCCTAAAATCCCAGCTACAAAACTAACCGAATAGCCTAACGTTTGACATGAGCCCCGACGGAAGGCGGCGCAGCCGGCTGGAGGAAGTCCGCTCGACGGAAGAGTTAGATCCCACGTGCCCGACTCCCTGCTAGTGTGGTGTCGCCGAAATGTCTTTATCAATAGCGGGCTCGTGTGCCAGAGCCTGACGAGCGCGGTTGATTTTGTTGAGAATGGTCTGCCCGTCGGCTCTCCACACGTAGCGCTTGGGCTTGAGGTTGTGTTCCGCCAGATGTTTGGCGATGGCATCGGTCAGTTCACGCACACTGGCGAAGCTGCCCGGTAGGATGACATCTTGGGTCAGTTCTCCGAAAAAGCGTTCGACCAGATTCATCCACGAAGCGGAGGTCGGAGTGAAATGCATTTGGAAACGAGGATGCTTGGTCAGCCAGGCCTTCACCTTGGCGTGTTTGTGGGTGGCGTAGTTGTCGGCGATGAGGTGGACGTCCAAGTGTCCCTCGATCTGCTGGTCGAGGTAGCGCAGGAACTTCAGCCACTCCTGATGCCGGTGGCGCGGCAGCTGCTGGGCGAAGACTTTGCCGCGCAAGTAATCCAGGGCCGCGAACAGCGTGCTGGTGCCATGCCGGTAATAGTCGTGGGTTTGAGTGCGGATATGACCTTGGCCCAAGGGCAATCCCGGCTGGGTGCGTTCCAGGGCCTGGCACTGGCTTTTCTCGTCGCAGCACAGGACCACCGAGCAAATTGGCGGGTCCAGATACAGTCCGATCACATCCCAAAACTTCGGCTCGAAATTCGGGTCTTGGGAAACTTTGAAGACCCGGCGCAGATGGGGCTTGAGATCGTTCGTGCGCCAGACTCTGGCCACGGTGTCTTTGGACACGCCCACTTCCCGCGCCATGCGGCGGCAGGACCAGCGTTTGCGTCCCTTGGGCGGCTGCACCACCCGCGTGACGATGGCGTCCAACTTGTCCGCCGAGATCGATTTCTTGCGCCCCGAGCGCGGTCGCTCGTGCAGACCTGCCATCCCTGAGTCCAGGAAGCGCTGCCGCCACTGCCCGACGCTCACAGCGCTGGTTCCCGCGCGCCGGGCAATCGCCGTGTTGTCCAGGCCCGCGGCGGCGAGCAACACGATCTGGCCGCGACGGGCCATCTTCTGCGGCGTCGAAGGAGCCTTCACCAGCTGGGTCAGCTCTTGCTTTTGGAGGGGGCTCAGGACGAGGGGAAGTTTTGGGCGGGCCATGCCGGAGTTTGGCCCAGCTCCCAATCGTTACACAAGCTATTTCGGAGACACCACACTAGCGTCACCGGGTGATCTTCGCGGAAGAAACTTTAGATACGCTAAGGTCCAGAACCGACTCATCGATGGGCGGCCAATGCTCAGCGACGCCATTCTTGTTTACAACCCAAGGAGCCGGGGACCCGCTCTTGTAAATGACACGGAGCACCCAACCCCGATCAAGATACTCGACAAGACCACCCTTCAAGTTGTTGCCATAGGGCGAGTAGGCACTCGGAGTGCCGCGTAGCTTCGCGATCTTCTTCTCCACTTCCGCTCGCGCCATTCCTGTCGATATGCCAAGGTCGCAGACTCTGCATGCGTCTTGTGGGTGGGCTTCAGAGTCAACAACGGCCACCATTAGGGCTGCGAGCAAAGCATACATCGTGCGCATTTTGGTTCCCGTGGGATCTAACAGGTATTTTCGACTCGCACTGCTATTGCGAAGGTCTTATGCCTACCCTTTCAGACCAAAGCGAAAGCCACAAGCCAAAACTCTTGGAACGGGTGCGAGAGATCATGCGGCTCAAGCACTACAGCTTTCGCACGGAGAAAAACGTATTGTGAGTGGATTAGCCGCTTCATCATCCTCTTTCACGGGAAGAGGCATCCTCGGGAAATGGGCGCGGTCCTCACAAAGGAGGAGCCCGCGCGGTCCTCTCACTCACACCTTCTAACATTGTGAACACCACCCTGATCTATACCCATGTCTTGAACCGACCCGGGCTGGCGGTGCGTTCACCGCTCGATTGAGATCGTGCGGATCTGCAATCCGCTTTACGCGATTTGCCGGCTTAAGCGTTATCGGCGGGCGCGTGTTCAGGGTGTTCCGGAGGGGTGGGCTCCTGCCGATACTGCGCCGCCGCTTCTTCATGCCGTCGGGCGATTTTGGCGCGCAGGGGTGCCGGCTCGAGCACTTCGACTTCCTCGGCCCAGCCCAGTACCCAGCGCTCGAACTCGCCGTTGAGCGCCACCTTCATCGTCAACTCGGAGTATTCCTCCACCATCGGACCCATTTCCTGCGAGGGATGCATCTCCATCTCGCCGATGAGTCGGGCGGCGATTCCTTTCACCCGCAGGCGCACAAACTCCGGTTTGCCGCCGAAAATCCCGATACTGTTGCCCAGCCGGTCGCGCAGGGTGATGCCCTCCTCCGGCGCAAAGACCGTGTCGCTCAGGATCAGGTTGGTCATGCGCGCCAGCGCATAAGGGTATCCCTGATTTTTCTGACAGTCGTGGGCCAGCAGAAACCAGGCCGCGTCCTGCTTGACGAGGCAACGCGGGCGCAGGCGCCGGATCTGCGGCGCCTCCTGGCCGTGGGCGCGGTATTCGAGGGTCAATTCCCGCCGCCCGCCCAAGGCCTCCGCGATGGTATCGAAGATGATTGCATCGTAAGCGACCGAACCTCCCATGGTCCGAAAACAGATCGATTTGGTCAGTTCTTTCAGTCCGCCCTCCAGCCGGGTATCCAGGGAGGCGGCCAGCTTGTCGAGGCCGGCTTGCAGGGTGCGTCCGGCGCGGGTGTCGCGATTCTGCCCCAGTGCTTCCTGTCCGACGCAGAACATCATGAATTCGCCGTGCGTGATCGGCACGTGCGGCAGGGGCTTGTCGGGATCGACGAGGTAGAAGGTGTTCTCCGTTTCGTGGAAAGCGACCGTCTGCTGAAATTCGAGCTTCAGACCCTGGAAGTCCCGCCGGATCGTGCGCTCGTCCACGCCGAGTTCGGCCACCAATCCGACGGTGTTCCACTTCCGGCCGGCCTTGAGCTCGGCGTAGATCCAGCGCAGGCGCGAAAAGCCGACCACCGTCTTCTTGCGCTTAAAGGCCGCTTTGACCGGCTGGGGATCGGGCGCGGGCTTCTGCTTGGGATCGACGAGATAAAACGTGTTGCGGTCCAGATCGAAGCCGACTTCGCACTGGTAGCGCTGCTCCACCTTGCGCAGCGAGCGCCGTATGGTCCGGATGCTGGCGCCCAGCTGTGCGACCAATCGGC
Source organism: Chthoniobacterales bacterium (assembly GCA_038226705.1). GTDB lineage: Bacteria > Verrucomicrobiota > Verrucomicrobiia > Chthoniobacterales > SZAS-18 > SZAS-18. Next base: position 10,223 of record JBBRQH010000095.1, on the reverse strand, counting down.
GGGTGCACCATTGCCGCCCGGCCTGCAATTCCGCGTGTAGCCATTCGATGCGATCCGGCGCTTCCGGACCGTTTTCAGGTGACCGGGGGGTGTCGTTTTCGGGTTCGCAAGGCGCGGACAGGATCTTTTTTAAAGTTTTTTTCATGAGCACAAGGGAGGCGCGTTACCAGAGAGAATTGGCTCTCCCAGCACAAGGAATAAGTGCGCGTAGAGCCCGATGGCCGGACCCCCCGGGCGCATAATGTCCGCCCCTGAGTGCGAGCTTGTTCACGTCATTACGACAGCCCACCGGCGGCTCCTATGAGTCGGACGAGGGTCGCAGAAAACGCAGTTACGAAAGAACAAATCAAGTGAACAACAAAGCAGACCACAACAGCAACGCTGCCGCCTCGGCGGTGGCACTCACCCCGACCGGCAGCAACGCCGGCTCGGACAACCCCAACCCCATAGACCAGGCGATTGCCGAACTCGCGGGCCTCAATGACAGCGCCGAACGCGCCGTGACCGCTTTCCCGGTCGTGGCTGCAGTCGACCGCGGCCGCTTCCGCCTGCAGGGCTTCAGTGACGCCGACTTCGAGCGTGAGCTCGGACAGGTCGTCGCCCTGCGCCAGGGAAACTCCACCGGTGGCATCAACACCACCGAACTGGAGACCCTGCGCGGCCGGCGTCTGGCGGTGGCGCGGGAAGGCACGCGGCTGCGGCCCTCCTCAGCCGGGTGGAAGATGCGGAGATTGAAGTGAAGCGCGAGCTGATCATCCAATTGAGCATTGCGCAAAAAGCGCTCCAGGTGGTGGCGCGGCACGGCAGCAAGGACCTGCGCGACCAACTCGCGCAGGTGGGCCCGCGGGTCCGACGCCGGAAGAAGAAGAAGGTGCAGCCGGGTGGAGGACCCGCACCGTCGGGGAACGCCCCGACTCCGGGCGGGCAGTAAGCGGCGGCAAAGCGGAAAAGGAGAAAGAGCAGGCGGAACAGGCGGGCGTCCCCGAAAGGGGGCGTCCGCCCTCTTGTGGGCAGGTGCGATCGATCTTCAGAGAGAAAGGGTTCTCCGCTGCGTCAAAACGACTCATTCCGAAAGAGCGCTCGCTCTCATCCGAAGAGTCGGCGCTCTTGGCGAAGAGCGCGGGCTTTTATCCGAAGAGCCGGCACTCTTGGCGAAAGAGCGGGCGCTCTTGTTCGAAGAGCAGCTGCTCTTTGGGAAGAGCGCGGGCTTTTATCCGAAGAGCCGGCACTCTTGGCGGAAGAGCGGGCGCTCTTATTCGAAGAGCAGCTGCTCTTGGTGAATAGCGCGGGCTTTTATCCGAAGAGCCGGCACTCTTGGCGGAAGAGCGGGCGCTCTTATTCGAAGAGCAGCCGCTCTTGGGGAAGAGCGCGGGCTTTTAGCCGAAGAGCCGACGCTCTTGGTGAAAGGCGGACGCTCTTACTCGAAGAGCAGCTGCTCTTGGTGAATAGCGCGGGCTTTTATCCGAAGAGCCGACACTCTTGGCAAAAGAGCGCGCGCTCTTATTCGAAGAGCCTCAGAGCTTCCTCCCGGAGCATAAATGTCAGTGTCGGGCACTCCAACGTCTATGCAGCCGCTCGTCAACGGGGCTCGGCGTGACGCTTACCGGGCAAGTTTTTCAACGCGGATCGGACGAGCGCTGCCGATGGTTACTGGCCCAATCCGGACTCGTGGGAGCGCGGGAGTGCGGTCCCGCCCGGAGCGCCCTGCGCAACCGCTTTCAGGCGGCGACTTCGACCGCCGGGGAATGATACCCGAAGTCTCGACCACCGCGCGAGGCCGAGCCGTCGTCTGCTCGCGAAGCCTGGCCCAACTCACGAAACATCGTGGACATTGGATTCGTGCCAGGAGTAGCTACCGCAGAGCAAGGCGACGTGCACAGCGACGACGACGCGGGAGATCGTTTTCATGTGGTGGTGGCTTCATCTCCATCGAGCCGCGAGACGGCGTTCGGGTCGCAGCCTCGAAATTCCTCCTGCGCCTGACAGGCAAGCGTCCCAGCAGAGGCGCTCCTCGGGATCGATCGAACCCATCAACGCGGAAAAATCGCGGGCGAGCGCATTGGTGGACGCCACGAGCTCGGTGTCGGACAAATGGCGCCGGGATCCGATGACGAGACGGCCGCCGAGCTGGGATTGCCACTCCTGCAGACGCCTTAGAACCAGAGGAATGTTGGGGACCGGAAACATGGCGGAGGCGCGATCAGCGGACGAAGGGAGCAGAGGAAGTGGCATGAAACCGAGACTGAGCCCGAGCGAAGCCTCGGTCGCTGCGACGCTTAAATTCGTTCGCTGCAAAAAAGTTAGAATAACTCGTTGACACCTCGCGTCGCATCCACTATCTCTGCCCTGCCTACAATGTTTACGACTCGCCACCAAGCCAAACACGCCAAGCGCACAGTCCGTGCGCTGACCGCGCTTGCCGGGTCCTATCCGGGTAGCACGATTGAAGCGTGCTTGTGGTCGATGGATTTGAACCGTCAGCCGCAAAACACAGGGTGTTCTATCGAGTAAACCACTTTCTCCAAAAGTTTTCGAGCACCCTGTCAGCCCATCGGCGACAGGGTTTTTTGTTGCCCAATTTGCCAGAGTCAGATTCAGAACGATGATTTAATTAACCATTCCGCGAAAGAGAAACCCCGGATCAGCGCGAACTGATCCGGGGCGAATCGGACGCTTCATTTTCAGGACCGGCAGGCCCCTTGTTTCTGCGACCGACCTCAGGGTAGGAGCAAAACGGGAAAAGTCAATTCACGTAAGTTAACGTGATGACGGGCGGGCTGTGTCTCGAAGGTAGAAGCGGGCCACAAGCGGGAATGGAAAGTGTGAACTTCCAATCCTAAAGGCTTCTCTCGGGAGGTGTGCCTGAAACACCCAAACAGCCGCCGTGAAAAACCTGCGGGCTGGTCCTCGGAAGAGGAGCAGGGGTGTTCATTCTATAGCCGGGGCATGTCCAACGCCCCGGAGTCGGAGCGGGTTTCGCCGCTCCGGCAGTTCTTTAAGTGCTCGATGGCGAGGACAGAGCCCGCGTGAAACCGGCCTCCTTCCCAGAGCTGCAGGAGTCGATCACGGCTCCCGCGGCCCGAGTGCGAAGCCGGTGAGAAGAAGTCGGGGGGCGAAAGTTGCCCGACGGCCTCGAACCGGTTCTTCTGCGATCGTGGTCCAACAGCAAGACGGCGCGTTGCCAACGCACAAATCCCGGGGCGGCACCGGGCGATCGCTCCAAGACGGCGGGCACCAGCTTTGTGCAGCGAGGTCTCCAAAACCTTGCCTGGTGGGGGCAGCACCCACTCGCCGTGAATTTTCCAAATGGGGGCGCATGTTCCACAGGGGCGACGCTGCCTTGCAAGCAGCATGTGGCGGGGGCAAGTCCCCTCGCCTCAACTATTTACACACAGCGGGAAGCCCTGGGGGCAGACCGGTCTCCTAAGCCGCGTCGTGCACGGTTCAAATCCGTGTCCCGCGACCATTTCAGTCAGGGAGCGTAGGCCGGTAAAGATCCGGCGCCGCCTGTAAAGCGGAGGTCGCGCCAAGCGGCCAGCGTCGGAGCGTTACCGACTCCTCCCACCATTTTGGTCCGTTAGCTCAGCGACGAAGAGCAACCGCCTGTCGAGCGGAAGGGCGCGGGAGCAATGCCCGCACGGACCGCATTTTTCCGAACGCACGCGAGGGAGCCAGCGAACCCGTCTGATTTGGGATCAGGAGCTGCCCGGCGCAACACCGGGGCGTGCGACCATTTCAACCGCCGGCGTGGCCGAAAGCGAAACAGCAGAAGCGCGCCGCTCAAGACGGCGCGGCCTTGGGGGTGCAAGTGCCTCCGCCGGCATTTTCCGGCAGCGTGGGGAATCAGGCGAACAGCACAGCCGCGAGCTTTAAGCCCTCGTCCCTTTGCGGGTGCAAGTCCCGCCGCTGCCATCCTTCCGATGCATGGCGTGAGCAGATCACAGGCACTCCGCTTCTATCGGAGATTACGCGGGTGCAAATCCTGCCCCATCGAGATTTCCCCAGGGAGCGCGTCCGGCATGGAAGAGGAAGCCGGCTTGAACCCGGTTGCGCCGCTCCGGCGGTGTCGCGAGTTCGATTCTCGCGCGCGCCCTCAATTTTCCTTCGCCCACGAATGCAAAGAGACGAGCACCTCGGCTTTCAACCGAGTCCTAGCTGGTGCGAGCCCGGCCGTGGGCGCCACTTTTGGGCCGCTGATGTGACAGACAGCATGCGAGGCTTCGAACCTCGTCGTCAGGGTGCAATTCCTTGGCGGCCTACCACGTCCCAAACGTCCCCGTAGCTCAGTCGATTCAGAGCGCCTCGCTCCTACCGCGGAGGTCGCGCGTGCAACTCGCGCCGGGGATACCAACACACGCCCCCAAAGCCCGCGAATGCAAAGTAGTCGAGCGCCGCGATTCTCAATCGCGTCCTAGCCGGTGCGAGTCCGGCCGCGGGTGCGCGGGCGCACCAGTTTCCGCCTGTTGGCGTAACAGCAACGCACCCGGCCCACACCCGGGAGTCGGGGGCGCAACACCTCCACGGGCGACCATTCCCTCTGTAGCTCAATAGGAGAGCAGCCGGCCGATAACCGGCAGACCGCGGCGCGAAACCGTGCGGAGGGACCATTTTTCATTTCGCTGCATAGCTCATGCAGAAGAGCACCGTGCTGAAGCCACGGGGGACCCGGTGCAACTCCGGGGGCAGCGGCCATTTTCAGGCGCGATTGATGTATCAGCTCGCATGACGGTCTTCCAAACCGATCGGGCCGGGGCAGCACCGGCATCGCGCACCATTTCCAACTCCCGCGTGGCAGAGGCAGCCCATGCACCGATCTCGTAAATCGGACTACACCGGTGCAACTCCGGTCGCGGGATCGCGTTTCATTCGGCGTGTGGTTTAGCGGGAAGAGCAGACCGCACCGCCTCAGAAGCGGAGAGCCTTGGGAGTGCAATTCTCCCCGCGCCGACGATCTCAACCTTGGGGCGGTAGTGTAGCCGCAGCACTCGAGCCTGTGAAGCTCGCGGGGCCGGAGTATCACCGGCACGCCCCTCCATTTCCAAAACACACGCATGCCGAAGCAGGCGAGGCGGCTGTTTGCAATCCAGCTCTTACCCGGTGCAAGCCCGGGGCGTGTGTCCATCAGGCCGGAGGAAGACAGCAATCCGCGAGATCGGGGATCTCGAGACAGCCGGGGCAGCACCGGCCGGCCCAACCAATTTCGGGAGTGTCTTTCAACAGCAGGACGCCGCGGTGACATCGCGGAGACCGAGGGGCGAGTCCTCGCACTCCCAAAAAGTTTCAAAACGCGCACGAGGAGGACAGCCAATCCGCGTCGTTCGGATCGACGGGAAACCCGGGGCAGCACCGGGTGCGCGACCAGTTCAAATCCTCGGTAGTGATAAAGGAGCACGACCGGCTGTTAACCGGTGAGTGATGGTGCGAGTCCATCCCGAGGAGCCATTTCAATTCCGCCAAGGTGTTGGCAGCGACACGCGCCGTCGGTAACGGCGAGAGACGCAAGTCCGGCTGGCGGATCCACACATTGGCCCCTTAGCTCAACACGCAGAGCAACCGGCTCTTAACCGGCTGATTCAGGTGCGAATCCTGGCGAGGTCACCATTTTTGGATGACGAAGCGGACGAGAGTGCCGCGGCCGTTTGGAAAACGGCTGGAGCCTCCAAACAGGGGGGCTTGCGGGGCGGGACCGTCGTCATCCGCCAAGTTTCAAAGGGGCTGGAGTGTCAGACATACAGCACAACCGGCTTTTAACCGGTTTGGTCAGGGTGAAACTCCCTGCGGCCCCACCATTTGGATTGTGAACCGGACCAGCGTGCCGGAGCCGCCTCGAAAGCGGACTGAGCCGTCCGGATCGGACGGCTAGGGGCGCAGGTCCTCCGCGGTCCGCCAGGCTTTTGCCACTGTGGGGGAAACTCGAATCCCGCCGCTTGTAACACGGAGAATGCCGGTGAAACCCCGGTCAGTGGCTCCATTTTCCAATGCTCGAGTAGCCCAAAAGAAGAGGCACTGCGTCGAGAGCGCAGCCAGTGCGGGTGCAACTCCCGCCTCGAGTACCTTGTTCCCGAAGCTCAATCGACGAGCGCCGCTCTGCGAAGGCGGAGGTTGTTGGTGCAAATCCAACCGGGAACGCCATTTCGCCCCCTTGGTGTAAGGCAGCATGTCGGCCTTTGAAGCCGGTCGGTGATAGTTCAAATCGATCAGGGGGTGCCATTTTCCAACAGCCCAGTGGTGTAGCGGAAGCATGCCGGTCTCTGAACCCGTCGGCGGTGGTTCGAATCCACGCTGGGCTACCAGTTTTTGGATCGTGAACCGGACAAGCGAGCCGGCACGTGGTGCTAACGCGATGGACGGCGAATTCGCCGTTGGGGAGCATTCCCTCCACGATCCGATTTTCGAAGAGTGAACGCCCGCGCGCCCGCACCAGGTCTCAATTCGCAAACCCATGAACCGCCTCGAACAAAACACCGTGCTCGTGCTGAACCGCTCGTGGCAGGCCATCGACACGAAGACCCCGCAAACAGGCCTTCTGCATGATGGCGACTGACGCCGCGACCGCCCTCGACATCGACGAAGGCCGTCTCACGCCCGTGCGCTGGAGCGAGTGGCTGCAGCTGCCGGTGCGCGAAGGCGACGGCTGCGTGCAGACCGCGCGCGGGCCGATTCGTCTGCCGACCGTCCTGGTCCTGGCGCGTTACCGGACGCAAGTTGAGCCCGGGCGAGGGAAATATCGACCACGTGTTGCCGCGTTCGCGCGGCGGCGCGACGACCTGGACAAACTGCGTGCTGGCCGATGCGAGCGTGAATTCGCGCAAGGCCGACAAGCTGCCCGAAGAGGTCGGGCTGAAGCTCTCGCGCACTCCGATCGCACCGCCCGAGCTGCCCGCCCATGTGGCGCTGCGCAACCGACTCGCGGTTCCCGAATGGGAGCTGTTCCTGCGCTGCGCCTGAAAAACGCGAAAGCCCGTCCATCCCGACGGGGTTTTGGTTGCTCCCGCCGCTCAACGCAGAATTAAATCGGCCGGAAAAAAGTCCAGCGTCCAGCGGCAGGCTTATAGCGCCGCGCCGGCGATCCAAAATCCTGTCATTCCGCGTGGTTCGCGCACCGACGGCGACCCAACTCCGAACCCACGCGTTCCGCGACGCGCATCTCGACTCGCAAATCTGTCCCTGCGCAGCCTTTCTTGTGGATTCACCGGGCCGACGCTCACCCAATCTCACGAAAGGGAACTATTCCCCATCAAAGGGAAATTGTCAGGCAATAACTGTCTCATTTCATGACGGCGTTTTCGGACGAATGAAGGTCGAATCGTCGAGCGAGATTGTGTCGCTGGCCAACTGAGCCTGCAAGCGGCGGCGTAAATCTCACAACGGGTTGTTGCCGATGCCGCCAGCGTTGGCGATGCATCGCAGGGAATGGCTCCCCGCCGCCGGTGTCGCGGCATCAATCACGGGCCTTTGATCGCCTCCGCCATCTCCCTCGCGGATGGGAACGGCCTCGACGCCTGCGGCTGAACGCACGGGCAGCGGGTCGCGGCGACAGCTGGAGCGTCCGGTGAGGCACTGGGAGGAGAAGCGAGGAGCGCGATCCCGGCTCGCTAGAGGCGGATCGCGCGGTCGGGGGGCGTGACCCGTGAGCGGGCTTCAAGGTGGCCGTGGCCGTGGCGGGCTCGCAGCGTGAGCAGGCGTGCGGGGCTGCGATCGGGAGACAGGGGAGTGCACAGGGCTGGCTCGGCCCGCATTGGAACGGCCAAGGAACGGCCAAGGAGCCTGAGCTGGCTTCTGGCCAGGGAGCGGCTACGGGTGGGGGAGGGAGCGATCGGAGACGGGACGGCAGGCGGATCTGACTTGGGCTCGGACGGCAGGGGCCTCGGACCTGACTCGGCAGTCGGAGTCGGCGAGGTGGCGCGGCGTTTGAGTAGCGGGGTGACCGGCACCCGAACACAACAAGATCCAGCTATCGAGGAAGCGACTCGGCAGGGGAGAGCGGATCTGGGAGCGGGCAGCGGGAGCGTCCGGTAGGCACGGGGTGGAGATGCGCAGTCCCGGCTCGCACAGTCCGATCGCCGCGCGGCGGAGAGCCCCTTCCCGACCGCGTGTCTCCTATATCTGCCAGTTGTCGAGCTTGAGGTCGGGCACCCGACGAAACTCCTTGAGGTTGTGGGTTACGAGGATCACGCCCAAGGAAAGCGCCTGGCCGGCGAGCATCAAATCGTAAGGTCCGATGGTTTCACCCCGTTGTTCGAGGAACCAGCGAAGACGCGCCGTCCGCTTTGCCGCATATTCATCAAAGGGAAGAAAATGAAGCGGGTGCATAAACCTTTCCACTTTCTCAGCTTCAGCCCCGGGCGTGCGGCAGCGCTCGACTCCTGAAAACAACTCGTAAAGGCTCACCGAAGAGACGCCGCAGTCACTTGGGGCCAACGCGCTCATGCGCGAACGCACCTGCATATTCCCCCGCATCGCGGCGATGCACACATTCGTATCCAGGAGATGCGTCATTCGTCGAACGACGGGCTGGGAGGCGTTGAGCCCTGCGGGGGACGAGCGAACGACTCATCGGAAATCCGGATGGCCTCGAAGTATCCCTCGGGCCAGGCCGTTTCGGTCACTGGCTCAATCAACAGGCCGCTCCCCAGCCGGCGAATAGTTACGGTCTTACCCGGCAAACGCAGATCCTTCGGCAGGCGCACCGCCTGACTCCGGCCGTTGAGAAAAAGGGTCGTTGTCATATGCGATATATACCGCCGTATATTCATCCGTCAACCAAGGGGGCATGGGCGGCAGCGTGAAGCGCGGTCGGGGGCGTGACCGGATTTGGGAGAGGGCAGCGGGAGCGTCCTGCGTCCCGGTGGAGCGAAGCGCGGGCCTTGGCGGCGCGGGATCACGGTTGATTCCGTCCCCTTGGCCTGACAGCGTGCGGCGGCTCTCCATCCACGCTCCTTATGACCTCATTCGTTCGCTGCCTTTCCAGTGTTTTCGTCCTGCTTTGGGATCGCCGTTACCGGAAAGGCCGAAACCGCGGACTCGTACCGGAAGGCCGCGGAACAGGGCGATGCGAAAGCGCAGTTCAACCTCGGCGTGATGCTCTACGAGGGGCGAGGCTTGGCGAAGGACCAGAAGGAAGCCGTGCGCTGGTATCGGAAGGCTGCGGAACACGGCTATGCGGGCGCGAAAGCCGCGATGGAGCGTATTTTGCAGCGCCGTTGAGGCGCGCAGAGGATTCCGTCGCGTTAGCGCCTGCCATGTTAGCGTTCGCCCGTTAGGGTTGGGGAGCCGCCATCGGTCGGAAGCGTAGATCTAACAGGAGTCTAGTAGAGATGGGCGCAGGCTGGGGAGCGCGGTCCGCGCGATCGGAGAGGACACGCCGGAGCTACTGAGAGCGTCCGGTGAGGCACGGGGACGGAGGCGAAGCGTGGAGCGCGCTGGCCGCGCGCTTACGCAACACGGCGCCGGACGATGGCGCGCCGCCTCCCGGACCGATCCGGTAGCCAACAGCCCTACGCCTTCGCCATGAACGATCGGATCCGCTCGAGCGCATCGAGGATCTGGAACCCGACGACCTCGCGCGGCGCGTCGACGCGATCGAACTTCGCCTCGGCCTCGGCGCTGCGGTGCTGCTCGAGCGCGCTCTTGACGGCCGCCGGTGCACCTGCCAGATCGCCCTTCAGCTTCGCCATCAGCCGGTCCACGACGGGCAGCAGCTCGGCCGCGTGCTCGCCGAGCTGTCCCCACAACGGATTCGACTCGGCGAGCAACGCGTCGGCGCTGGTCGAGGTGTCGGTCCCCAACGTCACGGCGGTGGCGCGCGCGACAATCGATTCGAGCTGGTTGGTGAGACTCATATCGCGCGGTCGGGGTGACCGTGAGCGGGCTTCGTCGTAGCCGGGCTGCGTACAGTTTCCGTGCTCGGCTGCACCGGCCGGGAGCTCCTCGCCTTCCACGTCAAATCGGTTCTTCCGCGTCCGCCTGGCGCTGCACTGGGGGCGGCTTCCTCAGACTTTGCGCGCGAGTTCCGCCCGCAGCTCGTCGGCCAGAAAGCGTGGCTGAATTTGGGATCCGTCGAGCGCCGGTCACCGACCTTCACGACTCGTCCCAAGCAGGAGGTCGATGGTGCGGCGGTATACACGGGCTTTTGATCGCCTCCGCCATCTCCCTCGCGGATCGGAAACGCCAACCCGGATCCTTCCGCATCGCGCACTGCACGATGGCATCGAGTCTCGCAT
>JBBRQH010000094.1:0-13725 GCA_038226705.1 Chthoniobacterales bacterium | reverse complement strand
TCGGCAAACTTCGCGAACATGAACTCGACCACCGTGCCGGAGTCGAGTTCCGGCCCGTCGTAGTGGAAAATACCCACATCGCAGGAGAGCAGCGCGCGGATGTCCTGGTCGCGAATGGCGTGCGCGGTCGTCTCGCGCTGCTCGAGATCCTGCGGCACGAGAGCGACGTAGCGGCCTTCGGAAACATCCCAGATGGCCTGCGCAAGCACGGCATTGCCCAGGATATGCTTGGCCGAGAAGAGTTCCCCCGCGAGATAAATGCGGCGAGGTTGATCCGTGGCTGCGCCCGGCATACGTCCGCCTTTCAGCGCCCCCGGCCAATCGCTTTCTTCAACTCCTGGCTGAAGGACGGGTTCGTCTCGAAGGTGGTTTCTTGAAAGGTGGCCGCCGCCGTAAATTCCGAATAGGGCGTGCTCTCCACAAAACCGGCCGACATCATGGCGTTGAGCACATCGACCAATGATTCGTCGTCGATCCGCGTGGCTTCCTGCAACTCGAGGCCCGTGCAACCCCCAGCGAAGCCGAGGGCGCGCACGACGACCATCTCGCGCCCCGATAGTTTGATCTCACGCATCAGCTTTCGTCTTAAGCAGTTTCCGGGCGAGCGAAAAGCAAAACCTCACCCGGCTTCCAGTCCGGCCTCCACCGCGGCGAGAAAACTCGGGAACCGCGGACTCCAGCCGAGCGCCCGGAGCCGGGCATTTGCGACGCGCTTGTGCGTCCAGCCGCGCTTTCGGTCGTAGTCGGGAGGCGCCGGAGGAGGCAGCGGACGCTGGAAATGCGCGGCGAGCCAGTCATAGCATTCGCGCTGGGTGAGCGGACGATCGTCGCCCACGTTGTAAACTTGGCCCGCGGTATCGTCCCGCGCGCAGAGTAGTTGCAGGGCAGACACGATGTCGTCGCGATGCGCCTGGTTGATCCAGCGCAATCCATCGCCCTCGAGAACCGCCTCGCCGGCCAGAAACCGCCGCAGCAGGACCGAGCGCCCCGGACCGTAGATGCCGGCGAGCCGCGCCACCGTTCCGCCGGCTGCACGCACCACCGATTCCGCCTCGAGGAGGATCCGGCCCGTTTCACGATCGGGCTCCGCCGGTGAGTCCTCGTCGACCCACTCGCCCGCCGTCTGCGCATAAACCGAAGTGCTGCCAGTGAAGATCAGTCGCGCCCGGGGAAAGGCCGCCACCAGATGGCGGGCCCCATTTTCGTACACGCGCCGGTAGGATTCGGCCCCGCCGCGACCCGAGCTGACGGACAGCAGGACTGTGTCCGGCGGCGCCGCGAGGGAAGCGGCGTGCCGGACGGACCCGGCATCACTGACATCGACGGCCAACGCGCTCAGACCATGTTTTTGCGCCAGCCCGGCGGCGGATTCCTCCGTTCCGGTCCACGCCTCGATCGTATCCCCGCAGGCGCGCGCCTGCAGTGCGAACGCTTCGCCGACGTAACCCGCACCTGCGACGAGGATCCGCATGAAATCGCGCTCTGCCGTGGCCGTGCTTCAGGCCGGAACCGCTTCCGCGATCCGGGCGGGATGTTGGTCGCTTTGCGCCGCGTGACTTTTCACGAGTTGCCGGAGCAGCGCTTCCGTCTGCGGCCACGAGAGGCACGCATCGGTAATGGAGACGCCCGGCCGCAAGTCTTCGATCCGGTCCGGCAAATCCTGCCGGCCTTCCTCGAGGTTGCTTTCGAGCATCGCGCCCATGATGGCGCTCTCCAGGTTTTCGCGGCGTTGCGCGAGAATGCTTTCCCAGACGACCTCCTGCTGGGCGTGCTCCTTCCCGGAGTTCGCATGACTGCAATCGACCATGACCGCCGCAGGCAGACCCGCCTTGGCCAGCCGTTTCGCGGCATCGGCGATGCTGCTGGGATCGTAGTTCGTCCGGCCGCGCCCGCCGCGCAGCACGAGGTGACCGAGCGGATTGCCGGTCGAATGTACCACCGACGTGTAGCCGTCCTGGTCGATGCCTAGGAAACTGTGCGGCGCGCGCGCCGATTTCATCGCGTCGAGGGCGGTCTGGAGTTCGCCATCGGTGCCGTTCTTGAAACCCACTGGCATCGACAATCCACTCGCGAGCTCCCGATGCGTCTGCGACTCGGTTGTGCGGGCGCCGATCGCCGCCCAACTCACGAGGTCGGCGATGTACTGCGGCACGAGAGGATCGAGGAATTCAGTCGCGGCCGGCAAGCCGCTGCCCACGATTTCGAGCAGGAGTTCGCGCGCCCGGCGAATGCCCGTCTCCATGTCGCGCGAACCGTTGAGGTGCGGGTCGTGGATCAAGCCTTTCCAGCCGATGGTCGTGCGGGGTTTTTCGAAATAGACGCGCATCACGATTTCAGCCTCCTCGCGCAGTTCCTCCCGCAGGACGCGGAGCTGGCGCGCGTATTGGGCTGCTCCCTTGGGATCGTGGATCGAGCAGGGACCCACAATGACGAGCAGCCGCGGATCGCGTTGCTGCAAAATATTCTCCACTGCCTCGCGACCAGCGAGCACGGTGGCACGCGCCTCGGGCGTCAGCGGCAGCCACGCCTTCAGCTCCAGCGGCGCCAGGAGGCGCGTGATCGAGCGGACGTGCAGATTGTTGATCTTGGTCATGGCAGCGGAGGCCGAAGCTAGAGCAATCCTGCCTGCCGCCAACCGGGAAGACGCCGGTGACGCGATGGAAGTTCCGTATCCATTCGTCCCTTGCGTCCACTTGCTCCACCAAAAGGCCGACGGCATGGACGGAGCGGACCTTGTGGGCGGAATGAACCAGGCAGAAGCCCGCATTCTCTTCCCCGGCTAGAGCAATCCGCTACGCTGCCGCCCACCGCCTATGAATCCCCGCCTTCTCTCCCCGCTCGTTCTGCTTGTTACGGCGCTTCCCGCCCTGGCTGCGCCACCCGTGACCGAGTTGCCGGTGCGCGAGATCGCGCTCTTTTCCAGCGGCGTGGGCTACTTCCAGCATGAGGGTCCGGTGCGCGATAACGCGCGCGCGGAGCTGCAATTCAAGACCGCGCAGATCAACGACCTCCTCAAGAGCATCGTCCTCTTCGATCTTGGCGGCGGCACGGTGGGCGCCGTCACCTATCCCTCGCAGGATCCGATCGAGAAGACGCTGCGCAGCTTCCAGGTCGACATCACGGGCAACCCCTCCCTCGCCGACCTGCTCAACCAACTGCGCGGCGCGAAGATCACCTTCAGCGCGGGCACGGAGAAATTGCAGGGCACCGTCATGGGGGTTGAGACCCGCGACATTCCGGGCAGCGGCGGCGAGAAGGGCGCGCCGATCAAGGCCGCTTTCTTGAATGCCATCACGGCGTCGGGCCTTCGCTCCATCGCCATCAGCGAGCTCCGCTCCCTCCAATTCGACGATCCCGCCCTCCAGGCCGAGTTGGAGAAAGCCCTGGCCGCGCTCTCCGCCGCCCGCGATAAGGACAAAAAAACCGTCGGTCTCGCCTTCAACGGCAAAGGCGAACGCACCGTGCGCTTGGGCTACGTCGTCGAGACGCCCGTCTGGAAGACGAGCTACCGCCTCGTCTTTGCCGACAAGGCCACCCTGCAAGGCTGGGCGCTGGTTGAAAACCAAACCGAGAACGATTGGAACGACGTGAAACTCAGCCTCGTGAGCGGGCGGCCGATTTCATTCGTACAGGACCTCTACCAGCCGCTCTACGTGCAACGGCCCGTCGTGCAGAACGAAGTGCGCGCCGGCGTTGCGCCGCAGCAGTATGAAGCTGGCGCAGATGCTGAACCTGCGAGGTCCATCGTGACTGGTTCATACATTCCCACTGCTGAAAAAGAAGGTCCACTCCCCGTTTCCATCTATTCCGCCAAGCCCTTGAAGCCGAAGCGTGGCGCCAACACCCCCGCCGAAGGACTTCGCCAGCTTCCTTCCTACGTTGGTGCCACCGCGACCGAAAACGACTCCACCGGCGGATCCAGCATCGCCGTCACGGCGGTGGCCAAGGAGGTCGGCGAGCTCTTCCAATACACGGTCGGCGGCGTAAGCCTGCCGCGCCAGCGCTCGGCCATGATCCCAATCGTAAATGACACGATCACGGCTGAGAAGCTCTCGATCTACAACCGCAATGCCGGCGATGGGAAGTTCCCGCTGAATGGCGCGCGCCTCAAGAACAGCGCCGGCCTGCACTTGCTCGCCGGGCCCGTCACCGTCTTCGACGAGGGCCGCTATGCCGGCGATGCCCGGATCGGCGATGTACCGCCCGGGCAGACCCGCCTGCTCCGCTACGGGCTCGACATTCAGCTCCCGGTCCAGTTGCAGAACATCAAATCCTCCGAGCGCATCACCGCCGGGAAAATCCTGGCCGGTGTGCTCGAGCTGAAACGCAAGAAAGTCTCCTCGCTCACCTATGCGGTAGAGAACAAATCGCCACGCCCGAAAAAGCTGGTGATCGAACACATTCGCAACGGGGCCGAATGGAAGCTCGTCGAGACGGCCACGCCGGCCGAAACGACCGACACCCTCTTCCGTTTCGACCTCACCATCGCCGCGGGGAAGAGCGAAAAGCTCGATGTGAAAGAAGAATTCGTGGAAAGCGAAAAGCTCGCGCTGCTCGAAGTCGAGGAGGCTAATCTCCTCGAGTATGTAAAAGAAGGCGAGTTCGCCGCGCCGGTTCGCGAAGCGCTTGTCAAGGCGGCCCGACTCAGGCATGCCATCGCCGATTCCGAGCAGGAGGTGACCACGCGTGACCAGCACATCGCCGCCATCACGGCCGAGCAAAACCGCATTCGTGAGAATCTCAAAACCGCTGGCGACAAGAGTGAGTACGGCGTCCGCCTGCTCCGCAAATTGAATGAGCAGGAAACCCAGATCGAGAGGCTCCAGGCCGAGTCCGCCGCGGTCCGCAAGAAGCAGGAGGCGCAGCGCAAGGATCTCGCCGATTTCCTCAAGGAATTGAGCGTCGGCTGAGTTTTTCCGTCTGCGTCACCAACGCTTCCGCCCAAAGGGACGGCGGGGTCCGTGCTAAGTTGCGACCGATGGCCCGAAACGAAGACAAAGCCAAGAAGAAGGCGCAACTCCAGCGGCTTCGCCGGATTGCGACGGGTTTGCTCGTGGCCATGACCATCATTTACGGGGTGGCGCGCAGCATTGAGCCCCACGCGCCTTGGGTCGGATTCATTCGCGCCTTCGCCGAAGCCGCCATGATCGGGGCCATGGCGGATTGGTTCGCGGTCGTCGCGCTCTTTCGCCATCCGCTCGGCCTGCCTATTCCCCACACCGCCATCCTGCGCCGCAAGCAAGTCGAAGTCGGACAGGGCCTGGGAAATTTTGTCGTCGAGAACTTCCTCACCCGCGACATCGTCGGCCGACGCCTGGCGAAGATCGACCTCACGGGTGTCGCAACCGAGTGGCTGATGGAGAACGCCGAAACGCTGGCCGACAAAGTCCTGTCGTTCCTCCCGCGCGTGCTCGACGCGGTCGATGACGCCGATGTGGCGCGCGTGGTGCATCGGCAGGTGATCGATCGCCTCCGCGCGATCCCGGCGGCGCCCGCGCTTGGCCGCGTGCTTTCCATTCTCACCGCCGACGGCAAACACGAGGCCGTGCTCGCCCAGGTGCTCGAATTCGGCAGCTCCGTGGTGACGGAGAATCACGCCGTGATCGAGCGCGGGATCGAGAAGGAGCTCCCCATTCCCCACAAGGTCGGCCCGATCTCACTGGAGGGCGTGCGGCACCTTGTCGCCACGTACATCTCCCGCAAGCTCGTGACCAATCTCCAGGCCCTGCTCTACGATATCGGCGTCAAGCCCGACCATCATCTCCGCGCGGAATTCGGGCGCCGTCTCGCGAGCTTCATTGCCGATCTCCAGAACTCGCCCGAACACCTCGCCCGTGGCGAGGAGATCAAGAACGAGATGCTCGAAAACCCGGCCTTGAACGAATACGCCGGCAGTGTCTGGGGTCAGCTCAAGGCCGCCATCAATCACGACCTCGCCGAGCCCGACTCGCAGATTCGCCGGCATTTCGTCGGGCTCATGAAGAGTGTCTCCGGGGCCGTGCACGATGACGCTCCGCTGCGCTCCAAGCTGAATGACGGCCTGCGCGTCTCCGTCCTGAATTTCGTCGAGCTCAACGCCTCCGACATCGGAAGCTTGATCGAGGAAACCGTCCGCAGTTGGAACGCCGATGACCTGATCGAGAAACTCGAACTCGAGGTGGGTCGGGATCTCCAGTTCATCCGCTTGAATGGCACCGTGATCGGTGGCGCGATCGGCCTGCTGATTCACACCGCGGAGATTCTGATTTGGCGTTGAAAGGCCCACGGCGGGCATTTGTTCCGCGTTCCCGGCCCATCTGCGCCATGTTCCGGCGTGCGGTTTGGCTTGCTCTCTCTTTTGACCGGCGTGTCGGTATTCGCCTGGATTTTCCTCCTCCTTTTTCGTGGCCGTTTTTGGCGGATCGATTCAGTCGGTTTGCCGGCCCCAACTGGCGGCCCGCGCACCCTGGCGCCTCTCGCGATCATCGTGCCGGCCCGGGATGAAGTCGCAAGCCTGCCGGTCTCGCTCCCCTCGCTTCTCCAGCAGCGCTATGCCGGGGCATGGAAGATCGTGCTCGTCGACGATCAAAGCACCGATGGAACTGCGGAACTCGCGCGAAAACTGGCCCGAGATGCGGGCGCGGCCGACCGATTGATCGTCGTGGCAGGCACGGCGCTTCCCCCGGTCTGGACCGGCAAGCTCTGGGCGCTGCAGCAAGGCGTGGAAGCTGCCCGGTTGGCGTGCCCGGACGTCGCCTGGTTCCTCTTCACCGATGCGGACATCGCGCAACCACCCGATCACCTTGAGGCGCTGGTCGATTTCGCGCAGGCGCGCCGCTGCGACCTTGTTTCGCAGATGGTGGCGCTGCGCTGCGAGTCATTTTGGGAGAGACTTCTGATCCCGGCTTTCGTCTTTTTCTTTCAGAAGCTTTATCCTTTTCGCTGGGTGGCGAATCCGTCCAAACGCACCGCCGGTGCCGCGGGCGGCTGCCTTCTCCTGCAGGGCAGGGCGCTCGAACGCGCTGGCGGCCTAGGCGCCATCCGGGGCGAGTTGATCGACGACTGTGCGCTCGCCGCGAGCGTAAAGGCGAGTGGCGGCCAGCTCTGGCTGGGAAATTGCAGAGAGACGCGCAGTCTGCGCGCCTACGATTCCCTGGCGGAAATCTGGCGGATGGTGTCCCGCACGGCTTATACCCAACTCCGCTACTCACCCGCGCTCGTCGCGAGCTCCGTCCTGGTGATGGCGCTGCTCTACATCTTGCCAGTCTTCTCCACGCTGGCAGGCCTTTGGCGGGATGATTTCTTTCTTCTCGCCCTGGGCTTGGCGGCGTGGTCGCTGCTCGCTTTTGCGTACTTGCCGACCGTCCGCCTTTATCGCCAGTCGTGGAGTCTCGCGCTCACTCTCCCGTTGGCCGCCGCGCTCTACACCGCGATGACCCTCGACTCCGCCCGCCGGCATTGGCAGGGGATTGGGGGTGCCTGGAAGGGAAGAGTGCGGGGGAACGAGAGCGTATAACCGACGACTCCCGGCACTCGTCGGGGAGCATCCGGGAATCTTTCTGCTCAATCGCTTTTCCCCACTCAACTCCCAGCTGAGTCGACGGCCGCGAGACCAATCGAGTGCGATTTCCGCGCCACGACCCAGAACGTGTTCATGGTTCCCAGCCCCTTGATCTCTCTCGGTCCACGCAACTCGATCAGGAAATCGTCCCCCAAGGCCAGCCGGGTCGCCTCACTGATCTGGACCCTTCCGGGCTCGCCGTGAGATTCCATTCGAGCCGCAGTGTTGACGGTTTCGCCCCAGACATCGTAGGCAAACTTGTCGCGCCCGATCACGCCTGCGATGACCTTCCCCGTATCGATTCCGATCCGAACGTCGAGCGGCAGATTAGACTCGCGCGCGATTTCCCGGGTCGCTTCGAGCAGGGACAGCGCAAAATCGGCGGCCGCGCAGGCATGATCGGGCCGCGACTGGGGAACACCGGCGACGGCAAGGTACGCATCGCCAATGGTCTTAATTTTTTCGACCCCGAAGGTGGCGGCCAGCAGATCGAAACGTCGGAAAAGTTGATCGAGAAGGAGCACCAACTTGGCTGGAGGCAGGCGCGCCGCGAGGGGAGTAAAACCCACGATATCTGCAAACACGACGCTGACCGTGAGCGGACCATCCGCGAGCGGGTGCTCGCCTGCTTGGAGTCGGTTGGCGATCGACTCCGGCAAGGTGTTCAGCAGCAGCGTGCGAATGCGGACGTGCGCCGCCTGCAATTCGCGTTCCCTTGCCTCGACAGTGAGACGCTGCACGAATTCGTCGCGTGCCAGTTTCTCAAGCATCCACCCTCCGGAAGCGGCCGCCCCGAGACCGATCAAGACATTGTGCAAATGCACCCAGCGATGGAGGGGAGGGAAATCGGGAATTGCGTAGAGAATCATCGCGTACGCAGCGATCGTCGCGAGATTGGCGACAACTCCATCGAGCCACGGGAGCCGCAGGATCAAGAACGGAAGGAGCGCGAAAAGGACCAGCCCAAAGTATCCGTAGCGCAGCAGCAATTCCATCGGATAGCCGCGCAGCAAGAGCATCGGTGAGGCGATCGCGATGCTCGCGCCCGCGACTGCGACCACCCACCATCCGAGCATGCGGTGCAAATTTGGTGCGGCCCGTAGTGCGACAACCAAAGTCAGCCCATAGGCCAGCACACTGCAGAGCATAAACCTCGTCATGGGATGCCCCCAGGTGAGCCGAAGGACGCCCAGCTGGAAGGCCAGGGCCGCGATACAAACCGCCAGGAAAAGCTTGAGACCATGGCGGAGGGAGATCATTCCGACTCGTCGCTGTTCTTCGGAGAACATCCGCTCGACCGACACATCGACGAACCGTTGCAACCATCCCTGGCGCGCCAGATTGAATCCGGTTTCCTTGGGAGGTGCGGACGCGATCATGGCTCGTGTTCGAGATTTGGGAGCGACCCGATTGAGGACATTAATGTCCAGCATGTTGCTGCTGAGTGACAGCCACTTTGTTTCCGGTCATCGCCATTGCAGGAGTACGACGCGCATGGGCTGGGTTTCGTCGGAGCGCCGGCCTACTCACGAATCTCACTGTGAACCGCCTCGATACGATCCCGGTCTGGCCGAAGTCCCCATTCTTCACGCCACCAAATCGCGCTACCCTCGGCTGGGCCGACCCACGTCGCCCGCACCCGTGCGCCGGACTCCGACTACGACGCCCTCAAGGTCCATTTCAGCGACAAGCAGTTTGTGGAAATCAGCTTTGCGATCTCCCTGATGAACGCCTGGAACGGCATCTCCGTCGGCTTCTGAAATTGCCGCCTCATGAGGTGCAGAGGTCCCACGCTTGCTCCCGCGTGCAAACCACGGACGTTGCTACGCACGCATGGTCTTCCTCGAATTCCTGGCCGAACTAATTTTTGAGTTCGTCTGGCACGTGGTGAGTTGGCGGTTCGTCCTTTGCCTGGTCGCGGGAATGGCGCTGGCGCTCGGGGTGGCCAGCCACATTGCCGCCGAGCCGCCGAGTTCGATCGCCGTGGGTGCGGTCATTGTCGCCGCACTGGCTCTCGGCTGGCGCGGGGAGAATAGGGACGAACGTTCATGAGAAGCGCACTTCGAAGCATCAGCTTCGCCTTCACTTGTCTGCTTCTCGCCACTCCCTGCTCGCGCGCGGCGGAGCGCGCTCCGATTCCCCAGCGCCTGAGCATTTACATCGGTGGATTTCTCGGCGCCTCGTATCAACTCGATCTGCGAGACGCCACCCTTGAATACTCTGCTTCCGAGGCCGGGCGGCGCAATCCCCGGCAGACCATGATCACCCCGACTCCAGCGCAGTGGCGCGAGTTTCGCCAGGCCCTCGACGAACTCAAAGTCTGGCGGTGGCGCGCGGAATATCACACCCCTGGTGCGATCGACGGCACGCAATGGGGTCTGGAGATTTCGTATCCGGACCGCTCCCTGAAGACGAAGGGAAACAACCGCTATCCCGAAGCCAATGGGAAGCCGTCGGGCAAGCCGGAGCAAACCGAGACGTTCCGCCGTTATCTCATGGCCGTGCAGAAACTCACCGGCGGCCGCGCCTTTCAATGAGGCTGAAATGCCCGGAAGGGCGACTACAACATCAAGAAGCGCCTTCACGCGGCGAGCCTCACGCTACTTGATAAATGCCTGCCGCGTCTGGTTCGGCGCTCCGTGCTTTTACCCGAAAAACTTCTTGGTGTAATTGCGGCCATTTCTGGATGCACCCAGGGGATTTTCCGGCCCAAACGGTTCGCCCGAGTAGCGCATTCTTTGTGCCGCGATTGCTCTCGGAACCACACCCCATTGGCGCGGCCATAAAAATGCAGCGTAAGTTAGAAACTCAACATGCGATAAAACCCCTTCGCACCACTCGCGCCGGGGTCGATGAAGGTCAGCGGCGAGCCGGTCATGCCGGCCTGCGGCGAGCCAATGTTGGTGAATTGATCGCTCTCGAGCGCCAGAGAACGTTGCAATTGGTACATGCGACCGGTGACGCCGTTGACCGTCAAGGTGGAGGTCGCGCCGTTTTTGGTCACGTTGCTGATCTGGACAACGCTGGCGTCATAGATCTGGCCGTTGTTCACAAAGCCCGGCGGCGGGGTAAACGAGCCTCCCAAAATCTGGATGACGCCGTTGTTGGTGAAGCAGTTGCTCGTGAACACGAGTGCGGCGCCGCCTGCGACGATGATGGTGCCGTTGTTTGTGACGCAGCCGGTGAAGGTGAGCGTGCCGGCGCCGGTGGCGCTGACCACGCCGCCGGCGTTGTTCGTGAAAGTGCCGTTGACCGTGCCGAGGCCGGAGAGGAGTCCGGAATTCGAGATGGTACTGCCGGCGCCGCCGAAGCCCTCGGTCAACGGGCCCGCCCCGCCGGCGGGCCGCGCGGCCCGATTCCCCAGGCCGGGGCCGATCTTGACGATGCCGCCGGGGGCGATTTGGAAGGGTGTGCCGCCGGGGAAGGGCTGCATGGAGGGCGAGAGGTCGAGCGTGCCCTGGATGTTGTTCGCGCCGCCGAGTGACGGGAAGCTGCCGGAGCCGCCGAGCTGCACGCTCGCGCCGGGTCCGATCGTGGTGATGGGCGGGCCGCTTTGCACGAAGCCGCCTAAGATCTTGATCGAACCACCCGTCATCGTGCCGCCGGAATTCTGCGCCCAGGGGCCGGAGAGCTGGAAGGTGCTGCCGGGGCCCACCTGGACCTGCCCCGTGCTGTCGAAGGTGATGAAGATCCGCACGGTGTTGCCAGGGGAGTCGATGTCGAGCAGCCCGGGCGGCGGGTTCGCGAAGGTGCCCGGCGAGCCATTCGCGCCGCCGGTGCCGTTGAAGCGCGTGGTGCCTTCGTTGCGGTAGGTCCCGCCGTTGAAGTTCAGGCGCCCGGCGCCCAGAAAGATCTGCGTGCCGTCGTCGTTTTTCACCGTGGTGTTGGGGTCGAGGGCGACGGTCGCGCCGGTGTCGACCGAGCCGTTGCGCGTGGCGATGACGCCGCCGCCGGTGAAGGTCGTGGTGCCGCTCGTGAGGAAGGCGGCATTCGGAAAGGCGAGAAATTTTCCCGCGGGGACGCTGATGGTGGCTCCCGTAAAGGCGACGTTCGAGACGCCCCAGGTGAAGCTGTCGGTGAAGGTCATGGTGCCGCTGCGGAAATCGAGCGTGCCGGCCCCCGAGACGTCTGTGCCGGCGTTAAAGGTGTAGTTCGCCCCGAAGCGGAGGGTGGCTCCGCTGGCGATCGTGAAGGTCGCGGACGGGTTCGGAACGGTGACCGAGGTGCCGCCGCCGTTGAGCAGGAGCGTGCCGGTCTGGACATCGACAAGGCCATCGTTGTCCAGACGGACGGACATCTGGAAGACCCCGCTGGAGGTGGTCCGGCGAAAGGTGCCGGTGTTGCCCAGACGACAGACCCCGGTCGCGAGCAGGAAACCGTTGCCGTTGGCGAAGTAGGTGCCGGCGTTCTCCAGGGAGCTGTTGGTGAAACTGAACTGAGCCGCCCCCGTGTGGAAGAGCGTGCCGCCGCTTTGGAGCTTCAGGACATGGTTCACCAGCTGGCTCGATCCATTCACGAGCACGGAACTGATTTCCGAGGTCCCCCCGGAGACGACGCCGGCCGAGACGAGGTTGAGCCGGACGCCGGTGAAGGTGGCGAAATGGCCCGCCGGAATGGAGAGGGTCGCGACGGAGGAACCCGATCCCGCCAGCCGGAGCTCGCCCGGAAGGCTCGGCGAGCTGCCACCGGTAAAAGTCAGATCGGCGTCGAGCGAGAGCGTCGCTCCGAGCGAGACCTGGACGAAGCCGAAGATCTTGATCAGTGCATCGAAAGGCACGGAGGAGACCGAGCCCAGGAAGAGACCGCCGCTGTCGGCACCGACGATGACGGTGCCGCCGAGGATGCCACCCCCGTTCAACAAGAGGCTGACCGCGGTGGCTTCGACCAAGAGGTCGCCGGCATTGCTGAAGGTCCGCGCGACCGGGTAGTCGAAGGTCGTCCCAGTGGTCTTAAAGGTCGCGCCCGCGAGATTTTTGAAAATGCCGGAACCGACGCCGCCGGCGATCCCGCCCGGGCCGTTCGCCTGCCAGGTGCCGGCGTTGTTGATGACGCCACCGCTGAAGACCGCGAGGGCGCCGGTGCCCGAGTGGATGAAGGTCTTGGAGGCGGCCACGTTGAGGGTGCCGTTGAGACTGTACGTCCCGGACCGGTTCGCGGTGCCGGTTCCTTCGATCGAGAGCGTGACGCCCGAGGCGATGGAACCGCTCTGGGCGCCGAGGAGCATGAAATTTCCCTCCACCGCGAGCGTCTGGGGCGAGCCGGCAACCGAGAAGAGGGAGGCGTTCCCGTTGAGCGTCAGGTCTTGCAACGTGACGCCGATGTTCAAGGTGGTTTGGGCGTTGGTCAGCGTGGCGGAATCCATCGCGCCATTGGGGACCTGCGGGTTGGTCGACCAGTTGGTTGCGAGCGACCAGTTCGAAGGCGGCCCGCCGACGGTGCCGACCCAGGTGGCGTTGATTTGGGCCCGGAGTGAGGTCGCAGGGACGACGACCACGGCGAGGAGCAGCACTGCACAGTGAGGGAATGACATGGGAGGAGCTGTTGCGATTTAACGGAAGTTACCGCCACGATTCGCTTCGAAATCCAATGCCTGATGGATGGGCAGGACCGACACCGCGTCCATTGCAGTCGCCGAAACCGCTAATGAAGCCGGGTTGATCATAATTGCGGCATCTGGCCGAGACTGCATTCGCCGGATGCTTCACGCACGGAATACGATACGGCAAAAGATGTCGGATGCCGCGATAGGGTCGGTGAACGTCCACGTCACTCCCATCACTTCCCCCTGGGGCCAGCCGGGTGGGGAGGATCTCATCGTTGCTCGCGCCGCGGTCCGAGACCAAACCCGCGGTTACCCGCAGTTCGTGATCCTGCTCGGCGCCGCGCCAAACCGTGCCTCTACCGGCCCAAAAGAATTCGAACAGGACACCTGGCGATCGCCGCGGCCGCACCCGATTCGGAGAATGCCACGAATCGCCCGATGAAGATCGTGCCGTGCTCATGGAGACACAACCCGATAGAAGTCCTGCGTGCCGGTGGCGTTCTGATCGAGAAAGGTGAGCGGGGTGCCCGTTGTGCCAGGCTGGGCCGGGCCGATATTCGCAAAGACATCGCTTTCCAGCGCAGCACTGCGCTGGAGCTGATAATTGCGTCCGCTGACACCGTTCACCACAAAAGTGGCGGTG
>JBBRQH010000093.1:0-14691 GCA_038226705.1 Chthoniobacterales bacterium | reverse complement strand
TAGATCGCCACCTCGGCGGCATCGCTGGTCGCCACGTCGATGGTGCCGAAATCGACCTCTACCACCAGCTTTCCGCCGGGCGTGACCGGGAGCTTTTTGTCGAAAATCTCCTCGGTCGTGGCGAGCGTGGTCGCGGCCGTGGCGAGAAGGAGGAGGGCGGAGCGGAAGGGACGCAGGAACATGGCAGTGGACTGAGGGCAGTTTTTCGCGCGGGCGCGTTCGCCTGCCAAGTATTGCAGGGTATGTGCCAGAATCGTAAAGGTGCCTCAGGTTCTTCCGTTTCCCTCTGTAAAGGGGGGCGCGGTCAAGCTCGCGCACCCCGGGAGAACCGCTCGGGGCACCGACGCTGGGACGGCGTTTTCCCGAATTCGGAACGAAGCGGCGGACGCGAGGTAGCTACGGCGAACGCTGGAAGGCGAGACGGACGCCCAGGGCGAGAAACAAGGCGCCGCAGGCGCGGTTCAGCCAGGCGGCAGCGGAGGTGGAGCGACGCAGGCCGTGCCCGAGCCACGACGCGGCCCCGACCAGGACGAGACACCAGAGCATGCCGCCGGCGACGAAAATGAACCCGAGGGTGAGAAACGCGGTGATTTTGGCCGTCTCGGCGGGATCGACGAATTGCGGCAGGAAGGCGAGAAAGAAGAGGGCGACCTTGGGGTTCAACACGTTGGTGATGACGCCATCCCGGAAGATGCGCCGCGGGGACTCGCGGGCAGTTTCCGCCAGCGCCAAGGTGGCCTGGCGCTGACGCAAGAGGCGGATGCCCTGCCAGACGAGGTAGGCGGCACCGGCAAACTTCACGACGAGGAAGGCGTACGCTGAGGTCGCGAGCAGCGCCGAAAGACCAAAGGCCGCCGCGAAGGTGTGCACCAGACAGCCCACCGAAATGCCGAGCGCCGCCGCCAGCCCCGCCACTCGTCCTTGCGCGACGCTACGGCCCAAGATGTAAAGCGTATCCGGGCCCGGCGTGATATTCAGTAGCAGGCCCGAAAGGATGAAGAGCGGAAGATCGTGCATTTCAAAGTCTCACTCCGCCCGCAAAATCGTGATGGGATCCACCCGCGCGGCGCGCAGCGCGGGAACCCAGCTCGCGATGAGGGCACAGCCGGTCAGTAGCACGCAGCCGATCGCGTAGGCGAGGGGATCGAGCGCGCTGACGTCGTAAAGCAGATGCTGCAAGACGCGCGAAGCGAGGAGTGAGACAAAGAGGCCGACTCCCAGCCCGAGGACGAGCAGACGCATTGCGGTGCCGAGCATGAGGGAGCGGATTTGGGCGGCCGTGGCGCCGAGCGCGAGGCGAACGCCGACCTCGCGTTTCCGGCGTTCTGCGGCATGCGACATGACGCCATAGAGACCCACCGCTGAGAGTGCGAGAGCCAGGCCGGCGAAAACCGAGAGCAGCCACGACATGAGGCGCGGTGTCGCCCAGGTTTCCGCCACGCGTTCCCCCATGGAGCGGAGATCGTAAATCGGCAGAGTGGGGTCGATCGACGCGGCAGCGGCGCGCAATTCCTTCTCGAGGGCGCGCGGCGGGAGAGAGCTCCGCAGCAGGAGGACAAAATCATCCGCCCCGGTTTGCGATTGCGCGACATACGCCTGCGGGAGGGTGGCGGAGGGATCCTCGTAACCGTAAACTTTCAAACGGGGCGCAATGCCGACAATAGTGCGGGGCTTTCGGCCGGTTTCATCCTCCGACATCAAGACACGCTTCCCGAGCGCATCCTGCCCGGGGAAATGCCGATCCGCAAAGGCCTGGTCCACGATGATCGTGCGCTCCCCGTCTTTGGTGTCGCGGGCATCGAAAGATCGGCCGCGCAGCACCGGGACCTGCATGGTGGGAAAGTAATCCTCCGAGATCACGCACATTTCCGCGCTGGGCGACTGGCCGGGCAACGGATCCGGGGTGCCTTCCACCTGGAAGGAGGTTTGCCAGCCGGTGAGCAGGGGTGGCTGTGACGCGAGCGCGGCGCGTTCGACTCCCGGAATGGCGCGGAGTTTGGCGAGCAAGGCATCGGTGAACGCGAGGCGTTTCTCGAACTTCTCGTAGGCCGGGGACGGGAGGCTCAACTTGGCACTGAGAAGTCCATCGTAGGTGAAGCCCAGCGGGACGGTTTGCGCCTTGGAGAAACTCTTCAGCACCAGCCCGGCGGCGGCGAGCAGAACGAGCGTGAGAGCCACCTCGGTCACGATCAGGCCGTGCCGCGCGCGGCGGGCCGTGGGGGTATCGGCCCCGGCCTGGGCGCCCGCCTTGAGCGCGAGCTGGAGATTGGCGCGCGAAGCGGTGATGGCCGGCCACAATCCGCCCAGGACGGCGGCGCCCACCGCCAGGAGAGTGCTGAAACCGAGCACCGCACCGTCGAGTTGAATCTGCTGGAAACGCGGTACTCCCACCGGGGCCAGCGCCACGATCAGATCGCGCGCCCCCCAGGCGAAGAGCGCGCCGAGGACTGCTCCCGCGCCGGCGAGGAGCAGGCTCTCCGTCAGAAGTTCGCGGATCAGGCGTCCGCGGCCGGCACCGAGAGCCGAGCGCACCGCCGTTTCCTTGGCGCGCGCCGCGCCACGGGCGGCGAGCAGATTGGCGAGATTCGCGCAGGCGATCAGCAGGACGAAACCCGTCGCCCCCAGCAGCAGGACCAGACTCTTGCGATATTCGCCGATCTGATTCTCGAGGAGGGGCGTGAGCGTGGTGGAGACTTTGCTGTTGGAATCGGGGAACTGTTTCTCGAGCGAAGCCGAGAGGCCCTTCATCTCGCCGAGCGCCGTTTCGAACGTGACGCCCTGCTTCAGCCGGCCCCAGGCAATCAGACCGGGATGATTGCCGCGCGCCTGCCAGTTTGGATTATCCGTGCGCCGGGCCATGGAAAACCAGGCATCGACCGTGCGGGGCGAAAACATCTCTGCCGGCATGATCCCAATGACCGTGTAGAGCTGGTTGCCGAGGTTGAGCGACCGGCCCAGGATATTCGGATCGCGCTGGAAGACCCGCGCCCAGAGCCGGTCGCTCAGCACGACCAGCGTGGGACCTCCGACTTGGTCCTCCGCCGAGGTGAAGACACGGCCCAGCTTAGGCTTGAGGCCGATGACATCGAAGAAATTCGCGGTGACGAGCGCGCCGGAAATCTGTTCCGCGGCGCGGCCTTGGAGCCCGCTGAGATTGTAGGACTCGCGCCGGCTGGCGGCGAGATGCTCGAAGCTTTTGAGCTCGCGCCGATAATCGAGGTAGTTCGGCCAAGCCACCGAAATCGAAGGCTGATTTGCATCGCTCTCCGTCACGATGCCGATGCGTTCGTGCTCCGGATAGGGCAGTGGCGCCAGCAACACGGCGTGGACGATGCTGAAAATGGCGGTGTTGGCGCCGATGCCGAGCGCCAGCGTGAGGAGCGCGACCGCAGCGAAACCGGGGGAACGGAGAAGACGGCGAAGAGCGTAGCGCATGGGAGCGTGGTCTGGGGTGGCGGTGGGGAGGGGCGGGCGAACCCGCTCGCGCGCCGAGGCGTACGCCGATTGCAAGGGGCATGCCAGAATTGCGCGGGCTGGTGTTTTCACGCCGACCGCCTCTGTGCGTCGACCCGGGGAGAGGTCGCCCTCGCGAACGAGTCGGCTGCGGCGCTTCGCGCATGGGACATGGGTGTCCCGCTTTCGGAATCAACCTCCGCAACTTCCCGCCCGAGGGGGTCGAGATCGTGAGCTATCATGTGATGATGGGCATCGGCCAGGTCGTGACACTGCGGGTCCCGCCGGACAAATTGCGCGCGGTCTAATTCCCGGGCGTCGGTTTCCCCGCCGCCGCGTTTTTCGCCTTCTCCTCCGTGAAGATAGTAGTTACCTCCGCTTCCAACGGCTCCAAAGCCAGCGAAACGGATGGGCCGGATTGAGTTCAGCGAAAGTCCGGGCGCGCAGGGCGAAGCGAAGTCTGCCTCGATTTCGCCCAAGCTTCGAGTGCGTTTTCGCGGGGGGACAGGCATCGCGCGAATTCGGAGTTACGGCAAGGACGCGAGAACGACCAAGGAGGAGCGATTTCCGAATCGCCTACCTTACGACGGCGAAGCCGCGCTCTTACGGAGAGGAGCCACTTGAACCTTTTGTACGTCCTGCAAATTCGTGGCTTCGCCGCTTACCGTGAGCGATTCGGAAATCGCCCCTTCTTGGTCAGTCGCGCCATCGACACGATTCGATGCTTCGAGTCGGAACCCGGCGGGCGCTTTCAAAGGTCCAATCCGTGAAATAGCCCAGCCGTCTCCAGTCAATCCAATTCCCGCTGCGGAACCCGATCGCGCAGGAGTTGATCTGCTTGTTCGCGATGTTTTTTCCCGAGATCCGCCCGCCCAACGCGAGCGTAGATCCGCGAGAGGTAGCGGTGCGCAAGCGCGAGGCCCGGGGAAAGCGAGAGTGCGATCTCGAAGGCCTGCGCGGCGCGCTCGAACCATGCCAGCCGCGAGAGCACGGCGCCGAGCTGAAAGTGCGCCTCGGGAAAGTTGTGCTGGAGACCCACGGCGCGGAGTGCGTATTCGATGCCTTCCTCGGGCCGGCCCTGCCGCGGGATGGCGACGCTCATCCCGTAATGGGCTTCGGCCAGGTCGGGATCGATGGCCAGCGCGCGCCGGAAGGCCGCCTCGGCTTCCACCCAGCGTCGCTGGCGGAGGTAAATCCGGCCGATGCGACACTGCAGCCAGGCGTCGTTCGGGGCGAGGAGGAGGGCTTTCGAAAACGCCGCGTGGCTGGCTTCGAGATCGCCTTCCATCCAGGCGAGGGAACCGGAGAGGTAATCGAGCTGCGCCTGTCCCGGAACGAGTTCTTCCAGCCGGCCGAGGGCCCCGCGAACCAGGGCGGGCTGGTGGGCGCTTAGTCCCGCCTGTGCGAGGATGGCGGCATAGCGCGGCTCCGCGGGGAACTCAGCGCAGAGCGTTTGGAGGATGGCCAGCGCCTGGTCCGGCCGGCCGCCGTCGAGCCAGGTGGCGGCGAGGTTGAAACGCTGCTCCGCGCCGGCCCGCGCGAGGTCGCGCTGCACATCCTCTCCGGGGGCTTCGAGGTAGCCGAGCTCCACGAGTTGCTGCAGTGCCGCGGCGGTCGCGGCGGGGTCTTCCGCCACCGCTTCCGAATGCATCCCGCACGGGCCCGGAACCGCGTCCCACGAGGGAATTCGCTCGATCTCTGGCGCGTACACAAAAGCGGCACCGAGCACTTTGCCTTCCATGTCCTCTCCGACGGGCAGACCAAACATGTTTAGCACGGTGGGGGTGATGTCCAGGAGGCTGGCCCCATAAATGGTTTCGTCGGCTTTCACGCCCGGGCCATGCAAACAAAAGACGCCGTAAAGCCGATGCCAGCGTGCGGGTTCCACCGGCGCCAGGGGCCGGCGGTGATCGTTCAGAAAGCCATGATCCGAGACCAGCATGACATGTGTCTCCGGTCCCGCCAGCTCGAGCAGACGCGCCAGCATGAGATCGTGAAATCGATAAATCCCGTTCATCACGTCACGAAACATTTCGGATGCCTCCACCGAGACCGTGGGAAGCCGCGGCAGGTGAAACGGCATGAAATCGTGGCCCACCTGGTCGATGCACTCGTAGTACACCGTGCAGAAGTCCCAGGGCTCCTCTTCGATGATCGCCGTCGCGGCCGCGTGGACCGAGATGCACTCCGCCAGACGCTTTCGAAGGACGGTCAGGAAATGCTGCACCGCCGGAAGCTGTAGATTCATCTCCGCCGCGCGGGGGATGAAAGATTGAATCAGACTCGCGTCCACTTCGTGCGGATGAAGACGCAATTCCGACAGCATCTCCGCGAGATCTGGCGGATGCACGCTGCCAGGGGCGATGTTCCAGGTTCCGGGCGTCGTGTCGTCGGGTGCGGGAGCAAACTGATGCGAGAGGCAGACGCCTGCGATCGGCTCCGCGGGATGACTCGCATACCATCCGAGGGCGTGGGTGCGTTTGCCCGCCTGCGTCAGAATATTCCAGAGTGCCTTCGTTGTGCGCGAGGTGCTTTGCACGGGAAGCAGTCCGGAGCCGTCGGGCTTGGGCTCGACCAAGCCGTGGATGCCATGGGCGTAAGCGCGCTTGCCGGTGGCGATGCTCGTCCAAAGGATGGGCGAGAGCATCGGCGAGAGCGAGGCGAGCTGCCCCATGGTGCCTTCGTCCACGAGCCGTTTGAGCGTCGGCATCAGCCCGGCGTCCAGCAGCGGATGGATCATCTGCCAGTCGGCTCCGTCCCAGCCGATGAGCAGAATCTTCTGCGCGAGCGCGTGCGGCATGAAACAAAAAGCCCCGCCCGAAGGGGCGGGGCTGGAAAGTTTTTGGGTCGTTGCCGACGTCTGCTTAAGCGGACTTCCGACGGCGCCAGCTGCGCAGGCCCACGGCTCCGAGTGCCATGGCGCCGAGAGCAGCGAGGGTCGAGGGCTCCGGCACCGCTCCGCGGTCTCCCGAAATGATTCCTAGTCCCGTATTTTCGTAGGCATAACCGATGATGCTGCGCGGAGACGTGAGAGTCGCACCGAGCTCGGATCCGGGTGCGTACGTCTTGCAGTCCCTGGCGGCGGTCCGGCGCGGGCTTCGTTCGACGGGAGCTCAGTCACTACCGGCGTGCCTCCAACCGACTGCGCTCGTCGGGCCGCCCATCACCGAAGGCAAGCCGATTCCGCTCCTGGCGCACCGCGGCGCTCCGACCGCGAAAACTCCGGACTAAGGCACCGTCGCAGTTGCGACAATCAGCCCCGTGAGACGCACCTTGGCAGTCGCGGTTCCCTGAGGGTTTCCCGAAACCAGCGTGTAGCTCACGTCGATGGGAATCGTGAGGGTGGCGGTGCCGTTTGCGACCGCGTAAGTTCCTGAGCTCGCTGCGGCATTCGTGCTTTGCAACCCACCCGTGCTGCCTCCACCGCGGATGGTGCCGACGACTCCCCCGGCGGGTGCGCGATACGCGAGATTTCCGCCCGTCGTCGTGACGCTAAGGGCATTGACGGGAAAGGCGCCCGTTGCAAGGGGCAGGCTGCCGCTGACCAGGCTTTGCGTCAGGCCGGACACCGCCGCGGTCACCGGCACCCCGGAGGCGGAGCCCTGCAGGCCAAAGTTGGCCGGGAATTCTCCGCTGCCGCCCGGTCCTGAGCCCTGGCCGCCTTTGGTGGCTGGCGTCCAATTTCCCGAGTCACCGGCCACGATGTTCGTCACGGGAAGAAACGTAATGGACGTGGGGGTCTGGGCGTTATCGAGCACGGCATGAATCAGACCCGTGCAGTTCGTCGCGCCACCGCCGCCTTGAGCGGAAAGCGGGGCGGACGCGAGCGTGGTACCGCCGCGCACTTGCGTGAAGGCGCAGTTCGTGACGGAGAGCGTGCTTCGCGCCGGGTCGATGGTGAAGACGGTTTGCGCCTGAAGGGAGGCGAACGCCAGCAGTCCGAAGAAGGCCGGGAGAAAACGCGGGGGAGATTTTCGCAGCATGGTATCGGCAGAATCCGACGCCCGGCGCTGCTCCACAATTGGAAATACCGCTGATGACAAGGAGTCGACGGCAACGTCGGTGACGGTTTGGACCCGCAATGAGCGTGTCGCGCTGCCTCAGCCTGAAATTTCGAAACCGTGGTGCCGGTGGCCTTCACCGTGGTCGCCGCGGCGGAACCTGCACGAGAATACCGTCATCGAAGAATTGCAGGCGGGCGGTGGGCACGGCCTTGCGCAACGCTTGAAAGGGCAGCCGAGGTTCGATCCGGCGGAGTTTGTTGAAGTAAACGATCCAGCCTCCCTTGGCGCGGAGGCTGCGCTTGAACTCGCCCACTTCCGCGGTGAACTCGCCGCGCTCTTCCGCGTCTGCTTCGGAGTCAGGCAAATCATCGGGCAGCAGCTCGGTCTTGCGCCGCGAAACCCAATAGACTGCCGGAGGCTGATCCGAATAGATGAGCGCGCCCTTCGGCAGCGCGCGCACCGCTTCCCCCAAGGCCGACGGCTGACCCGGCGGCCAGGTCACGGTCGTTTGCTCTTGCAGAACGAGGACGGTGGAAAGCGCGTGCAGCACAAGCAGCGCGGCCCCGCCGGCCCAAAGGAACAAACGCACTTTTGGGCCGCCCTGAAGCCAAAACGACTGGGAGACCAGAAACGCTCCCGCAAGCGTGAGCGGCGGAATGAGCATGACGAGGATCCGCTCGTCGAGTCGCGTCTCCGCGTCGGCCACCGAAATGGAAACGATCAGGAATGCGAGATAGCAGAGAACGAATCCGACGCTGGCCCAAACCACACCCGGGGTCTCGGACAGTTTCGCGCGCCAGCCTGCGGCGTTCCCCCGCAGCCATCGTCGCAAGGCGTCGAACAGCAAAACCAGGGCGGCACCTGCGACCGCTCCCTGCGCCGGCGAGGAGGCGGCGAACTCCTTCGGGACGAGGAACGACGTGACGTTCGAGAAACCTTCGAGGAAATAGTCCCACGTGATCGGGTGCAGCTCGAGCGGCCGCGGCGGCGCGCCTTCTCCGCCGAAGCGCTGCCACGCGATCCAGGCGGCGAGAGGCCCGACGCTCAACGCGCAGAAAAGCGTCGCGTGACCAAGCCTGGCCGGCCACCGCAAGCCCGGCCGAAGAAGAACCAGGGCACCGCCCAGCAGGGCAAGGCTGGCGCCCACGTAGCGGGTGAGCAGAGCCCCGGCGACGAAAACGCCAGCCACGACCAGCACACGCAGGCGCGGCTGGTCCCACCAATTCCCCAAAGCCGCGAGCGAGCCAACGAGCCAGAGGAGGAAAGGCGCCTCCGAAAGAAGCAATTCATGGGTCTGACAGATGGCGCTGTTGGTCAGGATTACGCCCGCGGCCAGTCCGCCGAGAACCGCGTTTTGCCCGCTCACCCTCCACGCCAGGAAGCCCACTGCGCCGACCAGAAGACCCCACGTGAGCGAACTGAAAATCCCGTAGGCGCGCGTGATCTCCCAGCCACACTTTTCGATGACCGCCACCACCCACGAAACGAAAGGGGGATACCACGTCATCGGCTCGGGCGGCCCTTTCAAATTGGGCTGCGAGAGGCCTTCGCCGTGCGCGAAGAGGATGCCCGCCGTCGCGTAGACGGCGGAATCCGGCGAGAGATCGCTGCCGAAACGTGTCTCGTATAACCCGGCGCCCAAGCCGAGGGAGGAGAGCACGACGAGCAGCAGCCACCATCCCTTGGTTTCGCGCTGCCCGGCACCCGGTCCATTCATGAGTCTTATCGGGCGTCGTGGAATGGTGAACTGGGCTCGACACCTTCCCGCGGGACACGGAACATCGCATTCGAAATGTCGTTCTTGTTTTACCGCTCCATTCTGCTCGCGCTTTTGTTGACGATCGTCACCGGCTGCGGGCGGCGGGAAACGCAGGTGCAGTCCGGCGATCGCACGGGAATTCTGCATGTTGCCTCGGGGGGCGAACCGCGCGATCTCGACCCGACGATGACCATCGGCACGGCCGAATCGCGTATCCTTTTGGGACTTTTCGAGGGGTTGGTCAGCCTTTCGCCAGAGGGTAAAATCATCCCAGGCGCCGCCGAGCGCTGGGAGACTTCGGCCGATGGCCGCGTCTACACGTTTCACCTCCGCCCCGGCATGAAATGGAGCAATGGCGATCCGCTCGGCGCCGACGATTTTCTTTACGGCTTTCGCCGGGTGCTGGAGCCGAAGCTGGGCGCGGAAGCCGCTCAGTTCGCCTTTATCATCAAGGGTGCGCGCGCTTACCTGGAAGGCCGCAGCCAGGATCCCGCCTCCATCGGGCTGCGCGTCGTCGATCCGCTCGCCTTCGAGATCACCCTCGAACATCCGGCGCCCTATTTTGTTGGCGAACTTTTCAATTATCCGTTTTATCCGCTGCATCGCGCCACGCTGGAGAAATTCAATGGCTACCTGCAGCGAGCCTCGGCCTGGACGCGCCCCGGAAATCTCGTCGGCAATGGTCCTTTCCGGCTCGTCTCCTGGCGGGTAAACGATTCGGTCGTGCTGGAGAAAAACCCGCAGTATTGGGACGCCGCCAAGGTGCGGCTGAACGGCGTGCATTTTTACGCCATCGACAACGTCGACGCCGAGGAGCGCGCCTTTCGCGCCGGGCGCCTGCACGCCACCTTCGGCCTCGCCGGGCAAAAGACCGATGCCTACCGGGCCGAAAAGTCGCCCGCGCTGCACAGCGAGCCGATCCTGCAAAGCACCTACATCACATTCAATGTCGCCGAGGCACCCTTTACCGATGCGCGCGTGCGGCAGGCCTTCTCCTTCGCGGTGAATCGGGAGGCACTCGCCCGCGATGCGCTCCGCGGCCAGCGGCCGGCCTCGAATCTCGCCGTGCGAGGCGCCGGTGATTACGTCAGCCGGTCGCCCGTTCCATACGATCTGGTGCGCGCCCGCGCTTTGCTGGCCGAGGCGGGATTTCCCGGCGGCGCCGGGTTCCCGAAGGTCACGCTGACGTATTCGGCTTCCCGGGCCGGCTGGAAGGAGGCGTGTGAAGCGGTGCAGTTCATGTGGGAGCGCGAACTCGGCGTGCGCATCGCGCTGGCCCAAATCGAATACAAGGTCTGGCTGGATGCCCTCCGCACCCGCAAACACCAGTTCGTGCTCGATGGCTGGGCCTCGAGCGTCGATGACCCGGTGGAATGGTTCGGGCTTTTTGTGGCCGACTCACCCAACAACGATGCCGGGTGGTTCAATCCGGGTTACGACGAAAGCTTCGCCGCGGCGGAGAATTCCGCGGATCCCGCGGAGCGCCTGGAGCGATTTCAGAAGCTCGATGCGCTGCTTCTCGCCGAGATGCCCGTCGTGCCCCTGTACTTCATGAATCGCGATTATCTTCTGCAGCCGTCGGTCCGGGGCTGGCAGGAAAACGCCCTCGGCGTGCATCCGCTTAAGCATCTTTGGCTGGAAGCCAAATGAGCGATTCCAGGTTAGTTCCCGCCTCCCCATGAAAAGACTGCTCGCCCTCATCGCCCTCCTTTTAGCCGCCCCCGTCGCGGCGTTTTGCGAATCCGCTCCGCTCCTGCTCCCGCAATCCCCTTCGCTGAGCAAAACGCAGATCGCCTTCGCCTATGGCGGCCAGATCTGGGTCGTCGGCCGCGAGGGTGGGGAAGCCCGGCGGCTGGTGGCCGGATCGGGCATCTTGAGTGGTCCGGTTTTCTCGCCCGATGGTACGCTCCTCGCCTACACGGGCGATTACGACGGCAACCAGGACGTGTACGTGGTGCCGGCCGCGGGCGGTGAGCCCCGCCGGCTCACGCATCATCCGGCGACCGATGTCGTGGTCGGCTGGACGCCCGACGGCAAATCCATTCTCTTCCGTTCCACGCGCACGAGTTATTCGCGCTTCGAGAAGCTCTTCACCGTCACGCTCGAGGGCGGGATGCCGGTGGAAGTGCCATTGCCCATGGGCGTGCAGGGATCGTATTCGGCAGACGCCGCGCAACTCGCGTATGTCCCATTTTGGAACCGGCGTCTCGGCGCCGAGGAGGCTTTCATGCCGATCAAGGATTACCGCGGAGGGAAGAATGCGCGTATCTGGCTGGCGCGTCTTTCCGACTCGCAGGTGGAGAAAATTCCGCAAACGGGCTCGAGCGATTACAACCCGATGTGGATCGGGGAAAAAATCTACTTCCTCTCCAACCGATCGGGCGCGGTCTCGCTCTTCAGCTACGACCTCAAGTCGCACGAGGTCTCGCCTCTCGTGAAAAATGACGGATTCGATCTCAAGTCCGCCGCGGCCGGCCCCGGCGGGATCGTCTACGAACAATTCGGATCGCTCCACCTGTTCGACCTGGTCTCGGGCAACGCCCGCCTGGTGCCGATCACGATCGCCGCGGACCTGCCGCAGCTCCGTCCGCGTTTTGAAGCGATCGGCGCAAAGAAAATTGTCAGCGCCGCGCTCTCCCCGAGCGGAGCGCGCGCGGTCTTCGAAGCCCACGGCGAGATTTTCACTGTGCCGTCTGAGAAAGGGGACATTCGCAATCTAACCAACACGCCCGGGGTCGCCGAGCGGAATCCCTCCTGGTCGCCGGATGGAAAATGGATCGCGTATTTCTCCGATGAATCCGGTGAATA
This sequence comes from Chthoniobacterales bacterium, assembly GCA_038226705.1. GTDB lineage: Bacteria > Verrucomicrobiota > Verrucomicrobiia > Chthoniobacterales > SZAS-18 > SZAS-18. Next base: position 2,667 of record JBBRQH010000093.1, on the reverse strand, counting down.
TGCGCTGCATCTCAAGGAGCCCACAGGGCTGGCCAAGCCGCGTGTGATCGAACTCGGCCAGCCGGCCTCGTTCTTCTACGATCCGGTCTGGTCACCGGATTCGAAAAAGATCGCGTTCCGCGACAAGCGGTTGAATCTTTGGTTCGTCGATCTCGAAAAGGGCGCGCCGGTCAGGGTGGACACGGATCGATACGAAACGCCGCTGCACCGCTTCGACACCGTCTGGTCGCCGGACAGCCGCTGGCTCGCCTACACGAAGCAGCTCGAGAATCATCTTCGCGCCGTCTTCGTCTATCAACTCGAAGGCGCGAAAGTCACCCAGGTCACGGATGGCATGAGCGACGCCGTCTATCCCAATTTCGATGCGAACGGCAAGCGCCTGTATTTCGCGGCCAGCACGGATATCGGACTCGCCGCCGGCTGGCTCGACATGACGAGCAACGTGCGGCCGATTACCCGCAGCGGGTACGTCGTGGTGTTGCGGAAGGATGATCCGTCGCCCCTCGAGCCCGAGAGCGACGAAGAGAAAGGCGACGACGGCAAGAAAGCGGAGGAAGCGAAGAAGGACGGGGACAAGGACACGCCGGGGGACAAATCCGGCGACCCGGAAAAGGAGCCGGAAAAACCCAAGGTGGGTCTGAAGGAACCGGAAGCCGCGAAAGGCCGCCCGCCCGAGAAGGAGGCGGCCAAGGAGAAAGACGCCAAGCCAGCCGAAAAGAAGAAGGAGCCGGTGAAAGTCGCGATCGACTTTGAAGGGTTGAGCCAGCGCGTGCTCGCGCTCCCGGTGCCGGCGCGAAACTACGTGGGCCTCACCGCCGGCAAGGAAGGCGTGCTTTATCTGCACGAAGGGCCACCCGTGGAGGAGACGGGCGAGGACGGGGGAAAGTTCATCGTCCAGCGCTTCGATTTCAAGACCCGCAAGACCGAGAAAATCGTCGAAGGCGTCACGCGTTTCATCCTCGCGGCGAAGGGCGAGAAGATGCTCTACCTGCACGACGGTAAATGGTTCATCAATGGGGCCGAGAAAGCTCCCAAGGCCGGCGACGGCGCGCTCAAGCTCGACGCGATGGAAGTGGCGGTCGTCCCCCGCGAAGAGTGGAAGCAGATGTTCAACGAGGTCTGGCGCCTCGAGCGCGACTTCTTCTACGACCCGAAGTTTCACGGGCTCGATCTCGCGCAGGCCAAACGGGTCTACGAGCCGTTCCTCGCGGGCATCGCCAGCCGCACGGATCTGAACTACCTCTTCGCAGACATGCTGGGCTACATGAACGTCCAGCATCTCTACATCAGCGGCGGCACGCGGCCGGAGATCAAGTCGATCAAGGTGGGATTGCTCGGGGCCGACTTCGCCATCGAAAACGGACGCTACCGTTTTGCCCGCGTCTTCGACGGCGAGAATTGGAATCCCGGCCTCAAGGCGCCGCTCACCCAGCCCGGCGTCAATGTGAAAGCCGGTGATTACTTGCTCGCGGTCAATGGCCGCGAGCTGCGCGGGGCCGATGAGGTCTACAGCTTCTTCCGCGAGACCGCCGGAAAAACGGTGGTGCTCAAGGTGGGATCAAAACCCGATGGCTCCGGCGCGCGCGACGTAAAAGTGGTGCCGGTCGATAACGAGACGACCCTGCGTAATCTCGCGTGGATCGAGGGCAATCGGCGCAAGGTTTCCGAGCTTAGCGGCGGCCGGCTCGCCTACGTGTATCTCCCGAATACCGGCGGCGCGGGCTTTATGAATTTCAACCGCTACTACTTCGCGCAAGTGGGGCGGCAAGGCGCCGTCCTCGATGAGCGCTTCAACGGCGGCGGCCAGCTCGCGGATTACATCATCGACCATCTGCGCCGGCCGATCATGAGCTTCATCATGGGTCGGGACGGCGACGTCACGGCCTCGCCGCAACAGGCGATTTACGGGCCGAAGGCGATGATCATCAACGAATACGCGGCCTCGGGCGGCGACGCGATGCCTTGGTATTTCCGCAAGGTCGCGCTCGGTAAGCTCATCGGCACACGCACCTGGGGTGGTCTGATTGGGATCAGCGGTTATCCCTCCCTTCTGGATGGCGGCAGTGTCACGGCGCCCCGCTGGGGTCTCTACGGCCTCAAGGGCGAATGGGAGGTCGAGAACGCGGGCATCGCGCCCGATATCGAAGTGGAATTGGATCCAAAGCTCGTCCGCCAGGGCCACGACCCGCAGCTCGAAAAAGCGGTCGAAGTGCTGCTCGAGGAACTCAAGCAGAACCCGCTGCCCTCGTATCCGAAACCCGCCTTCCCGGACTTCAAGCCGCGCCTGCCGGCGGTGAGTCGATGAAGTGAATTCATGATCCGCAGATGACGCAGATGGACGCAGATGATGGAAAACGGGACGACCAGACCGGCCTCCAGCGCGCCCTTCTCCTGAATTTTTGGCGGCAGCCGATCGGCGCACAAGCGCCTTGTCTTTCATCTGCGTTCCTCGGCGTCATCTGCGGATGAAATTGTTCTGGAATGACCGGCGGGCTTTCGGTGACCGGCTGGGAGGCAAAGTCCTCGACCTGCTCAAGGGAGTGAATTCATGATCCACAGATGACGCAGATGGACGCAGATGATGGAACGGGACGAGCAGACCGGCCTCCAGCGCGCCCTTCTCCTGAATTTTTGGCGGCAGCCGATCGGCGCACAAGGGCCTTGTCT
>JBBRQH010000092.1:0-15147 GCA_038226705.1 Chthoniobacterales bacterium | reverse complement strand
TTGCCGTTATTGACGAAGACGTTGTAGACCCGGCTCGCGTTGCCGTTGTTCGGCACGTTCGGGTTCGTCGACCAGCTCGCGGGATTGCTCCAGACATTGGTGCCCCCGAGATACGTGGCGTTGGACGCGGCCGAGAACAGAAAGTTCGAGAGGGTTACCGTGTTGCCCGTATACGTGACCAGGAACGTGCCGAGGGCGTTCGTCGTTGCGAGGCGTCCGCCTGAGGCGATATTCGTAAACGTGCCGAGCAGCGGGCCCGCGCTGCTGAGCAGCGTAAACGAATTTGGCGTGTTGATGGAATTCTCAAATCCGTTCGCGAAGGACAGCACGAGCGTGCCCCCGAGGTTCGCACTTCCCGTGGAAATCGTGCCGTAGCCGGAGCCGGCCGTCAGTCCGCCGATCTGGAAGTTGAGCGTGGAACTCGAAAGCAGCGTGAGATTGCCGGAGAGCGCGAACCCCGTGCTGCCGGCGCCGATCGACGGCGTGATGCTGGCGCCGCTGGTGACATTTCCCGTAATCGTCCCGAACCCCGTGAGCAGGCCGCCATTGAGCGCGAGGGTGCTCGTGGTGGAGACACTGCCGCCGCCGAGGAGAAGCGTGCCTGCGCTCTGGGTGTAGCTGCCGTTGAAGGCGAGTGTGCCGCTGTTCACATTGACCGCTCCGGCGTTGTTGAACGCGGGCGATATTGCGGTGGTCGTGCCGGCGCCCGATTTGTTGAAAGCTGCACCAAGCGCGTTCACAAACGATCCGCCCGTTCCCGTGATGTCCGCATCGTCCAGCGCATTGAAGATGGCCTGGTTGATCAGCGTTGGCGTCCCCACAAACACGAGATTCCCGCCGCTGAAATTCGCCGTGCCGTTCACGATCAGCCTCCGCGTATCCGCCAGCGTCTTGAGTGTGGGGCCCGAAATTGTGAGTGCGCCATCCGCACTCGTCGTGCCGGCACCGCCCATCGTGCCGCCCGTCCAGTTAAAGCTCCCCGACGTGCGCAACAGACCGCTGCCGCCCAGAAACCCGCCCGCCAGGTTCACGTTCGTCGCCAGCGACGGTCCATTGAAGTTGACCACCCCGCCCAGGACCGAGGTCAGACCGCTGATCGCGTAGTTGCCGCTAATGTTAGTGTTGCTGCCCGTAAAGCGTACCGCGCCTGCCCCCGTGATCGCGGTGGCATTCAACGTCTGCGTCCCTCCCCCGATCGTCAGCGTCGTTCCCGCCGGCACGTTAAACGCACCACTGCCGCCGCCCGTCAGCGTGAGACTGGTTCCGCTCACATTGAAAGTCCCCGCATTCACCGGCCCGGCGAAAGTCGCGTTCGTCGCGTTGATTGTCGTCGCAGTAATGCTCCCCGCGCTGATCGGTCCATCGAAGCTCAGCGTGCTCACATCCAGTGCTCCCGTCACGTTGATCGCTCCACCGCCGCTCAACGTCAGGCTTCCGCCCGTGAAACTCTGCGCGCTGAACCCACCCCCGTTCACCCGGATCTGCACCGTGCGCGCCGTGTTCACCAGCGTGAACCCAGCCGCGCTAAATCCGCCCACGCCCGCGTTAAACGCGATCGCCGGCCCAAATGTCCCGGTGTTCAGGTTGCCCGTCAGCGTGATCGCCGGCGCCGTTCCCGTCAGGCTCTGCAGCGTCGCAAAATTGATCCCGCCCGGATTGAGCGTCAGCCCGCCCGCCAGGGCCGTCAGCGTCACCACCGGCGCCGCGATCGCGCCATCGATCGTCAGGTTGCGCCCCGCCACGAAACTTGCGCTCGTTCCCGCGCTCATTCGTCCCGCGCTCGTGTGCATCAGGTCCCGCTCCGCCGCCAACAGTACCCGGCCAAACCCGCTCACCTGCGCCCCGCTGCTCAGATCCCCGCCCGTTCCCCGCGCGTAGATCCCCAGCCGCTCGTTGGCGGTGCCCGTGACGGCGAAACCGGCGTTGAACACGATCGGCGCCGCCTGCGTGCTCAGAAATACGTCGCTTAACGACGCGAAACTGATGCTTCCGCTCGTCGCCGTGGTGATCCCATTCACTCCGATCAAGGCCAGCGTGGTGGGGCCACCATTGACGCTGAAGAACGGCGTGCCACTCAGCACCAGTTGATCGAACTTGAAGACCGCCACCCCGGGCGTCGGAAACAAGCCCGGCACGAAAAACCCCTGGCTGCCCAGTCCCAACGTCGCGTCGAACGCGCTTGGCGTCGTCACTCCATAGGCGTAGCTCGCGGGCGATCCATCCAGCGCATCCCCGCGATAGATCCTGCCTTCCACGTTCCCGCTCGGACCGCTCACCAGCGGATCGAGCTGCACGATGGAGCTCCCGCTGATCGTGTAAGTTCCCGGCAGCACCGCCGGCAGCGGCCCATTCTTCGGGCCGTTATTCGGCGGCAACACGATTGTCTCGATCTGCGCCGCCTGCGCCTCGAAGGCCGTATCGAGCTGCGCCGTCAGGTCGTAGCTCTTCACCATCACGTCCAAGCCACCGCTCGCCGTCGCCAGATCATTCTCCACCAGCGTCCCGGCCGCGATCTCCCGCGCCTGCCGCTCTATCTCCGGCGTGATCAACTCCATCGACAATCCCCCTCCCGGCTGTCCCGGACGCACCGTTCCCTCCCGCGGCCAGAACGCGTTGTTGGCCAGTAGGCTCGTGTTCACAATCTGCTGCAGGTCCACCTGCACCGGACCGGGCAGCGAGATGGTGTCCGGACTGGTCACCAGCATTTGCCCCGCGTTGAGCGTCGTGGTGCTGCCGCTCCCGTCATTGAGGGAGAGCTGCAACGTTCCCTCCAGCACGATCACCTTGATGAAGCCTTTCTTCTTTTTCTTCACCCCGCCCTCCGTCACGATCCGGTCCGGCGTGTACTCCAGCATGATCGTCGTGCCCGTGATTGCTGCCGTCACTGCCGCCGTGCGGATTTTTGCCCCGCCCGCATTCTTGGGAACCTGCAGGAGCATCGTTCCCTGCTCCATCTCCATTTGCCGCGTGCCTCCTTCAAAGTTGAAGATCGTGTTCGCCCCCAGTCGCGTCAGCGTCCGATCCGGAAACTCCAGCTCCGCCCGCGAAGCCGAGCCTGTCTTCACCCCCAGCTCGCCAGCGATGGCATCGCCGCCTTTCGCGGGGCGGTCCGAGGCATTGGGTGCGATCACCCGCACGTCATTAACCGTCTGCACCACCGTCGCTTTTTTCAGCTCGGCCCCTCCTGCTCCGGCGGCTAGAATGGCCACTGCAAAACCCGAAACGAAACAACGCGGGATATTCATAAGTTGGGGAACCCGTTCCTTTTAGAGGTGACGGAACCTGCAACGAAACGTATATTGCCCCCCTGTCCAGCCGTCAAAGCCCCAATCGTGCGGCTGGTTTGCCGAAGTACGTCCGTCAGGGTGTGTCTGGCGTTGGTGGCGGCGCCGCCCGCTTCGCGCCCGCCGGCGCGCCAAGAGCTGATGGGATCTCCGCCGGTTTGATCACCACGTCGGTGCCCCGCCCGAAGATGGCCAGGTTGGTTTCGATCAGTACTCCCTGGGTCTTTTCTTTCGCCTGCTTTTGAATTTCAGGCTGCATGAGCGCGAGCGAAAGGCGCGCGTCGGAGCCGTTCCAATGCTTGCTGTTCACGAGCACGCTCGATTCCGCGAGACGTTTCAAATCGACGTCGACGGCACCCGGAAGGAGCCCGCCGTCCGGGCTCGTGATGACCATCTGGCCGGGCTCGAGCAGCACGCTCTCGCCGCGCCGGCTATTCACGAAGAGTCGGAGATCGCCGGCGAGCACGATGACCTTGATGTAGGCTTTCAGGAGCTTCTTTTTCCCCTGCTCCACCACCGTCCGGGCGGGGGTATGCTCGAGCAGGATCGTGGTGCCGGCGGGCGCGGCGGTTACCGCCGCAGTGCGAATCTTCCGGCCGCGCGCCCCGCGGGGGACATGCACCAGCAAAGTGCCTTGCAGGAGCTCGAAAGGATGGGAGGCATTCCCCAAATTGAACAGGGTGTTTGCCCCCAGCCGAAAGAGCGCGCGATCGGTAAAGACGATCTCCGCCCTACTCTTCTCCCCGGTTGAGATCCGGGCGCCCGCCGTGAGCGTGTCCCCGCTGCGGAGCGCTCGGTTGCCTCCATTCGCCCCCACGAACCGTACGTCTTTCACGGCCTGCGTCAGACTCGCCTCGTTGCCGGCGCCGGCGGCCAAACCCGGCCAGAGGCAGAGCGCAAAGAGAAGCGGGCGAAACGCGGACGGGAACGTAGGCATAATTCTTCCGGAAACGGCGGGGAAGGCCCGGCGAAGACGTGTGGAACGAAACGCCGGTGCGGAGGAGTTGTCACCTATTTCGTTCAGCCAGCGCGTGTTCGCGCCGTTGCGCGGCCACGGCATGGAGTTGGAGGTCTTCCTCCGTCTCAAGGGTGAGCGGGGGCACCGGCGCCGGCCGGCCGTCGTCATTTAGATGCACAAACGAGAGCCAGCATTCGTTGGTATGCCGACGCTCACCGGTGCGGATGTCTTCCGCGTAAACATTCGCGAAGATCGACATCGAGGTGCGGCCCACATGCACCACGCGGGCCCGGATTTCGACCAACTGACCCACCCGGATGGGCTGCTTGAAATGAATGCGATCGATCGAGAGCGTCGTGGCCTGGCCATGACAATGCCGGATGGCGCTTAAGGCCGCGCAACGGTCGACCATGCTCATGATGATTCCGCCAAAGACGCTCGGGTGCTTGAGCCCATTGGCGTGATGCGGCATCATCAGATCGGCCAGCAAGGACTCGGATTGGCGGGGGGTTTGGGGCGACATGGGGCGGCAGTGTGGTGGAGATGGACTGACATCTCAATCCTCCTCATCCTCGTCTTCCCACTCGTCCTCGATGCCCAGGAACACGGCGAAGGCGCTCGAACCAGGATTTGCGCCGTCGGCGAGTATTTGGGCTTCGAGGACGACGCTTGATGACGACGCCCTAAGCGCAAACCTCTCAATTTCGGCTCGTCCATTTTTCTCGCGCCTCAGCAAAAGCGCACGAGGTCTGTGTCCTTCGATGGTCGCAGCTTCGCTCCAGACCCGCGCCATCCTCAACGGCGGCGGACGGCGGCATTATTACCACGGCGCGATGCCGCTTCCGCTCAAGAGCTTTCGCGGCACTACCGGACCGAGCGCGGCGCCTATGCCGTGGATGATTCCGGCTGGCTCATCATCAACCAGGAGCAGGACTACACGATCGAATTCGATTCTCTTACGCGCATCGAATCCTTCATCATCTTCTTCCCGGCGGGTTGGTCCGAGGAGGTTGCGCGCAGCCTCACCGTGCGCGCGGAAGGTCTGCTGGACTCGCCGAGCGAACCCGGGAAACCTGCGCATTTCTTCGAGACGGTGACGCCGCATGACGACCTTGTGACTCCGCGCCTGCGTCGCTTGCGCGAAGTGTGCCGGGACCAGCAGATGGACGATGGCTGGCTCGAGCAGGAACTCCGCGAGTTGCTCGCCGCCATGTTCCAGCGCCAGAGCGGCTCTCGCGAGCAGGCGGATGGCGTCCAGGCTTTGCGCGCGGCGACCCGGGCGGAGTTGTATCGCCGGCTTTGCCGCGGGCGCGACGACCTCCAGGCAGAAGCCTTACGCGCGCCGCAACTCTGGCAGGCGGCCCAGGCGGCTGCGCTGTCGCCGTTCCACTTCCAGCGCAGCTTCAGCCGCGGCTTTCAGCTGCACCATGGGCTGGGACCCGGCGCGGTCCGACAGCACGCAATTCGCAAGATTTAGGAAACATTCGCCCGGTGCGTTCTGGTAAACGTACGGGATCCCACTGATCTCATGAGCACACCCGTTCTCCAACTCAAGGCGATCGCCCAGATCGCGATCAACGCCCCGGATATTCCGGCCTCGACCGCGTTCTACCGCGATATCCTCGGCCTGAAGTTCCTCTTTGCCGCCGGTGAGCGACTGGCCTTCTTCGACTGCGGTGGCGTGCGTCTGATGCTCGACCACGCCTCGGAACCGGAGTTCGACCACCCGTCGTCGATTCTGTATTTCCCGGTGCCGGATCTCGACGCGGCGCATGCCGCGCTGGTCGCCGCTGGCGTGACGATCGAACGCGCGCCGCAGCTCACCGCGCGCATGCCCGACCACGAACTTTGGATGTGTTTCTTCCGTGACCCCGCCCACAACCTCCTCGCTCTCCTGACCGAAAAACGCTGAGCGTGCCTTCCCCCGAACCCCATGAAAAGATCCGATCCCACCCGGCGTCAGTTCCTCTTCGCCAGCAGCCTTGCTGGCGCCGCACTCGCGACCGGCGCGATCAACGCCGTCGCCCAGCAACCCGCTCCTTCCGCCGCTCCCGCTCCCGCTCCCGGCTCCTCCCCCGCGACCGCGATGAAGATACCCGATCGCGGGCCCGCCCTCGCCGCCGACCTGGTGAAAGCCTTTGTCGGCGCCGCGCACGGCGATCTCGCCAAGACGCAAGCTCTGCTGGCGGAGACGCCCAAGCTCCTCAACGCCACCTGGGATTGGGGTGGCGGCGACTTCGAGACCGCGCTGGGCGGCTACTCCCACATGGGCCGCCGCGACATCACCCAGTTCCTCCTCGAGAAAGGAGCCCGCTTCGACATCTTCGCCGCCACCATGCTCGGCTACCTCGAGGTGGTACGCGCCACCCTCCAGGCCCGCCCCGATGCTCTCGCCTGTCCCGGTCCGCACGGCATTCCGCTCCTTGCTCACGCGAAAGCCGGCGGAGCGGAAGCCGCGGCGGTGTTTGCCTTTCTGCAAGAGTTAAAGGCTGCGTAGCGAGATGGGAGAAGTTGTGGAACCACGACTAACACGAAGCTTCAAAGTAACTCGGCCAGAGCGTCCGCATCTCAACGCCACGGTATTCAGGGGCGCGTCGCTGCGCTGGAGTTCTCAGCCTTGGCGATGATGCGCGTTCATTCGTTCATTCGCAGCCGCCGATCGTCTCTTCGTGGGTCACTGCGGTTCTTGAGTCCCCTGCCTCCGTTCGCGCTTCGATCGCCCGCAGCACCGCGGCCATGTCGGCTTGACCGTGCCCGAGTGCCTCGGTTTCGCCGAAGAGGGCCAGGCACACATCCAGCAGGGGCGAGGCGAGTTTTGCCTCTCTCGCCTCCGCCGCGATCAGACCGCAGTTGTTCCTCAGCACATCGGAGATCGACGCCTGGACGGAGAAATCACGTGCCACCAGCTTCGGACCCTTCACCCGGGAAACGCTGCTGGCCATCGGGCCGGCGTCGAGCACCGCCAGGAGCTTTTGCATGTCCAAGCCATGCCGATCCGCAAAATGAACCGCCTCGGCGAGGCCGGTGACCATGGTGATCAGGTACAGGTTCACCGAGAATTTCATCAGCAGCGCATTCGGCACCGTTCCACATTCGATCATCTCGTGGCACATCGGTCGGAGCAGAGGTCGCACCGCCTCCACGGTGGTGAGCTCGCCCGCCAGCATCGCCACGAGTTGCCCGGCCTCCGCAGGCTTTCGCGAACCGGAGACGGGAGCTTCGACATAGCTCCCTCCTGCTGCCAAGATGTCGGCCTCGAGCCCGCGTGAGTACGCGGGCGTCGTCGTCCCCATGTGGACAATCGTGCGGTGCATGATGTTTGGGCCGAAGTCGGACGTACCCCGGCCCAGCGCGGCATCGATCGCAGCGCCACCGGCCAACATCAGAATCACGACGCGCGTCTGTCGGAAGACATCGGAGGCACTCGGCACCACCTTCGCTCCCGCCGCGCACAAGCCCTCGCACTTCTCCGCCGAGCGGCTCCAGACCACCAGCTCCGCGCCGGCCTTGACAAGATTGAGCGCCATCGGCTGGCCCATGACACCAATTCCGAGAAAGCCGATGGGATCGGGTCGAACAGAAGTGGCCGGAATGGCGGCGGAAGAACCATTACTCGTCATATGGAAGTTCCCTGGTTTCGAGGGTCTGAATCAGAAAAGGGGCGTTCGCCCTTCCGATCCCAACCAGCGGCCCAGCGCAGGGCTGGACGCGGACTTGAAGTTCGATCTCGAGTCGAAATCGAATGTCGCGGGGTGATTCGTCAACAAAATGATGGCGGGGGCGTCACCCATGACACGCACTGGCCGATCTCCCATCCTGCGAGAGTCGAGATGCCTGCCCAATTCGGGCGTCTCGATCTGGCTCTCCCGCGTCCGCCTGAAGTTTCTGCCGTCGAAATCGTTATCTCTCAGGATGAAGCTGCTTGTCTCCCTTGCCGCCGGAGTTCTCCTCGCGCTTCTTTCATTTTTCGGCGGGATCATGCAATTCATCTTCGGGGGAGTGGGCGGTGTTCCGCCGGGCTACCCGGCGGCCGACCACGACAAGTTTCTCACGGAGAAAGCGGCCACCGCAAAGCCGTTGCTCGCCGCGCTCCGCGAGTTTCACGCCCGTTGGGAAACCTATCCCGCTTCCATCGAAGAGGTTCGGCGCCTTGTTCCGACCCTCCCCAATGAAGTGAACGACCCAACCGCAGTCAACGGCTGGAGCTACAGTTGCCTCGCAGGAGGGGTAGGTTTCAAGCTTCGATACAGACTGGGGTGGGACCCGAATTTGATCTACGAGTGGGATGGACACACCGCCCGCTGGATCTTTTTCCCAGGTGACGGAACCGAGGAACGCGAGATTCGCCTTGAGCCGTGAGGTGTCGACAGCGCGGCTCGGCGCGAAAACGTGGCCGCTCGCCTCGCCCGGGGCGCGGCCAATCCCGGATGTCCGCAAACGCGTTTTGCAAGGCGCCAAATTGCTTTTTCGTCCGGCAAGAACCCTTTTTTCAGGGACTTAACCGGGGTCACTTTCGAGGCCTCGCGCAGACTTTTAAAGCTTGCGCGCAGACTCTCAAAGCTTGCGCGCGGACTTTCAAGGTTTGCGCGCAGACTTTGGAACTCTGCGCGCAGACTTTCAAAGCTTGCGCACGCACTTTCAATGCGCCCGCACGGAGCCGGCGGGGTTCGGTCGCAGACTTTCGAAGCCCGTGCAGGCGCTCTAAACTTGCGCGCACGGACGTTGGGTCGGCGGAGGAGGACAACCGCAAAGAGGACAAAGACTACCTGCGTTCATTCGCGACGTGGGCGTCGCCTTCGATTCGGGACGGCGCCTGATTCTCCTGCATCGAGGAATCGGCGGTGTAGAACTCTTCGCAGGCTTCGGCGCGGGCGTTCACAGTTGGCATTTGGAGGGGCTTCGCCTGGGTTCCGCGCTCGCCGAACCCAGTCGAACTCGGATCACTACGTCGCGACCCTCACTTCGCTGATCTGAAGCGTCGGCTCGATGGACGTGTAATTTGGGATATCGCCCATGATCTCGGCGGCATGCGGGCCAAACGCCGCCTGAAAGGCCGGAATCGAGTCGAAGGTGAAGTGCGCCATCATGACAAATGCTGCTGCGGATCCCGGTGCGCCGCCGGAAAGGCCTTGTTCGACCGACACGGACTTGGCGGCACCGCCAAATTTCGCCACGACCATTGGGATATGCTTGGCGAAGTAGTAGTCGGCATCGAACGTCGCGCCGTCTTTTTGCGGGTAGAGAACGCTTACCTTGATCATGACTTGGGGGGTTGGATTTAGAAACTGAGCAAGGCATAGCCTTTGTTTTGGAAGTGGATCAAGACCAGCAAGGCATCCGCCGCCAGGGTCACGTCCGGGGTCAACGTTTTCGGATCGATCTTCTCGCCCAGCAGAAACTGCCCGCAGACAAAAAACTGCACGCCCGTTTTCTTCAGGGCGGCGATGACCTCCAAGTTCGGGTTGTCGACGCCAAACTTGGCCTTGTATTGCGCTTGATTCAAAATGCCGTCGACGGCGGCTCCGTGGAAGACAACGACGAATTTGGCATTCGAGAGCGGTGCTTTCACGGCCGCGAGGGCGTTGAGCTCCGAGCCGGCCATGTTGAGTGCTGGAACGATTTGGTCGGGCTTCTCCGCCGCACGGGTCGCGTCAAAAACCGCCTGGTATTTGCTGGTTCTGGTCGGCGCGAGGGCCGCGCCGGGAATCGTGTTGTAAGAATCCGCTTCGGGGATGGCCGGGGGCGGCGCTTGCGCCATCGCTGCGGTCGCAGTGGCGAGCAGAAGAGCGAACGCTTTCATGGATTAGTGCAGTTCGAGCTTACGCTCGCCGGGCCACGGAAGGGAAGCGTGCGCGCGTGTCCCCTGGCTTATTTTTGATACGGAAGCCCGAGCCACATTGTCATCAACAACACCCCAAAGGCGTACAGCAGAAAGATCCGCGTAAAGATTCGGTATGCGCGCAGATGAACCTGGCCGGTGTAGCCAAACGTCAACTCCCACAGCAAGAGAAAGACCGCGATCGGATGAAGTGCCGCCTTAGCCAACTGATATTCACGCGGATTCTCGGCCAGCGACGCCAGCGCGACGGGAAAATACGACAAAAACGCCATTGGGATCAGGCACACCACGAGAATCACTGACGCCGCGCTCGAAGGCTCAATAACTGGCAAACGAAGAGAGGCGAAGAGCGCCGCCGCGTGACCGAATGAATTCCGCGAGTCCCCGTGGAGGGCCGAGAAAGCCAGCGCCGTGAAAGCGAGAAAAACCACCGCCGCCGGGAGCAACATTTGAACGCGTTTTTTCACTTCTCCGCTCTATCTTGGGTTAAAATTGATGTACTCGAGTTCTTCTGCGCAAGCGAACGCCAGCTTCATGCCCTCCTTGCCCTCCTCGACTTTGGAGAAATAGCACTTGCTCGATGCCGGAACCGGAAGTCGAGTCCGGAGAGCACTCGAGTGTCTGGCGGGGTAGCCAAGTGGGAAGGCCGTGGTCTGCAAAACCGCTATGAGTGGGTTCGACTCCCACCCCCGCCTCACGATTCGCAGTTTGCCTAGTGTTAAAGACGTCGCTGCGAGCTGATTTGGCGCGGACGCCGCGATTTCGGCGCTAGGAGGATTTGCGCGCGAGGAGAATCGACGCCCTGCGGAAGAACTCCGAAAAAGGGCAGACAAATCGCCGCAGGCGTGCGTCTCAATGGGAATGCCGTCCGGCCTCCGCCTCGCTCAGCTCTATGACGAGCACGCGGACGCGCTCTTTGTGCACCTCTCCAATTTCTTGCGGGAGGACGCAGTCGTGCGCGATGTTTTGCAGGAGGTCTTCCTGCGGCTGGCCCGAAATGCCACCGGGATACTGCACGCCGCGAACCCGCGAGCCTATCTCCTACGGCTCGCGCACAATCTCGCGATCGACACGTTTCGCCGGCGGGAGACGCGCAGCCGGCGGGAGGCGGATTTCGCCGCGGCTGCACTCCTCGAAGGGGGGGCCGTCAACTCCGTCCCTTCGGCCGACGCCGCCGAGCAGGCCTTGGGCGGTCTCCCGGAAGAACAGCGGCTCGTCGTACATTTAAAGATCTGGGAGGACCTGACGTTCGCAGAGATCGCCGAGGTGCTCGCCATCCCGGCGAACACGGCTGCCAGCCGCCATCGCTACGCGTTGGCGAAGCTGCGCGCGACGCTCCCAGACACGGCCACCGCAATCGAATAGACAAATTCTGCCGCGGGCGCGTCTCACTTCAAGGAGTCCCCATGACCGACGAAGAACTTGCCTTCCGCCTTCGCCGCCTGCCACGGCGCACCGTGCCAATCGACTGGCGCAGATCCATCCTCGCACAAGCGGAAGCGCTCGAACTTGAGACTGCCGGGCCGAGAGGATGGCACTTGCTGATGCAACCCTGGCGTCTCGGCTGGGTCGCCGTAGCCGCTGCCTGGGTCGTGATCCTGTTGCTCCGCGACTCGGCCCCGACCGAAACGGGAGGGCGGCCGATGGAACCCGCCCAAATTCGGGCTCAGCTACTCTCTCGCGCGCGCGATCTCGACGAATTCACTCCCCGTCCCACGCCGGCAAGGCCCACGAGCAGCCTCGCTCCGCGCCGCCGGAGCGAAGCGATCTGACGCCGAAAGTACGGAGTCCGATACCCGACCGATGAGCGAATCCACTTCCCAACCCTCCCCCCGCCGTTGGCTCCGCTGGCTGGGACGCAGCGCGTTTATCCTCGTCGCCCTCGTGACGCTCGCGGCGCTCGCTGGCTCCGTCGGCGGCTGGTGGGCGCGCCGAAGCTGGCGCCAGCTTAAGGCCGAACTGCAGGCGACTGGGCGCCTATCGAAGGTGGAGAGTTTTATCCCGGCCCCGATTCCGGACGAAGAGAATTTCGCCGCGATTCCCCTCCTCCGGGAACAATGGGACGAGATCGCGAAGGAACGTACGGCTGAAGAGTTCCTTGTCTCCCTGGATTTCGATTTGTTGCCGGAGTTCAAGCTGGGGACGATGGGCGTACAATTCAAAGAAGAGCCTTGGGAGGATCCCGACGTGCGGGCAGCGCTCGACTCCACCGGACTTGGTTCCGTCCAACCGGGCGAGACCGCGGCGGCCGCCTCTCTCCGCGGTCTGGGCCCGCTCGAGGCCTCCATGAGCGCCATCGCCGAAGGGGTCCGGCGACCTGGGTGCCGTTTTCCAATCCCCCATGAATCCTATGGCGCCAGGCCAAGTTTCATCGGCTTTGTCCGGATCGCGCGGGTTTTTTCGTTTCGCGCCATGGTCCGACTGGAAATGAAGGACGCAGACAAAGCGGCAGACGACGTCCTTACGATCCTCCGTCTTGGCGCCCACCACCGGCGTGACCCGGGCGCGGTCGGACAGGCGCTTGGCTCCGCAATTTCGCGGCAGGGCGTCGTTCGCATCTGGCACGGTTGCCTGCGCCGGGCCTGGACGGAAACCCACCTGGTCGCCTTCGAGCGGGAACTGAAAACCATCGATATTTTCGAGGGTATTCACCGTTCGCTCCGTTACGACACGAGCAGTGCGGTCGCGCTTTGGGAGAAATCCGCGCAAAAGGATTCACTCGGGACCTTCGGCGGGCTCTTCGGGAATGCCTTCTTTTATCTTGCTCTCTCCGACCTCTTGCAAACGGGGGCCGATTTGGCGGATGCACTACCGCGCCGCCGGCCTGCGCATTTTAGACCTGAGCCGCCTTTTCGGATCTTCGGCCAGATCCAGGACGAGTCCGGCCGCATGAATCGAGCGTTCTCCGCGATATCCTTTCACTCTTATCGACTCACGCTCGAACGTCTGGCCGAGACGCAGGCTCGTTTCGATCTTTGCCTCGCCGCAGTGCGCCTGGAACGTGCGCGAATCCAAGCCGGCCGCTACCCCGCAAACGTCGGTGGGCTGCGTCTTCCGAACGATTTCATGAGCGGTCAGCCGCTTCGTTATGAAGTTTCCGCCGACGGCTCGAAGTTTCGCCTGCTTGGCCAGGGGTGGGCGCTGGACGGCATCAGGGCGACGGCCTTCCTGCCGACGGCGAATGGTCTTTGGTCGTGGTCTTCGGCTCCGGGTGGGCCGGCGAAATGGGCGTCGAATTCCCGAGACTGAGCGGCTGCATGTTTGGAAGTGAGCAGTCGCGTAGGCAGGGTGTCCCCCGATAATCGGGCGTGCCACGACGGCGGCCGGCATCAACACCACGAGCGGTGCCGACAGTCGTATTGATTGAAAAACCCGTCGAGCGGAATCAACTTTGCGCCGGTGCACAATGCCAATGCGACCACCAATCCGCTGGCCAATCTGACGGACCAGTTGGCAAGGGCAGAGCCGCGCGAGGGTGTTTGCCGGTCACGCGGGGAGTCTGTGAAATCAGCGATTACTCAACTGAAAAACGTGCCCCTCGGGATCGGTCCCGTCGCAGATCTCCACCGGATTGCCGACCGCATCCTGAAACCTCCTAATCTGACCCAGTGCAACGCCCGAACTGACCAGTTGGTACCGGGCAAGGGCGACATCGGCAACAGTGAAGACGAGCTTGTGCGGGTTCGAAGGCGCACCGGTGGGTTCGCGGAGGGGCCCTTCCGCAGCCCATGCCTGATGAAAGGCGAGGCGACAACCGCCGGCGTCCAATTCCGCCCATTCTGATGTCCATTCGCCCACGGAGGCAAAGCCGAAGTACTCGCGGAAAAACCCGGCACAACGTCCGGGTTCACCAGCAAAGATGATGATCCGGCTCAAAGTCCCGAGCATCGGAGTGGAGTTCAACGCGGCCATCTCTCGAAGTTGCATTTCCGCGCCCAAAACCAAGTGCAAAATTGCGGGGGTTGATCGCAGCTGAGCACAGCGAGCTGCTCTGGGGGAACGGCGGCAGCAAGCAGGTCTCGGGCAAAATCCAACTCGGCGCGACGCGGCGGCATTCCTTGAACTCGCCCCGTGTCCCGGTACGAACTGAAACGGAGACATTTCCGCTCGGGCAGGCGAAGCACACGAGCGGCTGCGTTCCGGCCGGCTCATCGGCGCAGCCGTGTGGTAACCGGTGGATAGCTATCCCGTAATCCGCCCGCCAAAATTCCAAGCCTTCATTCCAAAGGGAACCCGGAATGTCTGGGAGCCCGACGCCTTGCGCGACGTCTGCCAATTGAGGAGCGCGTTTTTGATGTAAAAACCATCCGTTGGCTCATCTCCGCACGTTCGGAAGATACACGCTTCGATGGCGTAGCCGCCTGCCGCCGGAAAGGTCACCAGCATTTCACCGCTGGCACTGCGCGGCATTTGTGAAGTGCGGTACGCAATCATTCCGACCGGGGCCGAGAATTCCTTGCCTGCGGCAATCGGCTTTCGGCCCTCCTCGCTGCGATCGGAACTGTCGAGCGCAGGAGGCCCCACGATAAGTTGGAAGACCAATTCCTTGGTCTTGTTCATTTCGCGCAACTGGCTGTTTTTCTTCACACTTTCCCGCGCAAAATCGTAGGCGATGCCATCCACTTCCGGCCGGCCGCAGCTTTTGCTGATGCGCGGCGTTCCACCCCCTGGGGGGATGATCAGAGCCACGCGGTAGGTCTTGAGCGGGGCGCTCGCGGACTGAACAATTCGGTGGAAGAGGAAAATATCCGGCACCTTGGACCATTGCGAGGCGTCGGAAGGCGCGCTTTTTTTCTCGGCCGCTGTCAGCGGCAGGATGCTTGTGGCCAGCGTGCAGGCTGAAAGAATGAAGAAGATAAGTCGGCGGAATTTCATGGGGAGGGAGGGAGGCGTTCGGTGTCGCGGTAAGGACGGCGTGCCTGATACACTGGTGTCCGGCCATTACCAGTTGAGGATGAGCTGGTTAGGAGTATCGGTGGGAGCAGAACTGGGATCCGGCGGACAGAGGAGCTCAGCGACAGGCACTTGCGCGAAGGCGTTGACGCTCAAGATCTGGAGAAAGTGGT
>JBBRQH010000091.1:0-15699 GCA_038226705.1 Chthoniobacterales bacterium | reverse complement strand
GACTGAACGCGCGGGAAAACCGCAGCAGCCGAGCAATCTTTCGGAAGAAGCACAATTAGCGGTACGTCGCAGGTCCGATCTTCCAACTCGAAACAAGCCCGCCTGGACTTGCCTCCAGCCGGGCTTTTTCCTGGGGCGGCCGGACGGACGCGGAAATCGCCCTGCGCGGATGCCTGCGAGGTGGCGCAGAGACGATTTTCATTTCACCTTTCACCCGAAATGAAAATCCCCCTTTTCGCGTTTGTCCTCCTGTGTCTTCCTTTGGGGCACCGGCTGGCGGCCGCGTCTGCCCTGGCGAATCCTGCGGAAGGCGACTTTATCGTGAAGGACTACCAGTTCTCCAACGGGGAGAAACTGCCCGAGGTCAGGATTCATTATCGCACGTTCGGCCAGCCCACCCGGAACGCGCAGGGAGCGGTCAACAATGCGGTGCTGCTTCTGCACGGCACCACAGGCAACGGCACCCAGTATCTTTCCGCCCCACTCGCTGGGGAGCTATTCGGCGCCGGCCAGCCGCTCGAGGCGGAAAAATATTATCTCATTTTACCCGACAGCCTCGGCCGCGGGAGCTCAAGCCGTCCCAGCGAGGGGCTGCATCAGAAGTTTCCTCATTACGGCTACGGAGACGCAGCGGATCTGCACTACCGCCTCGTGACCGAGAAGCTCGGAGTGGCGCGAGTGCGCCTGGTCGTGGGGACATCCATGGGTGGGATGCACACCTGGCTACTGTTGGGCAAACATCCGGAATTTGCCGAGGCGGCCCTGCCCATCGCGTGCCAGCCGCTTCCCATCGCCGGCCGGAATCTGGCCTGGCGCCGCATTTTCATCGGCGCCCTGCAGTCTGACCCGGCTTTCAAGGAAGGGGAATACGCGACGGAACCCACGAGTCTGCCGTCGATGCTGGCCATGTTCCGCCTGCTGACCGGCAGCGCGACGGATTTCGAGACCACGACGCCCGACCTTGCAAAAACCAACGCGTTTCTCGCCACCGCCAATGCGGATGTTATGGCGTCGGCCGGCCCAACTCGGGAAAAGCCTTCGACGCGAACGATCTGATCTACGCCTTGGATTCGTCTCGGGACTATGATCCCCGGCCCGATCTGGAAAAAGTGAAAGCGCGGGTCATCGCAGTGAATTTCGCCGATGACGAGTTGAATCCGGTCGAAGTCAAAACCGCCGAGCGCGAAATTGCGCGGGTCAAAACTGCAAAACTGATCGTGCTGCCGGCCGGCCCCGACTCGAAAGGCCACCAAAATCTGCAGCGGGCGGCTCTTTGGAAGCAGTACGTGAGCGAATTGCTGGGTCGTAGAAGAAGAGTCAGTGGCGCGGTGGCGCGGTGGGGTTGAGCGAAGACCGCGCGTCTTTCCTTTGTCGCGGAGCGACTGATGAGCGGTAGCCGTGGGTTTTCAACCCACGGTCTTGGATGCGATTCATTTCGTCGCGAAGCGACGAGCTGACGATTTAGGCGCGCTCTAGTGCCGACCACCCGAGCGCGATGCGCGGCCCGGCTCAACACGACCAACGCAATCGGGAAACGCGAATACGTCATCGGGTAGATGTTTGAACGGACGCTTATCGTTTTCGTCAATATTTTTCCGACCTTCCATTTATGAGACCCGATCGCTTCACCAACAAGACTCAGGAGGCTCTGCAAGCCGCCCTCGCCCTCGCCAACGAGCGCGGCCATTCCGAGGTCACGAACGAGCACTTTGCCCTCGCGCTCCTGGCGCAGAACGACGGTGTGACGGTTCCATTGCTGGAGAAGCTCGGCGTCGCTCCGGCCGATTGGAGGACGAAGATCGAAGGCGAATTGACCCGCCGCTCCCGGGTGAAGGGCAGTGGCGTCGAGCCCGTCATTTCGCGCGGTCTTCGGTCCACGCTCGACCAAGCCGAAAAGGAAATGTCCACGCTGAAGGACGAGTATCTCAGCGCGGAGCACTGGCTGCTCGCCCTGACGGATGCTTCGGATGGCGCTGCCAAGGCGCTAAAGGAACTGGGCATCACGCGGCCGAAGCTGCTCACCGCCCTGCAGGAAGTGCGTGGGAGCCAGCGCATCGTCGACCAGGATCCGGAGGGGAAGTTCCAGACGCTGGAGAAATACGGTCGCGACCTGACGGCCGAGGCGCGCAAGGGGAAGATTGATCCGGTGATCGGACGCGACCACGAAATCCGCCGAGTCATGCAGGTGCTTTCCCGCCGGACGAAAAACAATCCGGTCCTGATCGGAGAACCGGGCGTGGGCAAGACGGCGATCGTCGAAGGATTGGCCCGCCGGATCGTGGCGGGTGACGTGCCGGAGTCCCTCAAAAACAAACGCATTATCGCAATGGACCTCGGGGCCATGATCGCCGGGGCCAAGTTTCGCGGGGAATTCGAGGACCGCCTCAAGGCCTTCCTCAAGGAGGTCACGGCGAGCGACGGTGAAATCATTCTATTCATCGACGAGCTCCACACCATTGTCGGCGCCGGCAAGGCGGACGGCGCGATGGATGCGGGCAATCTGCTCAAGCCAGCACTCGCGCGGGGCGAACTCCGCACCGTCGGCGCAACGACGCTGGACGAATATCGCAAGCATATTGAAAAAGATCCTGCGCTGGAGCGCCGCTTCCAGCCGGTGCAGGTGGATGAGCCGAGCGTGGAGGACACGATCGCGATTCTGCGCGGCTTGAAGGAACGCTATGAAGTGCACCACGGCGTGCGCATTCGCGATGCCGCACTCGTCGCCGCGGCAGTGCTTTCGCATCGCTACATTAGCGACCGATTCCTGCCCGACAAGGCGGTGGACCTGATGGACGAGGCCGCCTCGAGATTGAAGATCGAACTCGATTCGATGCCGACGGCGATCGACGAACTGGAGCGGCGCTTGATGCAAATGGAGATGGAGCGGCAGGCGCTGGCCAGGGAACGCGATACCGCCTCAAAGGAGCGTTCCGCCGAACTCGAAAAGGAGATCGCAAACGTGCGGGAGCGCGCCGATGCCCTTAGGGCCCAATGGCAGACAGAAAAGGCGGCCGTCGACGAGACGCGTAAACTCGGGGCCGAGATCGAACGCCAGAAGACGGAACTCGAACAAGCGCAACGCCGCGGTGATCTCCGTCGCGCAAGCGAACTCCAGTACGGCGAGATCCCGGAACTCCAGCGCAAGCTCGACACGGCCACTGCCGCGATGGCCGCGAAGAGCGGCGGCATGCTCAAGGAGGAAGTGACCGAGGAGGACATCGCCGAAGTCGTTTCCGCGTGGACGCGCATCCCCGTCTCCCGGCTGCAGGAAGGTGAGCGCGAGAAACTGGTGCACATGGAGGAACGGCTTGCCCAGCGGGTTGTCGGCCAAAAGGAAGCAATCACCGCCGTCGCGAATGCCGTCCGCCGCAGTCGCGCGGGCTTGCAGGACGAAGCGCGACCCATCGGCAGTTTTCTTTTCCTCGGTCCCACTGGGGTGGGAAAGACGGAGTTGTCCCGGGCCCTTGCCGAGTTCCTGTTCGACGACGAGAGCGCCATGATTCGTCTCGACATGAGCGAGTACATGGAAAAGCACACCGTCTCGCGCCTTATTGGGGCGCCCCCGGGATATGTCGGTTACGAGGAGGGCGGCCAGCTCAGCGAAGCGGTGCGCCGGAAACCTTATTCCGTCGTGCTTTTCGACGAGATCGAGAAGGCCCACGCGGACGTATTCAACGTGCTCCTTCAAGTCCTCGATGACGGTCGGATCACGGACGGCCAGGGCCGCACGGTCGACTTCAAGAACACGGTCATCATTATGACCTCCAACCTCGGCTCGACGCATATTCTCAATGAAAGCAACGCGGAGCAGCGCGAGGGCATGGTTAGGGCGGCCTTGCGCCAGCACTTCCGCCCGGAATTCCTGAATCGCGTGGATGAGATCGTGATTTTCGACCGCCTGAACGATGCGGATCTCGAGCGGATCGTAGACATTCAACTCGGGCGGCTGACGAAGCGCCTGACGGCGCAAAAGCTGACGCTCTCGCTCAGTCCGGAGGCGCGGGCTCACCTCGCCACGGCGGGCTACGATCCGGTTTTCGGCGCCCGACCGCTCAAGCGGGCCATTCAGCGCGAAATCCTCGATCCGCTTTCGCTGGCACTGCTCGATGGCCGCTTCAAGCCCGGCGACTCGATCCGGGCGGAATTGCGCGCCGGCAAGATCGAATTCGCACCGGCCTAAATCGCCATCCCGCGCCCGTTATTCCGCCTCTTCCTTCGCCTCGGCCAGGTTCTCCATCTGCATGAGGATGTGCTCCTGGATGTAGCCGTAGAAATCCATCTGGAAGAGCCGGTAGTCCCGCTCGCTCGCGAGTGGGAAGCGCGGCCGATCGCTCATGTCGGCTTCGCTGAAGTTGTAGCGCGCGCCGATGGCGAGCCGCGCCTGGTTGAGCGCATTCAACCACGCGTCGAAGTGTTTCGTTGGGATGGTGAGCCGAAAAGTCGGCTGCGGGGCACCCAGTTCAGGATCGTCCTCCTTCGGCGCCGAGAGCTCCGCTTTCATCCGGGCGAGGTCGCGCTGGACAGTGGTGCGCGCCGATTCGAAGAGCAGCCGCAACTCCGGCTGAACGTACTCGGCCCAATCGTCGCGAATCTCCGCGAGCGCCTCGCCCCGGGCGGGCGCACTGAAGAGACGCGCATTGGCGGCCGGTTCCTCACCGGGATCGGCCGCTTCGGCGACGTGCCGCAGCAACTGCACAAAGAATGGCTCGAGCCCGGTGAGGGCCAGGCTGCCGGATCGCTCGCGTCGCATTCTCATCGCATCACCGCCTTTCATTCGATTTTCTCCAGCGTCGAGAGGAGCAGGTGGCCGTGCAGTTGCTGCACGTACAACTCGGCTTTCTCCCGGGACCCGGTCCACACGATGCTCCGGCCCAGCTCGTGAACCTCGAGCATGTGTTTCGTGGCCTTTTCCTTGGAGAATTGAAAAACGCGCTGAAACACGAGCGTGACGTAGCTCATCAGGTTGATCGGGTCATTGTGCACCACGACGTTCCACGGCTGGTCGAGAGCGGTCGTCGTCTCGGTTTGTTCTGCGATCTCGGGAGGAGCAACTGGCATGGTGGAACTTCAACGAACTCGGGCGATGGAAAGCATTTTTGGGGCCGTTTCGGCGCGCATATTCGAACCGATTAGCCGGGCAGCGGCGGTCAGGGCTGTGGCCGTTGACTCATCGGAAGCGGCCGAACCGGCGTGGTGCAGGCCCCCGCGCCATTCCAGGACGGCGTAGGCAAGCAGGGCAGCCGTCGGCGCAACATGATAAAGCGCAGCCCGCACGGCAAAAACGATGGGGAACAGGCCGGTGACCTTACCCGCCAGGGCCTCCGCCGCCAGCCGCATGGCGGGGCGTGAACCGCGCAACCCCCCAAAATGATCCAGCGCCCGTTTTCCCGTGACGGAGAGTCGGGATCTCTCGCCTTCCGAGAGAGCCGCGCTCAGGCTGGCATCGCTCTCGAAGACCTCGCGGGAATGATCGGAGGCCGTCGCGTTCATCGTCGTCGTAATCGCTTCCAACAAATACGTCGTGAACGTGCGTGTGAGCCATCCGTTCCAGGCGCCGGCGAAATGCGCCCCCGCCGCCGGGGCAAAGGTGAGCACGGTCCCGCGCACCCCCGACGGATCACAAAGGGTGAGCACGCGCTCGAGTTCGGCCCAGCTGGGCGGTGAGTTTACAAATGTGGCTGAGTCCATTCGGGCCGAGCTTAGCATCCGCCTTCATCCACTTCGACCAAAAGCTCTCGATCGCGCGGGCCCGAAACGATCATGACGCAGGAATCTTGTTGATGGGCCGGAAGCAGCGTAGGAAATCCCACCCTCCATGCCCACCCGATCCGCCCGCGCTTTCGCCGAAGCCAAGAACCTCATCCCCGGCGGTGTGAACTCGCCCGTGCGCGCTTTTCGCGGCGTCGGCGGCGAGCCCTTTTTCGTCCAGCGGGCGAAGGGCTCGAAGATCGTGGATCTCGACGACCGCGAGCTGCTTGATTTTGTCGGCACCTGGGGGCCCGCCATTCTGGGACATGCTCCGCAGGTCGTGCTCGATGCGATAACGGAAGCCGCCGCGAAGGGACTGAGCTTCGGCATCCCGCATCCCGGGGAGATCGAGATGGCGCGCATGATCTGCGCGTGGGTGCCGAGCATCGAGAAAGTGCGCATGGTTAACAGCGGCACGGAAGCCACGATGAGCTGCCTGCGCCTGGCGCGGGGATTCACCGGACGCGACCTCATCGTGAAATTCGAGGGTTGCTATCACGGGCACGCGGACTCGCTCCTGGTCAAGGCCGGCAGCGGGGCTCTCACGCACGGCACGCCGGATTCAGCCGGCGTTCCCGCGGCCCTGGCCGAACTTACGCTCGCGCTTCCCTACAACGATGTCGCGGCCCTGGAGGCCGTCTTTCGAGCGCGCGGCGCGGAGATCGCGGCCGTCATCGTGGAATCGGTTCCCGCGAATGCCGGCCTCTATCTTCCCCGTCCGGGTTATCTCGACCGCATGCAGGCGCTTTGCCGGGAGTTCGGCGCGCTTTTGATCTTCGATGAAGTCATGACGGGATTCCGCCTCGCCAAGGGGGGTTACCAGGAATTGATCGGTCTCCGGCCCGATCTGACGGCGCTCGGAAAGGTGATCGGCGGCGGGCTTCCGGTTGGAGCCTTCGGCGGGCGGGCGGAAATCATGGATCGCCTTTCGCCGGATGGTCCGGTGTACCAGGCGGGCACGCTGAGCGGAAATCCCCTCGCCCTCGCGGCCGGCCTGGCACAGTTGCGCGAACTTGAGCGGCAGAATGCCTATGCGCGGTTGGAAGAACTGGGCGCCCTGTTCGAGACGCGGGTGCGGCGAGCGCTGCGGGCGGCGGGGCGCGACTATTGCGCGCAACGCATCGGTTCGATGTTCTGCCTCTTCTTCACCTCGGGCGAAGTCTGGAACCTGGCGGATGCGCAGCGCAGCGATCGGGCGGCCTTTGCCCGATTTTTTCACAAGTGTCTGGAGCTCGGCGTCTATTTCGCGCCTTCGCAATTTGAGGCAGGGTTCCTTTCGCTGGCGCACTCGGAGGCGGACCTGGCATTTGCCGGGGACGTCATCGAGAAAGCGCTGAAGGCGATTTAGGCGTTCAGTATCTTAACTGGAAGAGCTGCCCCCATTCGCCGGAGGCAACCGGCTCGCCTTCGGCCTCCCACGGCTTGGTCGACTTCGGAAAACGCTTCTCTTCACGCGCACCCCAGAAGACATGCGTGACGCCGAGTCGCCCCGCAGAGCGCTTCCAGCCGGGTCGGCCGAACATGAGCGTCTGCACTTCTGTGCGCAGGGTTTTGTATTCGAGACCGTAGCCAAAGAGGTGCCCATCGTAGCCCATCGCAATGCGCCGCCCGAGGAGCACGAGTGGGTGGTTGTACTCCGGCGCACAGGCGAAGCGCACGGTGCGGGGAAGCGCCTGAATCTCGACGCGGATGAAATCGAGTTCGCTCCGCTTCGCGAGTTCGTAGCCCTTCTCGCCTTCATGCAGTCCGCCCGCGAGTGAGACCGCACCCGAGGTGAACAGAGTCACGCCTGCCAGGGCGCGCAGGGTGGCCGGCCAGGTGGCAATCAAAACGCGCCAAACGTAAGGAGCGGCGGCGAGATACGCGCAGAGCATCAGCTTGGTGTTGTCCCATTCCCAAGGAGCGAAGGCGAATAGAGTGCAGGCGAGAAACGCGATCCCGGCCGGGATGACGAATGCTTCCGCGGCGTCCTCCGGTTCGTGCCGGGCCAGCACTCGCCGCTGGGCGAGATGCAGCCACAGCCAGATGGCGAGGGGAAGCGAAAGTCCGAAGTTGAGGAGCCAGAACCAGGGATAGCTTTTCCCGCCGGCGCCCATCCAGCCGGGCGCCCAGCGGAAGAAGGCACCGCCTCCAAAATCGATCATCAAAGCGACCAGCGGCGCCGCGGGGACGAGGGTGAGACCAAGCAGAACGAGCGTGTCGCTGCGCCGGTAGGCCAGGCTCCAGTATGTCAGGAGTCCGATGGCGAAAAGGAACGCATAGAGCTGGAAAAAGGCGAGGCTCAAGAGCAGCAGCCATTCCACCCAAAGTGGGAGCAGGAGGTACTCCGCGGATTGATCTGGCAGGAGCGGGACTCTCTCGGCCTTACCTTGTTCCAGCCACCGCAGCACCCAGGCACTCGGTGGGGGCTTCCGCCCGGCCTCGCCACGGACATCGATCGGAAACCAGCGGAAGCGCCAGGAGGCGAAAAGAAGCAAAGCGGCCGGCAGCGCGAAGAGAAACCCGCGCTGCGTGAGGAAGATGGCGGTGGGAAGCGGCTTCCACGCCAATGGCATCTGGTAATCCTTGAGGACTCCGGTG
This sequence comes from Chthoniobacterales bacterium, assembly GCA_038226705.1. Taxonomy (GTDB): domain Bacteria; phylum Verrucomicrobiota; class Verrucomicrobiia; order Chthoniobacterales; family SZAS-18; genus SZAS-18. The sequence goes on along the minus strand of JBBRQH010000091.1, from coordinate 7,371 downwards.
GTGAAGATCTCGAAACCCGCGAGTCCGCCCGCGAAAAGAAAGGCAGCCAAGGCAAAGGCACCGCCCCAGCGGCGCAGAGTGAAGGCCGCCAGGGCAGAGCCGGCCAACCCACTCCAGGCCAGGGCACGCATTTCGTCGATTCCGAGAGACAACCAAATCGCCTGGAAGAAATCGGCTCCCGGGTAGTAGCGCAGCATGGCCCAGGCGTGCAGCGGATGCTCCGGCCAAAGTGGCTCGCCATCGGCGAACATGCGGGCATAAAGCAGGTGCCGACAAATGTCGCCGAGGTTGTTCGGCGCGCCGACGCGCACCAAATCCTTGTCCCAAAAAAGCAGCCAGCAGAACGCCCGGAGCGCGAAGAGGGTAAAGGCCGCAAACGCGAGCCAATCCCAAGCGCGCCAACACGGTCCCTTTTCGCCACGTACCTGGATGGCCGCGACGAGCGCCGCGCTCATCCCGATGAGGATGCCCGCCTGCGCGTGCCCCGCCGTGAGCACCCCGGCGCGGAGCGCGAGGGCAAACGCCGAGAGCGTGGACGCGGCGACAAAGACCAAGACGGCAACGGACAGGCGAAGGGGAATCACGGTTCCGCCTCCGGTTCTTCGTCCGCTTCCTTCGCGGGCTCCTCCGTCGGCTCCACGCGTCCGGGCACAAATTCCGGTTCGCGGCCCTCGAAGAGAAGACCAAAGACACTCGCACGCATGAATGTGTAGGCGGTGGGAAACGCAGGGTGCACCAGCATGCGCTCCTTAAAATAAGGCTCATCGAGCCGGGTCTCGACCTCGGCCAGGCGCGCGGTGGTCACGAGCAGGAAGTCCGGACGCTCTTCGGGCAGAGCCCGTTTGCCCCGGTAGTAACCGACGCGCGGAAAGTCGCCGAGCAACCACGGGACGGGATAAGCGCTCTCGCCGACGATATAGCCGCGCAGGTGGTAGTTCCGCGCATCGGCGCGGGCCAGGTCGAGGATCGGCTCGGTGAAATTCGCGAGCAGGTCTGAGGTTTGCACATAAATGTAGGGCTCATCCTCATTGGTGTACTCCCGCCAGCTCAAACGGGTGGCGAAATGGGCATCGTGCACCAGCGCGATCATGACCACCGTGAGAGCCGCGGCGCCATAGGAGGGCTGGCGCAGTCGAACAAGTTCGCCGGCGGCCACCGCTGCCAGCACGATGAACGGCCCCGCGATCGCCAGCATGCACCACGGCGTCTTGTAGGGAATGATGCTGTAAGCGGTGAGCGTTCCCAGCGCCGTGATCGCGAGCCAGCGCCAGCGCGCGTCTGCGCCGGGAAACAGAAATCGAATCGCAGCCGCGACCCCGAGGACGGAAAGCCACTCGTAGCGTCCCAGGAGCAGGAACCAATGGTACCACTCCTTGGCATGCCCTTTGTTTGTCGCGCCTGTCTTCACCCAGGTGCCGAAAGTGGCGTAAAGGCCGCGGAGGTCCTCGAAGTGGAAGAAGTTGCCCGAGTAAAAAAAGACGATGACAGCAGCGCCAATCGCGGTGGCCTGCGCTACTTCAAGCCAGGTGAAACCCCGCTCCGCCTCGCGGGCGGGAAGTTCCTGTGGGGCGACAAGTGACCAGGCGGCCGCGCAGGCCCAGGCGAGCAGCGCCGACCCGATGTGAATGACGTATGTCTCCTTCGTGAGGATCATGCCGGAGATCCCGGCGACAAGGAGCCACAGATCGGTTTTGGTGCGCGTCTGCCAGACGCCAAGCAAGCCCACCAGCCCCAGCGCGATGAACAGACCGAGCCACGGCTCGTGGATGGCGTCGCGATGATAGAAGAGGTAGACGGGCGAAACAGCGACTCCCAGGGCCGCAATGCGCGCGGTCGCGAGCGAAGTGAAACGCGGCAGCCGCCAGAGCAGCACTGCGATGGTGGCAAGACCCGCCAGAACGGTGGGCACGCGCAGGGCCCAGAGGTTGCGCCCGAAAAGGACCTTGCAGAGAAAGAGCGCGTAGAAATGGAGCGGACCGTGATAGTTCGTGGGGTCGTACCGGAAACACCCGTTGCGCAGCATCTGGTCGGTAAACCATCCATTCACCCCCTCGTCGAAATGCGGTGGGCGCGCGTCCAGCCAGAGAAACCGCAGCACCGCCGCGAGCGCGAAAATCGCGAACGCAACAAAATGGCGGCGGAGGAAAGACATTGTGAATGCTTAGTCGCGAACCCTTGAGGGTAAAAGGGGCGGGTTCCCTTCGCGCCATTTCGATTCCGATTCACTATTCTTCAATCCCGATTCACAGTCGCTTCCAACCCCTGATGCAGCTCTCTGTCGTCATTCCCGCCTACAACGAGGCGCATCGCCTGCCCGGCAATCTGCCGCGCCTGGTTGTGTTCCTGGACGGCATGGGCCTGCCGGGCGGATTCGAGGTGCTCGTCATGGTCGAACGAAGTGAGGATGGAACGGTGGCTCGCTGTCGTGAGGCGGTCGCGGCGCGGCCCGAGGTGAAGGTGTTCGACAACGAAGTGAAGCGAGGGAAGGGCTACGCGGTGCGCAGCGGGATGTTACGGGCGACCGGCGACTTCATTTTCTTTATGGACGCCGATCTCAGCACCCCGCTGGAATCGATTCCGGTCTTTCTCGCCTACTTGAACGCTCATCCTGAGAATCATGTGCTGATCGGAAACCGCCGCCATCCCCGGAGCGTGATTGGAGTGGCGCAGGGCTTCATCCGGCGAAAATTGAGCGACACCTTCAACCTCGTCGTGCAGGCGCTCATCCTGCCCGGCTGTGCCGACACCCAATGTGGCTTCAAGGCGTTTCGCGCGCCGGCCGCCCGCGAGATCTTCACCCGGCAACGGCTCGATGGCTTCAGTTTCGACCTCGAGATCCTGCTTCTGGCGAAACGGCTGGGACTCGGGGTGCATGATCTTCCCGTCGATTGGTGCGACGAACCGGCGTCCACCCTGCGTCCCCTGCGCGATGGGCTGAAGATGCTGCGGGATATTTTCGTCGTGCGTTCCCTCGTGCGCCGCAGCCTGGCCGAGCTGCCGCCGGCCAAAACGGCCGCGGCCCACGTGACGTGAGGTCGCGAGTCCTCGTCCTAGGGAAACGGGGTCGGCTCGGGGCGGCGCTCGCCCGGCATTTCGGCGCCACGGCGCTCGACCGCAACGAGCTGGATTTGGCCGCTTCGGACGACACAATCCGCCGGATTCTGGACGCGCATGATTTCGACCTTCTGCTCAATGCCGCCGGACTCACCAACGTGGATGTGTGCGAGCGCGAAACCGCGGCGGCGGAACGCCTGAATCATACTTCCGTGCGCGTACTGGCGAAGGCGTGTGCGGCTCGCGGAGCGCGCTTGGTGCACTTTTCGACCGACTACGTCTTTGCGGGTGACGCCCGTGAGCCGTATCGCGAAGTGGACACCCCACGCCCGCGATCTGTTTATGGGAAGACCAAACTCGCCGGGGAACGGGCAGCCCTCGAGAAGTGCCCGGACGCGGTCGTGGCGCGCGTCTGCTGGCTCTTCGGACCAGACAAGCCCTCCTTTCTCGATCATGTGCTGGCGGCGGCGCGTGGGGGCGGCTCAATCCGCGCGATCGTGGACAAATGGTCAACTCCCACGTCTTGCGATGACATCGCCGTTCTACTTGAAGAATTACTCGCGCGGCGTGCGAAGGGTGGAATCTGGCACGTTTGCAGCCGGGGTGAAACGTCGTGGTTCGACTACGCGGCCTTCGCGCTCGAGTCCCTGCGGCGCACGGGAATCGAGACCGTCGGCGAAACGCTTATTCCCACCCACCTGGCGGAAATGACCGCGTTCATTGCGCCGCGTCCGCCGTACTCGGTCCTTTCCGCGGATCGCCTGGAAGGCTTCCTCGGTTTCCCACTCCGTCCGTGGCAGGAGGCGGTGGAAGCGCAGGTGCGGCGGGTGGTGGAGGAGAGCCGCCGAGTGGACACCGACGCGAAGAATGGAGCGAAGCTCGGTACCAGGGCGAGTATTCGCGTCCAAGCGCGGATGGGCTAAGGCTGCCGAATGGATTATCCCACGGTCGTTGTGCGTTCGCTGTTTCGATGGGGTGTCGCAACTCTGCGCGATTTGGTCTTTCGTGCCCGCCCCGTCGGGCTGGCGCTCCTGCTCGTGGCCGGCTCGGGGGTCTTGCATGCAGAATCGCCGGCCGCCGCGCCCGTCGTGGACCGCGCGGAGGAAAGACGCGCGCTCGGAGCGGAAGAGGCCAGATTGACCGCGTTGTACTCGCAGTTGCAAAGTCGGCGTCAGGCCATCGCCCCCGGCGACCCCGGCGCGCTCGAAAGTTACAACCGTGCCGTGGCGGATTACACCCGGGATCTCGCCGCCTTGAAAATCCGCCAGGAGAATCTCAAGCGCGTCGCGACCCCAGGTCCGGGCGCGAGCGTGACGATGCCTCCGGCAGAGCAGCGGGCCCGCGATTTGTATACGCGTTTCCAGAAGGCGATTGGCGCTGGCGATTGGAAAACGCAAACGACCTGCATGGAGGAAGCGCTCAGCACGCATCGAGGGGCGAAAGTCTTCCCGGCCATCTCGGCCCTGGCGCATACGCAACTGGCGGCAGCAACCAGGGAGAGCGTCGCAGGCGCCGGCCCGGCCGCCGGTGCTGCGGCCGCTCCACTCCTGGCTCAGCTCCGCGCCATCATCAACCAACCGCTGCAGCCGGTGGGGCGTTCCAAGGAGAAGGTCGGAACCTACAATTTTCACGTCAATCCCGGCCTGGCCCCGCTGAACTACGCGAAAGTGACGCGGGAGCAGCTCTGGTCGGCGCGCCATACATTTCCCGAGCCCCTGCTCGAACCCCGCGCGCATCCCGGAACATTCTACCGGACCGAGGATGTGGAGTTCAATCTCCTCCTCAAACACTACTACGCGGACCAGACCTTCCCGACCCGGCGACTGACTGAGGCCGACTACGACCGAATCGTATCCATTTGCCAGGAGATCGCCCGAGCGCAGCCGGCGGCTCCCTCTGCGCCCTCGACGGGGCTTTGGGAGCGAATTGAAACCCTCCGGAACAACTGGCCAAAGTGATTCAGATCGATCACCGGCGAAATTCTGACATTCCGTCAGCGAGATTTTTTGGCGGCCAGCAGCATTTTCAACGCGTCGGTGTGTCCCGCCACAATCATTTTGTCGATGTTTGCCTTCTCGAAGTGGATACCGGCGAGGCTTGCGTCGGCGTGTGGCCGACCCCTCACCGCCGGTCACTTCCGCAACAATGCCTCGCTGCGCAGGAGTTTGCGCTCCCCATGGTCGGCGATGATCCCGCAATCCGATCCCTTGGCGCGCCTTCGAGTGATTCAGACGGAGGTTGAGGCCCTGCGAAGCGAAGCGCGGGCGATTATCGAGCAGTGGATGGGCGATTTAGGCGTGGCTGGGGTTCCAGAGATACACTCGGGGAATCGCTCTCGAGCGGAGCCACCCACCCCAAGGCTAACGATAATTCCTGGCCAGCGTCGCGAAAGGCTCGCGGCGGCGGCCCGCCGGGTCCTGGGATCGTCCGCAGGCCCCATGAACGCACCCGCCATCTTGCAGGTTCTTCACTCTCAGGGGTTTTCATTCAGAGCCCGCGTTCCCAAGTCCGCCCTGCTCGCCAGCCTGTATCGCGACGCCAAAGTGCAGCGAGTCGGTCACGGCTTGTTTGCGCTTTTGTGACCGCCGTTTAGGAACACGAACTCTGTGGACGCGCCGCCGCGCCACGTACGCCTCCGCTGCAACGGAGCCCCGCGCCTTCATTATTGTTCGCGATTCGAGGCGCCCGCTCGCGCAATCTATGTGGCCCGCCACCGGGAGAAAATCGCATTCCGGTGCGATCTCGCTCGGGGAGAGATTCTTCCAACGTTTTGTCTCGTTGCCGCCAAAGAGACGCCTAAAGAAATTTACTCTGTTGGGTAAATAATCTTGTAACGCACGAACGAAATTACCGTTGCGCGGCTGAGTTTGCGACGGCTTTAAATCACCGACTCAAATTCGCGCGCGCCGGCGCCGAGAGTTTTTTCTCGACAGCTTCTGCCTGCCTGCTACTTGGAGCGCTCTTCGCCCTTTCATCGGCCCTCGAAGGAGCGATAAAATCTCTCGCAACCTGCGCAAGTCTTCGCACTGCTGTCCGGTCATTTGAAGGTGCGTGCGTCGTAAGCGGTTGCAGACTGGTCATATGCGCCGGATTATGAGTGTGAGCGATCCAGAATGCACTTTTTGCGTTTACTCTGGATGCCCCAAAATGCCGCCGTTTTGTCCCAGATTGTTAATCGCATCCATCCCCAGCTTTTCGCGCGCTGTGTCGAGCGTTACGCCGGCCACTACAAAGTCCTCCACTTCTCCTGTTGGGAACAGTTCCTCTGCCTGGCCTTCGCTCAGCTTTCCTATCGCGAGAGCCTGCGTGATATCGAGGCCTGCCTCCGCTCGCGCGGCGCGCAACTCTACCACCTCGGCTTCCGCTCGTCGGTCGCCCGTAGCACGCTCGCCGAGGCCAACGAGTCGCGCGACTGGCGCATCTTCGCCGACCTCGCCCAAGCGCTCATTGCCAAGGCCCGTCACGCCTTCGTCGGACTGCCTTCGGGTTGCGATCTCAAGGAAAACGTCTTCGCGCTGGATTCCACCACGATCGATCTCTGCTTGAGCCTTTTCCCCTGGGCCGGCTTCTCCGCTTCGCGTGCCGCCATCAAGCTGCACACGCTCTTTGAACTGCGCGGGGCGATCCCCAGCTTTCTGCATGTCACCGAAGCCAAGTGCGCCGATGTCAATGCTTTGGATTGGATCCTCCTCGAACCCGGTGCCATCTACGTGCTCGATCGTGGCTACGTCGACTACGCCCGTCTTTTTCACCTGCATCGCTCCCGCGCCTTCTTCGTTTTGCGCGCCACTTCCGCGCTGCGCTTCACGCGGCACAGCTCGCAACCGGTGACCGAAGACGCCATTCGCAGCGACCAAATCGGCCTGCTGCGCACCGCCTCGGCCCGGGCCGACTACCCGGAAAAACTCCGGCGCGTGCACTCCATCGACCCCGATAGCGGCCTCGATGTCATCCTCCTGACCAATCACTTCGAAGCGCCAGCGGGACAGATCGGCGGCATCTACCGCCTGCGCTGGCAGGTGGAGTTGTTCTTCAAGTGGATCAAGCAGCACCTGCGCATCAAGAGCTTCTACGGCCGCAGCGAGAATGCGGTCAAAACCCAGCTCTGGACCGCGGTCTCTGTCTACGTCCTCGTCGCTCATCTCCATCACGAGCTAAAATGCGACGATACGTTGTACCACTTTCTCCAGATCTTGAGCGTCAACGCCTTCGCGCAAGTGCCTGTCGCTGAGCTCCTCTGTCCGCCGGATCCCAGTTCTGCTCCCACCGATACTCCTAACCAGCTCATCCTCAACTGGTAATGGCCGGACACCAGTG
>JBBRQH010000090.1:0-16308 GCA_038226705.1 Chthoniobacterales bacterium | reverse complement strand
TCAGCGGGATTATGAGCCGGAAGGCCGCGGAAGTCCTGTCCTGGCGAAGAAGCCGCTCCCGCCTTTCTGGCGCTTGAGCAAATTCTCAAGTCTCCGTGCCTCGCCTAGCTCCATGGGCGGTGATTGCCAGACAAGCCGCCACGGACCCCGGGGTTTCGTCCACTTCGAAATACCGGTGTTGTGATCGATCAATCGCTGCTCGAGATCCTCACTCAGCCCGATGTAAAATCGGCCCGCAGGATTCTGAATGACATAGACCCGGAACACCCATTCAAAATGAAAGAGCACGCCGATTGGCGCGCTGAAAATTGGTTGCGGGGAGAGGATTTGAACCTCTGACCTTCAGGTTATGAGCCTGACGAGCTACCGGGCTGCTCCACCCCGCGATTAGATGTAGAATGTATCCTGCCTGCGCCGCTTGGCAACCTTTTTCTTGCGCCCAAGACAAATGCCACGCCCTACTACGGCCCACGAGACGGATTTCCCTTTTCGAGCTCCGCCAAGCGGTTCTGCAGCACGCTCAACTTGGTGTTCATCGCCGCTCCTAAGGCCCGTTGAAACGCCGGACAATCCGCCAGCACATCCACGTTCGTATCGTTCTGATGTTTTGACGACAGGCGGCCAGGTCGCCGCCCCGCCAGTGCCCAAAAAATGCGTAGTAGTCCGCCGGCGGCTCGCCCGGAATTTCGCTGAAGAAGTGCTGGGCGGGCGAGGCAGCCATCCGCGCACGCTCGCGCCAAAAAGGCGGGGGTTCTTCGTCAGCTATCCATCCGCGAAATCCTCGTAACTGGGCGTCCCGCTTCGCGCGCGTCGAGTTATCCGCGGTTCTCAGCGTCTTTCCCCCACCCAAACGGCTCCCCAAGACGCGCTAATTGATCTGAAAGGAAGAGGAAGTCTTCTTCCTGGCAGATCAATTGATTTGGAATCGGCCTCAACTTGATTCGCCGGGAGGATCAATTGATGTGACTTCGACATCAACTTGATCTGGATTCAAGAGGACTTCCTCTGGTTTTCAAATCAATTCGGGAACCTTTTGGCCGTGCTCCTCTGCGAGCGACATCACTTCCCGCGTTGGCGGCCCGGGTTGCTCCGAATTCCGCCTGACTGGCGCCCCGACGGACACACGCGCTTACCTCTCGAAGAGGCGAACGTGTCCAAATCAGATCCTCGGATCCGGCTCGTGGAGGAACGCCTCCTACTGCGGTCCAAACGCTCGCTTCGAGCGGATCCGGACGGCTCAAATGAGAAAGACTTTAAGGCTCTCGTCCCTCGTCCGACACACGTGACACATGACGTCATCGAGAATCTTCGCCCGACGCGCATGACAATCATGCATCCAATGCAGCGAGCACGTCCCTTTGGGTCTTCGTGGCTTTGTGTGAGAACCCTTCAGTAGCAAGGCAGGCGCTAAGATTTTCCCGCCCGCGCCTCCAAAAGCGGCTGCGCCTTCCGAGCCAGCTCAATGAACTCCGCGCGGTAGCCACCGGGATCATCGCCGCGACCCTCGAGCGCCCATTCGATGATCGCGGCGATAGTCGCATTGCCGCGCTCGGGGGACTCGCGCAGGGTCATCGCGAAAGCGGCCACCGCCGTGGCAAACTTGAAATCGGGCGTGGCGGCGGAAAAGGCGCGGCCGTCGTCGGCGAGCGGGAAATCGGCGCGCTCGCTCACCTCTCCTTCCGGCGCCTTCCAGCGGATTTTCACCGTGAGCATCTCGGCGGAATTCAGCGGCGCAGCGGCGGGCGCCTGATACTTCAACGGATCGACCGCCGCGGTTCCCGGTTCGGCCACACCGACGGGGACGCATTCGTAGAGGGCCGTGACCGTGTGGCCAGCCCCGATCTCGCCGGCGTCCACTTTATCGTCGTTGAAGTCTTCCTTCTTCAGCAGCCGTTTCTCGTAGCCGATCAGGCGATAGGAGGAGACGCGGGCGGGATTGAATTCGACCTGGAACTTCACGTCCTTCGCCACCGTCACGAGGGTCCCGGCCATCTGCTCAACCAGCACTTTGCGCGCTTCGCGGAGAGTATCGATGTAGGCGGAGTTGCCGTTGCCGCGATCGGCCAGCTTCTGGCACGTGGTATCCTTGTAGTTGCCCATCCCAAAACCGAGCACACTGAGGAAGACCTTCGACTTGGCTTGCTCCTCGACCAGGCGGGTCAATTCTCCTTCGCTCGTCACGCCGACATTGAAGTCGCCGTCGGTGCAGAGGATGACGCGGTTGATTCCCTCGTTGATGAAGTTCTCCGTCGCAATCCGGTAGGCGAGCTTGATGCCGTCGCCGCCGTTCGTGGATCCGCCGGCCTCGAGCCGATCGAGTGCGCCGAGAATCGCGTCCTTCCGATCGCCGGTCGTGGGTGGCAGGACGAGGCCGGCCTTCCCGGCGTAAACCACGATCGCGACGCGGTCGCGGGCATCGAGTTGCTCCGTCAGCAGACGCAGTGATTTCTTCACCAGTGGGAGCCGGTTCTCCTGGAACATGGAACCCGAGACATCGATCAGAAAAACGAGGTTGCTGGCGCCGCGCAGTTCCGCACGGATCTCGCGGGCTTTCACGCCGACCCGGACGAGACGATGCGCCGTGTTCCACGGTGCGGCGGCGCTCTCGAGCTGCACCGCGAAGGGCGTGTTCGCGTCCGGTAAAGGCGGCGCGTAACGGAAAGGGAAATAGTTCACGAACTCCTCGATCCGAACGGCATCCTTGGGCGGAAGCTTGCCGGCGGCGAGAAAGCGCCGGGCGTTGGCGTAACTCGCCGTGTCGACATCCGCGGAAAAGGTCGAAAGCGGATTCTGCGCGACCGCGAGGAAACTGTTGTCCGTGAGGCGGGTGTACGCTTCGGACTGCTGCGCGTTATAACCCAAGGGCGCGTCCGACTCCGAGAAGTAAGCTGCCTCCTGCGTGAGAGTATACGTACCCGTGCCGGTCGCGCGCGTTAGCGGTGCGTCCTGAGCTTCTTCAAAAAAGGCTACGGGCGCTTCCATCGTCGCCTTCATCGCGATTACTACGCCGTCTCCGAGCTCGGCCGGCTGGGTCGCTTTCCAACCCATATAGCCCGCTCCAAACACTGCGCACACCGCGATCACCGCCGCTGCGATTCGCGCGAGACTCTTTAGCCACGGCTCGACCTTCGAGCGCGGCTCCGGCACGAAGGCGATCACGTTCGGCACCCGACCATCCGCTGCCTGCCGCACGCGTTCCTCGTTGTATTGCGCCCGAAGATCCGCGCCAAGGCCGCGCATTTCTTCGGCGAACATCTGCACCTCGGGTGACTCGGCCAACAGGGCCTCAATCGCGGCTCGATCCGCCGCCGAAAGCGGCTCATTCACTGCGTGGGCAGTTAGTCGCGGATCGTCAAAATTCGTTTTCATGGTGTGGGCCGCCGCAGTTGGCGGAATTCAGGGGGAAAGTCTCGATCTGGGAAACCGCTCGATCAGCGACCGAAAGCGGCACGGCGCTCGCGCAAGAACTTGAGCGCGGTGTGGAGCAGGAAGCCGACATTGGTCTCGCTCAGCCCCGTGATGTCGGCGATTTCGCGGTAGCTGAGATCGTTTTGAAACTTGAGCTGAATGAGTTCCTGCTGCCGGGGTGGCAACTGCTCGACCAGGCGCAGGAGCGTGCCGCGGTCTTCCTCGCGGGATATGGCCTCGGAAGGCGAAATTCCAGCACAGGGTTGATTCGCCAACGTCTCGTCGTCGACGAAGGACAGTCGCTTTTCGCGGCGGCAGCGGTCCAGCGCCCGATTGCGGCAAACCGTGAAGAGCCACTTCCGCGGATCGGCGCTTTCGAACTGCCAGGGCCCGGCCTTGTCGAGGCGGACAAACACGTCCTGGACGATGTCCCGCGCCGCTTCGTGGTCGCCGACGATGCGGGCCGCAAAGCTGAGCAAGGGTCGCTCATAACGCACGAGCATCGCCCGCAACCAAACCGCCGGGTCCGTGCCCCAGTGCGGCATTGAAATCAAATTCGCGGGGCTGGCGGCAAGCGCTTCGGTCATGCGGGTGAGGTCCTCGGGAGGCATAACGTGCGAGCGCCTGAAAGCTTAGACGGAATCTGGGTTCGCGCTGCCCTCCATCCGGCGGGCCGCAGGCTTGCCGTCCCGACTCGCAGCCGTCAGCATGCCGACGTGCACTTCCCCAAATTCTGGGCACGCGCTGACTCCGTCACCGACACCCGCGGGCCTCGGCAGCCGTTTTCGATTCTCGGGTGGTCCGACCTTAGCCCAGAGGACGCGAAACGCTGTGCGGAGGAACGCGCCGAACAAATCCGCCGCCGGCCGGAGGGCGAGCTCTCAAAAGCGGGCGAGTACTACCCGAGCCGCCCCTTCCGTGAGCCCATCCTGCGCCACGTCAGCATCGAGGAATCGAACCGCGGGATTGTGTCACGCAATCACTACGGCGCGGAGGTGCTCAACACGGACGCGCTCATGTTCGTCGATGTGGACTTGGGCAAGCCTGAGCCGGCCCCCAAAGCTCCGCCGGCACCCGGTTGGTGGGCTCGCTTGACCGGCAGCGCCGCAAGTCGGCCCGCCTCCACTCCAAAGGCGAACCCCGCGGAGGAATCCGCTTTGGCGACGCTGGCAAAGTGGCTGCGCACACAGCCGGGCTGGCACGCGCGGGTCTATCGCACGGCGGGCGGGCTGCGCTATCTGATCGATTCGAGCTGCTTCGATCCGGTTGGCGAGTCCACCCGGTTCGCCTTCGCGGCCCTCGGGTGCGATCCCACATACGCGCAGTTGTGCCGGGCCCAGAAATGTTTCCGGGCCCGGCTGACGCCGAAGCCCTGGCGCTGCGGCCACTACGCGGAAGGCAAGAATGGCTTCTGGATTCCGCGGGAAGACGAAGCCGTCGCCGATTCATGGGTGGAGCGGTACAACGATTTGGGTAGCACCTATGCCACCTGCCGCTTTCTCGTCTCCGTCGGCAATGGTCCGAGCGACTCCCGCTTTGCGCCGATGATCGAAGAGCACGACCGAGTTACGCGGGCAGATACGCAGCTGCCGCTCGCGTAGCGCCTACGGTGTCAGCGGCCGCTTGGCTACCACCCGGTAGAACTCCTGCCCGCCGGCCGGCGCGGGAATCGAAACCAGCTTTGTCGTGGTGCTGCCCACATCCGGCACGAACGTGCCCAGCGCAGTCGGGATCCAGGCCGCCAAGAGCGTGTCGTTCTGGTCGATCCGGTAGAGGCGCCGGGGGCTCGAGGTAAAGGTGATGGTGGTGTCGCGGTTGGTCGTGTTCGGCACGCTGCTGACGGATGTGATCCGGATCGGGTTGTCTTTGGTCGTGGGATCCGTGCCCGCCGTGTATTCGTCGATATCCTTCACCCCATCGCCGTCGAAGTCCGAGAGCGCATTCGCCGTCGTAAGATTGCCGAAGTATTTGAACTCCCATGCGTCCGGAATGCCGTCGCCGTCGGTATCCGGCCCCTGGGCAAACGCGAGGGTCTGCACATAATAGGTTAGGTCGCCGAGGTTGATCCAGCCAACGTTCGCGCTGTAGGCAAAACCACTGAACTTCCCATTCACAAGGCTGACTTGCGGATTCCCGAAAGACTCAAAGTTGATCCAACCGATGTTCGCCGCATACGCGTAACCGCGCAGCGTGGCGACCCCCGGGGCAAGAACATCGACGTTGACCCCGTAGTCGGTGGCACTGTTGTTCAGGTAAGACCAGCCATTCGCGGGCGTGCCGGCCCCGAAGCTGATCCAGCCGAAATTCGCCGCATAAGCGAAACCGTTGCAGTAGAATTCCCCGATGCTGACTCCCGGGGTGGTCGAGGGGCGCAGGTCGATCCAGCCGGCATTGGCGGCATAGGCAAAGTTTTGCGTGGACGAAATGGTTGTCTGCCCGGACGAAGTGGGCAGCAGGCCCGCGACGGAGAAAAGGAGGCCGAGCGCGAGCGCAATCGGACGAAAAAGGCGGCGGGGCGAATTCATGGGCATCGGAAACACGAAGTGCTTCTATCGAATGATTATCGGAAATCCGAGCTGAAGTTTCAAGGTTTCGACGGAACGCCACATTTTGTCGGCTCAGGGTGACCACTGACGGCGGGTCCCACCCCAAGCACTACGACACCCGGCCGAGCGCCAGACGCGGGAATAACTGGCGCCTGCGCGGGCGCCCACTCACCAGCCTAATATTTCAACACTCTGGCCAGAAATGCCTTGGCCACCTCGCTCTGCGGATCGTCGATGACCTGCCCGGGCGGTCCGTACTCGGCGATCGTCCCGCCGGAAAGCAGCGCCACGCGGTCGGCGACCCGACGGGCGAAACCCATCTGGTGAGTCACCAGCACGAAATCACGGCCTTCTTCTTTCAGTTCCTCGATGACTTCGAGCACCTCGGCCGTCATTTCGGGGTCCAGAGCCGAGGTGGGCTCATCGAAAAACAAGAGCCGCGGCTTGATCGCGATGGCGCGCGCGATGGCGACTCGCTGACGCTGGCCGCCGGAAAGCTCCGCCGGGCGCTTGTGCGCGTGTTCGGCGAGATGAAAACGGTTGAGGGCTTCGAGCGCGAGCCTCTCCGCCACCTTGGGCGCGTGGCCGTGCACATGGATGAGCGGCAGGGTGACGTTCGCCAGGGCCGTGAGATGCGGAAAGAGATTGAAGGCCTGGAAAACCGTTCCGACGGTGCGGCGATGGGCACGGAGCGCATCCTCATTCGCAAAATCCAGCGGCTTCGAGGCAAACGTGATGGGTCCGCTGCCGCGATCGGGATACTCCAGCCCCGCCAGTACGCGCAGAAGGGTGGATTTTCCTCCTCCGGATGGGCCGATGAGAACGAGCCCCTGCGCACGCTCCGCCACCAGGGAAATGCGGCGCAGCACCGTCTGAGTGCCGAACGACTTGGAGAGATTCGTGATCGAGAGGTCCATGCGCGATCAGGTCTCAAACTTGGTGCGGTGCTCGAGCCAGCGGGTCCAAAGCGAGATGGGCAGCGTGAGGAGCAAATACCCCACCGCCAGCAGGAGGTAGCACTCAAGCGTACTGTACGTGATCGAGCTCACCTCCTGGGCATTCTTCGCGAACTCATTCAACGCGATCACACTGAGCAGCGACGAGTCCTTGATGAGCGATACAAACTGTCCGGCGAGCGGTGGCAAACTCTGCTTGAAGGCCTGCGGGAAGATCACGAAGCGGTAGGTCTGCGCGGTGGTGAGGCCGATGGCGCGCGCCGATTCGATCTGCGATTTGCCGATGCCCTCGATGCCGGCGCGCACGATTTCACTGATGTACGCGCCGGCAAAAAACGAGAGCGTCATGACGCCGACCGTGTAGCGGTCGCGCACGTTGATGGCCGGCGCGACGACGTAAAAGAAGAGCAGGATCTGGGAAAGCAGGGGCGTGCCCCGGACAAACTCCACGTAGATTTTCGAGAGATAGCGCAGTGGCAACAGGGAAGATCGCCCGGCGAGGGCGAACAGGACCCCGGCAATCGTGCTGAGAATGAGCGACGCGATCGAAATCAGGATGGTGACGCCGAAGCCTTCGATGAATTTCGCGCGGTAGCGCCAGACCGGCTCCCAGCTCCAGGCCATCTCGAGGCGGAAGAAGGCAAAGGTGAAAACCGCGCCGAGCACGAGGAAGGCGATAACAAAACCGAGAGCGCGGGCCGCCGGGGGGATAGCGGTTTCCGCGCCCTCGCGCGGAGCAAAAAACCAGTGGCGCATCGGGAAGGGCGGATAGAAGCAGAAAACCGGGCGGAGGGAAGAGGCCGCGTGGTTCTTTCGTCGGCATCTTCGACTCCCGCCACATTTTCGACCGCTGCCAGGGGATTGCCGGTAGATTCACGCGCCGGAGGTGTCCCAGATCAGGATCCGCCCGTTGCGGGTCCCGGTGAAGAGGCGTTTTCCGTCGGAGGAATACGCGATGGCAAAGATCGGGTTATCAAACTGCCCGAGTGGAGAGCGCGCTTTCATTGTTGCAACGTCCCACGTGCGCACGATGGGTTTCTCGAAGAAACCAGTCGTCGTCGCGATTTGGGTGCCGTCCGGCGAGACGGCCAATCCTCGGAACTCCGAAGTTTGCTTCTCCAGTACTCCGAGCGGTCGAGCGCTGTCCAGGTCCCAGATCCGGAGGGGCCCTTTCTCTTCACAACTCACGAGTCGGTTTCCGACGACACACGCGACTCGGACCACCATACTGCGGTGTCCCTCCAAGACCTGCCGGAGCTGCCGCGTGGCCAAATCGAAAACGCGGATGGTGCGATCCGACATTCCCAGAATCAGGCACGTCCCATCGGGTGAAACCGTCTGACAGCACGGTCCCAAGGTCTCCCCAAAGACGCGATTCTTCATTCTCCACCAGCGCGGACTGGACTGGGGATCCAGCGGGAAGTGGTCCAGCATCCGCCCAAATTCCGCATCCCAGATGCGAGCGCCGCCGGCGGCGGTTTCCGAGCTGAACACCAACCGGCCATCCGCGGAAAACCCGACCCCCTGGATGTAGTTGTACCCTCGCTCGGGGCGGAGAAATTCATAACGTACTTCTGCCTCCGCCACGTCCAGCATCATGATCCGCTCTTGCTCCCCGCCCACCACGAGAAGGCGTCCGTCCGGGGAATAAGCGAGTCGACCGGGTTTCCAGGTCCCTAAGTCGATCACCGTGCGAACCGTACCGTCATCATCCAGGATCCAGACGTTTCGATCCCAACACGCGAAGGCAATTTGGCGTCCGTCCGGCGAGCGCGCCGCATGCATCGCGCCACCGCCGAGGTTGATTTCGCGGAGCGGCGGGTTCATCGCGAAAAGCGCACCCGTAAAAGAAAAGGACGGGAGCTCGAAATGTCACGCCGGAAGCGCGGTGGGGCGTCGGGCGTCAGCGTCAGGCGTCGAAGACGCGTCCGTCCGTCACTTTCGAAAATACTCGAGGACGATCTTGGTTTTCGTCTCGCCATCGGCGCCGGCCGGCTTCCCGAGTTTTTGGGTCAGAGCTTTGACGGCCGCCTCTTCCATTTCGGGTGGAACCTTCATCGAAACCTCGAAGATCAATTTCACCGGTTTTCCCTCCCGCTGGAGCTTCCAGCGCTCGACTGTGATCTCCACGGGCGCCCAATCCCGCTCGAACTTCCAAATCTCCACCCCCTCGACAGGGCCAAAGGCAATCAACTTCCATTGCTCGAGCGGCTTCCCTGCCACCTGCTGAAATGGCTGGGCCAATCTTGCGGCAAACAAGGCGCCAATTTGCGTGCTGTCCCCGGCAGAGACGATCGAGGGAACGGAGACGCTTTCGTCTTTCCAAGTGCACGCCAAGCTGCGCTTGGGCTGCCCCACGACGAGATCGAATTCGCACTCCGCTCCATCTTGCGCTGGAACGGTGCCGCGGACTTTGATGGTCAACTCGGCGGCGGCGTGCGTTCCGGGATGGCGCGCCCGCAAGATGATTTTGGATTCGCGCTCGAAAAGTTGGAGAGCGGCGGTGTCGTAAAACGTGACTGAGCGGGTTTCGCCAGGATCCGGCGGAAGTTCCAGGGCCTTGCTGGCGGCGTCAATCGCCGCCTCAGGCACCACATATTTGACTTCGACTCGCGGCCCGTCCTTCGCCGGATTTTTGGCGGAGGCCGGACAGATCGAAGCGACCAAAAACCCGATCGCACCGGCACGTCGAAACGCCCTTTGGACAGGCCAATTTGGATGGAGAAAGGGCATGTCAGGCGGGAATAGCTACAGATTCCTAGACGACGACTCGGGCGGATCGTGACCCTCCATCATTTGGGCGGACTGCCCGGCACGGACGTAATAATTCTCCGGGTACTGCTTCGAGAATGGGGCGGGCATTGGCAAGTCCGTCCGAAGTTCTCGTCAGGGTTTCGGAGCCGCCCCCGACTCTGGGGTCGGCGGCCCTTTGGGGAAGGGAACCTCCGGCAAGGAATTGGTATTCTGAAATACGGCGATCAGCCATTTGCCCGCGTGTTTCTGCAGGCATTGGGTTTGAATTCCCTGCTGGGGCACCGGAAGGCCCGTCGGGGTTCTCGCGCCGACCATGGTCCAGCGTACGTGCGCCACGGCGGATTCCGGCGTCAGGAATCGAACCGAGACCTCCTTGATCGTCAGCACACTTTCGCGAAAGACGAAGGCGTAGGCCTCCGTCAGTTTCTTCTCAATTTCCGCCCGACCTTTCCACCACCAGCCGACGACGTTGACGCAGTCGCCGTCTTCCGTGAAGAGATCCGCGTACGCTTTCGCATCGTGTCGATTCCAAGCCTCCGCCTGCCGCGTCTCGACGTCACGAATCGCGGCCTCATCCGAAGCCAGATCGCCCGCGCCCACGAGCGGACTCGCGAGCAGCGCCGCAGTCAGAAGTAACATCCGCAGGAGTCGTCTTGTCATGCGCCTCCACTCGGAAATCTTGCCGCCGAAGTCAACGGGAATCGGGGCGTAACCCGCTCGGCCCGGCAGTCGAGCGGGTCGCTCCGAAACTCTGCCGGGCGGGCGCGACTAATCGTTCGACCGCAGTTTCGCGAGAAGACGAAGCAGCTCGAGGTAGAGCCAGACGAGCGTGAGGAGGAGCGCGAAACCGCAGTACCACTCCATGTACTTCGGTGCGCGGGCGGCGACGCCCTGCTCAATGTTATCGAAGTCGATAATCAAATTCAGCGCGGCGAGGCCCACCACCAAGAGCGAGAAGCCGATCCCGAGCCAGCCGCCCTGATGCAAAAAGGGAATCTTGACGCCGAACATTCCCAGCCCCATGGCAACGAGATAAAAAATGGCGATCCCGGCGGTGGCCGTCATGACGATCGCGCGAAATTTTTCGGTGGCCCGAATGATGCGAAATGAATAGAGCGCCAGCATTCCCGCCAGCACGCCGAACGTGAGGAGAACGGCCTGCGTCACGATGCCGCCGAACTTTGCGGCGTACAAGGCAGAGATCGCACCCAGCACGATGCCTTCGAGCACTGCATAACCGGGGGCCAGCACAGGGGACCAATTGGGTTTGAAGTAGAGCGCGATGGCGATTCCAATGGTGGCGAGAAAGCCAAAAATGACGACCGGCATGAGCAGGCCTCCGAGCAGACGCGGCAGGAAAACCGCGCTGGCGAAACACATCCCAGCGAGGAGTGCGGATTTGCCGATCGTCCCGTTCAGGGTCATGACGTCGGTCTGATCGCTGACGAGGGGTTTCTCGAAGGTTTTTTCGTTGAGAACAGGAGAGCCGGTGAACATGCGCTCACGCTATGCCTTGGTGCGCCTCCCGCGCAAGACCGCTCTCCGGCAGGAACCTACTTCCGCAGCAGATAAAGAAGCTGCCAGCGATCCAATGCGCGCTCGCGGACCCAGACTTCGAGGTAATAGCCGGTCTCCGGTTTCTCGGACGGGGCATGCCACTTACCCCAGGTGGTGATGAAGTCGCCGCTTTCCGCCACCAGACGCCCCAGCAATTCCCAGCGCAGATTCGGGGGAATCATCGCCTCCCAGTCGGACGGGCTCAGATCCGCACACGGAATCTCCCCCCGTTCCGGGAGGGAAAGCTTTGCTTCCTTCGCCACCAGCAACCCCAGATTTGCCCAAGCGCGGCGGGTGAAAGCATCCTCGAAGGCCGCAGCCGCGCCGGCAAATTCGGCGGCGGAAGCCGCCGGCCTGGGCGTGCGATTGCCCGAAAAGGCGCGCGCCACCGCGGGAGAACGGTCAACCGGCTCCGTGCGGGTTCCGCCGGTGATACCAAAGTCGAGCACCACTTTCCAGGCGCCATCGACCTGTCGCCGCAACACCGAGAAAAAGCGTCCATGCCGGCCGGGATCGGGCACGGCCGCATCGAGGCGGCGGAAGACCCAAGGCCCAGTGGCAAATCCGATCGTGCCGTCCGCTGAGGCCCCGGCGGTATCCGGGCTCCAGCGCAGCTCCGTTTTCGGCGCATTCGGAGGCGGAGGCGGCAATTTCGGATAAGCGTCCACCACCCGCACGGGCTCGGGTTCAAAGGACAGACCCTCCGGCTCGAAATACGCGACAAACGCGTTGCGCACGCCTTTCAGGCGCGCCGCCGCCGCGAACGCCATCTCGACCTGGATAATTTCGCCTGTCGCGGTCAGCGCCCGATCATGGGCGTTTTGACCGGGATCCGGCTGGAAGGGAAACTCGCCCAAGGGCGGCGGCGTCTGCGCGCACCCAAGCCGGTGCGTCGTTAGAACGCACAGGACCAGGAGTGGCCGCACAAACTTCATGCCGGGACAATCGGCCGCTGCAGAACCTCCGACGAGCGCGGGAACTCATCGACAACTGCTTATTTGACGGGAAGAGCCGAAGTTTGTTCAGCGCCGGTAGTCCGGCGGAGCGTCATTGACGATGGTAACCTCCACTCCCGGAGGCGTCGGAAAGCGCTCGGTGAGCTGTTTTACGATGGATTGCTCCACCTCGCGGGTGAGCCCCGCCCGGAAGGCTTTGCGCCTGGCTTCGTCGGGGAGAGCCGCGAGTTCCGCCGAAAAATCGGTCGCTTTGAGCCTGTTCCACAGGCCGTTTTGAAACTCGAGCACTTCCGTGTTGATGGCCTCCACGCTGAGGATCCGTGGCGCCGGCAACGAGATCCGCATCGGGGCGTGGATCGGCTCGCTGAGGGCCACGCTGAAAGGCTGGGTCAGATCGAACCCCGCCTTGACCCGGAACGTTCCCCGCAACCGGATCTTCTTGATGCTCCCCATCCATGAGTGCTCCATTTCGCGCTCCACCTCCACTTCCCGCTGTAGCACGGCGAGTTCGAGCAAAGGGGAGGATTGATTCAAGACCACGCGCTCGTTGATGGTCACGCGCGGCTCGAGCTGAAGAACGTCCTTGAAGGCCTTCGCGACCGCATTGACCGCGGCAGCCGGTTGCTGCACGGCAGTGGTCGCCACCCGTTCGCAACGCCAAAGCGCGAAAGCAAAGAACAGCGTCACGGCAATGACCGCCCCCAAAAAGGCCGCCGGTAAACCGAGCCGGCCCGGCCGGGGCGCGGGAGGTTCGGCATCCGGCGGCGGAGCGATCGACAACATGACGATCCAAACCTAGCCGGAATGCGCCCCGCGGGCGACCAGAGTCTGTGTGATCTTTTTACGCGGGTCATCGCGGCAGACATCGCGTCCAGCCCGGTCGACCCCTCTTATACGATGCTGAAACCCTCGTAGCGAACGTCCAGTCCGAAAAGGGTAACGGCCCCCACGTCACAAGAACGCAGAGGCCGTCTGTTCCCCCCAGAACAATCTTTCAAAGATACTGTTACCGTAGGTGGATTCGGGAATTCGGCAAGAACAAATATTAGTTCACCTAATGCATTGCGGACAATAGCAACCTGCGCAGTAGCGGGTCGAAGCGCTCGCCCGCAGGCCTTTCGGCCCTGCAGTGACCGCAATTGTAAAGCAGCCAGACACTTACGCTGGAAAAACGGTCACCGGCGCACTCGCCACCCAACTGGCGGCAAAAAATTCCGCTCCAGCGAAACCGGGTGGGGCGAAATCCGGCCCGAAACGTCGACGACCCTCGGACTACTTTCGAAGGGTTGGCGCAGGCCTCAATCCGTCTTCGGCGCCGGCAGGAGCTCGGCCTTCGCCTCGGCCGCGGCCGCCGTCTGGTTTCCGCCTGGCATCAATTCCGGTCGGGCACTCGGGCTCAATTCCTTGCGCGACTCGACTACGTTATCGACGAGTCCGTAGGTCTTCGCCTCGGTCGAGGACATGTAGTAGTCGCGATCCGAGTCGAGTTTAACCTGCTCGTCGGATTTGCCGGTGTGGCGGGCGAGAATCGAGATGAGGCGCTTCTTGAGGCGATACATGTACTCGACCGTGCGTTCCACGTCGCTGGCGGTGCCTTGGGCACCACCGGAGACCTGATGGATCATGATATCCGAATTGGGCAGCGCATACCGCTTGCCCTTCGTGCCGGCGCAAAGCAGCACCGCGCCCATCGAGGCGGCCATGCCGATGCAATAGGTCACGATGTCGCAGGTCAGGAACTGCATCGTGTCGTAGATCGCCAGCCCGGCCGTGACGGAGCCACCGGGCGAGTTGATATAGAGATGGATATCCTTCTTCGGGTCCTCCATCTGGAGAAACAAAAGCTGGGCGATTACGGCGTTCGAAATCTGGTCATCGATCGCGGTGCCGAGGAAAATAATGCGGTCCTTCAGCAGCCGGGAGTAGATGTCCATGCTCCGCTCACCCCGGCCCGTTTGCTCGATTACGTAGGGGACGTAATAGCTCGATTGCGGGACGGACGGAGCTTTGGAATCAAGTCGCATGGTCATGGCGGGAGGCTGTATTTATGCGGGCTGCACGGTGGGCAGCTCGAGTGGCTGAACCGTAGCGGCCGCGGTTACGTGGGCAAGGGTCTTGGCGATCAAAAGCTCCTCTTCGAGGCCGGAAAGTGCGTCACGTTCCTCCAGATCCTTCCGCATTCTGTCGAACGAAGTGCTGTAACGGACGGCGAGCGCCGTGATGCGTTCGTTCATTTCCTCGCGCGTTACCTTGATGCCATCCTTCACCGCGATGCGAGTGAGGATGAAGGCGCTTTTCAGGCGCTCGCGCGCGGAGCTCTGGGCGCTCGCGGCGATCTCCTTCTGGTTCTCCATAATCTGATCGTCCTTCACCCCGCGCTCCTGGTTCTCGCGGACGATATCGGAGGCAATCCGCTGGGCTTCATTGCGGATCATGTGCTGCGGCAGTTCGAACTCCGCGGAACGATTCAAATAATCGACGACTTGGCGGCGCTTGCCTTCGTCGATGAAGTTCGCCTTTTGCTTTTCGAGATCGGCGCGCACGAGATCCCGCAGTTCAGCAAGGGTTTTGCCCGGTGCGACTTTGGCCGCGAAATCGTCATCGATGGGCGGAAGCGCTTGCTTCTTGATCTCGCGCAGCTTGACCGTGTAGTCGATCTTCCGCGCCTGCAGGTCCGTGACCGGGAAATCCATCGGCAGCTCAATGGCAAACTCGCGCGTTTCGCCGGGATTCATCCCGACAATCGCCTCGCAGAAGCCGGGCAGAAAGTTCCCCTCCCCCAATTTGAGCCAGAAGTTGTCGCGGCCTTGCAATTCGCGGCCGGGGTTGCCCTCGATGCTCTCGCTGAGCGGCTTGTCGTCCAGCTTTCCGGCGACATCGAGAACGCCAAAATCCGTGATCTCGAGCGGACGGGCCTCCACATCTTCAAAGTCGGCCAGGCGCTGACGCAGGCGCTCGAGGGCGTCTTCCACTTCCTTCTCTGCCACGTCGAGATTTGGAGCCTGCACAGTGATATGCTCGTAATCCGGCAGCTCAAACTCGGGCGCGGTAATGACTTTCGCCGTGAAGGTGAGAGGGCCGTTCGGTTCCCGTTTGACGTCCTCGACCGCCTGCACGCCGAGCACCTGCAGGTTGTGCTCCTTGATGGCATCGCGTACGCCGCTGGAGAGAAGCGCTTCCTCCAACTCGCTCTCGATCTTCTGCTTGAACTTCGCCTCCACGATCATGCGCGGAGCCTTGCCGGCGCGATAACCCGGGAGCTGCGCGTGCTGAAGATATTGCTTCACGATCTTCTCCCGCTCGTTGCCGACGCGGTCCGGCGGGATCTGGATGGTAAGGGCAGAGATGCAGTGCGGGAGCTTTTCGAGGGTCGAATTCATGGAACGGAAGCGCGAGAAATTGGCGGCCCCCGCGCGCTTTTGGGCGCAGGGGGCGGGGAAACTAGCACGCTTTAGCCCGTGGGCGAGCAAACGGCTGCGCTCAGGCGACCCGGATCGCGTCACCGACCGCGATGGCCCCATCAGACAGAATTTCCGCCCGCAATCCGCCTTTGTGGACAAGGCCGCGCAAGGCCTCCGGGAAAGTGGTCTTCGCGAGGTACGCGCAGGGTTCGCAGAGGCGATGGCCGCGAATGCGCACCGCCCCGACAAAAAACTCTTGTCCGACCAATTCGTTGAGCCGGACGCCTTCGGTCACGAGATTACGCCGGGCGTGTCCGGTCGTGAAAGGGAGGCCACTTTCGCGCGCAAATTCCTCGACCACCTCCGACTCGATGAGGGTGAGCTCAAAATCGGGTGCCGGCGGACTCTTGGCGAAGGTGCCGAGACCCGTGAAATACCGGTCACCTTCGAGCCCGCGCCCGGCAATCGCCCTCGCGCTGGGAACGGCGCGCATGGGGGCGGTCGGATTCTCGGCGATGAGGATTTCGCGTAGGGCACTCATGCGCGCGATTTTACTACAAGGGTGGGCTCCGCGCGACCGCACCGCAGATGAGGCGGGCTCTTGGCTCTTGGCTCTTGGCTCTTGGCTCTTGGCTCTTGGCTCTTGGCTCTTGGCTCTTGGCTCTTGGCTCTTGGCTCTTGGCTCTTGGCTCTTGGCTCTTGGCTCTTGGCTCTCGGCTCTTGGCTCTTG
>JBBRQH010000089.1:0-16351 GCA_038226705.1 Chthoniobacterales bacterium | reverse complement strand
GTGATCCAGTGATCCAGTGATCCAGTGATCCAGTGATCCAGTGATCCAGTGATCCAGTGATCCAGTGATCCAGTGATCCAGTGATCCAGTGATCCAGTGATCCAGTGATCCAGTGATCGGGTGATCGGGTGATCCAGTGATCCAGTGATCAGGTGGTCACGTATGCGGCGTCTTCTTCGCGAAGAGATTCATCCAGCGAGCCACAGAACGCGGCCGCTTTTTCGATCATGGAGTTCAGCATCCGCCCAATCTCTTCGAGGCCGGAATTCAATTCCGCGGCTTCGGCCGACGAAATGTAGCCGCAGTCCAGCGCTTCTCCGACCCAATGCTGCGTCTCCATTTGCTCGGAATCCGCGTCCGTCAATTTGCTCACAAAGTGCTTCTCGAATCTGCGCTTCCCCCATGCCTCTGCGATTTGCGCCCCGACGGATCGCGCCGCGCGACGGAATTGATCCGTCAACGAGTACAGTTCTTCCCTCGGAAACATCTTGGAAAGATGAAAGACTAATCGTGAGACTTCACGAGCCTTCTGATACACCCGCAATTCCTTGAAACTCCTCGCATGATTTGTCGCCATAGGTCTCAGATACGTCTCAGATACCAATCGATCACAGATTACCGATCACAGATTACCGATCACCGATCACTGATTACTGATTACTGATCACTGATCACTGATTACTGATTACTGATTACTGATTGCCGATCACCGATCACCGATCACCCCCGCCGCGCGTCGTGCAGCGCCAGCGCGAGACCCGCACGCTCGCTCAGTCCCTGCTCGCGATAGCCGAGCTCTCGCGCCCCGGTGTCGCCGAAGAGACACGCCATGATCGTCGGCTGGTCCACTGCGTCGGCGAGCGGAGCGATGATGGCGCGGGTGTAGGCCAAATCTTCGGCTTCGAGCAAGGGGCCCCGACAATCCGCGCGCGCCATGGCCGCACCTTCCTGCGCGAGCATCTCACGCAGATTTCCCGGGCGGCCGTGCCGCGCGATGTACGCCGCGCGGTGAACGGACGTGCGCACGGCCTCGCCGACCTTGCGCAATTCCGCCGGCTCGCTCACGAAAAGCATCCCAACGAGCCAACCGCGCTTCGTCAGCGCCGCATCGGCAAAGCGGTGGGTGAACTCCGTGGTCCAGCGATTCGTCCACCCGCCCAGGACATCGTCAACCAGCACGAGCGCAAGACGGTAGTCGCCCGCGACATCCGCGACGTCCTCCGCCGCCTCCGCGAGGGCTTGCGCAGCGACGGTGTCGGCCTCGAGCGCGAGGTACTCCTCGAGCCGCGCCGGCACATGATCCTTCGCCATCGGATTCATCCCTGTCAGCGGGACGTCTAAAGAGTTGTGCTCCGGACCGGTCATCGTATCCAAATACGCTTTGAAGCGGCCGGGACCGCGCGGTAGTCGATAGAGGTCGCGCTGCACCCGCAGGAGAGGAACGAACACCAGCTTCATCGACCCAGAATCGATCTGCCCACCATGTCCGCCAAGCCCTGTCTGCTTTCCATCGATGACGATCCCGCCGTGCTGCGCGCCGTGGTGCGCGATTTGCGCCAGCGTTACGCCGAGAATTACCGCGTGCTGGGCGCCGATTCGGGGGCGGTCGCGCTGCAAACGCTGGAACAGTTGCACGCGCGGGGTGAAACTGCGGCGTTGCTGCTGGCCGACCAGCGCATGCCGCAAATGACCGGGGTCGAATTCCTCGAGAAGGCCAGGTCCATCTATCCCGAGGCGAAGCGAGCGCTGCTGACCGCTTATGCCGACAACGACGCGGCGATCCGCGCGATCAATCACGTTCGGCTGGACTACTATCTGATGAAGCCCTGGGATCCACCGGAAGAGAGGCTCTATCCGGTGATCGACGATTTGCTGGAAGACTGGCGGAGCGGATACCGGCCGGCTTTCGAGGGCGTGCGTGTAATTGGACTGCGCTGGGCGCCGCAATCACATGCCGTGCGCGACTTCCTGGCACGGAACCAGATTCCCTTCCAGTGGCTCGACCTGGAACGACGTGGCCCCGAATGCGAGCCTCTGCTCAAGGCCGCCAAGACCACCGCCAAGTGTCTGCCGGTGGTGATTCTGCCGGATGGCACGTCGCTCTCCCGTCCTTCGTTGGCGGAGCTCGCCAACCGGCTGGGGCTGCGCACCAAAGCGGAACTGCCGCACTACGACCTCGCGATCATCGGCGCCGGACCAGCCGGCCTCGGCGCCGCGGTGAATGCCGCGAGCGAGGGCCTGAAGACGGTGTTGATCGAGCGGGAAGCGCCCGGCGGACAAGCCGGCACCAGTTCGCGCATCGAGAACTACATGGGGTTCCCGGCGGGGCTGAGCGGCGCCGATCTCACGCGCCGCGCGGTGGCGCAGGCCCGGCGTTTCGGGACCGAGATTCTCACCCCGCAGGAAGTCTGCGGCGTCCACGCGCGCGACCGCTATCGCATCCTCACGCTCGCCGATGGCAGCGAGATTTCCGCCCACGCGGTGATGATCGCCACCGGCGTGCAATGGCGTCGGCTCGTGCTGCCGGGCATCGAGCGCTTTCACGGCGCCGGCGTCTATTACGGGGCTTCCTTGAGCGAAGCGCAGAGCTGCGTGGGCGAAGGCATCTTCATGATCGGCGGCGCGAACTCCGCCGGCCAGGCCGCCGTACATTTCGCCCGGTTCGCCGAGCACGTGACCATGCTCGTGCGCGCGGACTCCCTCGCGAAGACCATGTCCCAATACCTGATCGATCAGATCAAGGACACGCCCAACATCACGGTACGCTTCTGCACCTCTGTCAGCGCCGTGGAGGGCGAGGAACGCCTTTCCCATCTCACCCTCCGGGATGAACGGGCGGGCGCGGACGAACGGGTGGAATGCACCTCGCTCTTCGTCTTTATCGGTGCCCTCCCCCGCACCGACTGGCTCAAAGACACGGTCGCGCGCGATGTGAACGGCTTCATCCTGACCTACCCCGCCCTGCGCCGCGGCCATCCGGCGATGAGCGCCTGGCCGCACGAACGCGAGCCGTACTTGATGGAGACATCCATGCCGGGTGTCTTTTGCGCCGGCGATGTGCGCGCCGGCGCCGTCAAACGCGTGGCCTCCGCCGCCGGGCAGGGCGGCATCGGGGTGGAGATCATCCACGAGTACATCGCCAATTCCTGACCCAACCGACTCACTCCCATCATGCTCTCCGCCGGGACCATCGCCGATCTCACTAAAACCGAGCTGTTCACCGGTCTCGGGGCGCTCGAGCAAATCTGCTTCGAGGATGCCGAGGAGCTCGATTTGCCGGCCGGAGCCCGGCTCTACGCCACCGGCCAGCCGGCCGTGCACTTCTACGTGATGGTGACGGGCGCGTTCCGCGTGCTGCGAGTCTACGGCGAGCAGGAAGTCCTGATGGCGACCGGCGGCCCGGGCTCTTTCGTCGGGGAGATTTCGCTCCTGCTCGATATCACTTCACCCGCCGAGTGTGTGATCGCCGAGCCCTCGCGCGTGGTGCGTTTCGACCGTCCCGCCTTCTTCAAGTTGCTGCGCACCTGTGAGCCCGCCGCTGGGCGCATCATTCGCGCCATGGCGATGCGCGTGCGCAATGCCGAGGCTTTCTCCGCCTCGCGCGAAAAGCTGGCCTCGCTCGGCACCATGGCGGCCGGCATGGCCCATGAGTTGAATAATCCGCTCGCGGCGGCCCGCCGGGCGATCTCGAGCCTGGGCGAGGCGGTCTCGCGCTGGCGTGAACTCTCCCTCGAAATCAGCCGCGACGGATTCTCCGGCGACTGCTGGCAGCACGCCCTCCAGATCGAACACGAAACGATTCGTGCGGCCCGCGCTATCTCCGGCCCTCGCCTGGATCCACTGGCCCAATCGGATCGCGAGGAAGAGCTGGCTGCCTGGATGGCAGCCCGGGACGTGAAGGACGCCTGGAAGCTCGCCCCCGGTTTCGTCGCGGCGCGGCTCGATGTCGCGTGGCTCGAGAAGCTGGCGGAACCGCTTCCGGCCAATATGCTGCCCGCCATCCTGCCGTGGCTCGAGGCCGGCCTGACGGTGGACATTCTGCGCCGTGACGCCGAGGAGAGCACCGCCCGGGCTTCCGAGCTGGTGGGGGCCATCAAGCGCTTCAGCCATGTCGACCGCTCGCCCCGTCAAAACGTGGACCTGCCCGAGAGCCTGGAAACCACGCTCAAACTTCTGGCTTTCAAGCTGCGCGGCATCGACGTCGTCCGGGAATTCGACCCATCCGTTCCCGCGATCAACGGCTATCCGGGGGAACTCAACCAGGTCTGGACGAATCTGATCGCGAACGCCTCGGAGGCACTCAAAGGCAAGGGTACCTTGCGAGTCGGCACGCAACGCGATGGCCCGGAGCACGTCACGGTCTTCGTGGCGGATGACGGCCCGGGCATCCCGCCCGAGGTGCTGCCGCGCCTGTTCGAGCCTTTCTTTACGACGAAGGGCGTGGGGGATGGAACCGGGCTGGGCCTGACCATTTCCCACAAGATCATCGCCGTGCGGCATGGGGGCGAAATCGAGGTCGAGTCCAAGCCCGGTGACACGCGCTTCACCGTGCGGTTGCCGCTGGTGGCGCCAAACGACCGGCAGGCGCCGGCTGCCGTCGTGGTGGATACGCAGGCCGTTCCGTAAGATTGCATAGGGAGCACTGGTTGGTCTGCGCTTCCGGCCATGGTGCGGGTCCGCACGCGTCGCGCGGGGAGGATTCGGCTGAAACTGCAATTTTGGCAGATTCGTGGATTGACGGTAAACCGACGAATCCCTAGAAAGCGCGTTCCTGCCCACCCTCCCATCATGCTCAAACTCAGACACCTGGTCTTCTTCGGCGGCATTGCGGCCGCGCTCGCCTTCACCCCGCGGCTCCCCGCCCCGCCGGAAGCGCCCTCCGCCACTCCCACGCCGGCGCCTGCGGGCAAAGCCGGCTCCTCCACTCCCGCTGCGGGGGCAAAGGCCGCCGCCACTCCTGCTCCCGCCGCCAAAGCCGCAGCCGCTCCTGCCTCCAGCCCCGCAGCGAAGCCCCCCGCGGCCGCACCCGCTGCCGCAGCCCCAGCCAAACCGGCGGCGGCCGCCCCGGCGCCCGCGGCCGGCACCGCGAAGAAGAAAGAAAAGCACAAGGCCAAGGCCAAGGACCTGATTCACGACATGGAGCGCTGCGTTGCTTTTACCGGCAAAGCGCTCAAGACCGAGCGGGCCAAGGATAAAGCGATCCGTTCCAAGAAGGCCAAGGCCTTCGTGGAACAGCTCGCCGCCACCAGCAAACTCATCGATCAGCTCAAGAAGCAGGTCGCCGCCAAAGACAAGACGCTCTTCGCCACTGCCCGCCAGGTCGACCAGGCCATCGCGGCGACGGATACGACTTTCAAGTTCTCCGGGATCAAGAGCAAGGACGTTACCAGTGGCGTGCACAAGCTCCGGGCGTGCTGGGAACTTTACGACAAGAAGTTCAACCGGCAGGCGCTGAGCAAGGACCCGAAGAAGGCAAAAGAGCCCCTCGACGCCAAGAAAGCGGCGCAGTTTGCGGCGATGCAGAAGAAAACGGATGAACTCATCGCCAAGCTCACGGAACTGGACGCCAAGCTGAAGAAATACAAGGGGCTCGACACCGAGCTCGCGCACCTCATCGCCGAGTTGAAGACGATCAAGAACACGAAGCCGAGTTACGGCTCGTATATCACCGCGCTCGATCGCCTCCAGGACATCGAAGGCCATTACAAAGGCCTGAGCAAATACGCGGGCGTGGTTTATCCCTCCGCCGCCAAGGAATTCGCCACGACCGACACTTACTTCGTGTCCTACGAGAAAGACATCAACGCGAGCTACGACGAATACTACCTGACCTACGACTACACCACCTACGACACGGTGGAGATCGAGTATTACGACACCTCCATTGAGGTGGAGATCAGCGAGTCGGAGGTCGCCTCGTATGAGACCTACGTCGAGACCGAGAGCAGCACCTTCACGTACGACGAGTACTCCGAGACCGAAGCGATCAGCGAAGATGCCTCCTTCGAGGAAGAGGACGACGTCGATGACGACATTGATGATGGCGGCGACGTAGATGAGACCGACGACGAAATCGCCGACGAAGCCGAAGACATGGGCGACGACGACGATGGCGGGGACGATGGCGACGACTAAGTCGGATCGCTGATCCGGCGATCGGCCGACAAGCAAAGTTCCCGAGACGGGAGCGGCCTCGCGGTCGCTCCCGTTTTTGCTGCGGTGGGATGGGCAAATGGCATTGGGCCGGCTCCGGGCTTTTACATCTCGGGGCCGGTCATTCTCAGACGTTCAGCCGCAAGCGCACTTCCAAGAGGGCGAAACCGAGCGTCCAACCCAGATCCCGAAACACTGAACTCGGAAGCGACCGACCTACAAGACTGAGAAGACTGGCGACGGCTTCAGGATGCCGTGGACTGCGCGCAGCTTGCTGCCGCTGTCGGCCAGGCAGCTTGCTGCCGGGTGAGTGGATGAGAGCCGGCGTCCGAAATAGAATGCGTCTTCGACGATCCACGCGCAGCAAGCTGCGCAGAATACGGCGGCAGCAAGCTGCGCGCAGTCCACGGCGTCATGAGCGCCGCGCCAGTCGAACGCCACTGCTCACGCTGTACGAATGGACGACACTCACGGTTGGCCCAGCGCCGTTACTTGCGGGGCGGGCGCTTCGGTGACTTCGGTTTCCGTTTGGCGTTGCGCTGGCCGGCGGCGGATTGCTTCGGTGCCGCCTTCACTTTTACCTTCCCCGCTCCCGGTCGCGGGCTGGGCTTCGGTGCGCCGGTCCCAGCAGAGCCAAAGCCCGGAATCCCTTGCAAGACGCCAGCCAGAGGTTCGTGCGCGGGAGAGATTTCGATCCCAAACACATCTGCGAGCGCAGCATCGTCCAGACCGGCTCCCTCCCCGCCAGCCGGGACGGCTGCCGTCGCAGCGCCGGCGATCAGTTCGAGGTGGTCGGCTGCCCGGAGCTGGAAAAGGAGAGCGGGTTCGGCATCGAGTCGAGCCCCCACCCCGTAGAGCACGGCGGCGAGATGCTTGCAGAGACTGGCGGAATCCGGACAGGAACAGGTCATCCGGATTTCGCGTGGGGCCGGAAAAATGCCGCGCTCGCGGTCGGTAATCAGCCGCATCACTCCCGCGGAAAGCCGGCCGCGCAGCAATTCGATCAAAGAATCGATCTGGCCGGAGCATTCCTGCTTGAGCGCCTCCCAGCGCGTCTTCGCCAGGGGCACGATCGTGATCTCGATCCGGTACAAGCTCGAACCCATCACCTGGGCCGCAATCCGGCCGGCGGTGACTTGCAAATCGAGGACGCTGCCGTCGCGCAGGTAGCTCCGCCCGCGCGGCAAACGGTTTTCGTAATCGCTGTAGGATTCGAGATGCGTGCACCAGGCCTTGCCCCAGAACGTGCTCGCGATGGTTCGACCCTCGATTCGGACCGGCGAAAGAGAACCTCCGGCCTTATTCAACTTCTGCGCCTCCCTGGCCACCTTGGCCCGGCGTTCGCCGGCGGAGACATAACGTGGAAATTGAAATCCCCAACTCATGGGGTGCAAGGTGAAGCGTGGGGCATGGGGGGCAACTCCAGTTCTTCCGGCGAGGGTTTCGAGCAAGGCTGGTTTTGCTCCAGCCCTTCAGCCATCGCCGACGGCCGCTGCCAGATCGAGCGCAACGAAGCGCATCAACTCGTCGTCCTTCAGCTCGGTCAGCGGTACCTCGCCATCGCCGCCGAGCACGCCGGCGGCAAGGGCCTGTTTGCTTTCGATCATGGCGTCGATCCGTTCCTCGACCGTGCCCCGGCAAACAAACTTGTGCACGAGCACATTGCGGTGCTGGCCGATGCGATAGGCGCGATCGGTCGCCTGATTCTCGACCGCGGGATTCCACCACCGGTCGAAGTGCACGACATGTTGCGCCTGCGTGAGCGTGAGTCCGGTGCCGCCTGCCTTCACGCTCAAAACGAAAAAAGGCGGACCATCCTCGCGTTGGAAGCGGTCCACGAGAGCCCGCCGGTCGCCCACTCGTGTCCCGCCGTGCAATACGAGTCCCGCGGCGCCGAAAATCCCGCCGAGGAACTCGGCCAGCGGCGCAGTCATTTCGCGATACTGGGTGAAGACAAGCACCCGCTCCTGGCGAGCGGAGAACTCGGCGGCGAGCTCGCCCAGGCGTTGGAATTTCCCGCTCTCGGCCGCCGCGAATTCACCGGTGCCAAGCCACTGGGCCGGGTGATTGCAGAGCTGCTTGAAGCGGGTCAGGAAGGCGAGGATAAGTCCCCGCCGCTGCATGGCCTCGGTCTCCGCGAGCTGGCGCGCCAGTTCCTTCACCGACTCGCCGTAGAGCGCGGCCTGACGCTTCGTGAGGGAACAAAACGTGCGCACCTCGGTCTTGTCGGGGAGATCGGAAATGACGGATTTGTCCGATTTGAGCCGCCGCAGAATGTAGGGCCGCACGAGCCGACGAAGCGGCGAGAACGAGCCGTCGTCCGTGGCAGAGGCGGACGCCAATTTCTTGACCGCGCGATTGAACTGAGCCGCCGGCCCGAGCAGTCCGGGATTCAGGAAATCGAAGAGCGACCAAAGATCGCCCAGGCTGTTCTCGACCGGCGTGCCGGTGAGGGCCACGCGGGCGCTGCCGCGCAGCGCCTTCGCCGCCCGAGTCTGGCGGACTCCAGGGTTCTTGATCGCCTGCGCTTCGTCGAGAATGATGGCGCTCCATTCCCGCGAATTCATCCACTCCTGCTTCAGCAGCATGCCGTAGGTCGTGAGGACAAGATCGCGGTCGGCCAGAACTCGATCGGGCTCCGCCGCGAGGGCGGCGAGCGCCACCGGGTCCTGCTCCGAGGGATGCACCGCGAGCAGCCGGAGCGAAGGCGCGAAACGGGCCGCCTCCGCCAGCCAGTTGCCCAGCAGGGATGCCGGCAGGACGAGCAGCGCGGGCGGCGCGGCGGCATTCTCCTCGCGCCAATGGAGCAGGGCACCAAGCACTTGGATGGTTTTGCCCAGGCCCATGTCATCGGCCAGGCAGGCGCCGAGACCCAGCCGGGTGACGAAGCGAAGCCAGTGGACTCCCGCCTGCTGGTACGGACGCAGCACTGCCCGCAAGCCCGGCGGCGGTGTCTCCGTGGCGAAGACGGAGGGATCGCGCAGCGCGGCGAGCGTCTCGGCGAGCCAGCCCCCGGCGGTGACCTCGGACCAATCCCGGACGTTCGCCTCAGCCGGATCGTCGACCGCCGCGACCGAGCCTCCGCCGCCCGCAAGCAGGCGAAGGCCTTCGGCAAAACTCAAGCCATCGCGCCGGCGGGCCTGCTCCAGCGCCCGCCAGTGCTCGAGGACGGACTGTAGTTTCGCGTGATCGACCTCCACCCATTTGCCACGGATTTGCACGAGACCGTCGCCCGCCGCCGCGAGTTGGCGCAGATCTTCTTCATCGAGCGTTTCCCCATCCAGTGCGACTTCGGCATTGAAATCGAGCAGTGAGCCCAGGCCCGAGCCTTGGGGCTTGCCCGCCCCGATCGTCACCCGCACGCCCGGCCGCGCTGGGCGTCCGCCCCGGAACCAATCCGGCACGCGCACGAGCAACCCGCTCGCCTCGAGCTGCGGGATGTCCTGGAGAAAGCGATGGGCTTCCCGCGGGGTCCAGCGCTGCGGCTGGAAGACCCGTTGCGAATCCGCCAGCTCCCGGACCAGCGTGCTCTTCTCCGCCGCCCGCTGCACCGGAGCCAGGAGCGAGAGCAGAGCCGCCCGATTCTGCGCTCCGGCATATTCCTGCAAAGCGCGGCCGAGCGGCAAATACTGCGGACGCGCCGTCTCGGAGATCCGGTGCGTGTAGGTCGCGAGAAAGGCGAACGGGTAATCGGGATCGCGCTTGTTCTCGGCGAGGTGAAAGGTCACGCGCCCGACGAGATGCCAGAGGGGATGACGGGTCTTGAGCCAGGCCTGGGCACCCTCCGGATACGCCCGCATTTCCGCCTGCACGTGCGCATCAAGTTGGGCCCAGAGCGCCAGCAACGTTTCGACCCGCAGGTACTCCGCGCCGGGCATCGGCGGCAGTTCTTCGACGAGCTTGAGGCAATCTTCTTCTCCCGGCGGCGGCACCACTTCGCCGGCGGCCAGATCGGCGGTCTGACAAAGCACCGTGAAATAACGCCGAGCCAGCCGCCGCCAATACATTCCCACGGGCGGCAAGGCGGCCTCGAGAGCCGTGGTTGCGAGGTGCAGCAAGAGCGCCGCCGATCCGGCGTCTGCCGCGACGCGCAATCCCTCTGCCACTCTTGGCTCCAGAGCAGCGGCCGCCGTCTCGTCGAAGTGCAGCGCCCCGTGCGGCGTGAGGGTGAATGCCATCGGCTCAAGTCGCGGCGGGCACGTGGCGCGTCAATGCGACGTCCCGTTCCCTGTCCATCCTGACGACGGCGTTGCTTCGCAGCTCATTTTTGAAAACGCGCGAGCCAGGTTAGCGGGTCGGACGCGGTTGGAATCAATGAGCCGACGACAACTTCTTCCGCCAAAACGCCGTAGAGGATGAAGAACGGGAAGGAAACAAGATTTAGCCGCCGAAACTCCCTGACCACCATCGACCCGGTATGCAAATAATGTCCCGCCGAGGTCGGACTGCTCTTGATTCGTTCGATCCCCGCATCGACTGCCGCGGCGAACCTCGAACCGAGGCGCGTGGAAACCTGGGCGTACCTCTCGCGATATCGATTGATGTCCTTCGGAAACTCAGGGTGGAAAACGGCATCATCGCAACGCCGCTCGAAACTGTTCCTCGGCGAGAGGAAGTACTTTGCCGCGGGCGACATCTTCAATTCGCTGCATCCCTTCCGCGACAAGCTCGTTGAGATTGCTTTCAGTCACCACGCTGGCGATGAGTTGCCGTGCAAGCTCGAGGCGCTCGTCCTCGGGTAACGCGAGCGCGGTTTGAGCAACAGCCTGAGGGATCATATTCTCAGCATTCGCGATCCAAAGGGGCGGCGCAAGCCCAGCACCAATGCTACCGATTTGAGCAGGCATGAAGAAGCGGTGGCTTTCAGCATGGCTTGCGTGTGTTCAGCCACCTCGGACACAATGTCTTTACAATTCTCGTGCGTGCGTCACGCAAGGCGTTCAGAATGTTCCGATGATTCGCGGATCGGCTTCCGGCGCCGCTTTAGGCACGGCAGGCGCCCTCGACATCGCTCCGGCACAGAGTCATCGGGCAGTGACGCAATTTGCGTCGGTCGACGCGAAGATCGCCCTCTTTCGCACGCTTTTTCGCGGCCGCATGGAGGTCTATCCGCGCCGATTCGAAAGCCGGAAAACCGGTCGAAGCGGCTACCAACCAGCTTGCGGTAACGAGTGGGTGCGCGGCGTTTGCGAGAAGCCGCGGATCAAGTGCAGCGCGTGCCCAAACCAATGTTTCCTGCCGATCACGGACGAGGTCGTCCGCTGCCACCTGGCTGGAACCGACAAGCGCGGAAATGACTTCGTAGTGGGGGTGTATCCGATGCTCCTCGACGAGACCTGCCATTTCGTCGCGCTGGATTTCGACGGCGGAAGCTGGCGGGAGGATGCAATCGCGAGTCTGGAGACCTGCGGCCGCCTGCAAGTTTCCGCCGCGCTCGAACGCTCGCGCTCAGGCGAGGGAGGGCACGTCTGGATCTTCTTTGCGGAGGCGGTCCCGGCCGCCCTGGCTCGCAAGCTCGCGTCCCACGTCCTAACGGCGACCATGGAGCAGCGGCCTGAGGTTGGCCTCCGTTCATATGATCGGCTTTTCCCGAATCAGGACACGCTGCCGAAAGGCGGATTTGGCAGCCTCATCGCACTCCCCTTGCAAAAGCGGGCGCGTGAGTTGGGAAACAGCGTTTTCCTCGACCGAAATCTCACCCCGCATTCGGACCAATGGGCGTTTCTCGCCGCGCTGCCACAGCTCGAACGCGCGCGCGCCGAAGCGATAGTCCGCGCCGCGGAGGGCGCCGGTCGGGTCATTGGCGTCCGTTTCGTCACAAGCGAGGAAGACGATGATTCTCCGTGGACGCTTCCGCCATCCAGACGCCGGCCGGAAGCCGCGCTCGCCGGCGCGCTGCCGGCGCGCCTCGAGTTAGTCCTCGGCGACCAGATTTACGTGGCAAAGGACGCCCTTTCCCCGCCCCTGCGCAATCGTCTCATCCGCCTCGCTGCCTTCCAGAATCCCGAGTTCTTTCGCGCGCAGGCGATGCGTCTGCCGACCTACGACAAACCGCGGGTCATCGCCTGTGCGGAAGACCAACCGAACCACTTGGGCCTGCCACGCGGCTGTCTCGACGAGATTCTCGCCCTCTTCCGGGACCTGGGGATTGAGCCGATCGTTCGCGACGAGCGATTTTCTGGCAACCCGATCGACGTGCGATTCGCGGGCGAATTGCGCGCTGCCCAGCAGACCGCCGCGGACGCGTTGCTCGCCCACGAAATCGGCGTACTCGCCGCCACAACCGCGTTCGGAAAAACCGTGCTCGCCGCGTGGCTGATCGCGCAGCGTCGGGTCAACACGCTGATTCTCGTCCACCGCCAGCAACTGCTTGAACAGTGGGTCGAGCGGCTTGCGCAATTCCTCGATCGCCCCACGAAGTCTATCGGTCGCTGGGGCGGCGGCCGCAAGAAGCTCACCGGCCAGATCGACATCGCCCTCATGCAAAGCCTCGTCCGGAAGGAAGTCGTGCACGATCTCGTGGCGGGTTACGGGCATCTGATTGTGGACGAGTGCCATCACCTCTCCGCGCGCAGCTTCGAACTCGTCGCCCGGCGGGCGAAGGCCAAATTCGTCGTGGGTCTCAGCGCCACGGTGGCGCGAAAGGATGGGCATCATCCCATCATCTTCATGCAGTGTGGTCCTGTCCGGCACCGTGTCGATGCGCGCCAACAGGCGGCCGAGCGCCCCTTTCGCCATCACGTTTTGGTCCGGCCCACGGGTTTCCGTCCAGAGGTCGCACCCGATCCCGACAAGCGCATCGAGTTCCAGAATCTCTTCTCCGAGTTGGTCAATTCCGAAATCCGCAACCTGCAGATCCAAGCAGATGTACTCGCCGCGGTGGCCGCTGGGCGTTCGCCGGTCGTGCTCACCGAGCGCACGGAGCATCTCCGCCTGCTCGCTGCCGCCTTGGAACCGCACGTTCCGCACATTATCGCGCTGCAAGGTGGCATGGGCCGACGGTTACTGAAGGATACGCTCACCCGCCTCGGTTCTGTGCCGGCAGGAGAAGGTCGCGTTCTCCTCGCCACCGGACGGTTTCTCGGGGAGGGCTTCGACGACTCGCAACTGGACACGCTTTTCCTCACGCTGCCGGTTTCCTGGCGCGGCACCGTCGCCCAATATGCCGGCCGGTTGCACCGCCTGCACGAAGGAAAACGCGAGGTCCAAATCTACGACTACGCCGACCTGAACGTGCCGATGCTCTCCCGCATGTTCGAACGGCGTTGCGCCGGCTACGAAGCGATCGGCTACACGCTTCTCCTGCCCGCCAGTGCCCTCCCCGGCTGGCCGGTGGAAGTGCCGCTGCCGCTCGATCCGCAGTGGAAGACGGACTATGCGGCGAGCGTGCGCCGACTGATCCGCG
Source organism: Chthoniobacterales bacterium (assembly GCA_038226705.1). Lineage (GTDB taxonomy): Bacteria > Verrucomicrobiota > Verrucomicrobiia > Chthoniobacterales > SZAS-18 > SZAS-18. The sequence continues at coordinate 2,793 of JBBRQH010000089.1, read as the reverse complement.
ACGGGGTGGATGCGCTCCTGGCCGGTTCCTTCCTCCATGCGACAGAAAAGCCCGCGCCCGACGCCAAAGGCGAGGAGCGCGCCCGCAGCGCGAGCGAAGCATTCTTCCATCGCCGGCTGGAGTCCATCGTCAGCCTCACTGGACGCTTCCGACTAAACGTCCGACTTCCCATTCCTTTCGATGACCGCGGCGAGCTGGAGGCCGATTTCCTTTGCGCGGATTGCCGTGTCGTCATCGAGATCGACGGCGCCCAGCACCTCGGCGATGCCGACGCCTGGAGGCGCGATCGTCGCAAGGACGCGGTGCTGCAGGAGAACGGGTATTTCGTGCTGCGTTTCCTGGCGGAGGATCTCGGTAAACGTCTCGACCTGGTCCTCGATACCGTGCACCGCACCCTCGCGCATCGGCGGAATCGGTCGTAGAGGGGCAACCATCGATAGCCAGCACTTCCCATGAAACAGACAGTCGATCGCCTCCGTCACGTTGCCCGCGAGTCCTGTTCCAAACTGCGCGATGCGACCGCCACGCTCCGCGCGATCGTGCAGACGGACGGACGCGAAATGCCCGAGAACGCGCGCAAATCCCTCGAAACCGCCCTCGCGAGCATCGAACAAGCCAACCACGCGCTCTATCGGGCTTGCGTCGGTGAGGCGCCCGAAAGCGCACCGCCGACGGAAAGTGGCAGCGACGCCCCCACCCGTCAGCAGGGCCAATTCCTCGCGTACATCCAGCAATTCATTTCGCTCAATCCCGCGGGCCTGGCGCCGAGCCATGCCGAACTGCAAAAGTTCTTCGATCTCACACCTCCATCGGTGAACTCGATGTTGATCCGGCTCGAGCAGCGCGGATTTATCCGACGCATTCCCAGCGTGGCGCGCGCGATCGAACTCACCCTCGCGCCCGAGCAGATTCCGCCGTTGGAGCGACGCATTCGAAAGTGAGGACAATGCGGTGAACTCGGCGACGAACCGAATTCTGGCCCTTTCAGCGAGAGCTTTCCTCACCACCCCGCGCGGCCCTCTCCGCCTGACGAATTTCCTCCGCTTCAACCGCAACTCGAAAGTAGGCCTGCAATTCTTCGAGCGGAGGGAGCGAATGGCCGCCTTTGGCGAGCGCGGCATATCCAGGATCGTGGAGTGGGACAGTTCCGCTGTGCAGGCGGCGCATGGCAGTTTCACGGAGCGTTGGGACGCCTGCGGTGTCGAAGACGCGACAGAAGTCAGCCATCGAATAGCCGTGGTGCTGGAGTCTTCGCTGATGCGATGCTCGATCTGGAGGGCCAAAGCCGTACCCCCGATCATTACGAATCCACCCAAAAGCGGCTCATTCTCGAGACGCCCCCAAAGCCGGAGCGTCTCAACAGGCAGCATGGCGAGGAACGCGGCTAACCGGCCGCAATGTGCCGGAGAATCCGATCGACCGAAACGGCCGCCCGCTGCGCTTCCGGTGAAGCCTCCGTGCTGAGCGCTTGCCACTCGTGTTCGATCGCGCCCAATCCGTGTTCGAGGGCGAGCGCGAGGATCCTCTCGAACGTGGGACGGATGAGCGTCGCGCGAATCAATGCTTCCGCCGACGCGCCCGGATTGGACCAAAGCACAGATACTCGGCGCGCGGTCTTTCTTTCCGACAGTTGGTCTGCAAGGAGATTCACGGCCAAGCGGCTTTCGCCGATCGATCATACTTCCTCCGTGATCGTGGCGCCACAAGGGCCGAAGGGGAAATCATCGGCCATGGCTTTGTGCCGCCGTGGACTGCGGCAGCTTGCAGCCGCTGTTTGGCCAGGCAGCTTGCTGCCGAGTGCATGGAGAAGAGCCGGCATCCGAAAAATTACGCGCCTTCTGCGGTTGTAAGCGCCGCAAGCTGCGCAGAAAACGGCGGCAGCAAGCTGCCCGCAGTCCACGGCGTTACGAGCGCCCAGCCATTCGAATACCCGTTAGGAAGCGCATGGCAGACCCTTGGCCGCGCACGGCTCTGCCAAGCTGGGCCTCGCCGTCCTCGACAAGCTGGACGCCGCGTTCGCTCGGAAACCGTGAGGAACCGCTGATCGGCGCTCAAACTCCAAACACCAGCCGGCAGATGATCACCGATGCGACCGGCCCCACGATATCCGCCACGATGCCGGCGGGGATGGCATGCCGGGTGCGCCGGATCCCGACCGACCCGAAATAGACCGCAATCACGTAAAAAGTCGTCTCAGAGCAGCCATATAACGTCCCGGCGGTGAGCGTGAGCAGATGGTCGGGTCCGAAGGTCTTGAGCAGATCGCTCAGCACGCCGAGCGACGCGCTGCCGCTGAACGGTCGGATCACGCCGAGGGGCACCAGCTCCGGCGGAAATCCGACCAGGCTGGTCAGGGGCCGCAATGCGCTGGTGAGAAGATCGAGTCCGCCCGCGGCGCGAAACATGCCGATCGCGACCAGCATCGCGACGACGTAGGGGAGGATGCGAATGCTGACCTGGAAGCCTTCTTTCCCGCCTTCCACGAATTCATCGTAAACCGGCACCCGGCGCAGCGCCGCGTAGAGCGGGAAAAAGAGAATCAGCCAGGGGATCGCGAGGATCGAAAGGGCATCGACCAGCCGGAGCAGAACAAAGCGCGACAATTCCTCCGGCGAAACCTCGCGCCCGAGGGTTTCGGGAAACGCGGTGATCCAGAACATGGCGGCAAACACGAGTCCGGTGAGAACGAGGATGGGCCCTGCGAAAGGCGTCCAAGGCAGCGCGGCATCGACCTGCTTGGCCTGCTCGTCAGCGTGGGGCGCCGCTTCGGCGGCGGGCGTCGTTGCCGCTGCG
>JBBRQH010000088.1:0-16359 GCA_038226705.1 Chthoniobacterales bacterium | reverse complement strand
TCGCCGTCGGAACGATCTTGAACTTTGGCTACGTCGTGGTGCAGGTCATCTTCGGGCTCTCGGCGGACTCGCTGGCACTGCTCGCCGATGCCGGACACAACTTGGGCGATGTGCTCGGCCTCCTCCTTGCCTGGTGGGCCACCCACCTCGCTAAATCCCTCCCGACCCCAAAGCGCACTTACGGCTTGGGCCGTTCATCCATTCTCGCGGCCCTCGCCAATGCCGTCCTTTTGCTCGTTGCCATCGGGGGAATCACCTGGGAGGCCGTGCGACGCTTTGGCGAACCTCATCCCGTGCAGGGCGGTGTGGTGATCTGGGTCGCGGCGGTCGGAATCGTCATCAATCTGGGCACTGCGCTGATGTTCATGTCGGGCCGCAAGGGCGACCTCAACGTCAAGGGAGCATTCCTGCACATGGCAGCGGACGCCGCGGTTTCCGCCGGGGTCGTGCTCGCCGGTATCGCCATCGTTTACACCGGGTGGAACTGGCTGGACCCGGTGACGAGCCTCGTCATCAATGTGGTTATTCTTTGGGGAACGTGGGGACTTTTGCGGGATGCCACCAATCTCGCCCTCGATGCCGTGCCGGCCGGGATCGACGCCTCAGCCGTAAAGACTCATTTGGCGGGGTTGCCCGGGGTTGTCGCGGTGCATGATCTGCACATTTGGGCGTTGAGCACCACGGAGACCGCGCTGACCGCCCACGTGGTCAAGCCCGACGCCAACTTGGATGACGGTCTGCTCGTCCGCACCTGCGACGAACTCCGGGAAAAGTTCGGCATCGGTCACGCCACACTTCAGCTGGAGCGCGGCGATGAGGCCCATCCCTGCCGGCTTGCGCCGGAAGAGATAGTTTGAACGTTCAATCAACTCACTTTGCAACCGCCTGACGGCAATCAAAACGAACGGAGCTTCGTCAGCGATGCCGGATCGGACGACTCTGGTCTGGCCGGGTAGACGCTATGCGCTTCGTGATCCCCACCTCCATCTGCGCCCCAGGATTTCAAGCTGCCGCTCCGCACTTGGCAATTCGTGGAAGCGGCCGCGAACCCCTGGGCAGCGCAAAGACACATGGAGCCCTGCGAAACTTTCGCAACTTGGAATGAGGCGATCCCGAGGAAGCAAAAAACGACGAGTAATCTGGGGAAGGCTTTTCGCACAGGATGGAGGGAAACTCCGCATAGGCTGCGCGCCATTTGGACAAGACGCAATGCCGTTCCCTCAGGCAGTGACGTCGCCGGCTCTTCGGGCACTTGTTGCACCAGCCGACTCCTAATCGACGAAACGCTCCAAAACCGTGAGCAATTCGCGCAGTTCCCGCTGGCCTTGCTTGGGGTCGGCGGCGCCCGCCACGCAATCGTGCATGTGTTGGTGAATGATCACTTGAGCAAAAGATTTGAGAGCCTTCCGGGCCGAGACGATCTGCGTCAACACATCCGGGCAGTCACAGTCCCGATCGATCATGCCTTCCACGGCGGTGAGCTGGCCGATCACTTTGCGCAGCCGGATTTTCAGGGCCCGCTTCTCGTCTGCGGGATGGATGTGACGGGCGGCCATTCGGCCAGATTACTCCAAAACTCCCCATTGCGACAGCCGGAACTTCCGGGTTGCTGCTAAGGGGGGTGGGGGCATACTCCTTGCATGACGGATTTCTCCCACCTCCTCCAGCAGGGGGCCGCGCACGCCTGGCTTTTCCTTCCCAGCGCACTCGTCCTCGGGGCTCTGCATGGGCTCGAGCCGGGGCATTCCAAGACGATGATGGCAGCCTTCATCATCGCCATTCGCGGAACGGTCACGCAAGCTGTCCTGCTGGGACTTTCCGCGGCCTTTTCGCATTCCCTCGTCATCTGGCTGCTCGCCGCGGTCGCCCTGCGCTACGGCGGCCAGTGGAATGCCGAAACCTCCGAACCGTATTTTCAGCTCGCATCGGCCGTCATCATCAGCGGCGTCGCCCTCTGGATGTTCTGGCGGACGAGGCGGGACCTGAAGGCGGCGTCGGGGCACACTCACGACCAGGCGCACGACGACGCCAGGCTCATCGACACGGGTCATGGCATCGTCAACCTCACGGTTTTTGAAACCGGGGTACCACCGGTTTTCCGCCTGACCTTCTCGGAACCCGGTAAAGCGTTTCTGCCCGAACCCTCCACGGTGACCATCGAAACGGTTCGACTCGACGGCACTCGACAGACGTTTGCGTTTGGGGCCCGGGAGGGATTTCTCGAGTCCACCAGCGAGATCCCGGAACCGCACGAATTCGATCTCACGCTCACCCTGGCTCATGATGGCCACGCGCATAGTTACGCGGTGCAGTTTCGGGAGGATGCCCACCATCATCACCACGGTGACATTCCCGAGGGCGCGGAGTTTCAAGACGCTCACGAAGCGGCTCACTCCCTCGACATTCAAAAGCGTTTTACGAATCGGCAGGTCACCACCGGACAGATAGTCCTTTTCGGCCTCACCGGCGGGCTCTTGCCCTGCCCGGCCGCGTTTACGGTGCTCCTCGTCTGCCTGCAGGTGAAGCAATTCACCCTCGGCTTCGCGCTCGTCGCTGCCTTCAGCCTTGGCCTGGCCATCACGATGGTCACCGTGGGCGCCGCGGCCGCATGGAGCGTGGGCCGTGCGGAGAAAAAGTGGGGCGGCTTCGGTGCCTTGATGCGCCGCGCGCCCTATTTTTCCAGCGTGCTTTTGCTCTTGCTTGCCGGCTACATGGCGTGGAGCGGCTGGCACGGGTTATCCACGGCGCAGTAGTGCGCGAGCCCGGCCCAATCCGCGCTCAAGCATCTCAAGCATTGCCCAGCCGCTCGGCTGTTCGCCGAACGATTCGCAAAGCCTCGGAGGCGCCATTTGCCTCTCCCTTCTCGAAGTCACTTCGATCCGTCCCAGCTGGTTTGTCACATGGGCAAAGCAGACGACGGCGCGCTGCCGGGCCTCGGCAAACGCATACAAAGCGGCTGCCTCCATCTCGACCGCAAGAATGCCGCGCTGCTTCATCACTCCGATGGCTTCAACGGTTTCGCGGAACGGCGCATCTGTCGTCCAGGTCGAGCCCTGCAACACGGCCTCCCCCAAGTCAGCGAAGGCTCCACCGAGGCGGTCGAGCAACGCGGGCGGCGCTTGGCTCCAGTCGGCCGGCGGCAAGTAGTGGTAACTCGTGCCTTCATCCCGGAGTGCGCGGTCAATCAGGATGAAATACGGCGGCGACTGCGCGGGTGTAACCTGTCCAGATGAGGCAACGCTGATCAACAACTCGCAGCCGGACGCAAACAGTTCCTCGGCCACCAGTACAGCAAATGATGCGCCGACCGCGCAGCCGACGACGCCAAGCGAAAGCCCGTGTTCTTCGAAGACGAAGAGGTCGGTGTGGAAGCAGACCCAGCCTTCGTGGCGATCGGCCCTCCCTTCGATTTTGAGTTGGCGCACGATATCCCCGTCCGGATCGAGGAGGCAGACTTTTGGCACTGCGGCGAGTGCGCGGCCCTTCTGTCGCCGAGCTTCGCGCAGCAAGCTCTCCGGTGTAAAAGCCGATGCGGAGCCGAAATGCATGTGGGCCAGGATCGGGGGAACGCTGTCGTCTGTGGTTTCCAAGCCCGGCTTCTGTTTCCAATCCATGATTTCCGCGACTATCACGCGAGCAGTCTCGTCTGCACCAAGTTCAGAACGTAGTCGATTTCCTCTTGTGTCTCTCCGCGGCCCAGACTGAACCGCACTGCGCCAAGTCCCTCATGCTCGGCTTTCACGTGTCCCGGCCCCAGGTGAAGCGGAAATACGCGAAGTGCTGTTCGCTGCCCCCACGGAGTCTTGTGCGTCTCGCGCGTTTCTTCCCGAAGCGAGAACTCTGGGCCGAGCGCCCGGCTGACGGATCCCGCATCGTGTCGCAGGATGATGCCGGCGGTGCCGCCGCCGACGATGGCGATGTGGGGCGTGATGTCTTTCATGGTTGGGCGTGGTGGAAGTTCATGGGTGAAAAAGCGCGGGCACGTTGCGCCAGAGCATGTAGGCGGCGATGAGCCACATCCCGGCGGCGAAGACCTGGCGCAGCCGCGCGGGCGAAAGCCGCGTGCGCAGGCCCGAGCCGGCGAGCATCCCGGCGAAGCCGCCGCCGACAAAGAGCGCGCTGAGCGCGGGCGGAAAGTTCGCGCCGTGGAGCAGGTGTGCCGCGACGCCGGAAATCGAGATGAGGAAAATGACGAGCAGCGACGTGGCGACCGCGCGGTGGATGGCCATGCCGGTGACGAAGACCAGCGCGGGCACGATGATGAATCCCCCGCCCACGCCGAACAGCCCCGAGAGCACGCCCGCCGCCGCGCCCGCGCCGAGCAGCCGCACGTAACATCCGGGTTGCAGCTTCCCATCGCCGCGCTCGACGCAAGGGCCGGTGGCGAGCGCGTCGCCGCTCTGCCCCGTCCACATGCGCCAGCCCACGTAGCCCATGAGGAGGGCGAAAGCGGAGAGCACGAGCGCGGGAGCAAGTGACCGTGCAAGTGCCGCGCCCGCCGGGGCGAGCGCCATGCCCGCGGCGGCGAAAACGAGGCCCGCCCGCCATTCGAGTTCGCGGCGCCTCAGGCTCGCGCCAAAGCCCGCGGTCAGCCCCACGGCGGCGAGGCTCAGGCCCGCAGCGGTGCCCACCGGCACGCCTAGACCGTAGATGAGCAGCGGCACGGCGAAGATCGAGCCGCCGCCGCCAGTCAGTCCGAGCGAGATGCCGACGATGAGGCCATAGACGAGCGGTGCGAGCATTGCGGACTCAGTGCGTGAGGGCGCGGGTTTGCGCGATCCGTTCGCACTCCGAACAGATGCCATCGACATGCACGGCGTCGAAGCCTTCCGCGAGGAGAAAGGAGGATGCGAGCGAGGCGCGCTTGCCCGAGCCGCAGTGGATGAAGAGCCGCCGCCCGCGCGGTACTTCCGCGAGCCGCGCTTTGAGCCGCGTGTAGGCGATGTTTAGCGCGCCTTCGAGATGGCCGGCGGCAAACTCCGAGGCGTTGCGCACGTCGAGCACGAGGCCGCCGTCGAGCGCCGAGCGGTCCCATGCGTCGAACTCGATGCGCTCCGTGCGCGCGGTGAGCAACCCGGAGCCGGCCAGTTCGCCGGCCAGTGCCCAGCCGCCGATGCGGTCGAAGCCGATGCGGTAGAGCTGGCGCGTCGCATCATCCACCGCGCTCTCATTTTCCACCACGAGCAGCACGTCATCCTCTGGAGCGAGATACGAACCCGCCGCTGTGGAGAAAAACGGCCCCGGCATCGGTGCGTGGAGCGCTCCTGCCAAATGCCCGCTGGCAAAGGCCGCGCGGTCACTGCGCGTATCGAGCACGCGCCCGCGCCACGCTTTGACGTCGATTTTCCGTGGCTGCGGCACGCCGCCGGTGATGTCGATGCCGTCGCGATTCACCTGCTTCATCCGCGCGAAGTAGAGCGGCGGCTCGGGCTGGCCGGAGAGAATGAATTTTACAAACTCCTCCTCGCTGCCCGTCAGTGCGAGCCGCAGCGCGCCGTTGAATTTCCGCTCGTAGCCAAGCGTGGACGACGGCACCGCGCCGAGCGCCTTGCCGCAAGCCGAACCCGCGCCGTGCGCCGGGAGGATTTGCAGCGCGGAATCGTATTTCGAGAACATGCGCAGACTCGCGAAGAGCAGCCGCGCCGCTGGTTCCTGCGCCCCGGCGTGGCCCGCCACCTGTTCCAGCAAATCGGGCCGGCCCACGTCGCCGACGAAAAGGAAGTCGCCGGTGAACGCGGCCATCGGCACATCCGCGCCGCCGCCAAGGTCGGTGACCAGATACGTCAGGTGTTCCGGCGTGTGCCCCGGCGTATGCACAGCAGTGAACTCGATGTTGCCGACGCGGAACTTGTCGCCGTCGCGCAGCGTCACCAGCCCGGTGTGCCCCTTCGCCCACTCGCTCTGCCACTGCGGACCGCCCGCGCCGGAGACGTAGATTTTCAATGCCGGGTCGCTCGCCGCGAACTCCTGCGCGCCGCTCACGAAATCCGCGTGGATGTGCGTTTCGGCGACCGCCGTAATGCGCAACCCCGCGTCCGCGGCGATGGCGCGGTAGCGGTCTATGTCGCGCTCCGGGTCGATGAGAATGGCTTCGTCGGTCTTTTGGCAGCCGACGAGGTAAGCGTATTGCGCGAGATGCGGGTCGAAGATTTGGCGGAGGAGCATGGGCGTGAGGGGTGGGATTCGCAGTGGAGGAAAACGTGACGCACAGCCGAAGCACGATGGCTTGGTCGGAGTGGTCTCGGCAGACTTCGGCGCGCAATTCCACGGGGCCTTGGCGATGAGCTGCGCGGCGAGTTGCGTGCGCGGCCCTTCGCTGAGGAGAGCGGGCCGGCCAACGTCGCCGACGAAAAGAAAATCGCCCGTGAATAGCAGATACGGAGTTCCGGCACTGCGCGACTCGTCGAAGATGGAAGTGAGCCGCCACTGCTAATGCCAGCGCCAGTGCACCGGCGGCCTGCTTTGAACATCTCGGAGCCTCCCCGCTCCGAAATGTTCAATTCGGTCAAGTCGCATCGAACACGTATGCCCGATGCGACGGACTGGGCTGATCCTAAATTACTTCATGCCGTCTTTCTTCATGTCGCCCTTCATCATCATGCCGTTCATGGTCATCATGTCCCCTTCCATCATCTTCATCTTCTTGCCGTCCTTCATCGTGACGGCGCCGTCGGTCATGACCTTGGTGCCGTCTTTCATGGTCATTTCTTCCTTCATCGGCATGGAAGTGCCGTCCTTCATCATCATCATTTTGCCTTCTTTCATCATGACACCCTCTTTCATCATGGGTTTGTCATCGGCGGTAAGGTTGGCAGCCACAAAAGAGAGGCTGAGGAAGGCGATTGCGACGGTTTTTAGTAGAGTTTTCATAATATTTAACGTTTTGAGTTGTGAGTCGGTTTCTAAGTGGAATAGGCGGTCCCCGCAGAAGCAGGAGACCAAGGTCTGCCGCCCGCAGACAGCGGCGAAAGGGAAGCGCGGAGCAATCCGCCAGATCAAGGTGGAAGCGATAACTTCCAATTGGCGCTCATACGGAGAATGCGAGTGAGGTCGGGGTGCACGCAGCGCGACGAAGCGCGACAATTGCGGCGCACGGCGAAGAGACTTAATGTCAGCGGCAACTTCATCGGTCAGCCCTTGGCAACTGGCATTCGGCGCCGGAGTCGCGATTCCACGGTAGCTTTGCAAGCAGCATGCCCATCAGGCACGAATCGGTGAGCGCGGCGATGATGAGACCAACCGGCACGAGCCACGCGAGCACGATTGTGACGGGCCAAATATGGGAGAAACCCAAGCCGAGCAGGATGAGCAGGCCTGCGACGAGCCGCACCTGGCGCTCCAGTGCCCACGGGGCGTGCTCTTCCTTTTCAAGCGGCAGTCCCGCTTGCTCCCAAGCCTGCACTCCACCCGTGAGCTGGCTGACGTTGGCGAAGCCCAAACGGGCGAGCGTTGATGCCGCCTCCGCACTGCGCCGGCCGGAGCGGCACATAGCGACCATCGGGTGATTCTTCGGCAATTCACCCGCGCGGCGTTCGATTTCCGCCAGAGGGAGGAGATGCGCGCCTTTTAAGTGGCCGGTGGCGAACTCAGGGTATTCCCGCACGTCGAGCAAGAACGGGGGCCCGGCAGCGGCGAGGGCGGCCACAAGTTCGAGCGGCGAGCAATGATCAGAAACGAGAATGTTCATAACGTTAGCGCCAAATCTGGAAAAACTCTTAGCGACGCATTCCGCCCTCGCCGCGTCCCATCATGCCGCGGCGATGCTCACCCATTTCGTTCCACATCTGGCCGTGAGTTTGGCCTCCCCTCCAGCAGTTGCTCCAAGCGAATTCGTGCCGGGTTTGACCCATGCCAGCGAGCCAGCCATTACGCACCTGGCCTCCGCGCACCCAATCCGCCTGACCGTAAAAGCGACTGCAGGAGCCGCTTGGGTCGCTCGCAGTCGGATGAGGTTGGAGCTCGATCTTTTGATCGCCACTCCCCATCGTCAAGGGCCGGTTTTCCAGGGGCTGGCTCGTCTTCAGGTTCCGGTCCCAAGTATGGACCATGACCTCGCCAGTCTCCGCGTTAGCCACGACTTCTGCTTTCGCCTGGCCGTTATTCAACGTTACGACATCACCGCCGTTCGGACCCGATTCTGCCTTGGAGGAGCAGGACGGCAACCCCATCACGACGAGGAGCAGCGCGATGCAGCTGGCTGTCCCCAGGAAAAGTGTCCTAAGGTTTTTGTCTTGATTCGGCATAAGGGTGTCAGATTCGTTAGGTGCGCCGGAGCTTCCGAGAATGGAGGATCAATAATCCGCAACGTACGCGAAAGACGGGCGAGATGCTGTGCTTCGCTCCTGAAAGGCTCCGCGTTTTTCCGTTTTTCCCAGTCCGCTTCGCGGCCCATTGTGGTGAGGCTCGAATGAAATCCCATGCCCGTTGGAAGCGCGCGAGACGCGGGACGTGAAAACGGCGTGTTGCGCATTGTTTATCCGCAACAACTACCTTCAGGCTTCGCGTCGGCGGGTGCGGCCAAGAACTTTTGCCGGCAGTGCTCGCCGCAAAAATAGAAAGTCTTTCCGGCGCGTTCCGCGTGGAGAGCGGTGGCTGTGTCCACGGTCATGCCGCAAACGGGGTCTTTGGTGATATTAGGGGTTGTGGTCACCTTTGCTCTTTCTTGGGTTTTTCGCCGACGGCGTGACGGTAAAAGTTTCTAACCCCTTTCTTGCGCAAAAAACCCCGAAGAATCGCTTCTCCGGGGTCAGCGCGGGACACGGACAACTGACGCTCTAGCCACCACCCGAGGGGTGGTCTTTGCGGTACTTCCCGAAATCGGCGCTATTGTTTGTTTCCTCCAAAATCATTTTGTGGAGTTCAGGACGTTTGAGCATTTCACGCATCATGATGCGGCAGTCCTCGACCCCCATGGTTTTGCACATTTCGGTCATTTCGGCCGTGGTCATTTTCTTTTCGGCCGCAAAGGCCGGGATCGTGGTGCCCAGAAGCAGGGCAACGGACGCAATTGCTGCGATTCGCTTAATCATTTTCAGTTCGGATTGGATTGTTTGGGATTGGTGCCATTTGACGAGCCGTACAAATCGAGCCCGGAGGATCGCAACTCGCTGGGAGCAAGCGGGTCAACACCATCGTTCGTGCGGCACAGCACTTGTGGATGTATCCGGTTAGAATCTTTGGAACTTTTTGCCGGGACCCACCCTGGCAGGCTACAGCTCCCTTTTCACGCCACCGCAGTCGAGCATGGAGCCGCCGTAATATGGATTGCGAATCTCGCGCGAAGTTTGAATCCACGCTGCCTTCGCCATCGGGCAATAGACCTCGAAACGTCCCGAACCGCCGCCGTTCGCCGCCACGATAAGGATCAGCGCTGCACTGACCGGCCGGAATGCTGCGCGCGCAGCTTCGAGGTCTTTGGCACCTCCTAACGCCGCGACTGCGCTAACGAAAACAGGTGCGAAAATCGAGGGGCTAGCCTTGGCCGCGGATAGAATCGCAGCAGTCGCGGGCCCGATCCCTGCCAAGGAATCCTGGGCCAGCGCCTGCTGTATCTTAGCATATTCGCTCGTCACGGTGTCCAGCGCTGCGCCGAGCGGCTTCCGCGTTGCAGCGGCCGGCGAGGCCCCGGAACTCGCTGCGGAGGCGACAATGAGCGTGACCGGGGCAAAGCGATCTTTGCCGTCGATCTGCACCTGGACAAAGAGCCGGACCAAACCGGCTTGCGCCGGCTGGATATGAAAGTCGAGGGAGGGGCCTCCGCGATCGGTGGGCTTGGTCGGCTCAGCTCCCATGGGATGAATGTGCGCGATCGTTTTGTAATCTTCCGAAAAGCCGACCAGGTGCGCGTAGGCTCCCATGAGGGGTTCCAGCTTGGTGAATGGCTGTTTGTCCGCCCCGCGGATCGTCACGCTGCCCATTGCAGCTTCCCCAACCCGAAGGACGGGAGAATCGAAGGTCACCACGAACTCGAATCCATCCACCACGGCGCGCGTCGAGGGCGCCCGGTCGGTGATCGCCTCTCCCGGCGCTGGTGCCGCGATGTCGGTCATCGCGTATTCCTGTTTATTCGTCGCCGAAGGGACGAGATCGGCCCAGACCCGATACGGACCCGGCTTGAGCGGCGTAAAAGTGAACGCATATTCGCCCGGCGTTCCGGTGGGGCGAGGATGAACATGGCGATAATCCGTGAGGCTCGCGTCGATGATGAGCAGATGAATCTTTTCCGTATGGGCCTCCGCCAGGTCGTCCAACAAGACCGGCTGGCCATCTGGCTTGCTCAGTCGAATCACCGCTTCCGCTTTCGCGCCGACGGCGAGCGGCTGCTTCGTCAGCACGACGGATTTCAGCGTCGGTTCTCCGCCTCCCGGCATATTCTCATGGTCAACCTGATCGGCGTGCGACGAAGGCATCGCCACCGTTCCGCTCGCGGGAACCTTCAGTGCGTCGGGCGGGTATTGGGCCTCAACGAGCTTAAGTGCGCCCTTGAGCTTCTTACGGTCTGATTCCGCCTTGGCGAAATCTTTCGCGTCCATCCCCTCGTGAATCATCTGGGCGGCCAGTTTCGCCTGTTTCAGGGCGGCGGCCAATCGGGTGGCTTTGTCGCCAAGGACGCTCGCGCTATTCGACTCCAGCCAGGACAAAGCGTCAGTCAGGCGCTCCTCGGCTTCGTGGACAACTGCGCCATCTTTCGCAGCGATGCCTTTCTCCAATTCCGCGGCTGCGCCATTGACGGCTGTCCAAGCGGTTCCGAGCGAGCCGAACGTGGGCTTCCCCTCCACTTTTGGGGACGCTCCGACCTTCGCCGGTGGTTCGTGGGCGAGGATCGATCGGGTGGGAGACGTCGCGAGAGCGAGCGCGAACAAAGCAATGGGAAAAACCTTCTTCATGTGTTGCGGTAAAACGCGGCGTTTTGCGAGTAACCCTCACGAAAAGTGTCCTCGACGCTGCCAGTGACACGCGCCGTGCAAACCAACGCTGGAGTTCAAAGGCCCGGAAGAACTTTCCAAGATCTCTCGAAACTCGCGTATCGACCAACAATGCCGTGGACGTGCGCAATAAAACGCTGTTTCTCACGCTGGGATCGCGAGCCACGCGAGTCCTATTTTCGTGGGACCAGAGTACCGTTTTTTTGAAGAACGGGAGAAGTTCGAGCCCCAGTGAGCTGGCGCCCGGGCTCCGCGTCTCGGTCGAACACCACAGTCCGTTCGTCGGCCAACACCACGTTTCCAGGATAGGTTGGCAGAGCCCGAAAGGGCCGTCTGCCCCTCCCCGCGTTCAGGCCCCTGGAAGCGTCTTGCGATAGGCTGTGGGTGAGCAACCCGACACGCGGAGGAACGCGCGGTTGAATTGTGAAAGCGACTGAAACCCAACGTCGTAGGCAATTTCGCTGATCCGGAGATTTGGATTCTGCAGGAGATTGCGTGCCTTTTCGACGCGCACCCGGGCAACGTACTCTACGAAATTCAAGCCGGTCACCTCCTTGAACTTCTCGCTGAAGTAGTTGGCGCTCATATTCACGGTCCGGGCCACAGCGGCGAGCGGAATGGCTTCCTGAGCGTGCAGATCGATGAATTTACGGGCCTCAGCGATCGATGGGGGCTCGGAGGGCTTCGGCAAGGCGATCAGGGCGCGGCTACTTTCGGCTAGATGCTCCGCGAAGATCGAGAGAAGCCGAACGAGGGCTTCGTATTGCGTTGGGCTGAGCACCCGGGTGTTGAAGTAAAGTTCCTCCACCTTTTTCAGATCGACGTCAGCACCGAGTTTGATCAGCGTGGCGGCGAAGCGGTTGAATTGCGCTTTGTCCGGCTTTTGCAGGAAAACCTGACCCGTATGAAGAAACGCGACGAGGTTGCCGCCCACGCGTACAGGAATCGCGCTCTCGCACAAGCCCGCGAAGCATTTTAGGGTCTTTGCTTCCAGCTTTGCCTCCTGCTCCAGCGTTTGTTGCAACGCGTAGCACTCCGCGCAAACGTGATTCGTTTTGGCGGTGAGGGCACAGAACGGGTTTCCCGTCCCTTTGGCATATTCGATGATCCCCAGCATTTCGGGCTGGTGCAGAGCGATCGGCAAACCGGTGCCTTTTGAGAACGCTTCCTGGTAATCCCGATACATTTTCGAGGCCGCCATAATGGACGAGTCCGTCGATTTCTTTACCCTTGGAGCATCCATGAAAAGGTAAAACGTCGGAGAGCGCGTCCGTCCCGCAACTTTTCTTTGCGCGGCGATGGCCCGACCAGCGGCAATCCTCCCCGCCCTCGCGACAAGCTAATCGCCACCGGCCAAATACCCGCTGGTGAAGCCGTGGCACCTGTGGCGCTGGAACGCTAACTCTCCCCCTGTGGCTCGAAAAGGTGAGTCCAGTAAATCCTTCATCCCTCGACAATCTGGGCGCATCCCGACTGAGCGCGCCCATAATTTCTGCTTTGACGCCCACTTCAACGGCGGTCTCGCCATTTCGAGGCTCCCGTCAGCGCGCATCGCCAGATTTCCGAATCGTGCCGCAACGAAGAAGCCGCCCATCGAGAAAGCGATCGTGATCGCGGTTGCCAGGATCTTTGTACTCATCGTCACGTCACCCGCCGGCGGCATCCTCATGCCCGGCATTGCGGCGCTAACTAAGCATCGGTGACCCATGACTCTGCTGGCCCATTTGTTGATCCATCGCTTCCGCTCTTGCTGGAGACCCTGAAACCTTGGTGCCACCTTTGCCAAGTGCGCGTTCCATTCCCATCCCGTGCTTGAGCTGCCTTTTAACGAGCCACCAATTCATCGGGTAGGCCAGCACCGCGCCAGCAAGTGCGGCGAGCGACATGATCCCCCAGAATCGCGAGCTGGTAGGTTCCATCACGCCCATGTCGCGGGTCATCAGGATTATCATGACTTTTTACAAGTTTTGAGCGTCAACGCCTTCGCGCAAGTGCCTGTCGCTGAGCTCCTCTGTCCCAACGAGCCCGACTCTGTCTCGCCCGAAGATCCTAACCAGCTCATCCTCAACTTGTAATAGCCGGACAGCAGTGGCGCTTCACCGCGTTCCAATAGCCCCCGCCCAGAACGTCTTTCATTCATGAAAGGTGTTTGAAAAATGAAGAGCCCAAACGCGAAGCCTGCCGCGTATTCGACGACAGCATCGAGGCCCATCGGCAGTCCGAGCGAAGATGTGACCGCTGCCGCGACGATGATGCCGGTCGCATCCCCGGCGAGGAAGTGAAGGCCAACTACTTTTTGGGGGCTTCCTTCTTATCGCAACAGGGCGCGCATTTATCGTGGCCGCACTTGTCGCAGCAGTCGCCGCCTTGCGTGCAGCAGGTGCCGCATTCTTTGGTGGCCTTCATTTTGGGGTGCTTGTCCTTGTCCTGTGCGAGCACGGGCCAGGTGACAAAGGCGATTGCGATGAGTGCGAGCTTAAGGGTTGTTTTCATAACTGGGCTTTCTTCTTTTTTGTTTGGACGGCGCGAACGACATGTTCGCAAAAAGTTTCATGGACATGAACTATGACCGCTGGGCTCTGACGCGCTCAGACACGGACCGGTGGTTTTCGCGGCAGATGGATTTGCGCGTGCGAGGGCGGATAGCACGTTGGGGCGATTTGGTAGTGTTGTCCGCTTACATGTCTTTCATTGGGGCAGCCGGGGCTGCCGGAGCTGCGGGAGCGGCCTTACCGGCCAGCCCCGCCGCAGGCATGGCTGGCATAGGCGGTGCGAAACCCGTTAGCGCTTTGCGCTGGGCGTCGGTCAGCAGCGCGGCCGCGCTACCCACCGCTTTGATGAACGCGATGCGCGCATCCCCGTTCATTTTTTCGATCTCGCGCACCTTCGCCTCGATCTTCGCCAGGTCGGGTTTGTCTGACGCCGTCAGAGTCCATAGCTCCTGTTCGGCTTGTTCCGCTTGGCGACTGGTGTTGGCCTTGGCGAGGAGAGCTTGCTCTTTGAGCTTATTGAGGGCGGCTTGCTGCTCCGTGGTGAGGGTGATGTGATTCGAGTGGTCGAGGAAGAAATCGGTCGCACCCAGATGGTAGAGATGGGAGGCGCCAGGGAAGCCAGGCAGTGCGGCCTTCTCCATTCCCGGCATCGGGGCGGCATCCTTCATCCCCATCATCCCCATCATCCCCATTTTATCCTTTGCCATCATGTCCATCCCCATCTTCATCCCGCCTGCTGGCATCGCGGCGGGAGCAGGCATGGCCATGTCTTTTTCCATCATGCTCATCATTCGGCTCATCATGCCCATCATGCCCATCATGCCCGACATCGAGTTCACGGGGGCCATCGGGCCGGCGGGCGCCGTCCCCGGCACCGGCATCGCCGCGCCCGCGGGGGACCCTGCCGGCGGCATGGGCATCGGCATTTCTCCTGCATTTACGGGAAAAGGGAGAAGAAAACAAAAGGCCACGGCAGAGGCCACCACGTAGGGACGCTTCCCGGGCGGCCGGATCACTGGAGCCGGTGAAGAAGCCGGGGCGGAGGCAAGAGTAGAGTGTTTCATAGTTTGTTTCTGGGAGGTTAGGTTGGATCATTTCTAAAACAGGTTCAGCGGCCCCAGATCGCTTCCAAAAGCTACGAAGGGTAGGGGAAGGGGCGATGCGAGAGAGATGGATTGGAGGCGAGGGGTTCGGCCAGCAGTTCGGTAGCGGCAGGCGGTGCTTGAACGATTCGAATTGTGAGCTTAGGCCGGTCGGTCAAATCCTCGGAATAGCTGTGCAGGTCTAACGATCATTGGGCGAGTTTTCGAAATGCCCCCGCCGAATCGGAACGTCGTTCCGGTGCCGCCGAGTGCGTCGCACTCGCTGACGCTCGGTCTTCGACACTTATTCCGGTTTCGGCTTGACCCGCTGCAACCTCAGCTAGATCGGTGGGATCATTCTTCGTTCCGAAGAAACGACGTTTCCGGCCCATTACCACTCGATTCAGCGAAGCGGCAATCATTGGTTGCTGCAGTCATTGAGTTCGTGCGCGTGGATGTTATCCACAACAGCTACGGAACGTTTCCCTCGGGTTCATTCACGCTGGCGCAGAATGGACACCACGAGGGGCACCAAACGCACGATCCGCGGGCACGAAACTTTTCCTTGTACTTCATCCCCGTGGACTCGGCCAGAAACTTTTCCGAGTCGGCAGTCGCAGTCTCGCTCATGATATACTCCGTGGGGAATTTGCCAGCATAGCGTTGCTTTCTTGCCAAACAGTTAACTTCGCTGCAGTGCCAAGCGTTGAGTTATTTCTTGGATAATTTGACAATGGCGACGACGAGCAGAACGATCACCAGGGTGCCGATCACAGTCCAAATCCACATCCCTCCGCCCGACCATCCATTCATCCATCCGTCGTTGTGGTTCATCAAGCCGCCGTTGCGGTTCATAATAGAGAGGTGCGAGTTGCGCTGGAATTAGACTATTACAGACGCTAGCCGCAGCAACAGCCGGACTTCTCCTGGGGTTTCGTATTGGAAGGCGCGGATAGGAATTTTTGCCGGCAATGGTCGCCGCAAAAGTAGAACGTCTTGCCATCGCGTTCCGCGTGCACAGCAGTGGCGGGGTCCACGGTCATGCCACAGATTGGGTCTTTGGTGGTAGTAGAAGTGTCGGTCATTTAGGTTGTTGTTGTTCGCCGCCGCTGTGGCGGGAAAGTGTTTGCGAATGGCGCATGGTTGAGGGATACGGTCGTTGAATGCTTCGAATTGTGAGCTTGGGCCGGTCGGTCAAATCCTCGGAATAGCTGTGCATCTCTAACGATCAGCGGACGAGTTTTCATAATGCCCACGCCGCAACGGAACGAAGTGCCCGTGGTGCATCAACTTTTTGCATCGCTGCCCGGAAGACGCTTTGCGTTAACACGGAACAACTCAGCGTCTTTTTTGGAAGGGCCGGAAACTGGTGCGCCAGCTCGCCGATCGGTCGTAAAGCGCCTTGCACCTTTGCATATCCTGCCTCGATTTGGGCAGGCGGGCGTTCCACGCGTATCGGCAGCCTCACCCTCCACCAATCGAACTGGGGAACTACGCACCACCCGCTCCTGTCGAATAGCCCTTTGTAACGAGACGCACCGAGCCAGGGATGAACGTCATCGTGATCCGGCTCAGATCGAGGGCATCATGGCTTCCTCATGGCGTGTGCTTATTCAGGCTATTCGGTTAGTTTTGTAGTTCCCCAGAGTGATCGGGCGGGATGAGGTAAGGGGCGTCGGAGAGGCCTTTTTGCAGCGCAAAATGCACTTGGAACCTCCCGCCGGATGCGCAAGAGCGGGCAAGGGGAAAACGGAATAAATGTCCCGCTTGCGGGACCGAGCCTCTGGCGAGTTATGCCGGCTTTGCCCTTGAGCGCTCTGGAGCATCTGGCCTTCGGCGGGTAAATGACGGGATGAAGCC
>JBBRQH010000087.1:0-17665 GCA_038226705.1 Chthoniobacterales bacterium | reverse complement strand
GGTCACCACGCCCACATTCGGATCGATGGTGCAGAACGGATAATTGGCCGCCTGGGCTTTGCGCGTACGAGTGACGGCGTTGAAGAGGGTGGACTTGCCGACATTGGGCAATCCGACGATTCCGGCGCTAAGCATGATCGAAAAAAGCTGGGTGGTGATCCCCTCACCGCCGCGGCTCAGTTTCCCGGGGTGGGAGACGGGCTGGCGCGAAAGGGGTGGATTAGTCGTCTGGATTCGCCTTTTTTCCAGCGATGAGCGTGTACTTGTCGGAAGTCGCTGCGGCGTTCGATACCGAACTTCGGGTTCGGGAGATCGGCGATTGGGCGCAAGCCCTGAATGGATTGCAGGTCGAGAACCCCAGCGGGCGCGTGACCAAAGTGGGGGCCGCCGTCGATGCGAACCTCACCACTGTGACCCGCGCGGCCGAAAAAGGGATCGATCTCCTCCTCGTCCATCACGGACTTTTCTGGAATGGCGCAAAGCCGCTGCGCCACGGCACGTACCGACTCTGGCGCACGCTGATCGAACGCGGCGTGGCCGTGTATTCCGCCCATCTCCCGCTCGATGTGCATCCGACGCTCGGCAACACTGCCCTCCTCGCGCGGGCTCTGGGTTTCGAGCAGGGCGAATGGTTCCTCCCGCTCAAGGGCGTCGACGTCGGTTTCAAATTCCACGTCACGCTCCCACGCGCCGAGCTGGCGCAGCGGCTCGAGCAGGCGGTGGGCGGACGCGTTACGGTTTGCCCGGGAGGCCCGGCCGAAACCGCGACGATCGGCATCATCACCGGTGGCGCTGGCGACGAAGTGCGCGCCGTGGCCGCGGCCGGCGTGGATACCTTCATCACCGGCGAGGGCCAGCATTGGACTTTCGGTCTCGCCGAGGAACTCGGCGTCAATATTTTATACGGTGGGCATTACGCGACCGAAACCTTCGGCGTAAAAGCGCTGGCGGCTTGGGCGGGCGACCGTTGGGGCCTGCCGTGGGAATTCCTCGATCATCCGAGCGGTTTGTAGCATTGGCGACCGCGCCCGGCCCAATGAGCGTCCCGTCGCTCCGCGACGGGTGGCAGGTCCGTCAGGACCGTGGGTTGAAAACCCACGGCTACCTTCATGGGGTCGCTCCGCGACCGACTGCGTCCGGGCCACACTTTCCCAGCGGGTTCGTGAACCCGACCCGCGACCTCGTTCCCAACACCAAAGGCGTTCGAAGACCCGCTTGGCGACCTCGTTCCCAACGCCAAAGGCGTTGCGTCCCAAAGCCCACGGGTTGCTCGGAACGAGCTACCCTGGGTCCTCGAAACAAACGCCTGAACCCCAACTGGGTTCCGTCCCGACCTGTTATTTGAACGAGCCTGGCGCCAACCGCAATAGTCGTCTCGTCGCTCCGCGACGAGCGCCGGGTCGGATCTGACCGTGGGTTGAAAACCAACGGCTACCTTCATGACGTCGCTCCGCGACCGATCTCGCCCGACTCCCCCGCTTTGGCTGCGGTCAAGTCCCGGATTTCCGTTTTGCCAACCATTCGCCGCAGGCGCATTCTCGTCGTCCTTGCGCTGGAGAAGAGTCTCCAAGGCAATATTTGAGTGAGCGGCAGTCTCTCCCGCTCCGTGGGTTCGGCTGTCCTTCCTCGTTGCCGCTGGGGAAGAGTTTCCCAAGCAATGTTTGAGTGAGCGGCTATCTCGCGTTGCTCGGCTGTCCTCGATCGTTCTTCCAAACGCCGCAGGCGCAATTCCCCTCGCGAGCGTCGTTTCCATCCCTCGCTTCCCACCCGTTCGGCTCCCGGTGCATCCGGCGACCCTCCGAACTCCGAACGGTCTGTCTACCAAGGTGTCAGACTCTCGGGCTTCCCGCTCGCAGGGTCCGGCCCTCGCCTCCGCTTCCTCATGAATAAAGCCCTTCTCGGCTGTCTCGGACTCCTCGTCATCGTGGCCCTCGTGCTCGGGGCGGTAGTTTGGAAGTCCTACAACGCCATCATCCCGCTCGCCCAGTCGGTCGATGCGCAGTGGGCCCAGGTGCAAAATGTCTACCAGCGCCGCGCCGATCTCGTCCCCAATCTCGTCAAGACCGTGGAAGGCGCGGCCAATTTCGAGAAATCAACGCTGCTCGAAATCGCCCAGGCCCGTGCGTCCGTTGGCCAGGTGAAGGTCGATCCCAATACGGCGCCCAACGACCCCGAAGTGCTGAAGAAGTTTCAGCAATCCCAGGATGCGCTCTCCGGCGCGCTCTCCCGTCTTCTCGTCGTGGTCGAGCGCTATCCCGAACTCAAGGCGAACCAGAATTTCCTCAACCTCCAATCGCAGCTCGAAGGCACGGAGAATCGCATCGCGGTCGAGCGCGGGAAGTTCAACGATACGGTCAAAACCTACAATGTGGCGGTGCAGCGCTTCCCGACCGTGCTCATCGCCCGCTTCTTCAACTATCAAGTGAAGCCGTACTTCCAGGCCACCGCCGGAGCGGAAAGGCCGCCTGACGTGAAGTTCGATTTCGGCAAGCCCACGCCAGTGCCGGCGGCAGCTCCGACCCCGGCCCCATCCGGCAAGCCCTCGCCTGCGCCTGCGTTGGCTCCGACCCCGACGCCTGCGGGGCGCTGACGGTGACCCTCGCCGCCATGCGGTTTCGCCTCCTGGTTCTCGCCGCCGTGCTCGCGGCGGCGCTGCCGCTCTTCGCCGCGGAGGTCATTCCGGCGCGCCCCGATCGGTATTTCAACGACTACGCGCTCGCGACCTCTTTCGAAACGCGCGAAAAACTGAATGACCAGCTCGCGCAATTCGAGCGCGACACTTCGAACCAGATCCTCGTCGTCATCTATCAAAAGATGGAGTCGGACTCCTCCGTCGAAGATTACTGCAACCGCGTCTTCCGGAGTTGGAAGATCGGGCGCAGCGGAAAGAACAACGGCGCGGTGCTCTTCGTCTTCGTGCAGGACAAAAAGATGCGCATCGAAGTCGGCTACGGACTTGAGGGGGCGATTCCGGACGGCACGGCGCGCACCATCATGGACCAGGAAATCGCCCCGCGGTTGCGGGCCGACGGCTTCGATGTGGCCATGACTTCCGCCGTCGCGGCACTGACCAAGGCCGCCAACGGGGAATATCAGGGCACGGGCAGGACGACTGCGCAGGAGCGCGGCCCAACTTCCTCCGGCGGCGGCAGCGGGACCTCGCTCCTGTTTTGGATTCTCGCCGGCGTGGTCATCTACTTTGTTTTCATCCGCGGACGGAGCGCCAGCCAGGGCCGCGGCACACTTTTCGACCGTCGCGGGATGCGGCAAGTCGGCGGCGGTTTCCCCCTCTTCGGCGGCGGCGGTGGCTGGGGTGGAGGCGGTGGCGGCAGCTGGGGTGGTGGCGGTGGCGGTGGAAGTGTCGACAGCGGCTCCTTCAGTGCCGGGGGCGGCGACAGCGGGGGCGGCGGCGCCAGCGGCAGTTGGTGAAATCCCCATGAAAACGCAATCCTTCCTCGCGGCGATCGAGCACCCGAAAGTGGTCGCTGCGATCGTGGAGGCCGAAGCGCGTTCCTCCGGGGAAATCCGCGTCTGGGTGAGCGAAACCGTGCGGCTCGATCCCCTCCCCGCGGCTCGGGCGCGTTTCGAGCAGCTCGGGATGACGCGCACCCAGCACCGCAATGCCGTGTTGATCTTTCTCGCGCCCCGGTCGCGCACCTTTGCCGTGGTGGGTGACACCGGCATCCACGCCAAAAGCGGGGACGATCTTTGGGCCAAGGTGCGCGATGTCATGACGCGGCGGCTCGGCGAGGAGCGCCCCACCGAGGCGCTCATCGACGCGATCGCCGCTGTCGGCGCCAGTCTGGCCGCGCATTTTCCGCTCGATCCCGCCGACCCGCCAAAGAACGAGTTGCCCGACGATATTGTGACGGATTGAAACGGGGAGCGCTACGCGCGGGGAAAGGTTGGAACCACAAATTTCACACGGATTAACACGAATTACTTGGGCGGCGGTTTTGTGCTCGTGATTCGACGAAGTACGGGGATTGGGTTTCGTTCGCACATCTACTCGTTCTCTCCGGCAATAGGGGATCAACGCCGTGGACCGAACGCATTCCCGGCATCCGTGCCGCGCTCGTAGGAACAAAATCTGAGTGGCCGTTTCTCGCCTTTTAATCTGGCAGTCGTTCTTCCAATCGCCAAAGCCGCGAATACTCGTGTCGCCTTCTTTTTTCCGCCGATTCTCGCTCCTTCGGCTCACTCGATCCGCTCGCCGCAGGCGCGAACTATTCGTCCTCGCCCTCGAGCCGAGCGTAGAGACCGCCAGACAACTTTGTCTTGGTCCTCTCCCCTTCTGGCAATCCTTCATCCAAACGCCGCAGGCGCAAATCTCCTCGTCTGCCTCCTCAAGTCGATAACGTGGAGAACCTCGGCGCGGGCGGATTCGACGCCGTGGACTGCGTCGCAGCTTGCTGCCGCTGTTGGCCAGGCAGCTTGCTGCCGGGTGAGTGCATCGGTGGCCCGCCCGAAATTCAGCCTTGAGCCGGCAGAGCGCAGCAAGCTGCTTGAAGAACGGGGCAGCAAGCTGCGGCGCAGTCCACGGCGTCACATTGCGGTTTTGCCAAGCGCAGCAGGCGCATTCTCATCGGCGTTGCCGCTGGGGAAGAGTCTCCACAGCAATGTTTGAGCGGCTGTTTGCCTCGTGGGGAGGAGGAAAGCTTGCGAGGCTATCTCCGCGTCGCTCCGGTTCGCGTTGCTCGGCTGTCCCTCCTCCTCGTCCTCGAAGCGTTCATCCAAACGCCGAAGGCGCATCTTACTTTTTCGCGTCCGCGGCGACCGCGCCAGTCTTCGATACCGGCGTTGGCCCCGTAATGACCGCCGCCGCCGCGCTCTTCCATCGCCCTTCCGCCTGCAGCCCAATCCACGCGGCAGTGACGTACGCCGAAACCGACTGATCCAGGGCCTTCGGGTCCACCTTGTCGAGCGTGTCCTCCGCAGTGTGGTGGATATCGAAATAGTCGCTGCTGTCCAAATCGAGATCGACCGCCGGCACGCCTTTGCGGACCATCGGTCCGACATCCGGTCCGCCGTGCGCGGCCACGCGCTTGCTCTCGAGCTGCAGCGGCTTCAGCGCCGTTTCGAGCGCCGCCGCCACCGCCGCGCCATCGGCGTCGAAATTCACTTTCATTCGCCAGACCGGCCCCGCCCCGAGATCGGCCTCGACGGCGAGGACGTGGCGTCCGACTTCCTCCCCGTGCGCCGCCGCATAGGCGCGCGCACCATGGATCCCCGTCTCTTCCGCGGCAAAGAGCACCACGCGCAAAGTGCGCCGCGGCTTTTCCGGCAGCGCGCGGATCAGTTTCGCCACGCCGAGCACGATGCCGATGCCCGCGCCGTCATCGAGCGCGCCGGTTCCGAGATCCCAACTATCGAGATGCGCGCCCAGCAGCACGATTTCACCCGCCGGATCGGTTCCCTTGATTTCGCCGATGACATTGGCCGAGCGCTTCGGCCCCGTCACCGCGGTCTCGATCACCAGCTTGATCCGCACCGGTGCGCCGCGCGCGAGCAGTCGATCCATTTGCTCGGCGTCGACCACCGAAAGAGCCCCCGCTGGGATCCGCGCGACATCCGGCAGCCAGCCCACGAGCCCGGTGTGCGGCGACCGCCGATGATCGGTCCCGATGGAGCGAATCAGCAACGCACTGGCCCCGCGCCGGGCCGCAAGAATCGGTCCATCCCCCCGCGCCTTCACCGCCACGCCGTAGCCGCTGGCATCGCGTCCGCGCTCCATCCGGCTCGCGATGTAGGCGATTTTCCCCGTGAGCGATCCCAGCGGCGCCGCTTCGAGCGCCGCCATATCGGCAAATCCCACGACCTCGGCTTCCACGCCGCCCGCCGGGGTGGACGGACTGCCGCCCAGAGCGGCCAGGCTCAAAGGCTGCGTCGTGGGCGAGAGAATCTCCGCGTGTTCGGCGATCCGTTGCCAGCCCTCGACTTCGACGGGCTCAGTCCAAACCCGGTCGAATCCGAGCGCCTTCATCGTTCGCTCGCCCCAGGCAACCGCGAGCGGGTCATTGGCCGAGCCCGCCAGCCGCGGACCGACCTCTGTCGTGAGCGATTCCACGATCGCAAACGCCCCCGACCCCGACCGCGCCTTCTCCTGCAGGACTTTCGCCGTGGCCAGCGTGGCCTCGGAAACGCGCGCCGGCTCCCCCAGGGCGGTCAGCGTAGCCCAGGCGGCGGGAAGCAAAAAGAGATGGCGCAATCGCATTTTGGACCGGTAGCAGAAGTGGAGTCTGCCAGAAGTGCTTTTCGGTGGATCGGCGGCTTTTACGGTGCAAATCCTCCTCGGTGAGGAGTCCCGCAAAACTTTTTTCCAGAGTAATCGGAGATTTCGAAGATTTCCGATGGACGTGTTCATATGAACACGTCATAGTTCCTGCGTTGCCCATCTTGGGTAACAATCACCGCTCCGGTTCTCCCGTTGGAGGACTGGGGCACAGTCAGAAACCCAGTAAGAAAAAATACTCCATTCGAAACTCCGAATGAACATTCCAATCCGGCGTCTGCCGCCGGTTCTGTCGCCCCGAACGCTGTCCCCAGCGGCTCGGATCAAAACAACAATGCGCCCGTTGTGCGCACGTCGGCTGCCACCTCTGCCTCCGGGCAAGTGGTCGTGGCGATCACGCCGGAGTTCCTCGCGGGGCTTCACGCGGGGCTCGCTCAGGCCGAGGCAGTGACCACTGTGTTGCCCACCATTGACGCCGCTGACCGCCGGAGCTTCCGGCTGCAGGCGAGCGCCGATGAGGGCTTCAAGGTGAAGCTGCAGGCCATCATTGGTCAGCGGGCGGAAAGCTCGTTCATCGGCCTCCAAGCCGAGACCGTGGATAGCCTGGCCGTCGCGGCCGAAACCCTGGCGGGAGAAGCGGACCGGGTTCGCGCGCTCCTGACGCGGCTCGAGGATGCGGCCACCCTGGTGAGCCGTGAACTCGTCCTCCACCTCCGGGTGGCGAAGAGCGCGTTCGGGGTGGTGAGCGGTCGCAGCGCCAGTGACCTGAAGGAGCAACTGGCGCAAGCCGGAAGCCGCTTCACCGGCCGCCGCAAGCGGAAGCCGAAGGTCGCGCCGGTCCCCAGTGGGACGCCGGTAGTTACGCCGACGGTCGCAGCTGAAAAGAACCATGGATAGAAGCGAAAACGCCAGCCAGCCGGGGTTACCGGATCATTGACGGGCGTCTCTGCGGAGACGCCCGTCTTTTTTATGCCCGGATTCAAACAGCTCCGCCAAAAAAGACCGGGACTCCGCTTGGAAGGCACACTTTCAGAGCGAAAAGCAGAGCGAAAGTGTGCTTAGGCACGTTCTCAAGCGGCGAAGCAGGCTTAAAGTGTGCTCAGGCACACATTCGGTCTGCTTTGCCCGGAAAAAGCGGACGTAGGCACACTTTCGAATTGCAACGCAGGTCGAGAGTCTGCCTGGGCAGATTCCGCGTCTGAAAAGCACGCTGAAAGTGTGCAGGCGCACACGGCTCGTCTAATTGGCAGACTTCCAAGCGGCACTGGGAGTTGAAAGTGTGCGTTCGCCGATTCCGAAAGTGGAAAGCAGCTGAAAAGTTGGCAGCGGCACACTGCCAATCTGAAAAGATAGCTGAAGGTGTGCTCGGGAGGTTGGCGAAGGGGCGTGTGAGGCGGCCAAAGTTCGAAACATCCCTCCTCCCCGCGCATCATCCTCGCCGTAAACCGCATCACCTTCCTGCTCGACCGGTCCCATCCTCCGCGCGACCCTCGCGCTTCTTCCAGCCTGACCCGATCCGCATGCCGCGCCCCTCCACCGCCCCCCATCACCTCCCATGACCAAATGGTGGAAATGCGATCTCCAGGTCGCCACGCCCGCGTGGAATTTCCAGATCCCGCCGGATCTGCATTACCGCGCTTCCGACGAACGCAGCCGGCGCCGTTTCGCCGAGCGTTACATGGACGAACTCGCCACGCGGGGCATCGAGGTCATCGCGCTCGCCGATCACAACACCGGCGATTGGATCGATCTCATGGTCGCCACCGGGAAGCGCAAGGGCATCGTCGTTTTCCCCGGCTGCGAAGTCACGACGGGCTCGGGCTCGGATGGCATCCATCTCCTTATCATCGGCGCGCTGGACAAAACCACGCGCGACTTCGATCGCCTCCTCGCCGGTGCGCTCGGGTTCGATGAGAAACATCCCCCGTTTCATCAGGTCGGCTCGCAGCTCCAGCCGGGCAGCTCGCGCAAGAGCGTGGTGGATATTCTCGACGACCTGCCCTCCGATTATCTCGCCTGCGCCCCGCACGCGCTCACTTCCAACGGCCTCGCCTCGGCCGCCACCGTCAAAGGCGATCTGCGCCGGCGCGCCCTCACGCATCCGCGGCTTTCGGCCGTCGATCCGGGCGATTGCGCCGCGCCGGACGGCACGAATTTCACGGCGCGCTTCCGCCGCCGCGAACACGCCTCCGATGTCCCGCCGCTCAAGGATCTCGCCTTTATCTCCACCTCGGATGCCTATCGCCTCGAGGATCTCGGACGCCGCTTCTGCTGGATTCGGATGGAGACGCCTTCACTCGAGGCGCTGCGCCAGGCCTTCCTGGATCACGATTCACGCATCCGCTGCGATTGGGATCCGCGCCTGCAATCACTGCCCGGGCGCGATCCGAACCAGACGCGCCACGCCCGCATTGAAGAGGTGCGGCTGGAGGGCACACTCGGCAATTCCGATGAGTCCGTCGTGCTCACGTTTCATCCCGGCCTGAACATCATCGCGGGCGCGCGCGGCACGGGAAAATCCACCGTCATCGCCGCCTTCCGCCAGCTCTACAGCACCACCGCGACGCTGCCGCCGGCGGTTAAGGAGGAAGCCGAGCTCTTCGCGGAAAGCATGCTCGCCGATGCGCGCCTGAGCGCCTTGCACTGCCTGGAGAATTCGCTCGAACGGCAGCGCGCGCAGTGGTCGCGCAAGCGCGGTCAGCTCACCCAGGCCGCTTCCGGTCCGCCGGTGCCCACCACCTTCCGCGTGCGCGTGGTAAATCAGAAGGAGCTCTACACGCGCATCGCCCGCAATCGGCAGGATCCCGGCGCGCCTTCGCGCAATTTCCTCGCCTTTGTGGACGAAGGTCTCGCGCTGCTCGAATCCACCGTCCCTGGCAGTTGGTGGCGGCGCCGCGAGGATGCGATCGTCGAATGGACCGCCGCGACTGTCGCCGATCTCCGCCTCCGCGCCGATCTCGCCTCCCTTCCCGCGCTGCGCGCCCGCGTCCTGGAATTGCAGGCGCAAGTTGAGGCCTTCGATCCGCCCGACGCCGCGACCGACGAACGTCGCACCCACCAGCGGCGTCTCCGCGAAGCCAAAGCGCTGCGCGAACGCACGGCCGCCTTTGCCGCGTGGCTCGATGGCTTGGACCGCGCCATTGCCGCCGGTGCCGACGCCACCGCTCCGCTCCCGGAAGACGCCTCCGACGATTTCGTCGGCCTGGATACCGCGCTGGCAGAAGCGCTGGAAAATACCCGCGCCGCGCTGGGTCGCAGCACCGCGAATGTCCGGAATGTGCTCGTCCATCTTCTCGCTCAGGCGGAGACCGGCCCGTGGAGCCGCCGACTCGCCGAGGCCCAGGCCGCGGAGCAGTCTCATTTCGAAGCGCTACGCGCCCAAGGCCTCGATCCCGCCGTCTTCGCCCAGGTCCGCCACCAAATGGTCACGCAGCAGCAGCTCGTCCGCGCGCTCGAGCAACGCGAGCCCGAACGGGCCCGCATCGCCGGGCGCGTCGCGTCCGCGTGGGACGCGCTGGAAAAATTGCGCGCCGAGCGCGCAGCCGTTCGTGCCGAGCTCTTCGACACCGTCACGGCGCGCAGCGGCCGACTGCGCTTCAAGCTCCGGCCGCAAGGCGATCAACTCGGCTGGAACAAGCAGATCCGGGCGCTGCTCGGACTGCGCTCGGAGACGTTTCTCGAAGAGACCACCCACCTGGCCAAATGGCTCTGGGGCGAGCCCGATGCCGCGAAGCGCGCCGAGCGCGGCCAGCTCTGGCGTGACGCCTTGGTGAGCGGCGATTTCCGCGCCGTCAGCGTCCGCGCACAAGCGGATCTCAAGACCCCCTGGCGCAAGCGCCTCGAATCGCTCGACGAAGCCGTGCGCCTGCGCCTCGCCGTCGAGGTGGCCGACGACCTCGTCGAGATGTCTTTCCTGCGCGACAGCGGCAACCCGAAGCGCGAATCCGACTGGCGCGACATCACGAGCGGTTCGCCCGGCCAATGCACCGCCGCGATGCTCTGCTTCCTCTTGAATCACGGCGTCGAGCCACTCGTGCTCGATCAGCCCGAAGACGACATCGATCCCGAATGGATCGCGAATCTCGTCGTCCAGGAGATCCGCGCCAGCCGCACCACGCGCCAGGTAATCATCGCCACGCTCAACGCCAACATCCCCGTCAACGCCGACGCCGAGCGCATCATTGTCTTGGAAAACACCGGCTCAGCCATCCGCGTTCGCACCACCGAGGAAAAAGACGACGCCGGCCAAATCGTGCAGACGCCGCATGCCGGGGCGCTTGAGCAGGCGCATATTCGGACGAATGTGCAGGAGATTCTGGAAGGCGGGGTGGATGCGTTTACGCGGCGGCACCGGAAGTATCGCGGCGGAAATGATGGCACATGAAGTGCCGCACCGGCGGACCGCGCCTGCGTGTCGTTCCGACGAACGGATCGTAGCATTTGGTATGAGCGCGACCTTGACGATCGAGCTGGATTCCGACGTTCTCCGCGCTGCCGAGCGAGGCGGAAGCACGTCACACCACGTTCCCGGCGTGGTTGCGCTCCAATTGCGCGTGATGGCGCTGAATTGGCAGGAGAGCCGCACGGGCCGGACACCCGTAACTGACCAATTGCGCGGTTCCGTTACGCTCCCAACCGACTTCGACGAGCGCGCGGTTTTGGCCGAGGAAATGCAAAAGAAGCACGGGAACCCAGGTTGAGATGAGCGACTTCCTGGATACGGACGGAGTGCTCGACCATCTCGGCGCGCGGGAACGTGAATTCGCCGCCAATGCCGGTCGCGCCGTATCCGCCAGCCCAGACCTATTTTGTGAGTCGCCGGTTTGAACGGCGGGATGCCGGAGGCTCTTGGACAGCCGAACCCGCGGGGCGGGTGAGACGGCCGGGGAACCGCGAGGGAAGCGGTGAAGGAGGCGGGCGCCGACGGAAGGCAACTGATACGGAAGCCTGCTGCCTCCTTCTCCGAGCGCAGCCTGGTGCGCCTGTTCGGCGCAGCCGCACAATCTCAAGGTGTTTCGAATCTGGGCCGTCTATTCCGTCGAGAACGGAATCGTCTGCTGAGAATTCTCGGGGCTTCGCCAATGGATCGCAGCAGGCTGCGCTCGGAGAAGGCGGCAGCAGGCTTCCGCATTCCAAGAGCCTCTGGCATCCCGGTTTTCCGTCGGTTGGCCGGTGTGGTGGTGTCTTTCCAACTCTTGTGCGCCGCGACCGGGGCCGCAGGTTTGCTCCAGCGCAATGCACGCTTCGTCAATCGCGCAGGAACTGAAGAACCGGGCGCCACCAAGCTTCGGAGTGTTCCAGCAGCCTGTGGAAGAACTCCCGTGAGCCGCGCGCGCGTCAGTTGGGCCTGATGGAGGGCGAGTCGAGGAGGAAACGGGTTGCAGTTACCCCGTGACCGACGAGCGAGCGCGCCAGACGGCCCAAATCACGCGCGCCCTTCGGGTGGCGCCGATTTTGCCCGTGGTCTGCGTTGCTTCACTCGGCCAGGATCACCGAGGATCCAGGCGCTTCGCTCGCGCCTTGACCACGGGCAAAATCGGCAGCAACGCGGCCCGCGCGAGTTTTTCCACAGGCTGCTACGTCCCGCTGCTCACCTTGCAATCTGGGCATTGGAATACTCGACTTCGCCCGTCACTTCCCGCTCGACGTCGAGGAAGGGCGGCAGCAGGAGGGCTTGCGGGTCACCGTCCAACTCGGCTTCCAAGAGCACGAGATCGGCGCGCGGCGCCTCGAAGCGGTCGATCTCGAAATACTGCGACGCCCAGACGAAACACGTCCGATATTTGCGGACCGGCCGGGAGTCTGGGTCGGCCTGGGAGAGCATCGTCACATACTCCCGGGCGGAAATGGGCCGTTCCACTTCGATGCGCTGTCCCAGGCTCTGCGGACGCTTCTCGGTATGCGTATACGTGAACTGCCCCCGCTGGCCGCGCCGCCGAATCCGCGACTCGGCCCCGTTGGTCGAGACGAGATAAACCTGTTCGATCTCGATCTCCTCGCTGTACACCGGCAACGCCGGAGGCATGGACCGGAGCAGAAACTTCCGCTCGACTTCGACCGGCTCCGGCACGCCGACGATCCGCGCGATCGCCTGCATGACGCGCCGCATTTTGTCCTCGAAATCGCCCGAGTTGTCGATCACTCGGAAGTGCGCGTGGCCCGTCCAGGCGCGCTGCAGCGCCTGGTCGAGGAGGCGCGCCTGGGCGGCGTCCTCGGAGCGCAGCCGGTTTGTTTCCGACGAGTAAAAACCCTCCGCGCCGTCCGCCGCCGTGACAAGGTGGATGACCGCATCGTAGCGCCGATCGCGCAGGGAGACGACGCTTTGGTGCATCTCATCGAGCATCGCCTGCCAGAGCCGAGCCGGCAGGTAGGCCTGGAAGTCCATGGCCCCCCGATCGAAGATCACCACCGCGGGGGCTCCGCACAATTCCGCCGCGCGCTGAAACGCTTCCTCCAGGGCGATCTGGGCGTCGAGCACAGCCCGCTCGGTGCCGAAAAGAGCCCCTTCGTCCAGCCCGCGCAGCGCCACGCCGCCAGCCATGAAAAGCGTCGCCATTTCCGGCACGACAAAGACCCGGTAACCGAGCGAGGCCAGCCGCTCCGTGATCCGGGAAAGCGCGGTGGTCTTACCACCGCAGGGACCGCCAGTGAGAACGATGCGGTGAATCATCTGAGCGCGCCGCTGCGGGGGGCCTTGCGTTTGCGGGTTGTCGTGATTCTTCTCCAATGCTGAGCTGGCGACAAGCGCCACTCATTTTGCTTAGTCTCCTGCCTTTCTTCGCCGCTCTAGCGCGGATGCTATTCTGCCACCCGAGATGCCGCCGAGTGACGCTTACGGATACCTCATCTTGGTTCCGGGGGGCGCAGGCGGGAGTCGTGCCGCGGATCTAAGGCTCCACAACGCTGAAAATTCAGGCGTGCTTGTAACAGGCTGAGATCACCATTCGGACCTCCGCGAACTTCCGCCGCATCAGGGTCGTCCTGCCCATCGTCTTCCCAAAAGCAGACGGCACAAATCTCGAATTCCGCGCGGGCACCACGCGTGAGGCTTCCGCAGCAGGGGCATGGAAGGAACTCAGGAGCAGTGGGCTTCATGGATGGCGCACTTTCACCCGATGCTTTCCATTGATCGTCATTGGGACCACGACGGAAACCTCCCAGTTTTCGAGCAGCCGGAACTCCACCCGCCGCGGATGCAGCGGATGAGAGAGAAGAATGTATCCGCAAGAGGGCTCCCGATGAGTGAGCCACATTCCATCCGCTCCCTGGTAACGAGCGTGGTAGCTACGGATCTGGTCAGCCCGGACAATGTGGCTCATCGGTGTGGTAAATTCATAGCGTCGAGTGGCAGGACGATGACGAACCAAATCGCGCATCGTCTCCAACACGACGAATCGCAACGTGTGATCGGGCAAAGACTCGACCGTCACGGACACGGCGGCGGTGGCCGTGGCCAAGAGGGCGGCAAGGGCGAACCAACAGCAGCCAAAGAGGCGAAGTTTCATGAACCGAGAAACAAAGTCGTCCTATTCCAAATCACTCGCTCGTTTCGCTGGTCAAGTATGCTCCCATCAGGCGATGGAACGGCCTCCATTCGCCGCCAAAAGGTTGCGGTGGAGTTACACGAAAGCGAGTTTCACTGCCTTCGCTACGGCCGGATTCAAGCACGTCTCCCACCGAAAAGCGCACCGACCTCCTCGAAACAAGCATCCATCCGCATGGCGCCTTTGTCCCGCGACAACGTCAGCCGGATCTTCAGGGATCAAACGCCCTAGGACGCCTGTGATACGACAAAATTCCAGAAACGTTTCCCGCCATTCGCTTTGAAACACTTACGCGAGGCGGGTTCACAGCTCGGACGTGATGGCGGTCCCTATCCGCAACTCAACGCGATTCGCCATAAGTGCGACGGACTTGGTCGATGAGTCTCCTCGGCGACTCATTGGAGGATTCAGGCGGCCAAATCACCCTACTAGGATTTTCCTCCGTAACAGTGGAAGCGAGGATCACACAGCCGACTTCTCAGTCGGCACCCGTCGCGCTTTGCCGTTGCGGCGCGCGGAGCCAGAACCAGAAAGACATACCTTTGTGATCGGCACTCGGATAAGTCTCGCGCGGCCCGGGTTGGCCCGTTGAGGGTCCAAAAGCGCTAAGCACGGTGGAAAAGTAAAGTGGTGCTTTCAGCCGCTGCACTGCCGCATCACTAATCGGGCGGCTGCGAGGCCGCGGTGCCGCGACTGCTGGCACGAACGTGCAGATGAACGCAGCAGCGAAGAGAATGTTTTTCATGACCCAAGGTATCAGTCGCCGACTCTTTGGAATGGGTCGCCCACTCAGGATCGATGGCGCCCCGAACCGACTAAATATCATACGAGCTGCAGGCCCCCCGCGACTTCGCAGTCTACTCAGCACCTGGAGGATGCGGCGAAGGATCGTCGTAAGGCGAATCGGGCCTGACGAAACTGCGCTCAACGGCTCGCGACGACGTGCCGCTCGAAAGAATCCGGCGGGCCGATCGCCGAGAATGATTTTCCCACTCCAGCGCCTCGCCCACCAAATAGCGCGACGACCTCTTCGAAACACGCGTCCATCGCTTTGTCGCCTTTGTCTCTCGAGACGGTGAGCCGGATCTTGAAAAGCCGGTCGCCCAGGACGCCGAGATAAAAGCGCGAGAGTCTCACCTCGTCTTTCTCGGTGTAGCCAAGCCGAACGAGCGTGAAATGAAGGTCCCCGCGCACGACCTCCTCGGCTGGAGCCACCCGGACATCCGCGTAAGTGCCGCGGCGCTCCAATTCCCGAAAGACGCCTCCGACCGCGGCGATCTCGCGCCGGGCGCGTTCCGTCAGCGAAAGCGAGAGCCACGAAGGATCCGCGGTTTCGTAGACATAGAGGCTGATCTTCCGGCCTTGTCCGGAATAGTGGGCGCCCGTGCCTCCCCCCGGCACTTTCTTTTCGAAGTCGACGACTTCTTGAATTTTGGCACCTTGAATTTCCGCCGGCAGCCGCGTCCCGTGGAGCATCGGAGCGGCTTCATCGGCTGCGAGCGGGAGCGGAAGGCCGAATGAGCAGACGAGCAGCGGGAGGAGGGAGAGGCGTCCGATCACGTACCGGAGCATGAGGCCGTGGAGAGGTAACAGGCAATCCGGAAGCGCGGAGGGACAAGTCGCGCGCGAAGGGTACTCATCGGGCGGAATTGGGGTTTGAGCTTACAGCAAGGCAGAGATTTCGCAGAACGTGGGTCGAGAGAACGATGAGTCCGTTCCCCGCCTGACAGATCTCGAATTTGTAAAACTCGTCATGCGCTTCGTTGACGGCCGTGCGCAGTCGTTTCATTGCGTCGAATTCGGGGCGGGAATTGGGGCCAGCCGCGAATGGTAATCGGGTAAAACGATTTTATCCCCGAGGTCGCGGCCAGCCACCGCGTTCGCGATCCATTTGATCCGCATCGCGCGAAAAATCTGATTGCGCATGAAGAGCCCAAACTTGGACTTCGGCGCAAAGGCTCCGGCGAACCACTCCGCCGCCTTTTGCTTCTTCAGGACGAATGGTCCGAAGAGACTTTGGTAGCGTGCGAAGGCCGTCTCGTGGTCGCCCTTCGCCCGGTGGAGTTCACCGGCCAGAAGATAAGCCGCGACCATCGCGAGCGCGGTTCCCTGCCCCGCCAAAAGCGACACACACGACGCTGCGTCCCCGATCAGGCTGACACGCCCCTTGCTCCAAAGTCCAGCGGACGGATTCATCCTGATTTGGCTAACCCGATCGTAATAAAGTTCCTCGCTGGCGTTGAGCGCCTGGAGGATTTCCACGCATTCCCAACCACTGTTCGCGAATCGATTCCTGAGGATCGCTTTCTGGGCGGGGAGATCGTGCGCCCCGACGGGGACCGAGTCGTCGTCCGCAAAGATGAAAAGGAAGAGCGTTCGATCGTCGCGCATGGCGAAGCGCCCAACCTGCTGACCGACCGCCGTGTGGGTGACATAGACCAGCTCGTCCCTGGGCCCATAACCCTTCGCTTCAAAGGCCGCGACCTTGAAGCCCAAGTATTTTTCATACTGGTTCTGTGGTCCGAAGACGAGCTCGCGCACCTTTGAGTGAAGGCCGTCGGCCCCGATCACAAGATCGAACCGCCGCGCCGCGCCGCGCTCGAATATGACATCGACGCCGGTCGCGTCCTGCTCGATCTGTTGAATGCCATCGCCAAAAATCGTCTCGACCTTGGACTCGAGACTTCCATGGATCAGCGCCGCCAGGTCGCCGCGCGGAATACTGACGTAACGCCCCTCGGTCAGCTCCGCAAACACATCGACGGGGAAGCCCGTGATCTTCTCTCCGTTCGCGCCCACTTCCCGTACCTCGGTGACGCGATAGCCCGCGGTCTTGATCCTGGGCAACAGCCCCATCCGATCGGCGATGTCGAACCCGGCGCCCCAAAAATCAATGATGTAGCCGCCCGTGTTGAGCTGGGGCGCGCGTTCCACGATGGTCGGCTCGAATCCATACTGCGCGAGCCAATACGCCAGGGTAGGCCCAGCGATCCCGGCGCCAGAGATCAAGACTTTCATAAAGCGCGCCCTTTTACCACAAAAGCGAGCGTCGAGTCGGGCTATCAATCTCTCGAAGGGGGGTTGCAGGCCCGCCGACTTGTCCTGCCGAATCAAGTTCATTGGCGTTGTCGGCGGCGCTCCTCGCGCTCGGTTGCTCTCCACCCCGCCTCAAGGCGACGCAGTTACTCCACGCTTCCTGTTCTATCACGATCTTGCTGTTCGACTCTTTCATTCGATGTGATGGGCGCCACGGCGGCGCACGACTGCGGAAGCCTGCTGCCGCCTTTTCCAAGAGCAGCCTGCTGCGATCCCTTAGCGAAGCCCGAGATTTCGATAGACGAAGCAGTTCCCGGCGGAAAGACCGGCTCAGATTCGACGCCTCTTGGGATCATGCCGCTGCGCGCGGAGAAGGCGGTCCCGCGCCCGCGCCTGTGGGACTTCCGTATCAATTGCCTTCCGTCGGCGCCCTTGGTTCGACGCATGTGCGGGCGTGCCGCCTTCCCCGGCGAGTGGGTCGGAGAATTTCGATCTCGCGTCTTTCCGCTCGGATCAGGATGAACAGAGAGATTGAAGGGGCGGGGCTCGTCCCTCAAATCCGACCGACGGCCTGCGCCAGATGCTGGAGGAGCGCGGCCACGCCCTCCCCGGTTTGCGCGCTGCCCCACAGGATGATGGCAGACTTGGGCAGGATGCCGCTGGCGGCCTCGACCTCACCGGCTTTGCGTATTCCCGGCAGGTCGCATTTGTTCATGAAAAGCACAGAAGGGCGCCCGGGGTGCGAAGACTCGATCTCGCGAAAGAGACGGTCCGCCTCCTCCAAGGATTCGGGCCGCGTGCGGTCCGCCATGATGACGAAGCCCGACGATCCGCGGTAATGGACGTGGCGAGT
>JBBRQH010000086.1:0-17922 GCA_038226705.1 Chthoniobacterales bacterium | reverse complement strand
TCCGAATGTTGCGCTCCGTCGGGAATGCCGTAAGGTTGCCCCTCGGTTTCGGGTAGATACCCAAGTGGCCAACGGGGGCGGACTGTAAATCCGCTGGCTTTGCCTTCGATGGTTCGAATCCATCTCTGCCCAATCCTCTCCAGCGGAGGGAGTTACAGAAGGAGACGGGCGCCGCCCTGGAAGGGTGGGGTAGCGCCGTTAGCGAACCAAAACGAAGGAAAAGGACCGGTAAATGTCATGCGCCTTCGTGCAAAACGTCATGCGAAAGCTCTTCACTTTCGCCCATGTCCACGGAAAGCGAGTTCGCTACATTGACGCGATCCACCTCGGCGGAGTCTTACGAGATGATTTAACGCGTGAGCTTTAGCGCCCGGGCGATTGAGCTCGGACTTTTCGGAGCTTCGCTGTCGGCTCAGGATGTGGACCCGTAGGCATATCGGGGCGGGATCGGCTCCAACCCAGTGCTCGATTATGAGGAAATCATCGTGCGTCCCTCACCGACGGTTTACGTCATTTCTCCAGGGAAGAGGGCGCCGAAAAAGAGCAAGAAGGCACAACAAAAACCCGCCGCCCTTTCGGATCGGCGGGCTGATAGGGCGGGTCGGACTTACCTGGCCAGCACTTCACGCTCTCAATCCCGTCGGATTTATGAGGGCTTCGCCGATCGCGACGGTGCGCTCGCCTGGATGAAGGCGGAATACGCGAAGGCGGAATAACTACGCGGATCCCGCCCGTTGTGGTTCGTCCTTCAAGAGAAGCGAGAACGCCGCGGCGCATCCAGGCGCTTCAGTTCTTCCGCGCCTCAATCATGCTGATCGCTTTCACAATTGCATCCGGCCCGACCGACGTCTGACCCATGAAGGGGCGATCGGTGATGAAGACCAGCGCGACGAGGGCGGACACCGCAACCACCTGGCCGCAAAGTCCCATCGTGCGCGCAAGGGTTGGTTCCATCAGGCACGAGAGGACGACTATCAGAAAGAGCAGACCGCCGATCACCCGCCAGAACATCGGCGAGACCGCCTCATGGGCGACCTGGATGCGCGCTTCACGCGCTTCCGCGAGGGCATCAGCCAGTTTCACCATATCGGCATGAATGGTGGACTGGCGTCCGGGTTGCGGACTGATCGCGAGCACGCCGCGGGAGATAGGCCCGAAGAGGCCCCGGGTGTTCGGGCTGCCGCCACCGCGACGCAGCTCGGGCCAGTCGTCGTCGACGACCGACTTCGCATACGTGCGCAGGTGCTGGCGGATGTTTTCGGCGTTCGGATCGCCGTAGCGAGCGAGCAGGCGGTCGAGCTGGTTGATGTGCGCGGCTTCGCTTGCGACGAGTTCCTCGACCTTCCGGTAGTTGGACTGTGCCTGCACCAGGGCGAAGGCCAGCACAACGGTGCAAATGGACAGCAGCGTGCCCTGCGCGCGCACAGCGAACTCCACGCTGTCCTTGTCGTCGGTCGTGGCGGCAATGCGACGTACGAGCCGCGGGACCACGGCCATGACCAACCCGCTGATTCCGCAGAAAATGAGAACGATGACGAGGTCGGGGAGGGAGTAGAGCGAATTCATGAACGGTCGGGCTGGACCGAGTGGATCGGGATCGGCTGGCGAAGGCAATGGGAATTTCGGTCACGCCATGGTGGCATTGGTGGCATTGCTACCGCTTCCAAAACGCCCCGACGTGCTTCCATAACCTTGAGGGGCATCGACTCAAGATCGTCTACCGACCGGACGACCCGAGCCGCACCTTTCCCCTGACCGAAGCGCTTCCCGATTCCGGCCAACCACTCGCAACTCACAACTAGTGGAATCTACCCTTGGGAGTGCAGATCGTTGTCAGGCATTCGAATTCCGATGGGTCGAAATCACGCAAAGTCGGTGCAAAGAAGATTTACGGAACGAAGCGCAGCGGACTGGCTTCCTCCCACGCGCCCACCGCCCTGCTCACCAGCTCCCCGCCCAAATCGGACGCTTGGGCGGTCATCAAAAGCCGAAGCGACTGTGCATCCAGGGAATCCCGGTGCCGCAGAACCGTTGGGGGCACGAGATCGGGATCTCCGACAATGATCAAGCGCCCGCCACGTTTGTGGTTCAAGGTGGTGACGCACACGGTAACGTTGCGCCCGTCGGGATGCAGAATCGTGTAGCTTTCGGTCCTCATATTCGGCGCGTAAGGCGCGCTAACCGATTCGTCCCTCACTTCGGGTCGGCAAGTCTCAGCACAGCGACAGCCATTGTCCTACGCCTCCGCGCTGCTCTCGCGGGGATATGTCGCCGCTAAATCTGGCAAAAATCCTGCCGGCGACTGCTCGCGGGCGCTGCGTGAGCTGAGAATCCTGGCGGGGGCGCGGCGAGATCGGTCAGACTTTGTCCGCCGGGCCTTCCTCCAGCCAGGGGGCGATCCCCGGCGACGTATCGGCGAGCTTGGTCAAAAGCTGGTTTTCATAAAACGGCATGAGTTCCGAAACGCGGTCCATGAATTTGCCTCGCTCCGCCTCCGGAAGGGTGTGATGCGTCGCGACCTGGACGGCCAGAATATGCGCGCAGATCTCGACGCGCTGCTGACGGATTTGTTGCTGTAATTCCCTGAGGGCTTCCCGCGTGGCGTGGTCCATCGCCCACCTTGCGAATGTCTCCAATGGGAGACAAACAAAAACCTGCTAACGCCTTCAACCGAGCGACCGCGAAGCCGCTGGCATACTCGCGGCAGCCAAGACAGACCGTGAGTGAAGAAGGATTTTGCTGGGAACCCTGCGGCAGGACACAAACCCCCTCAACCTCCCAAAACGAATTCCGGCAGCCCGCGAAGATCAGCGGCGTTTACGAGCGGCGGCGGGGCGCCGTCCGGGATCGAGGCACCCGCGCGATTCGACCAAAAAACCGGCATGCCGACCGCGCCCGCACCGGGAACATCGTGGGGCGAGCCCGCGACAAAAAGCACGCGCGCGGGGACGAGCTTGAGGGAAGTCAGCGCGGCGCGATACGCCGCGGGCGCCGTCTTGTAGCAGCCGGCGCGTTCCGCACTCATGATGACTTCGAAATCGCCTCCCGTCGCCGCCGCCGCCGTCTCTGCGAGGGCCTGGGAACAATTGGTGACGATCGCCAGGCGCTGACCGCGCAGGCGCGCCAGGACTTCGCGCACCTCGGGCCAAGGACGCAACTCCGGCCAACGCTCGAGCAATTCGACCGCCTTGGGCGCAGGAAGTCCGACATCGGCCGCCGCCTCCGCCACGATGTCTTCGTAAGGGCGGTAAGTTCCCGCACGGGTGACACGGGCGAGTGACGCGAGTCGCCAGCGTCGGCCGAGGGATTCATTCCCGGCGACCGAGATCCAGAGTGACCAGCTATCGATCAGCGCCGTGAGCAGATCGAAGGCGAGGGCGTCGAAGCGGAAGGGCGGATTCAAAATCGTAACGCCGCGGCCGCGGCGCGGGCAGGATACCATCGGTGCCAGAACCTCACGAAATGATTGTGGAAGTGATCACGGTGCGAAATCTGAACCCGCGCAGGGATGTCAAAACGCCCACGCGCCGCCTTGAGGATCCGCCTCTGGCAGACACGCGTTCCCGCCAAAGCGGTGGTTGAATCCACACTCCCTACTTCCGCCTCCGCTGGCAAAAGCCGGGCCTATTCGAGAATTTGAATTTCCGGATATTGCGTCGCTGAAAGCTCGAGCTTCGAATTTCCCGTGCTCTTGAGGTGGGCAGCAAAAAAGGTGCGGACGCAATAGGCGGTCACCGCGAGCTGCCGGCGCCCGTCGATTCCGAGCTTCCCGAACGCGCGAAGCATCCCGCGCACGAAATTGCTTTTCAACAGGGCGCCATCGTCGCTGAAGGTAAAATGATTGGCGCCGCGGATGGCCACGCGCAGACGCGCTTCCGGAGGCAGACGCTCATAGATAGACTGGATGTCTCCGAGAATCTGCCTGCTCTCGGCGTCGGTTTCGCCCGCGTGGTCGCTTAAGTAGGAACATGAAGGGCGCGGCCCGTCGATCCGTCAAACTGACCGCCCGAAAATCGAACGCACTGTTCCGGTCCAGCCTCGAATCTTGCTTGTCTGTATCCCATGCCCGTTCACGCTGGGAGTCATGCCGAATCCTTCCTTGCTCGATGAAATCGCACTCCGCACCCGGACCAGTTCGCCCGAAGCTCTCGCGGTGGACGAGGAATTTTGGGGTCGACTGGCCGGCGAATACGAGCGGGACGCCAGCTTCGTTCAGTTGAACTACGGGTACTATCATCCGTCGCTCCGGCCGGTTCTCGAGGTCGAGATCGCCGCGGTGCGCGAAATCAACCGGCGTGGCGCCCACTTCAAAGGCAAGGATTCGACTCCGCTGCTCGAAGTCGCGCGCACCGATCTCGCGCAGCTCGCCGGAGTGGACCCGGAAGAGATCGTCATTACGCGCAACGCCTCCGAGGCGATGAACATCGTGATCCAGGGCGTGGCCCTCGCGCGAGGCGACGAAGTCATCTGCTCCGATCAGGATTACATCGGCATGAACCTTGCCTGGGAGCAACGCGCGCAAAATGAAGGCATCCGCATTCGGCGGGTCAGCCTCCCCCTTGATCCGACCGACGACGCAGAAATCGTCCAACTCTTCGCGGCGGAAATCACAGAACGCACCCGCCTCATCCAGGTGACGCATCTGATTCACCTGACGGGTCAGGTGTTGCCCGTCAGGAAGCTCTGCACCCTGGCGCGGGAGCGCGGCATTCCCGTGCTCGTCGACGCCGCACATTCCTTCGCGCAGATCGATTTCTCGATTCGCGACCTCAGCTGCGACTACCTCGGCGCCAGCCTGCATAAATGGCTCGGTGCTCCGCTCGGAACGGGCGTCCTCTTTGTGCGGAAAGACCGAATTCCCAGCGTCAGACCGCTTTTCGGCGACACCCACTTTCCGGCGACTGACATCCGCCGCCTCGAGCGCTTTGGCAATCGCCCCGACTCCGCCCATGCCGGATTGCGCGAAGCGATTCGCTGGCATGTTGCGCTCGGAACTCCGGTCAAGCAGGCGCGTCTCGCGCACCTGCACCGGAGCTGGGCGGAGCCCGTGCGCGCGCTGCCGCGGTTTCAGGTGCTCACGCCCCGTGAGCCAGGGCGGTATG
This sequence comes from Chthoniobacterales bacterium, assembly GCA_038226705.1. Taxonomy (GTDB): domain Bacteria; phylum Verrucomicrobiota; class Verrucomicrobiia; order Chthoniobacterales; family SZAS-18; genus SZAS-18. The sequence goes on along the minus strand of JBBRQH010000086.1, from coordinate 12,820 downwards.
GGGCGCTCGGGCTGGTGAAGCTCGAAGGCATGCCCGCAGAGACGCTCGTCGATTACCTGCTGAACGAGCACAGGATCTATACCAGTGTGCCGCGCCCTTCTCCCGTCAGCGGCGTGCGGATTACGCCAGGGTTGCCCACGTCGCAGGAGCACATCAAACGCCTGCTCGTGGGACTGGAGGCCGCCGCGGCCTTGGGGTGAAGTGCGAATCCAGCCTGGTGGCAGCGCCTTGGGAGGCTCGGGCGACGTCATATACGTCGCATGGCTCCGACCCGATTGTGAATTTCATGTAACTTGCCGGGGCAGTTTCCGGGCTGAGCTTTGGCTTCAGCAAGCCTATGAAAACCCTCGATGTATTACCGTGTTACGATTGTGGTCGCGCCGCCCAGGTTGTCCAAATCGTGCGTCCGCCGGATCGGACGAAACTCTGCCTGGTGAAATGCACCGCATGTGGCGTGGAAGGGCCGGAGCTGCCTTGGTCGGAAACCGCGAACTGGGACGGCAAAACACCTGAGCAGTTGGTGGTGGAAGGTTGGAACGATCGGCCCGTGCTTACGCATTGAACCGCGTTCAGGGCGACTCAGCTTCGCGCAGAAGTTCGAAAAAAATCGAGATCAATCCACGATGAAGAGCTTTGCTCCGGTCCGCGTGGACGAGCGATGGGCGCTGTCGCCGAAATCGGAGACCTGGTAGCTCATGCCCGGCGTGAGCTTGAACTTGCGCCCATCGCGCAATTCGGTCTCGAGCTCGCCCTCAAGTACGTAAAGAACGTGTCCGCGATCGCACCAGTGATCCGCGAGGTAGCCCGGTTCGTACTCGACGACGCGGACACGCAGGTCCCCATTCGAATGCGTGCGCCAGGAGGCGGCGCCGGTTTCGCCGGGATGCTTCGTCACGGGAACGCTGGACCAGTCTGTCACGGTAAACGGCAGGGCGGGAATCTTCATGCCGGAGAAAATGGCCGCGGGCGCACGGCCGGCGAACCGAAACTGCGTCCACCCGCTTTCGGCGCAGAGGGAACTCATTTCGCGCGTCGCACCGTTTGACGCGAGCGGTGCGATGCGTCCTGAGGACGACTTTCGCACCTCTGGCGGCAGGGAGGCGGGCGGTGGCTTCGCCGATGCCGCCGCTGGATCCGGGGTTAAGAATGACTTTGTTGGCTATGGCTGACATGGCGATCGTGTGGTCTGTGGTGCCTCGCCGCGGACCCCCGCGTCACTGACGGGAATTGGCCGTGCAGCGTAAGTCGCCGATGCGAGGTTTTGCCATGGTTTTACATTCCGTTTTGGACCTCGCGCCGATCACTCAGGGCAGCGATGCGGGTCAATCCTTTCGCAACACGCTCGATCTCGCGCAGCACGCGGAGCGCTGGGGCTATCACCGCTATTGGCTGGCCGAGCACCATAACATGCAGGGCATCGCCAGTGCCGCGACCTCGGTGGTGATCTGTCACGTCGCCAATGGAACCAAGCGCATTCGCGTAGGCTCCGGCGGCATCATGCTGCCCAACCACGCTCCGCTCGTGATCGCGGAACAGTTTGGCACCCTGGAGTCGCTCTTTCCGGGCCGCATCGATCTCGGGCTGGGGCGCGCACCGGGGAGCGATCAAATGGCGGCAAGCGCGATCCGGCGCGGCCTCGGCAGCAGTGGCGATTCCTTTCCGCAGGACGTGCTGGAACTGCAGTCTTATTTTCGGCCAGCGAAGCCGGGACAGCCGCTCCGCGCCGTTCCCGGTGCGGGATTGAATGTGCCTCTCTACATCCTGGGTTCGAGCGATTTCGGAGCCCGCCTCGCGGCGGAATTGGGGTTGCCCTTCGCTTTCGCTTCCCACTTCGCGCCGGATTATCTGTCCGTCGCGCTGGACACCTACCGAAAGAATTTCCGGCCCTCGCCGAAGCACCCGCAACCGCATGCCATGATCGGCGTGAATGTTTTCGCCGCCGAGACCGACGCGGAGGCACGACGCCTCTTCACCTCCCTGCAGCAAGCATTTCTCAATCTCGTGCGGGGGCGTCCGGGAGCGCTGCCGCCTCCGGTGGAAACCGTGGAGACTTTGTGGACTCCCACGGAACAGGCGCATGCCTCGGCCCGGACGCGCTACTCGGCCATCGGCGCGCGCGAGAGTGTGCGACGGGAGTTGCAGGCCATCGTCAACGAGACCGGCGCGGACGAGATCATCTCGACGGCGCAAGTCTACGATCACGCCGCGCGCCTGCGGTCCTTCGAAATTGCCGCGGAAGTCTTTCAGGAACTGGAACCGGCGAGCGTGCGATGAGAACGGGCGGCGAATCTGCGTCACCCCCTCATCGCCGGTGGCAGGGCGGTCGATTCGCGGGATGATTGACCCAGCCCATGAATTTTTCGCGCTTGCTCCTTCCCGCCTTATCGCCGGCGCTTTCCTGCAAAGCAGTGCGGCCGGGAGCCCTTACGAGACCGAAGTCGCCGCGAGTCGTACCCAGCGGCTGACGCGTCTCACGGCATCGGACGGCTGGCTGACGCTGGTGGGGCTCCATTTCCTCCAGCCTCGCGACAACCCGGTGGGACATGCTCCCGACAACAAAATCGTGCTCGCCAGCGGCCCCGCCCACTTTGGCACGGCGCGTCTGGCGGCGGACGGCAAGGTCGCCTTCACCCCGGCGGCAGATTCTGGCGCGCTCGTCGACGGACAATCGGCCCGAGCCCCGGTGGAGCTGCGCGTTGGCGGCTCCGGCAAACCGACCCTCGTCGTCTCCGGAACGGTGAGCTTTTTCGTCATCGAACGCGGCGGCAAGCCGGCGCTGCGCGTAAAGGATAGTGCCGCCGAACGGCGCACGAATTTCCTGGGGCTGGATTATTTCCCGGTCGACCCCAGTTAGCGCATTGAGGCACAGTGGGTGCCATTCGATCCGCCGCGCGATCTCCCGATCACCAACATGATCGGCAATGTTTCGCAGGAGAAAGTGCCAGGGAAGGCGATCTTCCACCGCGAAGGCAAAACGTACGAGTTGCTGCCGGTTTTGGAGGGTCCGAACGAGCCGCTCTTTTTCGTCATCTCGGATGCCACCAGCGGCACTGAGACGTACTCCGCGGCGCGCTTCGTCTACGCGGATCCACCGAAGGACGGCAAGTTGGTGCTCGATTTCAACCGGGCCGTGAACCCGCCCTGCGCGTTCACGCCATTCGCGACCTGCCCGCTCCCGCCCAAGGAAAATCAGCTCACGCTCTCGGTGACCGCGGGAGAAAAGAAGTATCGCGGCGAGCACTGACGATCCGCTGGATCGCCGCCTCGAGATCGGCCAGGACCACGGGTTTGGTGAGATGTTCATCGAACCCGGCCGCCTTGCTCTGCTCGACGTCCGCCTCCATCCCGTAGCCGCTCAAGGCGATGGCCCCGAGCACCACTTGGGGGCGCAACTCGCGCATTAGCTCATGTCCGTGGCCATCCGGGAGCCCGAGATCGGAAACGAGCAGATCGATGCCGTGCTGGGCCGCGAGTTCGCGCGCCTCCGCCACATTCCCCGCGGCTTCGACCGCGTGGCCGCGGCGCGTGAGGAGACGGGCAATCATCTCGCGGCTGGTTTGATGATCCTCGACCAGGAGAATGCGCAAGGGCCATGCACCGGCCGCCGCCGCGGGCAAGGTCGGGGCGGGTTCGGGAGTGGGCACGGCGGCGAGCGGCAATTCCAGGTGGAAGGTCGCGCCCTGCCCGCGGCCTGCGCTTTCCGCCCAGATGCTTCCCTGGTGCTCGCGCACCAGCAGCGCGGAGATGGCCAGCCCGAGACCCAGCCCGCCGAAGCGGGCTCCGGAAGCGTCGTCTCCTTGCGCGAACGCATCGAAAATCCTCGGCATTTCCGACTCCGTGATGCCAAGCCCGGAGTCTTCGGTGGCGATGCGGAGACGTCCGTCCACGATGGCCGAGCGGACGGTGATGTGCCCAGACTCCGGGGTGAACTTCACGGCGTTCTTCAAGACGTTCCAGAAGACCTGCTGCAGGCGCACGGCGTCGCCGCTCACCTGATAATCGGGGGCAGTGAGTTCGAGGTTAACGGTCAATCCCTTCGCCTCAAGGTCGCTCCGCAGGATCTCGAGCGCGTGCACGACCAGAACGTGGGCGTCGACGATTTCGGCGCGCAAGGCCAGCTTGCCCTGGGTGATGCGGGTAAGATCGAGTAAGTCGTCGATAATCCGCGCCTCGAGTTCGACGTTCTTTCGCACCATGGCGAAATCCTCCCGAACCCCGGCAGGCAAATCCTCAGACACTTCCATCTCGGAAGCGAGCAGCAGGACTGGGGTGAGCGGCGTGCGCAATTCGTGACTGAGCGCAGCCAGGAACTTATCCTTGGCTCGGCTCGCCGCTTCTGCGGCGTCGCGTGCGAGGCGGAGTGCCACTTCCGACCGCTTCCGCTGGATCCACGGCGCGATCGAGTCAGCTGCCCGGGCCAACTCACCAGCGGTTTCCGGCGCCAGCATGCGGGGGGCGAAGACGGCGACAATTCCCACCGCATGGCCGTCGAGCAGGAGCGGCTGGCCGGCAAAGGCCCCGATCCCCTCGAGCTCGGCGCGATCGGTTTCGGGGAGGTTGGGATCGTTTGCCACATCGGGGCTGACGAGCGCAGCACCTCTCTCCACGATTCTCCCGAGGTAGGACTCCCCGATCTGGAGCAACGCTGGCGCGCAACGCTCTGGCAATTCCGACCCCGCGGCGGTTTGTTGCTCCAATACTTGCGTGCTCGGATCGACGAGCCAGATCCGGACGGCAGACGCTTCGAAATGGCCTTGCAGGACTTCCGCGCAGCGCAGGAGGACGGCGGGCAGATCTTCGCTGGCGGTCAGGGCGGAACCGAGTTCCGCCCGGAGCGCCACCCAGCGCATGCGCTGCACTTGGGCAGCTTCGGCGCGCCGGCGCTCAGTGGCATCGTGAAAGACCATCACCGTCCCCAGGACATCGCCTTCGGAACTCAGGATGGGCGCCGCACTGTTTTCAATGGGGGTCACGCTCCCCTCGCGCGCCACCAAGGCGAGCCGCGATGCCGGAGCCGCTGGCCCACCGTCCTTCCCCACGCGCGGAATTGGGGTTTCCGCCGCCCCGGTCTCCTCGTCAACCAGACGGAAGACGGTGGTAAGCGGCCGTCCGACCGCTTCCTCCGATGACCAGCCGGTGAGCGTTTCGGCGACCGGGTTCAAGAAGGCGACGAAGCCGGCCGCATCAGCCGCGATAACGGCGTCTCCGATGCTCGAGAGCGTCACGGCGAACCACTGCCGTTGCTGCTCGATATCAGCCTCCTCCTGTTTTTGCTGGGTGATATCGCGGACGATCTTCGAGGCGCCGATGACGGTTCCGCCCACATCGCGCACGGGCGAAGTCGTCAGGGACACGTCGATGAGTCTTCCATCCTTGGTTACCCGGACCGTTTCAAAGTGCTCCATTCGTTCGCCCGCGCGCAGGCTGCGCAGGATTTCGTTCTCTTCCGACTGCCGGTCCGGCGGGATCAGGCGCATGATCGATTCCCCGATCATCTCCACTGCGGCGTAACCGAAGATGCGCTCGGCGCCTGCGTTCCAGCTGCGGACAATACCGTCGAGATTTTTGCTCACAATTGCGTCTTCTGAAGAGTCGACAATCGCCGCGAGTTGCGCCCGCGCCGCCTCCGCTTGTTTCAGGTCGCTGACATCGCGGGTAAAACACCGCGTGTGGATGAACTTCCCCTCATCCTGATATACGTTCGAGTGAATGAGTACGTCCCGGATGGAACCGTCCTTGCAGCGCAATCGCGCCGGATAATCCGAGAGAGTTTCGCCGCGCGTAAGCCGCTGCAGGATGTCTTCAATCACCGGGAGATCGGCGTGGAAGTCCGAAATATTTCTTCCGACGTACTCCTCCCGCGTGTAACCGAGCATCTTCAACTCGGTGTCGTTGACCCGCAGCACTTTCCCATCCGGCCCCACCCAGTGGAGCGCGAGGGCGGAGTTTTCGAAAAAGTCGGAAAGCTCCCGCTGGCTGCGCTGCAAGTTTTCCTCCACCGTGCGCCGGCGGATTTCCGCCGCCTCGAGCGCGCGCGCAGTCCACCAAACCGCGAGCGTGAGACAAAGAATGATCGTGGTGACGAATACCGCCGTGCCCAACCCGGTTTCGAACCAGCCCTCCTTTTGCCCGATTCCAAAGATCCAGCCCAATATCCCCAGCACACCGATGGCGGCGGCGGCGAAACCCAGAACACGGGAGGACTTTTGCCAGTTCATCAGCAACTCGCCACGTGCGCGAGAGGAGTCGACGCGGCAGGCGAGAGTCGCGATTCTCTCCGCCCTGTTGAGCATGTCCAGAGTCGTTGCGAATTCATCGCGCCGGCAATTGGTGGAACGTAACTTGCCAAAGCCGGAAAGCACACCGCCCTTCCATTCTTCCTACTGGGCGGTTGTGACCGGTCCGCCTTTTTTTGCCGCGGGAGAATCGGGGCGCGGCGTGCGCGGCTCGAACTTATCGACGGAGAGCCAGTGCAGTTGCCGCACTTTGCTAAACGGGAAGACCACTGTGGACTTGGCCTGTGCCCGGCTGGGTCGCAGCAGACGGTCGCCTTTTGTCGGCAAGACTTCATACGAGAATTCGAGCTGCGTGACGCGGGCGATGATCCAGAAGAGCCGGTACGCGGACTGGAGCCCGCCCGAAACCTTGAGCACGGAATAGTCTTCCTGGCTGAGCCAAATGCGACCCGCCAATTGGTTGAAAAAGCGTTCCTCGCGCGACTTCGTGCGCTGACCGGGACGCGGCTCGAAACGAACGACAAAAGCCTTTTCGCCCGCGACCGATTCATCGGGCAGGCGCGTCCAGGCGAAACGTTCGCGCAGCGAGAATTTCCGCACGGCTTCGGTGATCGAGCTGACTTGATTCTTGTCTTCCCCCTCCCCCTCTTCTTTGCCGCGGCGGGATTTCTTCTTCTTCTCGTCCGGCTTGTCCTCAAAGAAAGTCAGCGTGCCGTCGCGCGACTCGCTGATCTCCTGCACCGGGTCGCGTTCGCCCGGGCGAATCAGCGTGCGCCACGTGCCCTTGCCGACGATGCCGCCATCGTCGTCATACTGGCGGGTCGTGAGCGTCGAATAGTACTGCCAGGAACGGAGCACGGCCTGCCGCTTCTCGGTTCGCATCAGCGCGGTATCGAAGATTTCGAGGGCCGTGCGATGATCCTCCTGCGCACGGAGCGAGGGCAGCATCGCCAGGCACGAACCCAGCACCAACAGGGGGGGAAGCCATCGCAGGGGTCGATCGTTCATTTTCCCGGAGCGTATATGCAGAAGCGCCCGGGTCAGGCCAGCGAATGGGATGATGACAATCTTTGCCGTCCCGTCGCGGCTCCTTGCCTTCGGGAACTTCCCCGTCCTGCGCCGCCTTGAGCACCCGCGCTTGGGCCTTGGCCGGGAGCTTCTCCACGCGGACGTAACTTCCGTCGAAGTACGCGCGCGCGCCGTGGTAGTGCCCGGTATTTGCGCCGATCACCTCCAGCTTTCGGCTCCGCCGCACGAAGGCCAGATTCGATTCGTCTTCCTTGGTTTTGTCGCGCCCCTTGTCGCTAAACCAACCGATGGGCCTATTCCAGCTCGCGCTTCCCGCCAGGCCACCGACATGCGCCGTCGGTCCGCGCACCACTTCAATGACGAAATTCAGCCGGCCATTTTGCTCGACGATCTCGATCCTCCCGCCGTAGCTGTCGGTCCAGACACCGGTAAGCGATTCATCCGCTTCGTCGACGAGAAATCCCCGTAGCCAGGAGGTGCGCGCGGTGGCGAGTTCCGCCGCGGAATTTAGATACTCCGCGGAAAGGCGGGCCTTGGCAGGATCGCCAGGTGCGCCGGAATAGGCTTCGGAGAGGGCCTGTTGATCGCGGTATTCGACCCAGGATCTCTGTTCGTCGCGCAGGGTCGCGAATTCCGCTTCTGGCAGCGTTTTCTTCACCGCCGTCCACGCCTCGTTGAGTTCGCGATCCGCCTTGCTGAACTTCGCCTGGGCCTGAGCCGGGCTGGGCTCCCGACCTTGCTGCGCTTCCGCCGTAAGGACGGCGCCACAGGTGAATAACAAGAACAAAGCGTGGTTCATACGATTGCGTCGATCCTAAGAAAGGGAACCAAGTGGGGCAAGGGGAACGAAGGATGTGGGGATCCCCCATGAACATTCAGGACCCTTACAAAAACCGGCCCGCAAAGAAGAGCGCGACCGCTCCGCCTCCAGGTGGACCTCCCCCCGGATCGCGCTTTCGCATGGCTGAGGAAATGGAGGGCGCGGAATCGAGCCTGCCGGAAGACCTGCCCCAAGCTCCGTCGCGCCTGGCGCCGCTCCCAGCCGCCCCTGCGACGAAGCCGCACCGGGCGAGCTTCTGGCTCTCGTTTGCCGCCATGGTCTTTGCGCTGCTCGCTGCCTTGGGAGCGTGGCGCAGTGCGCTGGATGCACGGGAGGCGCTGGCCACGGCGAATGACATCGGCTCGGCGAGCGATCGAAGCGCGCTCTCCGCGGCCCGCAGCGAGCGGACCGCCCAAACCGCCCTCGCGCTTCAACGGTCAGAAATCCAAAGCAGCCGGCTCGTGAGTTACACGATGGATGCGCGCGAACCCCGCCTCCAGAGGCGGGTCTTCAAGGCTTCGGATCCGTCGTTCTTGCTGAATCATTTTCGCATCGTGTTCCCCTTCCCGGCGTTCGCGATGTACGGCGTCCGCGATGACTACCCGGCCATCGGCGAACCGCATCCCACCGACGCTGCTGCGCGCGTGGTGGATCTCAGCTGGTGGGCGCTCGCCTTGTCGTCGCAGACGCTCAGCATTCCGGAGAACGATTACCGGAAGACCCTCGACAATCCGAAGTGTCGCGGTGGGATTCCCATCGTCATCGAGTCACAGTACACCGCCAAGGGGATCGTGATGAATGACAAGTCCGTCTACTGGATGGAGTTTATGTTTCCCGAGGATCGGCATGACGACTGGGAACAAGTGAAACAGGGCGGGATCAGGGACATCCCGGTCGTGCCTTCGCCCTTTATCGCCCTCACTTTCATCCAAAGACTCGAGTTGACGGAATCCTCCAAGGAAGCGCTCCAGAAGTACAATTTTCACAACTGGAAGTGGTATCATCCCGAGACGCTCGAGGAAGCCGCACTGCGGAATAAGAAGTCGTAACCCGTCGGACCGAAGCGGGCCGACACGTTTTTCCCTTGTGTCGCGCGCGGGCGGGCCGCATTTTCGGAATTGTCCCAAAACGAAGGAGCACTATGGATATCAGTGGCAACGTCGGTTCCGTGTTAAATCAGAAAGTCACGAGTCTCTGGTCGATTGAACCGACGCTCACGGTGTATGAAGCGATCGAGATGATGGCGGCCAAAGGCGTGGGCGCCTTGCCAGTCATGCACGAAGGCCGCCTCATGGGCATGATTTCGGAGCGCGATTACACGCGAAAAGTCATCCTGAAGGGGAAGTCGTCCCGGAGCACGCCGGTCAGCGAAATCATGACGGCAGAGCCCATCGTGGCGAGTCCCAGCGACAGTGTGGTGGAATGCATGGCCATTATGACCGAGCGAAGGATCCGTCATCTGCCCGTGCTCCAGGACGGGGCGATCATCGGCATCATTTCCATCGGCGATTTGGTCAAGTGGATCATGTCCGCGCAGACGGCGACGATCGATCAATTGACGAAATACATGTACGGCGAATAGCGGATGCCGGCGCCGACGACGGGACATCGACTCAAGACGCTCATATCGCGAGTCGGGTGAGCGGACGCAAAAAGGGGCCGCCGGAGGGCGACCCCTTTTCAAATCTAACGACTGCGCTCAGTTCGTGATGTCGAACGTCGCGCTCGCTTCGCGGATCGGCAGATAGGCCTTGTACCACTCCTTCTGCGCATCGCTGTCGGTGTAGGCTTTCAAGGCCGCTTCATCCGCGAATTCCATGACGATGGCATTGGCCTTGCCTTGGGCTTTGATGGACTTCGTCCAGACCCGGGTGATGCCCTTGTATTTGGCGGGCAGGGCCTGCACGCCGTCGAGGGCGGCCTTAATCTGTTCCGGGGTGGTGCCGGCTTTCCAGGAAACCGTGACCACGTGGATCACAGACGTGGGGGCGGTTTCGGCCGCAAAGGCAGCGGTGCCGAGCGTCAATGCGACGGCGCAAAGGAGGGTCATTCCAAGCTTTTTCATAGTTTGATACGGAGCGGGGGTCTTTTGGCGAACGATCGGGCGGAGAGCGCCCGCGAAACGCGAAAGCGGTGATTGCCCAGTTCCACCCCGGCTGTCAACGGTCGCCGCGCTTTGGGCGTGACTTCGCAGGAATGCCCGCATGCCGCGTGGCCGCATGGGCACGTTCGACGGGCGCAAAAAAGCGAGCGGGAATTGCGTAATGCAAGTGAATGAGCTACTCCAATGGGAGTCAAACCATCGCCTGATGAGGACCTACCGGCTGAAAATGCAGGATGGACATGTGATCACGCTGAGCGCCGATCGCTACGAACTGGGTGCCAGTCGCGATGTCGTTTTCTTCAAGGGAACGCGCCCGATCGCTTCCTTTGCGGAAGCGAGCATTCTTGGGGTCCACTCGGTGCGCCAATCCCAGGGAGTCGCGTGGAATTCCGGTCAGATCATGACGCGTTAGAGGGCGGGCTCGCGCGCGGGAAAACTGCATCCAAGGCGGTCGTTGATTCGCTATTTAAGCAAAAGCTAAGCGAATGAAGACGTATATTGTGAAACTCACGGAACGGCGCCGGGTCACCATCCAAGCTGAATCTTTCGAGCTGGGAGTGGGCGGAGAAGTGGTTTTCTTCATTGGTGACCATATGGCCGCATCCTTTGCGGCCGCGCATCTCCTCCATTTTTACCGCGAGAATCCCGTCGTGAAGCCCGCCTGAAGAAGGACTGACGCGAGCACGAAGCAGTCAAAGCACGATCCAGCCAACGACGATCGCCACCACCGCGGAAGCGACCCCTCCGATCACAAGCAGAACGATCGCCTTCGAAAGGTCGTGACCGGTCACGTCGATAAGAGCGGCGAGTAAACACAGCAGCGCCCAGAGGCCGATAAGGAGGCCGATCGCGGGAAACCAGGCAAACAAGGCGATGGCTTGGGCAAAGATAAGAGCCCGGAAGAGGCCGGCGGGCGGAAGGTCGATTTGATGCAGGGTCTTGGCGGCGACCTGAATGGCGAGGATTGCGGCCACCCAGGCGGCGACGCGCACAATTACCAGTTTTAAGACGAAAAGGAGCCCGGGAGAATAAGCCCCAAAGCCGAGGCCGAGGAGGCTGATGGCACTGGCGACAAGCAAACCGGCCGCGATCGCGAGTGCTTCGTTGGTGAGATCGCTGCGGACCGCCGCTTCGCGGTAGATCGCCCGGTGGCAAAACATGCCCTGAACGATCCGCGTAATCACCTTGTCCGCCGGCCGATCCTTCTGGCCCAACGCCTCCACCACCTTTACGGCCAGTGAATCCGCAAACACGCTGAGCGATTCGCGGAAGGGCCAGACCACCGGCGCCGGAGGTAGGTTCACCGGCTCTTCGGCGGCTTTCTTGAAGGCATCCGGCACGACCGGAGCAATAGCAGGGGCTGCGCCAGCGCTGCTTTCCCGAGATTTGGACTCCGCTGGCGTGGGATTGCCGGCTGAAACCTTTGGGTCCGGGACGCCCGCGATGCCAGGGCCCGGTGAGGGAGGGAGTTGAGGTTCGGGAGCCTCTGGACGGGCAGGCGTATCCCGCGGGTTTGGCGTCTGCCTCTCTTCAACTCCCGCTTCTGTCGGAAGGGTGTGGGCAGGACCCGGAACGGCAGATCCTGGGCTGGGCGGAGTGCCGGACGTTGGAAATATCGCCGCAGCCGCCGCTTCCGGCGATGGCGAAAGCGACCCGGGCTGCCCGGCGGTCGCCAGGGCCGCGCCACAGGTCGAGCAGAAACGTGCTCCCATCACCAAAGGCTCGCCGCAGTCGGAACAGAACTTCATCGAGCGCTATTCTCCGGGTTTCGCTCCCGCGCAACGCCAGGTCGAAGCCGGACGCAGCCAACCTGGTGCCGAGGAAATCATTGCCCCGGCTCAGGATCCATTGACGTGCCGGAGACCGCAGCGGCAAATGGAGAAGCCAAAGCTGTTTACATGACGCGAAAATAGGGAATCACTCCCACGGGCACGAGAGAAAATACATTCACCCAGACACTTAAAGGCGAGCTAGGCCGCGAAGCCTGCCCCAGAGTCGGAAAGAAAGGACGGGCCTGCCGCAGAATTCCTCAATTCCCACAAATGCGTCGCATTTTGTTGCATCCAGTCTCGTGCCACGCCGCGGAATAGCGTTGACGATTTCGTCGCCCCACCCCACCCTGACGATCATGCTTTCGCTGTCCAAGTGCCTCCTGGCCTCCACTATGGCGATTGCGTTCGGTCTCCCTGCCCTTCAGGCGGAAACCGTTTATTTCCTCGCTGGCGGCGCCACGCTGGAAAGCGCGCCTCGTTCCCAAGCGTATGTGGTCCCGGTGAGCGATCCTGCCATGATCGCACAGGCGCGGCAGATCCTGGCGGACCGGCCCAATCGATATGCGTCCACGAATTGGCGCCTGCGGGTGCGGATCGCGGCGGGTGCGGATGGATTGAACAAAAATTTCTTTTCGCCGGACCGCACCGTCTGGAACTGGCACGCGACGGAGTTTATTCGCTTCGTGTTTGTCGACTATGGCGCCTCGGGGCCAGGAGGACCGGGCACCGGCGATCCGACTGCTCCCCCCGACCTCCCCGAGCGCTCCTACAGCGCCTCCCCGCGAGATATCAGCGAAAACGCGGCCGGCTTCATCGCGCAGTATGGAGACGTAATCGAACTTTGGGGCTACTCCCTGAT
>JBBRQH010000085.1:0-18271 GCA_038226705.1 Chthoniobacterales bacterium | reverse complement strand
GGGCTCTTCCATGAGCAGATGCTCGATGAACCGATTCCGCTTCTCCATCGGCGTTCCAGTCAGCTCGAAGATGATCGGCGTAAGCTGCGGATTGATGCGCGTGTAGGGCTGCAATCCCGCCGTGTGGCGCATCAGATCCGCCGCCGTTGCCCGCTGATATTCCTCGCGCATCGGGACACTGGGCAGGAGCTGCGCCAACGTCCGTTCGAATCCGAGATCGGGCCGGGACGAGAGACGCGCATAGAGCAGGCGCGTCATGGGCTTCGTGCAGGATCCGATTAGAAAAGGATCATCGATCAGGATCGGTTCCGGCTTCCCCAGCTCGCGGACGCCTCTCGCCCCGAGGGCGACGATTTTGCCGTCCTTCACGGCCGCTGCCACCATGCCCGGCACGCCCGTGCGCGCGCGAATTTGCTCCAGCAGTGCATCGAGGGAGGCCGGGGTTTGCGCGCCCAAACCCACGACGCCCACGGTTGAGAGGAAAAGGGCGGCGGCGAGAGTATGGGCATGCTGCATGACGGTTTTAAGCGAGGGACGGAGAACGTCGCGAAAGCACGTTCTTCGCCGGATTAACGCCGCTGCCCAGCGCTCCCGTCTTTTTTTCCACCGGCTTGAGACGGTTTCCACGGATAGCTCGGATTTCACGGCTAAGAAAGGACTCGACGCTGCGCCGCGTGCGATTAAAAGTGGGTGGGGTGAGAGGGGCAACACAGAGCTTTTGAGAACCCTTCTCATTTAAAGTCGAGATGCGTAAAAATAGTTCACCTCGTCCTAGCGGACTTTCCGCCGAAGAATCCTCCCTCATTGCCAAGCTGCGAAAGCATCCGGAGCTCAAGGAGCGCTTGGAGGCAATCTTGAAACTCAGCGATGCCGAGGAAGGCGAACTCAAAAGCGCGGACGAGATCGAGGCTTTGCTGATCGAGGAAATGCGCAAGTTCGGTCTGGCCAGCCTGCAGCAGTGGGCCAAGACCGCGGAGGCGCGCGTGGGCGCGCAGCATCAGCAGCAACATCCGGGCAGCTATAGCGGTAAAAAAAACTACTGAAATGGTGGTGCGTCTTCGGCCAGGTGCAGATCATCGAGCGGATCTGGCGAAGCGCTCAGCGCAGCTTCCACAGAGTGCTGGGGGCGCGCATCGGAGTGCAGCCGCGCGGACAAAGTCGGTGCCTCAAGCGGGTCCTGAGCGACTTCGGCGCAGAGCATTCCTTTGCCCAAGCGGCCGCCCGATTCAAAGAGCATTACGGGTTCGAACTGGGTGCCAGCGCGGTGCGCCGCGCCACGTTGGAGACGGCCGCCCGCGCCCAGCAAAGGCTGGCCGCCAAATACGCCGAACCTTACGCGAAGCTCCCCGCCGGGGGAAAGCCGTGGGTGGTGGCCGAAGCTGACGGCACCATGATTTGCACGGTCGTTCCCGGCCGCCGGCGCCAGGCCAAGCGCCCACGCGAGTGGAAGGAAATGCGCTTGGCGGCGGGCCCAAGCTCAAGGCAGCTGCGAAACTGTCTACACGGCGACTTTGGGCGATGTTGATGAGGCCGGTCGACGCTGGGCTCATTGTGTCCGCGACGCCGGCTGCGGGCAGCTTCCAAAAGCGTCTGCCCCGAGCACAGCGAGCGCTGGCGCAAGACCCAGCAACGGCGCCTCAAACGCGGGGCGGCCCACCGTCATCGCGACCTTGGCGGAACATTGCGAAGCTCCCGACACGCCCAAAGAAGAAGCCCCGGTTACCAACGCCCATCGATACTTGAGCAACCACCGCGACTGCTTGGACTACCCATCCGCCCTCCAGCACGGATTGCCTATCGGCTCCGGCCTGATCGAGTCAGGGCACCGCCACGTTCTGCAGGCTCGCCTGAAAAAAGCGGGAACCGCTTGGCTCCCTCAAACCGCAGAAGCCATCGCCCAACTCCGTGTCTTTCGCTCCAATCACCTTTGGCCGCATCTCTGGAACTGACCAATCTCCCTCACCCACCTTTAATCACACCCCGCTGCGCCTTCCACCGTCCGTGCCATCCGCGAGATCCGCGGCTATTCCGCATCTCGGATCGCTTAGGGCAACTCGTAGACCTCGACCAGGCCAACCCCGTTTGTCGCACTAACGCCACTCACGATCACCGTGTAAGCCCCCGGCTGAAGCGTTGCGACGATGGCGCTCTCGCGATCGTCCGTGGGCGGAAAACCGCTGGCCACAATTTCGGTTTGTTGTGCGGTTTTCCAATCGTCATCGGAGTTTATCGCCGTGGGACCACTAAAGAGCTGGATCGTCGGATTCTGCAGCGCTCCCGGGACGCCAAACGCCGTGAGGCTCGGACCGATGCCGCGGACGATGACCTTCTTCGGCGCCATGCCGCCCCCGATGACAAATCCTCCGATCATGACGCTGTCGCCCGTCTGCACCTGCCCGCGCGTCGATACGTTGATGAGCCGGCCGGGCTGCGTCGTATCAAGATCGTAGACTTCCACGATGCCGACGCCGCTGGTATTGCCGACGCCGCTGAGCAGTGCGGTGTACGATCCGGCCGGCAAGGTGATGACAATCCCGCATTCGCGATCGTCGCTGGGCGCAAACCCCGTCGCTTGGATCTCGGCCTGCTGATCGCTCTTCCAATCATCGTTTTGTGCGAGCGTATTCTGGGTGGAACCGACCAGACGGATCGCCGGATCTTGGAGCGCGCCAGTCACCCCAAAGCCGGCGAGGCTGGGACCGAGCGCGCGCACCAGCACCTTTTTGGAGCCGCCGCTGATCACAAACCCGCCAATCCCGACATTGTCGCCCGTTTCCACGCGCAGACGGGTGGAAATATTGATTAGCTGCGAAGCGCCCGGCGCTGTGACCGTGATCGTGCCAAACATCATCCCGCCTCCCCTGCCATTACCGGCATCGAGGCCATGCACGCGGCAGTAGTAGCCGAACACCCCGGCACGGGCGAACACATGATCGAAAGAGAAAGGCGTCGAATGGATGGTCGAATCCCACGACTCGACCTGGCCCGCGGCCGCCGTGGTACTATGCAGTCCGCCGACCCAGACCCAGTGAATCGTGTCCCCCACTTGGATCGACTTGTTCATGGGGTTGAAGTCGAAGTTCTCGATGTTCACCGTCACGGTGGCGGCATTCGCGCGGAACGACGTGAAAAGACATACCGCGGCCAGGACACGAATGGCCCGAATCACGCGCATGCTCGGTATCGGATTCATGAAGGGAAGGATTAGAGGGGTGGGAAACGAAAACTTCGCCAATCGGCGCGGTCAGCCGGAGCAGATGCCGAGCCGACCCAACACCCGCATCCGGGTAAAGTCGGACGCTCTGTGGTCGATGTTCTTCAAAAAGAATCGCACGAGAACTCCCGGCAAGGAGGCCTCACGGGTCGCGGGGGAGTCGAACGATTTTTCAACATCTTCGGGTCTTGCCGGTTACAGCAGAGAGTCCGTCCCCCGGGGGTCCCGAAAAAGATCTTGCAGCCGCTCCGTGGGAGCGATTCCCTCATGCTCTTGCCTGCCATGCTGCTTTCACGCTCCGCCGGTCGAATTCTTGGTGTATGCGCAGGCATGTTGAGCCTGATTTCCGGCGCCGTTTCCGCAACCGAACTCGCCGATTCTTCCAAACCTCTCATCATCCTCGTCCATGGCTGGACCTGTGATGCGACGTTTTGGGCGGACCAGATCCCCGCCTTGGAAACGAAGTATCGGGTGATTGCGCCAGATCTTCCCGGCCACGGTTCCTCGCCTCTCCCGCCCGGGGGCCTCCAGGAATTCAGCTTCGTCGAGGCCGTCGACCGAGCTGTAGAGAAAGCGACGGCGCAACGCGCAATCCTCATGGGCCACAGCCTGGGCGGGGCGGTGATCCGGCAGTACGCGCGGCTCCACCCGGAACGCGTGATCGCGTTGATCTTTGTCGAGACGCCGTTCCATATCCCCGATTCCCCGGAAATGCGTGCGTGGGCGGAGGCCTTCGGCGGGCCGGAAGGGCTGAAGACGCGCCGTGCTTTTGTTGAATCGATGTTCAGCGCGGCCGCCACTCCTGCTCTCCGGGAAAAGATTCTCTCCACGATGCTGGCGACGCCGGAAGAAGTCGCCGTGCAGGCCGCGCGCTGGCTGGTCCAGCCGCAGACCATGCGAACCGATGACCGCTTTCCGCAGCCGGTTCTCAATGTCGTCGAGGCGCCGACGCGTCCGCTGCGTGACTGGATGAGCGCCATGTTTCCGAAGTTCGAACGCGTCGAGATCGAAGGCGTCGGCCATTTTTTGATGATGGAGAAACCGGAAGAGTTCAACCGCGTCTTGCTGGCCTTTCTCGCGAAACTTCCTGCGGGTTAAGGAAATTCCTCCGCAGGTCCTCTTTGCGTTTCTTGTGCCTTCCTGCGGCCATCCCACCGGCAGGAACGCCCGAACGCGAAGTCGCCACGAAGAAGCATTCTGACGTATCGCCCCGTGCTCGTTTGCAAGCTCCTGAGCCGGCGAGACAAGACCACAAGGGACCGAACGGCGGTAAGAATCGAAATCCGATAACGGCAACACTGGAGGCACTGCCTTCAGCACCGACGCATTTTCGAATATCGCATATTGACGATCCCTGCGGTCTTTGCGGTTGCAGCTTCCGGTTCGCCATCGGTTCATTCCTCCGCATCGTGCGGCGATGCGTATTGGAATCACCGGCGCGACGGGTTTCGTCGCCAGCTATCTCATCCCGCGCCTGCGCCAGCGCAGGCATTCCTGCGTTGCTTTCAGCCGCGACTCGACTCGCACCGTCGAAGGCTGCGCAGAAACCCGCGCCTTGCGGGAAAACGCCGCACCAGACTTGAGCGGACTCGATGCGGTGGTGAACCTCGCGGGCGAATCCATCCAGGGACTATGGACCGCTGCGAAAAAGAAAAGCATTCGCGCAAGCCGCATCGATCTGACGCATTCCCTCGTGGCCGCCTTGCCGCACTGCGGCGTGCGCATCCTCGTCAGCGCTTCGGCCACCGGCATCTACGGGAATCGGGGCGACGATCTGCTCCCCGAAACCGCCGCCCGCGGCTCGGGCTTCCTCGCGGATGTCTGCCAGGAATGGGAAGACGCCGCCCTCACGGCCGAGAAGCACGGCGTCCGCGTCACGCTGCCACGGATTGGCTTCGTCCTCGCGCCGCACGGCGGCGCGATGGACAAATTGCGCCCGCTTTTCCGCGTCGGACTCGGCGGCCGCCTCGGCACGGGCAAGCAGTGGATGCCCT
This sequence comes from Chthoniobacterales bacterium, assembly GCA_038226705.1. GTDB lineage: Bacteria > Verrucomicrobiota > Verrucomicrobiia > Chthoniobacterales > SZAS-18 > SZAS-18. The sequence continues at coordinate 13,063 of JBBRQH010000085.1, read as the reverse complement.
GGGTCCACGTCGAGGACGTCTGTGGCCTAATCATCCACCTGCTCGAGCGCGACAAGCTCACCGGCGCCTTTAACGCGGTCGCCCCGCAGCCTGTGACGAATGCGGAATTCACCCGCATCCTCGCCGCCGCCCTGCATCGGCCCGCCCTGCTGCGGACCCCGGCGTTCGCACTCCGCCTGGCCTTGGGCGACCTCGCCTCCCTTGCCCTCGACTCCACCCGGGCCGTGCCGGAAAAGGCGCTCTCGACGGGCTACACGTTTCGACAAGACGACCTCGCCCGCACCCTGGAAGTCGATCTTGCCTAATTCGTGTGAAATTTGCCTTCATTCGGCGCCCGCCTCACGCACCGCAACCTTCGCGGTACTCCGGCCGTCTCGTCGGTCCCGCCTCCTCGGCTGTGGTCCCTCCCTCCCCCGTTTATACATGAAGCTCCGCTTGCCCACCGTACGGCTTGCCGATTGCTGCTGGCTGCCCCGCATCATCGACAAGGCGCGCCTAGCCCGCGACGGGAAGCTGACGGGGCTTTACCGGCTCTTTTTCGGGAGCCCGCTGGGCATGGACGGCGCGTTCCTGCGCCACTTTCAGCTCGCTGCGACCGAGTTTCGGCTGGCCGTTCGAAATGCCCCGGATGACGCACACGTCGGCGACTGGTTCCTGGCGCAGCCCGGGGTGAATCCGCCGCGGATCGCCAACTGGAACGAATTCGCGCCCCGCTTCGGCGCGCGCGGTCACCACGCCTACTTCACGCTCCTGCCGATGAAGTGGATTTTCTATCCAAAGGCGCGCGGGCAGCCGTTGCGCAGCCTCTTCGATTTGATCGAGCTCGACGAACGGTAGCGTCCAACACGCCGCGATTGCGCGGCTGCGATTCGCGTTTGCGGTCCCGGCCAGTCTCCGGACTTTGGCGCCCATGTCGCCGATCCCGCTTCGCTTCGCCCTCGCCGGCGCGGCTGCCCTTACGATGTCCCTCCCCCTCTCCGCCCAGCTCGATTCGCAAGCCGCACCGCCACCCGCGATCCCGCGCAAGCCGAAGACCGTGGGCATGCACGGCGACAAAATCGAGGATCCTTACTTCTGGCTGCGGGAGAAGGAGAATCCGGAGGTGCTTTCGCACCTGAAAGCCGAAAATGCCTACACCGAAGCCGTCATGGCACCGCACAAGAAGTTCGAGAACGCGCTCTATGCGGAAATGTTGGGGCGGGTGAAACAGAACGACGATTCACCGCCGTATCTGCGACTCGGCTGGTTTCTTTACACCCGGACCGAGGAGGGAAAACAGTATCCGATCTTCTGCCGCCGAAAAGGCGCGCTCACGGAGCCAGAGGAAATCGCCCTCGATGTAAACAAGCTGGCCGCGGGCCAAAAGTTCATGGCGCTGGGCGGGCTCTCCTACAGCGACGACAGCGCGCTCCTCGCCTACTCCACCGACACCAATGGGCATCGCGACTACGATTTTCATCTCCTGCGCCTGAGCGATCGCTCGGAAATCAAGACCCCGATTGGCAAGGTCGCCGGCTTCGCCTGGGCGGCCGACAACAAGACCATCTTTTTTACGACGGAAAACGAAGCGAAGCGGACGTTTCGCGTCTGGCGCTACACGCTCGGCGACAAGGAGCCGGTGCAGCTATTGGAAGAGAAAGATGAGTTGTATCAGGTCACCGTCTCCCGTTCCTCTGATCGCAAGGCCGTCTTCATCGGCTCGGCCAGCAGCCGCACGACCGAAGTGCGCTGGTTGCCCGCCGATCAACCGCAAGCCGAACCCAAGCTCATCGCGGAGCGGAGCGGTGAGCTCGAGTATTATCCCGACCTGCGCGACGATACGTTTTATATCCGGACGAATGCGGGTGCGAAGGAGTTCCAACTCATGACCGCGTCGCCGAAAAGCCCGGAACGCAAAAATTGGAAAACCCTCCTACCGGAAGAGCCGGGGGTGAAGATCGCCCACGTCGATCTCCTGCGCGATTTCATGGTGCTCGCGGAGCGTTCCGGCGGATTGCCGCAATTTCGCGTCTACGATTTCAAGACGAAGCAATCGCACCGCATCACTTTCCCAGAGCCGAGCTACGACGCGCAGCCGGGCCAAAACGCAGACTTCGAGGCAAAGACGTACCGTTTCCGCTATCAGTCGCCAATCACGCCACCTTCGGTCTACGACTACGATCTCGCGGCCCGCACGCGCGAACTGAAGAAGCAGACCGAGATTCTGGGAGGCTACGACGCCGCGCGCTACACGGTGGAGCGCATATCGGCCACTGCCAAGGATGGGGCGAAGATTCCGCTCACGGTGGTGCGGCGCAAAGATGTCGCGCTCGATGGCAGCGCGCCTCTCTGGCTCTACGGCTACGGGTCCTACGGCATCTCCATCGACGCGTCCTTTTCTTCGAATCGGGTCTCGCTCCTGGAGCGAGGCATCGTCTTTGCGATTGGGCACATCCGGGGTGGCGGCGAAATGGGAGAGATCTGGCACGAGCAAGGGCGGATGATGCAGAAGATGAACACCTTCACGGATTTCATCGCCTGCGCGGATCACCTCGTGGCGCAGAAATACGGCGCGCGCGAAAAGATGGTCATCGAAGGCGCCAGTGCGGGCGGCCTCCTCGTGGGCGCGACGCTCAACCTCCGCCCCGATCTCTGCCGCGCGGCCGTGCTGGGCGTACCCTTTGTCGACGTAATGAACACGATGGCCGACGCCACCCTTCCCCTCACCACCGAGGAGTACATCGAGTGGGGCAATCCAAACAAGAAGGCCGAGTACGATTACATGAAGACGTACAGCCCCTACGACAATCTGGCGGCGAAGCCGTATCCGTCCATCCTCCTCTACACGTCCCTCAACGACAGCCAGGTGCCGTACTGGGAACCCGCGAAGTACGCGGCGAAGCTCCGTCCGTTAAAGACGGATTCGAATCCGCTGCTCTTCAAGATCAACCTCGAGGCCGGTCACGGCGGCGCTTCCGGACGCTTCGATCGCATGAAGGAAGTCGCCTTCGAATACGCCTTTGGGCTTGCGGCCATCGGCGTGGCACCGCTCGAAGGGGAAAAGAAGCTCCCCTAGGCGGACCAAAGCGCATTGCCATCGCGCACCCGCTGTTCGACTTGGTTGTCCGAGAGCCGTTTCGGGCAACCTTCCTCGCCACCCGCCAAGATCGGTGTGTACTTTCTGGCATTCAAGGCCGCGTTATGAACGTAAAGGAACGCGAGCCGGCGGGTCCTTTACGTCAGGGGCAGCCCAGCGCCTTTACAGCGAGCCGAGCTTGGTCCCCGACCTGAAGCGAGCTCGGCCCCATGCTACAACTTCGCCGCAATCAGGCGCCCAAGCGTGGCCACGCCTTCACGGATTTTCTCCGGCGGCACGGTCACAAAGCTCAGCCGCAGCGTGTTCTTCTCGGGCTTCTCCGCAAAGAAGGGCGCTCCGGGCACGAAAGCCACATTTTGTGCGATCGCTTCATCGAGGATCTCCATACTGTCCACGTGCGCCGGGAGAGTGACCCAGATGAACATCCCGCCCGCGGGGCGGTTCCACTTCGCGGCCGAAGGGAAGGACTCACCGAGGGCCGCCAACATCGCTTCGCACTGGCTGGCGTACAACGCGCGGATCGTCGGGATATGCGTCGCGAGGAAACCATCCTTCACCGCTTCGAAGACCGCCATCTGCGTCAATTGCGCCGTATGCAGGTCGGTCGCCTGCTTCGCCTGCTCCATCTTGCGGATGAGGAACTGCGGAGCCACGACGTACCCAAGGCGGATCCCCGGGGTAAGCACCTTCGAGAACGTGCCCATGTAGACGACCCCCTGCGGGTTCATCGTCAGCATCTTCGGCAGCGGCTCGCCGCGATAGCAAAGCGCACCGTAGGGATCGTCTTCGACGAGAGGTAGCCCGAGCCGAGCGCAGGTTTCCACCAGCTCCTGCCGGCGCGCGACCGACAACGTGCGACCCGTGGGATTCTGAAAGTTTGGCAGTGCGTAGATCAGCGCCGCGCCCTCACCCAGCGTGGCCACGGCTTCCGGGATGAGGCCCCAGTCATCCGTGGGGACCGAGACAAACTCCGGCTCGTAGAGCGAGAATGCCTGCAGCGCGCCCAGGTAACTCGGCGTCTCGACCAGGGTGCGGCTCCCTTCGTCGATCAGCACCTTGCCCAGCAAATCGAGGCCCTGCTGCGATCCCGAGACCATCATCACCTGCGCCGGGTCGATGGGCGCTCCCGCACCGGAGAGCGATGCGGCAATCCAGGCCCGCAAGGGCGCGTAGCCGTCGGTCGGGCCGTACTGCAATGCCACTTTCCCCTGGGTCGTCAGGACCCGGTCAAAAGCGGCGCGCATGTGCTCGACCGGAAAGGTCGCCGGGGAGGGCAGGCCGCCCGCGAATGAAATGATCTCCGGTCTCGCCGTTATCTTCAGGATCTCGCGAATGACGGAACTCTGGAGCTTTTGCGCGCGCTGCGAAAACGTCCAGGCTGGCGGATCAAGGCGAACGGGCGAGAGCGGAGGAGGGCGGAGAGCGGTCATGAGAGCGGAAGTTCGACGCGGAGGGAGCGGGCCACCGTGGCTGTTACCGCGCACCTCCGCAATCTACGGTGGGCGGGGTGACCGGCACACGCCGGGGCCGATTTGCCGCGATTGCCAACCGACCCGCCTACGGCAACGCCCGGGCGCGGTAAAAGCGCCGCGGCGGCGCGCTCGCCGTGCTGAAACTGAATTGTCCGCCCGGGTCTGCCGTCACTGTCAGCTGCGTCTGCGTGGCGGCGTTGATCAGCGGCTGGAAAGCGACGGTCAGGTCGTCCGTATACTCGATCGCATAGCTCAAGCCCGGCACGCCGCTATAGTTCGCCGCGAAGCTTCCGCCGATCCGGCTGAGCGTGACTGCGCGCGGCGGGAACGGCGGCGCCCCGACCGTCACGTTGATCAGACCGGACGCGCTCGCGCCGCCGCTGTTTTGAATCGTGTAACTGAACCCATCCGCACTCACAAACTGCGGACTGGGCGGACGGTACGTGAGAGTCGACGACCCGAGCGTGATGATGCCGCCTTGATTGCTTGTTGGGCCGGCACTCGTGATCGTCAGAGTCAGGCTTCCGGGATCGCTGCAAACGGCGAGAACATCCGCCTGCGCGATGACGAGCGGCGTCCCCTGCGAGGCTGTAACCAGGAGTGTGCCGGCCACCGGCGACGCGACGCCGCGGATAACCGAGATCGTGTAGGTCAGAACGGGAGAGCCGAACTCGGCCGTGACGCGCACGTCGACGGGATTCGTGCCCACGTTCAACGCCAGCGATCCGCTCGGGCTTCCGGAAACTACTGGCCAAAAAGAGCCGCCGTTGATCCGCACCTGCACGCTCGCATTGGGATCGGCGACGGTGGGCGTGACCGTGATCGACGCGACCGCACTCCCCACGGTCGCGCTGTAGGCCGTTGTCCCGGTAGCGAAGACCGGATTCAGTCCGCTGGCACTGAGCGCGAGAGCGGCCAGATTCGCCGAGACCGGCAGCTCATCTGCGCCAATCTCCGGGCGCTGGAGGCTGCGGGTGCTGCCGTCGATATCGGTCGTCACTCCCGCGATCGGGAAGCCGGCATTGGCCGCGGGCGACGCGGCCGAGTTGAGGTGCAAATCGCCGGCCGAGATAAAAAGCGGATCTGCGGCGATCGAGTTGGCATCCTGGCCGGTGGCGCCCTGCCAGTTGCCAAGCGAGGTTCGGTCGAGATCGTCCTGGTGGCCGACGTACTGCGCGAAGTAGTCGTTCGCATCGATGCTTGCGAAGACGGCAGCTCCCATCGTCGAATTGTTGTAGATGGCATAGCGCAAACCGAACGTCTGCGTGTTCGCGAGCACGTTGTTGCGCAAATCGACCGCGCCGGCCTTATTCACTACGGAAGCGATATTGATCGCGGCGGTCTTGCCATTCGCTAGGGCCTGATTGGTGGCGAGGCTGACGGAATTGAACCAGATCCGGTAGCCCCCGCCCAGATTCACCATAATGCCGTAGCCATTATCGGTCGATTCTGCATCGGGAAACCCCTGCGAGGCGACGTCCGAGATGAAATTGTTCGCGACGGTGAGGTTGGCCGAGTCGGCACTTACCGCGAGGAGAATCCCATTGCTGCCCCAGCCGTCGGGATTCGTCTGCTTAATGTCGGCGATCCGGTTCCCGGAAATGGACCCGTCGCGGCTGCCACCCCCCACCGAGATTCCTGAGATGGTGTCGGGCGAGTCGACGGGTGTGGAAATGCCGCGGATGTCATTATTGGTGATCGAGAAATTTTGCACATCGGCCAAGAAAAGACCGCGTTTAGAAAGCTTCTCTGCCGGGACGCTCGAGCCGAAGGTGTTGCCGGTAATCGTCCAATTTTGGTCGAAGGTTCCAGTCTTCCCGTCGAGATGAACTGCGTCCTGCACCTTGGTAATGACATTGTTTTGAATCGTGTTCCCCGAATTCGGAGCATCGGCTGACGACCCAAAGGATGAGCCACTCCCGGCCAGGATTCCGCAGAGCGTTCCAGTCGAGCCCGAACCGACCACGTTACAGTTCTTCACCGTGTTATTCGTCGCGCCGTCCGTCCCGCTTGCGCTCGCGATCCACACCACCGCCCCGTCAGCGTTGCTGTTGGTAATGGTCAGGCTCCGGTCCGAGCCGCCGCTGCTCGAGCCATCAATTGTGACACGGTCCGCGCCATTGAGTTTGAGCAAGGCCGTGCCCCCACTCGAGGCGCCGGAAATACTGCGAGGCCCGCCGCCCGGCTTGATCGTGATCGTGTAGCCGCCGGCGCCCTGCTCCGCCGCTTGATTGAGGGCGACCGCCCCCGTCTCCCCCGTCAGGTCGCTCACGACATTGAAGATCACGTTCCCGCTCAGGCCGTTGTTGTTGATCGCGTCAAACACCCCGCCGGGGTTTGTCAGCGAGTCAAAGTCCCCACCAGATCCCACGCTGTATGTGCTGGCGAGCGGAATCCCGAAGACGATCTGCGGTTTGCCGCCCGGAAGTTGCCGGATTCCCTGGTTTGTCGGGAACGAAGCACGTTTCTCGGCGCCGCTGCCGGCGAACGCGAAAACGGCGGTTAGGAGCGCTACAAGGACCGTACGCGGAAGCGGATTTGTCCCGGCAATCACGGAGCCAGGCGCGGGGACGAGCTGATTCATGGAATGATGGCAGGGTCTGAAGTGGCGCACGGGATTCCTTCGGTGCCTTGCGAAGAGGAGATGAGGGGCGCCGACTCGGGACTTGCTGGGGTGATGGCACTTACCATGACCCGAGGGACCCATTTCGCAAGAAACAGCGTCCTAGCCTGCGCGCCTGAATGAATTCGACCGTCAACGGTCGAGGATGTTGAGACCGACAACAACCTGTTCGAAGAGAAAGGTTCCTGTCTATGGATTAACCGAAGTCCGAGCTGGGGCCGCTGACCGTTGGCGCACGCAATTCCAGAGTCGCGTGAGGGTTGGCACGTCCTGTCAGCCGATTTTCCATCCTTTTGGCAGACTGCGGCACGGACGCCGCACATTCGCTAACACCGCTGAGCCATCCATCGTCAGCGCCCCGAACCGCGCGGCGTTGATGGTTGCTTTTGAAGCTTCCGCGCAACCCTGCCGTTGTTCCGGGCGATTTCGTCGTCTTCGGCGGACGATTTTCAGCCCTCGCCGCCGTCTGCAAAGGTGCGGCGGTGAGACGCTTACCTCGGCCGCACACTTTGAACCTGCGGAGATGGCAAGCTCACCTCGGCCGCACCTTTTGAACCTGCGGAGATGGCGAGCATACCTCGGCCGCACCTTTCGAACCTGCGGCGATGGCAAGCTTACCTCGGCTGCACCTTTTGAACCGGCGGAGACGGCAAGCTTCCCTCGGCTGCACACTTTAAACCTGCGGAGGTGGCAAGCTCACCTCGGCTGCACACTTTGAACCTGCGGAGGTGGCAAGCTCACCTCGGCCACACCTTTTGAACCGGCGGCGATGACGAGCTTACCTCGGCCGCACACTTTGAACCTTCGGAGGTGGCAAGCTCACCTCGACCACACCTTTTGAACCTGTGGAGATGGCAAGCTTACCTCGGCTGCACCTTTTGAACCGGCGGAGACGGCAGGCTTACCTCGGCTGCACACTTTGAACCTGCGGTATCTGTCTAGCCGCGTAAGGATAACGCCGCCGCGACGTCCGTCAGTTTTCGCACCATCGACATGGCGACCGCTATGGACGCTTAATTCCTGGAACTACTGATGCGACAAAGGGGTAGTCTGAGGCTAGTCTGAGGCTACCAGGTTGGCATTCGAAGCCGGCGAGAAGGCGACGAGTCACGCAGGAAACTGGGCCCGCTCTGCCGCTGAGGGTGAAGGGTGGGGCATGCGTAAGGCGGAATAAGCGCCAAATGCTGAGCGTCCGCGCGATGCCTGAATTTCGCGTGCCCCAAGTTTCACAGAAAGCGGTGTCAACCAGATCGCAATGCCCCTTGCGTAAATGCGGTGCTGCGGTTTGCGTGCTGTTTCCCCCCGTCGCCATGTCCGATAAATCCTCTGCCCCGGCGGATCCGCTTCCGGCGGAGAATCAGCGCTTCCTCGAGCCCGGCATCGTGCTCGACCTGAAGGACCGGCTCAACTACGCTGGCTATCTGCGGCTCGATCGCCTGCTGACTTCGCAGCAGCCCCTCTCGCAGCCCGAGCATCACGATGAGATGCTCTTCATCATTCAGCATCAGACCTCGGAGCTCTGGATGAAGCTGATGATCCACGAGTTGACCGGGGCGATCCGGCATCTCCGGGCCGATCAGCTTTCGCCCTGCTTCAAGATTCTGGCGCGCGTGAAGCAGATCCAGATGCAGCTCTTTAACCAGTGGGCCGTGCTCGAGACGCTCACGCCCTCGGAGTATTTGCAGTTCCGCTCCGTGCTGGGCAACGCCTCGGGATTTCAATCGGTGCAATATCGCACCATCGAGTTTCTCCTCGGCAACAAGCATCCGGGCATGATCGCGGCGCATCGGCACGACGAGGCGGTGTACGCGTCACTCAAGGCGGTGCTGGAAGCGCCCGCCATCTACGACGAATTCCTGGCCTATCTCGCCCGGCGCGGCTTCGCGATCCCCGCGGATCTCGTGCAACGCGATTTTGCCCAGCCACACAAGCGCGACGCGCGCCTGCTCCCGGTCTTCAAGGAGATCTACGAGGATCCCCACCGGCACTGGGAAGCCTACGAGATGTGCGAAAAACTCGTCGACGTGGAGGAGTACTTTCAACTCTGGCGCTTCCGCCACATGAAGACGGTGGAACGCATCATCGGCTTCCGGCGCGGCACTGGGGGCTCTTCCGGTGTGGGTTTTTTGCAGAAGGCGCTCGAACTCACGTTCTTCCCGGAATTGCTCGATGTGCGGACCGAGTTGAAGCAGGCTTGAGCCGAGCTCAGTCCAGCTCAATCGATCATGGACGCCGTTTGCTTTCTATGCGTTAGAGCTTCGGAAGAGTACCGCGTCTTTCGTGCTAAACGCGGAGAATCGTCACTCTCGTCCTTTCGTCATCGATTCGGTAAAAGATGACGCGTGGCGCGACAACAATTTGACGGACCTCCGGAAACCCAGCAACCAAAGGCCCGGTTTTGGGGAAATCACGGATCCGGTTGAAGCAAACGAGCGAATGATGAATGGTGCACGCTGCATTTCGAGGAGCAGCGACGCCGATGTCGTCGTGAATCGCGCGAAGGTCCGCCAATGCAGCTTCTGCGAAGCTCAGGCTGTATGCCATTGAAGCTGCTCGCGCTTAGACAAGGCCTGAATGGCGGTGAAGATCTCTTCGGCGGTACTCATTTCTAGCTAGAAGCCTTGGGGCTGTCTCCATGCTCTTCTGCAGTGGCAGAGACCTTTCGTCTTGAGAACTAACGCGGCCCGGTCACCCCCACTGCAAACCTCCGCCGCTCGCGCAATTCGCGCATGCTGAGCTTCACCGGCAATCGCTGCCCATCGTGATCTTCCAGACTGATGGTCTCGATCTCCCGGGTGCAGCGCAATTGCATCGCCGCGGAACGGATCTCGCAGGCGAAATCCACCTCCGGATTCAGGCTGGCTACTAGCCCCAGCCATTTCAAACCTCCCCCTTCTCAGGCCCGCGCGCTCGTCACGGAATCGACCGGCAGGGGCTGCCCCACGGCGGCGGCACGCTGTTTCCGAACTCGCCAGAGTTGAAAAATCAGGAAGACAGCGACCCCGGCCGACGCCGCCTGCCAAAACCAGAATGCCTGCGGAATCGCTTGGACGGCTTCCAGCGGGACCCGTCCGGCTACCAGGGTTTGCGCGGCGTAGAAAGGAGCGGCCAGTGGGGAGATGCCCGCGAGCCAGGTGGAAGCAGTCAGGAATGCGTTATTGGCAGCTCCGAGAACCATGCCGATCATCACGGGCACAACGCCGATGAAAACGCCGGCGAAGATTGTCCAGCGCCCACCCCGGGCTTCCAGCAGGGCCTGAAATCCCAGCCCGGCCGAGAGCAACACCAGCGCGAACGTCCAGCCGGCATGGGCCGGAAAAACGGTGCCGGCGAACCACTTCGACTCGATCAGTCCGCGGGAGAAAAGCAGCCAGCCGACGGCGCCAGTAACGGCCATGACAGCCACAAACCAGAACGAGCTCGCGGCATCCGAAAACCGCGGAATGCGCGGCCAGCCAAACTTGCGCGCGCGGCGAATGCCGCGGAGTTGGCCATCCTCCGATGCTGTGATGATGATGGTCAGGATAAACAGGAGCCACAAGGTCGCCAGGCCGTAGACCCCGATCATGCCGATCGCCTCGGCGAGCTGCGGCTGCCAATTGCTCGGGGCGTGGGCCAGCGCGCGGCGCAAGATTTCCCGCGAAGGAAAAAGATGTCCGCTTTCGATCATCGGCAAGGCATTCCCGAGCAGGAGCACCTGCACCCAGGCGAAGGTCAGCACCGCCCAGATTTTGCCCAGTAAATGCGATTCCGGACGGCGCCATCTCCGCCACAACATCACGATGAAAGTCAGAATCAGCGCACCCTGCGTGAAGAGGGTGAAAACCCACTCGGAAAAATGCAGGCCGAAGAACCGGACATCCAGCACTTCCACCGGAACCTGCGCGCCGCGGAGCGCTCTTCCCGCTCGAACGGCGCCGCGGACCGCGTCCGGCATCAGGGCCGGCAGTGACTCCCCGAAGACGGGAGCGAGCGTGAAATACTTGAAGAAGACGAGACCGAAGCGGGAAGCCTGGGGAATGACCGTGTAAAGGACGAAGACGATTCCGATGGAAATGAGAAAGGCCCAGCGTCGGTTTCGTAAGACCGTGCCCGCGGTAAGTCCCGTCAGATGATGCAGCAAAGCCGTCGTAAAAAAGACCAGGTAGAGCGGCATCCATATATTCGCCGGCACTGCTCCCGCCCAGAGACACCAGGCGGTGAAAGGGAGCGTGGCCAGAAACATGACATACTCGCGAATCGGCAGGCCAAAGAGGTAGCCCAGGACCTTTGCGAGCGGTTTGAGCGGAGTGAGGCGCTGATAGTCGAGCACGCCTTCATCGGCTTCGGCCGTCATGCCCGCCGCCGCCTGGCCGGTGCCGAGGACGAACAGAATCACACCTTGGAAGACGAGCAGCGGAATCAACGGCACCCGTTCTGCATCGGCAATCGCCCCACGGTAGACCGCACCCGCTCGAATCAGGAAAAACATGAACCCCGCCACGACGAGGGTGAGCAGCAGCCAAAGCACCAGCGCCTGCGGGCGCAGCCGCGAACGGGCGTAACGCCGGACGATCGGGTTGGCCCAAATCTTCCAGGCCGGCACCGGATGGCCGGAATATTCGGGGGTCGGCGTACTCATGCGGATGGGTTCTTCTCAGCCACGTCGATAAGGATTTCCTCGAAGGTCGAGCGTTGTTCTTCAAAGACGGTGATGCGTAATTCCTGCCGGATGAGCCCGGTCAGAAGCGCGGCTTGTTCCCCATGGGTTCCGGAATAAGTCAACGTGACCCTCCCATCGGCGGATTTCAGATTCTGCACGCCAGACTGCGCCGTCAGCCACGCCGCCGCGTCATCGACGCGATCGAGCAGGGCCACGGTCAGCGTGCGTTCAACGCGTCCGAGCGTCCGGCGGACATCATCGACCGAACCGGAAGCCAGCAGGCGCCCCCGATTCATCACGCAAATGGACGAGCACATTTCCGCCAACTCGCTGAGAATGTGCGAACTCACAAAGATTGTGGTGCCGGCGTCCGCGAGACGGCGCAGCGCCAGCCGGAGGTTGCGGCGCGAAAGCGGATCCATCCCGCTCGCCGGCTCATCGAGAATCATCACCTTGGGCGCGTGCATCAGCGTCTTGGCGAGGACGAGGCGCTGCATTTGACCGCGCGATAGAGTCTTGCAAAAAACGTCCTTCCGATCGCTGAGGGCGACTTCCGCAAGGCATTCATCGGCGCGCTGGCGACGCACGGCAGCAGTGCCCAGCCCGTTCGAGTCCGCATACAAATCGAGAAATTCCCAGACCTTCAAATCCGAAGGGACCGGCGCCAGGTCGGGCATGTAGCCCATGATGCGCCGCGCGGCTTCGGGCTGCTCGAAGATATCGATGCCGGCCAGGCGAACCTCGCCGTAGGTCGGTTCCATCAGCGTCGCCAAGACCCGGAACGTGCTCGTCTTGCCCGCCCCATTCGGACCCACGAGTCCGAAGACCTCCCCGGCCGGAACCGAAAGCGTCACATCGGAGACCGCCACGAAGTTTCCGTAATCCACCCGCAGCTCGCGGATGTCGATGGCGGGAGGCGGAACGGAGGCCGTAGGAGTTTCAGTCACAGGTGGAACCAACGCAGGATGGCAGGAAGCGGAAAAGCATGGCGAAGCCGCGGCGCGAGTCACGCACTACCTCGCCTGCCGCTCCGAATCTTGGTTTTGGCAGGGGACGAAGGTCCCCAGCGACCGAGCGTTGAGGACACGAACGCATCAAGTCGGACATTCCGGAGCGTTACACGCGTTGGACGCGCTCGTTTGAGGCGTGGGCGATTGTGGTCATCCAAGCGTGTGGGAGTCTGGAACAGGCGCGCGGCCTGCTCGGGCTGGATTGGTCGAGCGTGAACGCGATCATGGCGCGGGCGGTGG
>JBBRQH010000084.1:0-18841 GCA_038226705.1 Chthoniobacterales bacterium | reverse complement strand
TCGTGGCTCGTGGCTCTTGGCTCTTGGCTCTTGGATCTTGGCTCTTGGCTCTTGGCTCTTGGCTCTTGGCTCTTGGCTCTTGGCTCTTGGCTCTTGGCTCTTGGCTCTTGGCTCTTGGCCATCCGCGGTCCCTAATTCAAATCCACTCTCACGCGCAGGAAGCGGTTTGGGGTTCCGGCGGCATCGAGCACTTGCACGGCTTTCAGCGATCCGGCACCGGATTCCGAAACATTCACCCCGGGCAGCAGGGCCGTGAAGATCCCGCCGCCCGTGCTGCGCGCGAGGTTGCTCCAGGATTGAAGGTCCGCGCTCCCTTCCACGGTGAGAGTCGTATCCGTCCGGGTGCTTTCGCGCGTGAAACCGAGGCCCAATCGACCGGCGGTGTAAGCCGATTGGAGCGCGGGTGTTTGGGCACTCGGATTCGTGCCCAGCGCGTACTCCGCCAGGTTCGAAAAGCCGTCACCATCGGCATCGCCCAGGGCGCCACCTGTGCCGGGATTATTCGCCGCCGCCCCGAGATTGGCGAAAAGCCACGTTTCGAAGGGGGGCTGATTGATCGTCACCGTGGTGGTGGAGGGCGCACTCGTCGTGGGCGGCGGATTCACGCCGACCAGCGTACCGGTGATGCTGACCGTAAATGTCTTGGGCGCGGCGATGACGGGATTATTGCGGACGGTAACGGTGAAGCTCTTGGAAGCCACGTCGCCGTCGAGCCAGGTGACATTGCCGGTGATGGGGTTGTAATCTTGTCCGGCGATTGCGGTTCCATCCGCCGTGGCGTAGTGCACCGTGAGGGGCTGTGATCCACCGCCGGTACGGTTGAGCGTGACAGTCACCGTACCATCCGTTTTCTTCGCGCTTAGGTTCGCACTCGCGAACTGCGCGGTGCCCCGCGGGTTGTTGACCAGCCAATACTGGAGCAGCGACCGAAGCGCCTGCGGCTTGTTTTGGGGCAACCCCAGCGTGAGGGCCTGGTTTGCAGTGTTGATGCCGTGGCAAACCGCACAGGTGCGCACTTCACCCGGCGCGAAGTTGATCCAGAACCGCTCCTTCACCACGCTCGCGTAGCCATTCGTTTCGGTCTCGGTCAGGTGGTACGTAATGGCGCGACGGGCGGGAACGACCATTGCCACCGAGCCGTCATCCGCGATTTTTACGCCCCCGGGCGGCGGGACAAATCCCGGCGTGGGCGGATTTTCGCTGAAGCCATCGTGCAGCGGAGCCGGGAGCACCCGGCGCCCGGCCACGGGTGGCGCACCATTGCCATTCATGGTGAGTCCGCGCAGCAGATCCGCCTGAAAGATCTGCATGTAGCCAATGTTGTAGACTTTTCCGGAGGCAGTTCCAAGCGTCTGCGTACTCGATGTCGGCCACGCCACCTTGAGATTGAAAGGCTGCTGTTTGTCGGCCTTGTCGCGCATCGTGACATTGCGGCTGACGGAGAGTGCGAGGCCGCGGGTGCGGAGATAATTTTGATAGGTCGGCAGGTCGACGTATTCCTCCCCGAAAACGCTGGTCTCAATCGGATCCACCGGTGTCGTGGTCGCGGTGGGCAGACTGTGGCCCAGGGGCACGACTTCCACCGGTTCGAGTTCCCACATGAGCCCGTTGTACGTCACCTGCTGGCCGTTGGCATACCAGCTCAGATTCGTCGCCATGGTGCCGGTGCCGGTCATATTGACGGCGTTGTCGACGACCCAGAAGGCGCCGGAAAGTTTCAACGCCCGCAACCGGTAGGCGTAGGCCCAGCCCGGCGCGGAAGGATCGGGTCCCGCGGAATCATAGGTAATTTCCGGAGTGACGGACGCGACGAGACCTCCCCCTTTGAGCGGGAGAGGGTTGCGGAAGATATCGACCGGACTGGAGAGTGGAGGTTGAAGTCCCGCAATGGGAATGCTGACCGGCCCCGTGATGTAATTGATGGGCATTTGCGTATCGGGATTAGCCCCAAGCGGTCCCGTGAGCGTGATGATGCGGCCGCTCATATGCGATCCGACATCGGGAGCATCCACCGCAAAAAAGCGACCTGGCACATCGGGGTCCTCACGAACCTGGAAAAAGTTACTAGCGGAGTTGCGTCCGCTCACGGCGAAGTCGACGAGGTTTGGATCGTTCGTGAAACTTTTGGTGAAACTGGGGAGCAGTTCGTGGCGGCCGACGTGGTTCAGCATTTCCTGGTTGGTGCCGTCTTGATTCATCTGCCAAATGAAGAAGATGTTGAACGTGTTCCCGTTCATGTTCGTACCGAGCAAGCTCGTATGATCGGAGTTGCGTGGCTCGGGGTAGGTATCGACCACGCCACCCGGAAAAGTCGTGAAGGTTGCATTGGCGGCTTCACTGCTGAAGTTCCCACACCCGTTGTTCGTCTGGGTCCAGTTGTCGCCGTTCACGGCCACGGGCGCCCGATCCGTGACGGCTTCGACATCCCGGGAGAGATGATCCCAGCGAATGAAAATCAGGCGTCCGAAGCTGTCGATGATCGGTGAGAAGGAACCGCTCGGGGAATGATCGAGCAGAAAAAGGTCGCCGCCCACGGGGTCGAGGCTCCAGAGGCCGGTCACAGTTGGCAGCAAGAGATACTCCTCTCGCTGCGGGTAAAGGTGCGCGTGGTCGGCCTGGGGCGTCGCGTTGTGTGGCTGGTCGCTGCTGAAAATGATGCGCCCATCGGAGCCGTAAATCGGATTGACGTTATTATAGGTGGCGGGCTGAAAAGGAACCTTGGTGATCGTGGGCACCAGATTCGCGGCGGTGAAGTTGGATATCTCGTAAATCTGCCAATAGAAGCGGGTGGTGTCGCTGGCATTGGCCGGAGCCCCCACCACCATGCTGAAGAGCGCCTTCGTGCCGCTCGAGTGCAGGCACGGATTGCGCACGGCGATGCCGTTGGCAGTTTGCAAGCCGGTGGGAGTCAGCGTTCCATAGCTGGTGGGTTGAGCGGCGGCGGTCAGGTTGCGCACGGTGCCATCTGCGTAGCGGATCATCAGCGCACCACCTCGCCCCACGCCGGGAGTGTCCCCGAGATGATTGCTGAAGGCGCCCGCCACGCCCATGAAGCTTTGAGCGGCGAAACGAGAATTCACCTCCTTCGTGATAGGGGCTTGCGTGACATAAAGAATCGGGTTGACCGGCGCAGCGCCCTGCCCGCGCTGGGCCAAGGCGAAGGCAACGAGCGCCAAAAGCAGGGCGCGCAAAGCCGCCAGCAAGGCGACCGAGGGGGCCCGCGAAAGCACGCCGGCCCGGGCAACCGCAGAAGGTGGTATTTTCATGTCGAAACAGAATGGCGACAGCCCCCGGCAAACGAACCGCCGCACTGCCAGCGCTCGTAAGCGCCGGCGGCGGAGGCGAATCGCGGGGATGCCATCTCGAAGGGGATACCGCTTCCCGCTCGGAAGATTTCGAATATTATCGGCCCGGCCTACTCCCAAAAGGGGAATGGCGATCTCCTTCAAACCCAGCGGCTACCCTCCTTGCTTAGCGAGAGCCGACCGGCGGGCCCAGGATTTCGCGCAGGATGACGGCGCGCTTGAGCGAATCGGGCGAAGCGCGCAGCTCGCGCGCAATCAGCCGGGCCAGGTCCTTGGTGTGGTCGACGGGACGATGCAGCTCGGCCACCGACACCCCCGCGGCGGGCTGGAGGAGATCGGCGCGCACATCCACGCTGATGCTGACTTTCTCCTGCTTGACGCTGCTCGCGCTGCGAAACTCGGTCGCGAGGTCGGAGAGATTGAACTTGGGATCCGCGCGCGGAAGATCGCCCGCGAGTACGGCGGGGCTTGCCTCCCAGCGCGGAGGGACTGGTAACGGCGGGGGTGGCACGCGCCGAGTCACCGGGGCCAGCGGCGGCGGCACGGCCTTGCGTTCCACCTTTGGTGCGACCGGAGCGGGCGGGATAGCCTCGGAAGGCAGCCCGAGCGCCTCGAAGAACTTCCGCATGCGCTCCTGCTCGGGGGCGGATTTTCCGGGCGTCCCCGTCGAGGCCGGAGTTCCGCGCGCCACGCTTGGCGCCGGCGGTTTGGTGGTCGTCGGAAATGGATCGGTCGGATTGGGGCTCGCTCCCTTCCCCGCCTTTTTCTCGAGCAGGTTCTTCACCACATAAAACAAGGCCACGACCGCGAGCACGATGATTTGCTCGACGCCCGCAGCGAGGAAAGGAGCGGAGGGAATCATGAGAATTCAGCTGTCGGCCGTCCGGGTTCCGTCACTTTCCCGGCCCCGCCGCACCTCCGCTGCCCGCGATGGATGAACGCATTTGCGTGTCGCTTTCCATGTTTTTCATCCGCAGATAATCCATGATGCCGAGCTGTCCGTGCATGAACGCGTGCGCCATGGCGAGAGGCACCTGCGCCTCCGCTTCGACCACACGGGCGCGCATCTCCGCCACTTTGGCGATGTTTTCCTGCTCGAGGGCGACTGCCGCTGCACGGCGCACTTCGGCCTTCGCCTGGGCGACACGCTTATCCGCCTCGGCCTGCTCCGCCTGCAGTTTGGCGCCGATGTTTTCGCCGATGTCCACATCCGCGATGTCGATCGAGAGAATGTCGAAGGCGCTGCCGCTATCGAGCCCCTTGGCGAGCACAACCTTCGAAATCCGGTCCGGGTTCTCCAGCACGTCCTTGTAGGAAAGGGCGGAGCCGATGCTGGTGACGATGCCCTCGCCCACCCGTGCGACGATGGTTTCCTCGGTCGCGCCGCCGACAAACCGATCCAGGTTCGAACGCACGGTGACCTTCGCGCGGGCGCGCACGCCGATGCCGTCCTTGGCCACCGCGTCGATCGCCACCTTGCCGCTCGCGGGATTCGGGCAGTCGATCACTTTCGGGTTGATGCTGGTGCGCACCGCCTCCAGCACAGTCTTGCCGGTGCCCTTGGTCGCCAGATCGATGGCGCAGGCCCGGTCGAAATCGAGGTGGATGTTCGCCTTCGAAGCCGCGATGAGCGCGAGGACGGTGTGCTCCACGCTACCGCCCGCGAGGTAGTGCGCCTCGAGTTGGTCGGAGGTGATGTGGATGCCGGCCTTGAGGGCAGTAACCCGGTTATCCACGATGAGACCGACGGGAACACGGCGCAGCCGCATGGCGAGCATGTTCACAATTCCAACGGGGGCATTGGCCAGTCGGGCTCGCAGCCACACCCCAATGAAATTGAAGAACACCGCGATGATAACGAACAGGACGATCGCGACGACGATTCCGATTCCGTAGATGATAGGCTGGGGCATGGCGGGAGCCTGTGCTGGAAACTCGGGAATCGAAACATCAAACTCGCGCTGGCGGCGTTTTTCCTGTTCCGGCGCCGGCCGCGCTGCGCACTCAATCTCAATCCGTGAAATTCGCCCAAGGACTCGTACTGGAGATGTTGCCGGTGCCGCTGAGGATTGGGCCGATCCGCGTATTTGCGCCGACGCTGTAGTTGGTCGTGCAGGAGGTCGTGTGATTGCGCACCACGAGATTCGTCGTCGAGTCGTAGACGGAGCGAATCCCAAAGTCGGAGAGAGAAACCGGGCATCGCGGCTGCATCGATCTACGGCTGAATCACATGATTCCGGATCGCATAGCGGACGAGTTCCGGCAGCGACTTGATATTGAGTTTTCGCAGGATGGCCGCGCGGTGCACCTCGGCGGTGCGGGTGCTGATCCCCAGCGCCCCGGCGGTTTCCTTGTTGCTTTTGCCCTCCGCGAGCAACTGCACCAATTCGCGTTCGCGTGGCGAAAGCCGGTCATGATCCGGCCGGCGGCCCGCCGCCGGCTTTTCCGCCCCGGCGGCGAATCGCGCGAAAACGACGTCCGACGCCTTCTTCGTAAAGAATGGTTTGTGCTGCGCCAGGGCTTGAATCGCCTCGATCAGATACTTCCCGGCATCCGATTTGAGCACGAAGCTCTTGGCCCCCGCCTCGAAGATTCTTCGAATCAGGGCATCCGTGTCTTCCCCTGTGAAAATCAGGATCTCCGTCGCTGGCCGGAGACGCTTGATCTGGCGGGCCGCTTCCAGCCCATTCAGTCCCGGCATGTTCATGTCGAGAATGACGATGTCGGGTTCGAGCTGCTCGGTAAGAAGTACGGCCTCGCGCCCGGTATCCGCCACGCCGCACACTTCCCACCCCTTTTCACCTTCAATCAACGCGCGTACACCCTGGCGAACGACCTCGTGATCGTCCGCAATGAGAATCCGGAGTGGCTTCATTCCGAGTCCAAAGGATGCAGAACCGCATCGAAGGCGGCGAGCAATCTGTCGCGCGTATACGGTTTGGCCAAAAAGGCCGGGAGATTCAACTCCTCCAGGTTTCCCATCCGCGCCTCGCTCCCGCTGCCTCCCGTGGAAGCGATGATTTGAATGTCCGGCTTCATCCGGCGGAGGGTGTGAATCAGCGTCACACCATCCATCAGCGGCATCATCAGGTCGGTCAAAACGACCCGGATCTCCTTGCTGCGAATGGCAAAGGTGGCGATCGCTTCCGTGCCGTCGCCCGCGGTGATGGCGCAGTAGCCGTGCGCCTCGAGAATCGTTTTCGCCACCTGGAGAAGATTGGGTTCGTCATCCACCAACAACACCAGTTCCCCCTCGCCCCGCCGGGGCTCAATGCATTCGATCTTGCCAGCATCGGGGGCTTCGCCCGCTTTCGCCGGAAAAAATACCTTGAACGTGCTGCCCCGGCCGACCTCGCTCGCCACCGTGATGAATCCGCCGTGGCCCTTGACCAGCCCAAGGGTCGTGGAGAGGCCCAAGCCGGTGCCTTTGCCCAGGCTTTTCGTGGTGAAGAATGGATCGAAAATTTTGTCCGTGACCTCCCGGGTCATGCCGCAGCCGGTATCGGAAACCTGAATCAGCACGTGCGGCCCGGTCGCCGCCTCCGGCATCATGCTCGCGTACTGTTCGTCGACTTCGAAATTCTCGGCGGTGAACTTGAGCGTGCCGCCTTGGGGCATCGCATCGCGGGCGTTGACCGCGAGGTTGAGCAGGACCTGGTGCAGGTGCGTCGGGTCGCCCTCGATCGTCGAAAGGTCCTCCGAGTATTCGGTCGCGACGATGATGGATTTCGGAAAGGTTTCCTCCGCGATGCTCGCCACTTCCTTGAGCAGGTGCCGCGGCTGGATCAGGATGCGGTTGCCCTCGACGCCACGGGCGAAGGTGAGCACCTGCTTCACGATGTCGGCGCCGCGCTGCGCGCTGGTCTCGATGATGGCGACGAGCGATTCGTGGACTTCGGGCGCGATGCTCCCGCGCAGAATCGGCACCGCCATGAGGATCGGCGCAAGGATGTTGTTGAGATCGTGCGCCACGCCGCTGGCCAGGGTCCCGATGCTGTCGAGCCGTTGCGCGCGCAGGAATTGGGCCTCGAGTTTCTTTTGTTCGGTGATGTCGGTGTTGATCGCGAGCACCGAACGCGGGGCCTCAGTTTCATCCCGGACGAGCGTCCAGCGGCAGTCCACGTAGACGCGTCCTTCGGACTTGGTGCGAAGCTGCAGTTCGCCGTTCCACTCTCCCTTCTCGAGGAGATGCTCCATCGCCATGTCGAATCGAAATGCGTCGTCACAAAGGCGGGGAGCCGAGAGCTGCTCGATCGCTTCCGCGGAAGTCCAACGCAACAGGCGCTCCGCCCCCTTGCTCCAGAACCGGATGGCGTGATTCAGATCCCACATGATGATCGCATCGTGGGTGAGATTCAGCAGCTCGGCCTGCTTCTTGATCTCCGCTTCCTTTTCGTGGAGTTCGGTGACGTCCTGCACGGTGCCGTAGACACGCTTGACGATCGCATCGTCATCCGCCTCCACCACGGCCCGCACGTGACAGACGCGGGTGACCTCATCCGGCCGCTCGATCTCGACGTATTTCTCGTACGGCCCCACGGGCAGAACGCTCGCGGCCCCGGTCGTCGACTCGTCGAAGGCATCATCCGGTTGGAGGAGAATCGCCACTTTGCTGTAGGTGATTTTCGAAGCCTCCGGGTCGAGGCCAAAAATCCGGTAGAGCTCCGCGGACCAGGTCATCTTATCGAGCGCCACGTCGTAGCTCCAGCCGCCGAAATGGGCGATGCGCTGGGCCTCCGCCAACTGGTCCTCAATCCGTTTGTGATCGTCGATATCCGTGGCCGTGCCCAGCCAGCGAATGATCTTGCCCGCGGCGTCCCGCACGGGAACCCCCCGCGCCTGGTGCCAGCGATGCGCCCCGTCCCGCGCCCGCGTGAGGCGGAACTCCATTTCGCAAGGCTCGCCGTTCCGCTGCGCTTGGGCCCACATGGCGGTAAAGCGCGGGGCATCGGCCTGGTGCACCCCGGCCAGCGCGTCGACCCCGAGCGAGTGATCGATATCGATGCCCGTATACTCGACCCAAAGCTTGTTGACGTAGTCTATCCGCCCCTCGGCGTCCGCCGTCCAGACGATCTGCGGCATGGCGTCGGCCAGGGTCCGGAAGAGCACTTCGCTGCGGCGCAGTTCCTCGAGTGCCGCCTTTTCCTGGGTTACATCATGGGCGGTGGCGTAAATGCGCCGCTCCGGCAGAATGGCCCGCGCCCGCCACTGGAGAGTCCGGAAGGAACCATCCTTGGAGCGCCAGCGATTCTCGCCGCCGGCGATTTGCCGGCCGGCCCGCAGATGCCGCATCGCCACGCGCGCCATCGCCCGGTCATCGGAATGCAGGAATTGCAGGCTCGGGCGCGCCTGGATTTCCTCCAGCGACAGCCCGAGCATGCGCTCGAAGGCAGGATTCGCCCGGCGAAAGGAACCGTCAAAGTCCACCACCACCGTCATGTCCGGCGACGATTCGAAAATGCGCTGCCACTCGTCGCGATCATCGTCCGCATCCCCGGCGAGACGGAAGTGGTAGACGATCGCCCCCACGTGCGGATCGGACAAAAGGTTCGTGATGGCGCCCTGCACCAGGCGCCAGGTGCCGTCCTCATGGCGTACCCGCGTGCGCGCGTCCATGCCGATCCCGGGCCGCTCCCGCGACGCCGCGAATCGCTGGGAGACAATCTTGTCATCTTCCGGATGAACAAACTCGGTCCATTTGCGCCCGAGCATCCTGCCGGGGCGGTAGCCCAGCAGCCCGGCAATGGCCGGCGAGCAATACGTGATCGCGCCAATCGCATCGAAAAACAGAATGCACTCCGCGGCATTGTCCACCAGGGCGCGGTGCCGGGAGCGGCTGCGCTGGGCGTTTTCCTCGTTGGCGCGCAGGAGCGCCGCCTTATCCGCAGTCGTGAGCGGAGAAACCACCCCACCTGTGGCTGGCGCACGGCCTGCAGGTACGAGCGAAGCAGCGGGGGTGGGCCGGCGAATTTTTTCCATCGAGAGGACTCTTGCGACTTTAACAACGTCGACGGGATGGGCCGCCGCTTTCAAGCGTTATACCCCGCGTCCGAGCCTGCGTCACTCGAAAGAAATCCCCTCCGTTCGCGCCGCCTCAAGTCGGAACTTCCGCAGTCGCGCCAGCAGGTTCTTCCGTTGCCCTCTGCACCGGGCAGCGGACCCCTGCCAGCCCGCCAAAAAAGTCCGGATGGGACGTCGCGTTCCCCTCGGAGCGGCCGACATGCGGATACGTAGTATTCCCATGCGGTACTCTGTCGAACCTATTGGAGGGTTCGGAGTGGAGTTCCCCCGCCCCCTCCGGAACCTGCGCCTGTGACGTGTCCGGCAGGCGCGATTCTCGCGTCAGCCCCCGGTTTGAGCCGGCCAAAAATTGAGTCATCCCGCTCTCGACCTCACCATCGAATCGAATCGCCTCGCGGCCTTGCGTCGCTACGAGATTCTGGACACGCCTCCCGAGGCGGAGTTCGACGATTTTACGCAACTGGCGTCGCAACTCTGCGACACCCCGATTGCGCTCGTCACGCTCGTCGACGCAGGCCGGCAATGGTTCAAGAGCAGGGTGGGGATCGAGCTGTCTGAGACCTCGCGTGAGATCGCCTTCTGCGCCCATGCCATTACGGGACAGGGCGTCTTTGAAGTGGCCGACGCGGTGGCGGATGAACGCTTTCGGCACAACCCGCTGGTCACGGGCGGCCCCGGGATCCGTTTTTACGCCGGCGTGCCCCTGACGACGCCAGATGGGCTGAACATCGGCGCGCTGTGCGTACTCGACCACATTCCGCGCCACCTGAGCAGCAAGCAATTGGAAACGCTGGCGCGACTCGGACGCCAGGTCATGGCGCAACTCGAGTTGCGCATTACCAACCGCCGGCTCCGCGACCTTTCCCTGCTGCAGCGCGCGGTGCTGGATGGCGCCACGACCCCGATCATTTCGGTCGCCACCGATGGCACCATCGCCACCTTCAACCGCGCCGCCGAGGAATTGCTTGGCTACACGGCGGACGAAGTAGTGGGGAAGGAAACGCCCGCCTTGATTCACGTCCAGGAGGAAGTCGTCGCCCGCGCCGAGGAGCTGACGCGGGAGCTCGGTCAGTCCATCGAGCCCGGCTTCGCGGTCTTTGTCGCCAAGGCCTCGACCGGCGTCCCGGAATCGCGCGAATGGACTTATGTGCGCAAGGACGGCACGCGCTTCGCGGTCATCCTGACCGTTTCCGCGCTGCACGACGTCGACGGGAATTTGACCGGCTATCTGGGAATCTCGCGTCCGCTTACGGCAATCCCGGCTTTGGGCAAGGAATCGCTGGCAGCGTTTCATGTGCTCGGCGCCACCTTGCGGACATGGCTGGGGCGCGGACCCAGCAGTCCGGCCGTAAGCGGAACCAGGCGGCTCAGCCTGTTCCTGGCCAGCCTGGGAATCGCGTTCTCGCTGTTCGTCTTCTTCGCCTTTCGCGACAGCGGCAGAGGCGGCGCCGGGGCCGAGTTTCGGGCCCACGTGCTCTTTCCCTGGCTGCTGCTGGCGGCGGGCCTCGTCCTCACCGCCGTGGGCACCGCCTTCGTCGTCCTGGCGCGGGTGCGCGCGGCCACGCTCCAGTTGTTGCTCCGCGAGCGCACGGCGGAACTGACCGCGGCGCTGGAAGTGCGCGAGCGCGCCGAGGAGGATGCCCGCAGCAGCGAGGAAAACCTTGCCGTCACCCTCGATTCGATTGGCGACGCGGTGCTGGCCACGGATTCCGCCGGAAAAATCACCCGACTCAATCCGGTCGCCGAGCGCCTGACCGGCTGGCTGCTGACAGACGCAATAGGTCGCGGCATCGAGGAAGTTTTCCAAATCCTCACCTCCCGTACGCGGGAGCGCGCGACCATTCCCGTCGCGGAGGTCCTGCAAACCGGGGAAATGCGCGGGGGCTCGAAGCACGCCGTGCTCGTCTCCCGGGACGGAATCGAATACCCGATCGCACATTCGGCCGCGCCGATCCGGGACGCCGAGGATCGCACGATCGGAGTAGTCCTGGTCTTCCGGGACGTCACAGCCGAGCACGGGAGTGAGCGCGCCCTCCGCGCGAGCGAGGAATTCAACCGGCGCGTCGTTGAGGCGTCGCCGGATTGTGTCACCATTGTCAGCCTGGACGGGCACCTCCTGCACATGGCGCAGCGCGGCTGCGAGCTGATGGAAGTGTACGATTTCGAATCCATCCGCAACATGGAGTGGCTCGGCATGTGGAAAGGCGAGGCCGAGCAACCCGCGCATCAGGCCTTCGAGACCGCCTGTTTGGGTGGGACGGGGCGTTTCGAGGGATTCTGCCCCACGGCGAAGGGCGTGCCGCGGTGGTGGGATGTCATCATTGCACCCATCAGCGGCCCCAACGGGGAAACCGAACGGCTCCTTTGCGTTTCGCGCGACGTAACCGAAGACAAACGCGTCAAGGAAGAGGCCCGCCGGCTTAGTGCGGATCTTGCCCAACTCCTGGCGGAGCGCTCTGCCGCCTTGCAAACCAGCGAGGAACGATTCGCGCAACTCGCGGAAAACAGCGGCGAAGTATTTTGGTTTTTTGGCCTGGAGCCGCCGCGGCTCGAATATATCAGCCCGGCGGCCGAAGCTCTTTTCGGGCTTCGCCCCGAAGCCCTCTACGGGATGCCGAAACGATGGAATGATCTCGTTCATCCCCATGATCGTGAGCGGGTCCAGGCCTCCTGGACTGCCTGCCTGACCGGCAAAGCCGTCTTCGACGAGGAGTACCGCATCGTGCGCCCGGACGGCACGGTCCGCTGGGTCCTCGACAGCGGCACGGTCATTTCTGATTCGAAGGGACGCATTATCCGCGTGAGCGGTGTCGCCAAGGATACGACGGAGCGCAAGCAGGTCGCGGATGAATTGCGCGATAACGAAATGCGCCTGCGTTCGATGTTCCTGGCCCTGGACGAAGGCGTGACGCTTCTCGACGAGAACGGCTTGATCACCGCCGCCAACGAAGGCGCCGCGCGGATCCTCGGCCTCTCGTCGGAGCAAATGATCGGACGTTCTGCGTTGGATCCCGACTGGCACGTGGTCCGCGAGGATGGATCGGCGTTTCCCACCGCGGAATTGCCTGCCGCGGTCGCCCTGCGCACCGGTTCAGCGCAATCGAATGTCATCATCGGAGTGCCCAAGCCCGACGACTCTGTCGTCTGGCTCGCCGTCAACGCGCAGCCTTTACGGCGTCCGGGTGAAACGCGTCCGCGCGGCGTCGTCACGACGTTTCACGATGTGACGGAGCGGCGCGTCGCCGAACGGCAAAGACTGCGGGCGCAGCGCCTCGAGAGCATTGGCACGCTGGCCGGCGGAGTCGCGCACGATTTGAACAATGCGCTTGCCCCGATCCTGATGGGCATTGGTTTGCTGCGGATGGAGAATCCCAA
Source organism: Chthoniobacterales bacterium (assembly GCA_038226705.1). Classification (GTDB taxonomy): domain Bacteria; phylum Verrucomicrobiota; class Verrucomicrobiia; order Chthoniobacterales; family SZAS-18; genus SZAS-18. The sequence goes on along the minus strand of JBBRQH010000084.1, from coordinate 6,140 downwards.
GTCGCGCGAGTTGATCGACGCGATGGAATCGAGCGCCCGCCGGGGCGCCGACATGGTGCGGCAATTATTGACCTTTGCAAAGGGAGTGGAGGGCGAGCGCCTCCTGGTGCAGCCCCAGCATTTATTGAGTGAGACGGAGAAGATCATGCGCAGCACCTTCCCGAAGAACATCGAGTTGCGGACGTCATTCGAAAAGGATCTCGCCCCCATTCTCGGAGATGCCACCCAGCTTCACCAAGTGCTCCTGAACCTGTGCGTCAATGCGCGCGACGCCATGCCCAACGGCGGCAGCCTCACGCTCTCAGCCGAGAATGTCGTGATCGACGAAACCTACGCGAGCTCCGTGCCGGATGCGCTGCCCGGCCGATTTGTCGCCTGGCACGTCAAGGATACGGGGACGGGAATCCCGCACGAGATCGTGGATCGGATCTTCGAGCCGTTCTATAGCACGAAGAGCGCCGACCGGGGCACCGGCTTGGGCCTCTCGACCGTGCTGGGAATCGTTAAAGGTCACGGCGGGTTTGTGCACGTGCAGTCGGCGCCGGGCCAGGGCTCGACCTTCAGCGTCTTCCTGCCTTCGGAAAATCCCGGCGCCGACAGCTCCCCCTCTGCGGCCGAAGCCATCCCAAGTTTCCAAGGAAACGGCGAAACCATCCTCGTCGTCGACGATGAGGCCGGCGTGCGCGACGTCACCCGCACGGTTCTGCAATCCTTGAATTTCAAAGTGATCACTTCACCCGACGGCACCGATGCCCTGATCCAGATCGCAGAAAAACGGCATGAAGTCCGCGCGGTCATCACCGATGTCCAGATGCCGCATATGGATGGACTGACGTTTGTGCGGGTGCTCAGGCGGCTTCTGCCCACCATCGGCATCATCGTCGCGAGCGGCCGCCTGGAGCAAAAGGATGAGCAGGAATTCCAGGCGCTGGGCGTCGATGTGCTGCTCGGGAAACCGTTCAGCCAGCCAGAACTCGTCGCCGCGCTCACCACCGTATTTCGGAAATGAACCTGCCCCTGAGCTCGAACGTAGAATGCTCCCGCCAGTGCTCCAACTGCGGGAGTCGCACCCGGCGCAAAAACCCCTCCCCGCCGGCGAGGTTGGGAGTCTGCCGCCTGTTTTCGTCGTTGCGGGCGGCTCACAGGATGGTGCAGGAAGAACGCAGCCTGGGGTAAAGAATCAACGTTATGGCCAAAATTCTCATCGTGGACGACAACAGCTCCCTGCTCGAGATCACCCGCGAGTTCCTGTTACGATCAGGGCACGTGGCAATCACCGCGGCCAATGGCAAGCAGGCGGTGGACCTCTTTACCGCCCAGAGTTTCGATCTCGTCATTACCGATCTGATCATGCCGGAAAAGGAGGGCATCGAGACGATCATCGAGCTCCGCCGCGCGCATCCCACGCTGAAGATTATTGCGATGTCCGGAGGGGGCCGGCGTGGGGCCGGCGACTATCTCGCTCTCGCGCAAATGCTGGGAGCGAGCCGAACGCTTTTGAAGCCGTTTTCCGCCGAGGAATTGCTCGAGGCCGTCGCCGACGTGCTCGCTGGCGGGACTCCGGCAAAGTAAGCCACGATGCAACTTTCCGAACCCAAGCGCGGAAATTTCCCGACACGATACTCTCGTGGGTTGCAGATTTTTGTTCAAACCTTCAGCTTCCGCCGATGACCGACGCAATAGCACACGAGACGCGCGAATTGGCCGCGGGCTTAATCGCGGAAATTGAAGAAGTTCTGCAACAAACGGGTATCAGCCCGCTTCCCGAAGACCCCGCCGCGCGGGCCGCCGAACTGATCCGGCAAAACGCGACCCATCGCCCGCAGATCGAGGAATCCTTGCGCACACTTTGCGGCTGGAGGCGCGATCCTTTTGAGCCCGGTTCTCCCGACATCCTTCGTCTCGTGAACATCCGGCTCGCCTCGGCCGTGTGGTGGTGCCAGGAGAAACTCGCCGGCAAGGCGCGAGCCCGCCTCGAGCCGCTCTGGGGCAACCAGAAAGCAGAAGACTACCTCCTGCTGCTTACCATCAGCCTTTGGGCCGAGACCAAGACCTGGGCGGAAGAGTTCCTGCGCTTCGCCGCCGGCGAACGAGTCGAGCCGTAGCAGCTCGGAGGAAGGGGTTGTCCGCGCCCAAATGAATCCCCGCACCCAAGTTGTCGCGCAGGTTGACGCGGTCATGGCAGCCTGGAACGCGCGCGATCTCGACAACTTCACTGCCTTGCTCACGCCAGACGTCTATTGGCACGATCTCGGAATGCCGTCGCCACCCGCCGTCGGTCGAGAAGCAGTGCGGCGCTTTAGTGAATCGGTGCTTCGCGCCTTCCCGGATTTTCGCTATGAAATTCGGCCTCCGATCTGCATTGCCGAGGACGGCAGCCGGTGTGTGGTGCCGTGGACCATCACGGCCCGCCAGACCGGTTTCTTCGATCCGCCTGGCTTCGCCCCGACGGGCGGTTCGGTGCGTTTTGACGGCTTGGATTATCTCGAATTTCGCGACGGCCTCATTTCGCGAATCGAGACGCGCTTCGACCCAGCGGATCCGATCGAGCAGCTTTACGGATGGCAGCTTCGCCCTGCCCCGGGATCGTGGCGGGAGCGCGGTCTTGTTTGGCTGCAGCGCGCTCACGCAGCCTGGACGCGCCAGGGGTGAGCTCACCACGCCAAAGCAGGCTACTGCTCGTTTTCCTCCCGGCCCGCCTCCCACTCACCCTCCGCGAAGACAGTGTGCGTGCCTTTCAACCGATAAGCGGTCACGACGAAAAGCGCGCGGAGCGTCGTGGGATCCATAATCTTGGCGTGCGGCAGGCCCGCGACCTCGTCGCCCAGCCATTCCACCGGGACATCCTCAAAATGCGTGCGCGCCGTGCTGGTCGCGCGCACCGATCGTCCATCTGGCAATGAAAGCACGTGGGTGATGGTGCGCATGGAAGCGGCAGGTACAGATTGCCGGAGAGCGGTCCCCGCTGGCTTCGAAGCTGGGCCCACTGGAATTCGGAAGCTTCGCACCTCCGCTTTTCGCTGGATGTATCGGTCCCGCGACCTCCGGGTCAGGGCGGGCGCGGACAACATCGACCTTCCCGCCTCGACGGGACGGATCGAACCTTTGCTTCCCGCTTCGTCAGCCGTTGTACCGCGATGGCTTTCGCGTCGGTGTCGGAGTCGGAATCGGCGTGGGTGCGATCTTTGGCGTCGGCGTTGTACGCACTTTAGGCGGTTCCTCGTCCCGCTCGCGCGGACGCGGAGTCGGACGCGGGCGCGGAGTCGGAGTAGGGCGCGGCGCCACCGTCGGTTCGGCCACGGGGGCTGCGGTCACGGCTGGGGCGGGCGTCGCGACCGGCGCCAGGGCGGAAACGAAACCGGCCTTTACCGCCAGCGCATCGCCCGCCGGTCCTGTCGCAAACTTGATCAGCTTGGCAATCAGTGGATTTGACGGCGCGGCGGCCGCGTAGAGATACAGCTTTCGCGCGAGAGGATATTTGCCCGATTGGATATCCGCCGGGGAAGGAAGCGCTGGCTTCGCGGGATCGGCTCCGGCAATGCCGAGGATCTTGTTCTTACCCACCGCCGGCAACGCGACGATGCCAACACCCCGCGGATCTTCGGCGACGGCCTTTGTGGTCGCGCGATCGGACGCATACCGGATCGCCTCCGAGGCGATGGAGTCGTCCCCCATGATGGCGGACTGAAACGTAAGATTCGTGCCGGATTTGTCCTCGCGGACGTAGAGGTGAATGGCGCCGCTCCCCCCCACCTCCTGCCAGGTCGTAGTCTTCCGGGCGAAGATGCTCTTGAGCTGGGCCGGCGAGAGCGCGTTGACGGAATTTGCGCTGTGCACGATGACCGCGACACCATCGAGCGCGACCGGATGTTCGCAGTCCGGTGAGCGCAGATTCCCCACCGAGGCGAGCTTGCCGGCCTCGGCCTCCGAGGCGCGCCGCGAACTCATGGCGATGTCCGCAAAACCCTGGCCGAGCGCGGCGATGGCCGTCTCCGGATCGGACGGCTCGAGAAACACGGCCGAGAGCTTCGACTCCCCGGGCGCCCGCCCCAGCACATAAAAGCCCGTGCCTTCCTTGGACGGACGCTGGGCGACATCCTTCCACCCCTCCGCGATGAGAAAATCCGCGACGATCGGTCCCATCACGTCTGCCACGGTCGACGAGCCGAGCATGCGGATGACAGAAGTGGGGGGAGGACCATCGGGCTCCTGGGCCGGCAGTGGGAGGCTGGCACCCAAAAGGAGGCAGGGCGTGAGATAACGGAGGAGCGTTGCGCGCATGGAGGAGGGAAGGGAGGGAAAATGCAGCCGGAAGGTGAGCGCGTAAATGTAAATAGTGAAGTGCATTGCGCCCGCGAACTCACATTTCGCAGGGAATGGCGCAGGGAGTCGCCCGCGCGCGCCACCAAGAACGGACGGAAAACCGAAAGAACCGCTTTGAGGCGGCCGGTGGCCGCGGTAAGTGCCTCGTCCCTTTGCATGAAGAAAACGCGCGTCTTGCTCCTGGCCGGCGGCCAATCCGAGGAACACGAAGTCTCCATCAACAGCGCCCGCAGTGTGCTGGAGGCGCTGCCGGCCGACCGATTCGACGTGACGAGCCTTGTCATCTCACGCGGAGGCCGCTGGCTCGCCGCCCCCGAATCGGCCCATGCGCTCGAGCACGGCAGCGCGCTCGAGGGTGGGCAACTCGTCCTCCATCAGGCGCGAGACGCTGAGGCCTATGACGTGGTCTTTCCCCTGCTTCACGGTCCGAATGGCGAAGACGGCACCGTTCAGGGTTTGCTCAAGCTCGCCGGCATTCCATTTGTCGGCTCGGGCGTACTCGGCAGCGCCGTCTGCATGGACAAGGTCATGGCGAAGTCGGTGCTGGCCGCACATGGGATTCCGCAGGTCCCATTTGCACTCGTGACGCGCGCCGAGTTCTCGCGAGACCCCGAAGGCGTGGTCGCAAAGGTGGAGGAAGGAGGCTTCCCCGTCTTCGTGAAGCCGGCGAATCTCGGCTCGAGCGTGGGCATTTCCAAGGCGCGCGACCTGGGGGAACTCAAGGAGGCGCTGCAACTCGCCTTCTCGCTCGATCGCCGCGTGATTGTCGAGGCTGCCGCGGGCGGTGGGAAGCCGCGCGAGCTCGAGGTCGGCATTCTCGGGAATGACGACCCTCAGGCCAGCCCGGTAGGGGAACTCACGTTTTCGAGCGAGTTCTACGACTACGAAACGAAGTACACGGCCGGCCGCGCCGAAATGCGGATCCCGGCGCACCTCCCGGAAGACATCGCGGCGCTCACCCGGGAATTGGCGGTGGCCGCATTCCAAGCGCTCGACTGCGCGGGCCTTGCGCGGGTGGATTTCTTCTTCATCGAAAGCACCGGCGAGATCTTCCTCAATGAGGTCAACACCATGCCCGGATTTACGAAAACGAGCATGTATCCCGCGCTCTGGAAAGCCGCCGGAATCGACTATCCCGCACTCGTCACCCGGCTCGTGGAACTGGCGCTCGAGCGGCGGTGAATTGGTTGAGGCGAATTCTGCTGGGGTTGCGCGGCAGCGGAACCGCTACCGCATCTCGGAACGAACTCTCCCATGGGCGCGAATCCGTCACCCTTGGTGTGGGCTGCAAAATGAATTCGCGGATTGCAGGCAATTTTCATGGCGCTCCGGAATGGCGCTCGATAGAAGATCGGACTCTTATGCGAAAAACATTCCTTCAGGCGTGTTTGTGGAGTGTCGCGGCCTTCCTCCCGACTGCTGCCTCCGCGCAGTTTAGTGTCGACGGAACCATTGGAGCGGAATGGGCCGGCATCGCGCCCCAGCATGTGTTTTACAGCGGCGCGGCGCCCATCGGAAATTTTGGCAGCCCCACGAATCTCAGCAACACGGTCGCCTACGACATCTACATCCGGAAGGACGGCAACTTCGTCTACGGCGCCATCGCCACTCTGCCCGCCGGCGCCGCCGTCGATTCCTGGAACGCGAGCCTCAATTTCGTCAACCTCTATCTCGGGCTGAACGTCATCCATTCGCCCGGCTCGACCCTCGGTTTCGAGTTTGGCAACGATCGGGCTTTTGTTCCCGGCCGACCGGACCTGGGGCCGGCAGGCGGATACGCGAGCGTTTCCCTCAGCAGCCTGGGATTCGCCTACATC
>JBBRQH010000083.1:0-19057 GCA_038226705.1 Chthoniobacterales bacterium | reverse complement strand
GTGAGGCATGGCGGAAGAGGCGACGCTGTTTCAACGACTCGGGGGGCGGCGCAAGCTGGACATACTCGTCTCGAATTTCTACGCGAGTGTGCGGGAGCATGCGGCGCTCGGCCCGATCTTCGCCGCGCATGTGGGTGACTGGCCTTCGCATCTCGCCACCGTGGCGGACTTCTGGCAGGTGCAGACAGGCGGTCCGGCGGAGTATCGCGGTCAGTTCCTCGCGGCGCACGTGTTGTTGCGGCTGCAGTCGGAGCACTTCGAGGCGTGGTTGTCCCAATGGAACCGCAGCTGCACTCTCCATTTCGAGCCGCCCATCGATGCCGAGATGATTGCCCTGGCCGGCGGCCTCGCCGCGCGCCTGCAGCGGAGTCTGGAATAGGATTCTGCCCCGAGCCCAGATGCGCACGGGCGACAGCTTCGTCATTGGCGGGTTTGCCGTGCGGGGCGGATCGCGCCGCATCTTGGTGCGCAGAATGGGTCCCACGTTGAGCACTGACGGGTCAGCGGAGTGCTCGCGGATCCCGTTCTGCGGATCTACGACGCGGCGAGGAGACCGTTGGCCGAAAATGACAATTGGCAAACCGGCTCCCAACTCGTAGAAGATAGCGACACCAATCTCCAGCCCTACAATCCGCACGAAGCCGCCTATTATTTTGAAGCCCTGCCGCCGGGCAATCATACCGCAATTCTGAGTGGCGCCGGCAATTCGACGGGAGTCGGTCTGGACGAGGTTTATGAGTTGAAGTGAAGGAGTTTGCCGGTTTGGCCGGCGCGGTTGCTGCACGCTTGGCGTGGTGCCGGGGCTAAAGCGCCCTTTTCCTTCCCAAATCGCCTCTCACGAACCTCTTCCTGCATCCATGCCGGACTCAAGACACGGACTTGGCAGAAATTCTGCTACTTATGATCGGGAAATAACGCTACATCCCCCTTTCGCGCTCTTCGTCCCCAGTCAAACCGTTCCACCCGCGCTTCTTGCCTCATGGCCATCTCCGGTGATATCGCCGATCTTCCGCTGACCGATCTGCTGAACATGATCCGCTTTCGTGGCGGAACCGTTCGGCTCACGGGAACGCGTCGGGCCAACGAAATCGTACTCTATTTTGCGCCCGGATATGTTACCGGGTTTTCAATCGACCGGCAGACGATTCGCGTGGAGACGCAGGTGGTGGACCGGTTGGTCGCCACGGCGGCATTGCCGATCGGAAAGTTCGTCTACGAGCCAGCCCCGAGTTCCTCCCTGCGCGGGAGCGTGCGCATCCCGGTGGATCGTCTCGCCCTGATCCTCGTTTCGAAGGTCGACGAAATAAACATCAACAAGGACGCTCTGCCGTCTCCGATCCAGATTTTTCGCCTGCGCGACGAGGAACTGGTCGTGAAGGAACTGGTCAAGCACATCCAGGAGCCGGATCTGGTGAATTTCGTGCTCGAGTCGAAGCAGATGCTCTTCACTGGGGTGAGCGCGGAGCGCCTTGCCGAAATGCATCAGATGGGCATCGAAATGGCCCGGCTGTATCTCTACAAGCTCAACCTGCTCGGCATCGTGATGCCTGCGCAGCGCGACTCGCTTTGGGCCACGCTCGACGCCGCCCTGCAACCGAAGAGTTCGGGCCTGCGCGTTCTCCATCCGGGTCGGCCGCCCGTTCCGCCCAAAAAGGAACCCGTTCTCAACGATCAGCCGGTTTCGCCGAATCCGCCGCCACCGCCGGTCGAGCGCCGCCGACCTGGGAGTAAGACCAAGCGCTTGTTCGAGTTTTTTGGGGTCAAGGGGTAGGGCTATTCCTCAGAGCGCCCGTTCCACAAACGCGTGCGGGTCGAAGGGCTCGAACTGGTCGAACTTTTCGCCGGTGCCAATGAATCGTGTGGGCAGGCCCAGTTCGTTTTGAATCGCGACGAGCACACCGCCGCGGCCGCTGCCGTCGAGCTTCGTCACGATCATGCCGGTGAGATTGGCGGCGGCTTTGAATTCCTTGGCTTGGGCCAGTGCGTTTGAACCGGTAGTGGCGTCCACGACAAGGAAGGACTCGTGCGGCGCGCGCGGGTCGCGCTTGGCCAGCGTGCGCGAAATCTTCGCGAGCTCCTGCATGAGGTTGTGCCGCGTGTGCAGGCGCCCCGCCGTATCGCAAATCAGAAACTCGATGTTCTGCTTTTCGGCCCGCTCCAGCGCGTCGTAACAAAGCGCAGAGGGGTCGGCGTTGTACTGTCCCTTCACCACCTCTACGCCGATCTTTTCACCCCAGGACGCAAGCTGCTCAATGGCAGCCGCGCGAAAGGTATCGGCCGCCGCGAGCATGACGGAATGCCGCCGGCGCTTCAGCCAGGCCGCGAGCTTCGCACTGGAAGTGGTCTTGCCGGTCCCATTCACACCCACCACCAGGATGACCTTGGGCGCAGCGGGCAGGGGGCGCAGTGGGGGATTGTCGATTGGCAGAAGTCGCAGGATCTCGGCCCGCGTCACATCGACAATCTCCTTCGCCGTCACTTTCGGCAGGGCCTGCAGATCCTGCATGATTTTGAGCACCAGGGGCACGCCCAGGTCGGCCCGGATCAGCATTTCTTCCAGTTCATCCCAATCGACCGGTTTGCCGGTGAATTTCTGCCAGAGCGATTGCAGGAAAGCCATGTGGGAAGGAGAATTGCCACGTCAAGGGAGCGCGACTCGGGCGCACGCCGTCGTCGTTCGGTCCTGGTCAAAACAGTTCGTTAACGTCGAGCGTGTCGGGTTTGGGCGGATGCGCCGCCGCCGGGGCCGGCGCCACCGCGTCGGGCCCAGGTTCCACGGCGGTGCGCCAAGGACGCGGCACATCGTTCTTCACATGGTCAAGCACGCCGTTGACGAAGTGCCCGCTTTCCTCGGTCCCATACCGCTTGGCGATCTCGATGGCCTCATGCAGGGCGACCACCGGGGGCACGTCGAGCCGATGAAACATTTCATACACGGCGAGGCGCAACACATTGCGATCGACCGCGTTCAACCGGTGGATCTGGTAGTGATGGCAGTGGCGCTGGATCATCCCGTCCAATTCCCCGCGATGCCCGAGCACCCCTTTGGCCAGATCCATGGTCAAGCCGCGCACTTTCCGCATGGCCGGGCGCATTTCCCAAAAGCTCGACTCGTCGTCGGCGGTCACCTGCTCAGGCGCCACCTTGCCGTTCGTCTCGCAGTGCATGAGAAACTGCACGCAAGCTTCACGGGCGTCGCGACGTTGGTTGAAGGCCATGGGGGAGGGGGCGGGGTGCGAACCATAACCGGAAATGCTTCGGCGGCAAAAAAAGTGGTGGGTACGCTGTGTCCTGACCTTCCGCCGCAGGGCGTCGCCGCTCGACGCCCGACCTTTCGCGCCGGACTTCGCCCGTTTTTCCCGGACGCGCCCATCCTGCCAATTGACTCGCGTCACTTGTAGCGGCGGCCATTCGGCAGGATTCGTCGGTTCTGCCGAACACCGCCTGGGATGCCTGACTTCACCTTTACCCGCCTTGCCTACGAGTCCGGGGACTGGGACGTCGTCGACCAGCGCATGCCTTCCAACCTTCTGGACTCGCTCGTGGCATACACGACGCTTCAGGTCGATCCGCGCGAGCGGGTCGTTCCGCTGGGCAGTGCGGAGCTTTTTTCGAGTGCCTTCTGCTACCTGAGCGGGCATCGCCTCGTGCAGTTCACCGATCGCGAGCGCAGCAACTTCGAGAACTATGTGCAGCGCGGGGGTTTCGTCTTCGCCGACGACTGCAACCACGATCTGGACGGGCTCTTCGCGAAATCCTTCGAGGAGCAAATGGGCGCGATCTTCGGCGCGGACGCACTGCGAAGAATCCCGAACGACCACCCGCTTTATCGGGCCTTCTTCCGCTTCGAGAAAGGTCCGCCGACCACCTCCTTCGAATTGAATGGCTGGGGCGACGACCTGGTCCACGACTATCTCCGCGCCATCGAGATCGATGGCCGCATCGCCGTGCTCTACAGCAACAAGGACTACGGCTGCGAGTGGGATTACGACTTCCGCAACAAACGCTTCCTGGCGGAAGACAATACGAAGTTCGGCGTCAACATCGTGATGCACGCGATGCTGCACTGAGGTTCCCGCCGCCCAAGCTTTTCCCATGTTCCAAGAAATCTCCGCCCCGATGAACGAATCCCAGATCGAACCTCTGCTCGCCAAGATTCCCCGCCTGCGGGAGGAAATCGCGAAGGTGATCATCGGGCAAAAGGAAGTGGTGGAGGAGCTTCTCACCGCCTTTATCGCCGGTGGCCACTGCCTCCTCGAGGGCCTGCCCGGGCTGGGCAAGACGCTGCTCATCCGGACCCTGGCCCAGGCGGTGGATCTCTCGTTCCGGCGCATTCAGTTCACGCCCGATCTCATGCCCTCCGATATCATCGGCACGGAGGTGTTGGAGGAGGATCACGTCACCGGGAAACGCTTCTTCCAATTCAACCGGGGTCCGCTTTTTGCGCAGATCGTGTTGGCGGATGAAATCAACCGGACACCGCCGAAAACCCAGGCCGCCCTGCTTGAGGCCATGCAGGAAGGATCGGTCACTTACGGCGGCAAAACGTATGCGCTGGAACGGCCTTTCTTCGTGCTCGCCACTCAGAATCCGATCGAACAATCAGGCACATACCCCCTCCCGGAAGCGCAGCTCGACCGCTTTCTGCTTTATCTGACGATCGCGTATCCCGAAGAGCGCGAGGAACTCCAGATGCTCGCCGCCACGACGGGTGAAAAGGCTGGGGAGGTCCGCCCCGTGCTCTCCGCCGCGGACGCGCGCGAGCTGCAAAGTCTCGCGCGGGCCGCGACGATCAGCGACGAAATGCTCTCCTACGTGAATCGCCTGGTTCGCGCGACGCGCGACTCGGCGCTGCCCATCGGAAAGTCGATCCGGTATGGCGCCGGTCCGCGCGCGGGCCAGGCCTTGATCCTTTCGGCGAAGGCCCGCGGGCTCCTGGCTGGTCGGTTCGCGGTGACGCTCGAGGACATTCGCGCGCTCGCCGCGCCCGTCCTGCGGCATCGCATTCTCCTGAACTACGAGGCGGAAGCCGAGGGCGTACGCACCGATGACGTCGTGCGCGATCTGCTTCGCCTCGTGCCCGAGCCGAAAAGCCCGCTGTCGATTTCTGCGCGATGAACGCGCCCACAACCCAGGCTCGAACGCTGGCTGCCACGCGGGGACTCGCCCTCGCGGCGCGTCAGCTCGTGGCGGGGGCCATGGCAGGCATTCATCCCAGCCGTCAGCCTGGGCTCGCGCGGGAGTTCAGCCAGTATCGGGCCTATCAACCGGGCGACGACCCGCGCCATATCGATTGGAGACTCTTCGCCCGTTCGGACCGCTGGTTTGTGCGCGAGAGCGAAATCGAAACGTCCGTGGCGATCCGCCTCGTGCTCGATGCGACCGAGTCGATGCGCCAGGCCGACGCCGCGACGGGAGTGACGAAATTCGAATGTGCGCGGGTGCTCGCCGCCGCCTTTGCGCTGCTCGCCCAGGCCCAGGGCGATCCCGTGGGACTGTACGTAATTGGAGGCAGCCATCCACTTGCGATCGCTCCCGTCGCGCAACGGCGTCCCTTTGACCGCATCGTCCACGCACTCGAGCCGGTGGAGCCGGGCGGACGCTGGCCGCCGAGCCTGCCGCTCATGGCGCGCACCACGCGCGAGCTGGCGATCGTGCTCACCGATGGACACGAACATGCCGGGGAAATCCGCGCGGCGCTCGCGCCCCTCCAAGCCCGGCAGCACGAGATCCTGCTCGTGCACCTGCTCACGGCGGAGGAAGTGGAATTCCCTTTCGAAGGCCCCGTGCGTTTCGAGGAATGGGAAACCGGCGCGACGCTGGAAACGGACGCCGGAGCCGCGCGCGAGGGCTACCTGGCCGCCCACGCGGAGCATCTCCGCGCGTGGCGGAGCGCCTGGCCGCGCCATCGCTTCGAGTTTGCGGCTGTCCGGATCGACGAGCCGCTCGACCGCAGCCTGCGCGCCATTCTGCTGCGTCGTCTGCGGAACCTGTGATGTCGGCCGAATCGCGTGCCTGATGCTTTCGCTCGCTCTTCCACTCGGATTACTCGCCCTGGCGGCGCTCGTCGTGCCGGCGGTGATCCACTTGTGGCGTCCACCGCCGCAGGTGGTGCGGATGGGTTCGCTGCGACTTCTGCGAGGCAACGCCCGACCGCCGGTGCGGCAATTGCGCTGGCGGGAACTTCCGCTGCTGGCGCTGCGCGGCGCACTCCTCGCCTTGCTGGCGTTTCTGCTCGCCCAGCCCTTGCTTCAGCTTTTTCCGACGCCAGCGCGGAAATGGGCGTTGCGCAGTCCGGACGCAATTCTGACCGGCGGGGCCGAAGTCGCCTGGCGGGCCTTGCTCGCCGATGGCTATGAGCCGCACTGGCTTTCTCCCGGCTTCCCGTCGGAGCGTCCGGATTCGCCCGCGTCGGACCTCTGGTCCCTGCTGCGTGAATTGGACGCGAGCCTGCCGAAGGAGGCTTTCCTGGCGGTGGCATCTCCGGCCACTCAGGCGTCGCTGCGCGGGGAGCGTCCCGTGCTCAGCCATCCCGTGCGCTGGATCGAAACGCCGCCGCCGGCGCCGACGCACTGGATCGAACGCTTCGGGTCCAACGCGGACGGGCAGACGGTGCGCGCGCTCGTCGGTTCCAGCGGACCCACCGGAACACACTATCGCGAAGTCGTGGTCGAGGCGCAGCCGCAGGTCGTGCGCGATCCAAACGGTGAGTGGTCGCTCGAAATCCTGGCGCAGCCGTCGGGGATTTCCGCGCGCCTGGGGGGTTCGGAAGCTCCCGCCCAGAAAGCGGCCCTGGCGGCGCGGCCCCTGCGCTTTTCCATCGCGCAGGACCGTGAAAGTCTGGCCGACGCGCGCCGGCTCGAAGCGGCCTTTCGCGCCGCGGCGCGCGGCAGCGGGCGCACTCTCGAGGCGGTTGAGCGCAACGCGGATTGGGCTTTTCGCCTGGGCTCTTCGCCCCCGCCGGATTCACCCGTGAATCTGTTCGAGTACGCTGGCGGAACGCACTCGCCGCTGGAAGTTGACACGTCCTTTGCTGCAGGAGTTTCGCTTCGAAAACGCGTGCCGGGTTTGGGCGCGCCACTGCTGCGCGACGGCTTCGGGGATCCCATCGTGTCCGAATCGCTCCCCGGCACGCCGCGCCGTCTTAGTTTCTATTCCCGCTTCGATCCGGAATGGAACAGTTGGACCGCAGGCGGGGCGCTGGCGCTTTGGTTGCGCCAGGAAATTTTTGCCACGGGAGACTCAGCCATGGCCGTGACGTTGGACCGGCGAGTCGCGGGCTCCGCCCAGGCCAGGCCCGCTCAGGGAGGCGCCGCGCTCGAATTGCCTCCGCCCGTTCCGCCGCCGCTCGATCTCACCCGCGTCTGCGCTGCGCTGGCGCTGTTTCTTTTCGCCGGGGAGCGGATCTGGAGTCATTTCCGATGAACGCCGAGCGCCTCATCCAACTCGCCCGCGCCTGGCGACGGCACGTTCTGCTGCGCGATGGCGTGACGTCCCTGCTCCTCGCGGAGGCCGCCTTCATGGGCGGGGGAAGAGTCTGGGCGCTCGCCGTTTTCGCCGGTGTCTTCGCGCTGCTGCTTCTCCGCGCCCGCCCTTGGGATTTCCACGCTGCGGGCCTCGCTGCGCACCTGAACCGCGCCTTCCCCACGCTCGAGGAAAGCAGCCAGCTCTGGCTGCGTGCGGCAGGCGATCTTGGCGCGGTTGAAAAGTTACAACGCCGCCGCATCGACGCGGCCATCGCGGAACTCGACCTCAGTCCCGTCCAGCCCCGCAGCCGCCAGCTTCTCCCGCTGATTCTGGCCGTCCTGGCGGCACCTCTCTTCCTTGCCGTCTTTCACTTCGCGGTGCCTCATCTCGGACCCACCACCGCAACGCCGATCGAGACGACGCCGCGCGCGTCTCCCCCGTCCATAGACGCTCCGGCGGTGCCTGTCTCGCTTTCCCATGTGGAACTCACGATCACTCCGCCAGCGTACACCCAACGTCCGGTCAGGAGCGTGACGACTCTCGATGCGGAAGTGGAATCGGGCTCTACGCTGCGCTGGCAGATCGCGTTTGCGGGCGCGCCCGCCGAAGCGCAATTGGTCTTCGACGGACGCGAGAACGTCCGCCTTACCGCGTTCGGCGAGGGCCGATTCGAAGGCGCGCGCCTCGTAAGCGAATTCTCGCTCTACTCCGTGCGGACGGCCGCACCCGCCTGGAACCCGCCCGATTTGCATCCGATCCGCGTGCTGCTGGATCGCCCGCCGGGGATCGCGATCAGCAACCCCGCGCGTGCACGAACCGAGCTGCCCGCGCCGGAAATCGTCGCAGTCGATGTTACCGTGAGCGACGACTATGGCGTCACGGCCGCCTGGCTGGTCGCCACGGTCGCAAAGGGGACCGGAGAGTCCGTGAAATTCCGGGAGCAGAAGATCGCGTTCGAACGCGATGAGGTGTCGGGCGGCACGCGAAGTTTCCACCGCGTGCTCGATTTGGCGGCCTTGGGGCTGGCGGCGGGGGACGAGTTGTATTTCCACGTCGAAGCCCTCGATAACCGCGTGCCGAAGCCCAATCTCGCCCGCTCGGAGACGCGCTTCCTCGTCGTGCGGGGACCGCAGGGCAGTGTCTCCTCGTCCGGTCGCGGCGTCTTCGGGGTCAATCTCGTGCCCGAGTATTTCCGCAGCCAGCGCCAGCTCATCATCGACACCGAGAAGCTGCTGGTCGAACAGCCACGCCTGGCCGAAGTCGTGTTTCGTGCGCGGGCGAACGAATTGGGGATCGATCAGCAACTGCTCCGGCAGCGCTATGGACAATTCCTGGGCGAGGAGGCGGAGGGCGACATCGCGCCGCGGGCCGGCGCCGAAAAGAAAACGGCCGAGGGGATTCCCGAATCCATGATTCATCGGCATGACACCGGCAGCGATCACAACCACGCGCAAGCCTTGAAACCTGCGGCCGACACGCCAGGCAAGAACGAGAAGGATGCGATCGCGCCCTATCTGCATCAGCACGACTCGCAGGACGCCGCCACGTTCTTCGACGCGCAAACGAAAGGCACCTTGCGCGATGTACTCTCCGCCATGTGGGAATCCGAGCGCTACCTGCGCACCGCGCGCCCCAAGGAATCGTTGCCCGCACAGATCCGCGCGCTCGCCGTTCTCAAGCAGCTCCAGGAAGCTGATCGCGCGTACGTGCAGCGGGTCGGCTTCGAGCCGGCGCCGATCAAGATCGAGGAACGCCGGCTTGTCGGCGACGTCGGCGCGGTGCCGCGGGCCGGGCAGGTTACTCCGCCGCAAGTGCCTTCCGACGCAGCGCAGCGCGCCATCCGCGAGGCGCTTCGCGTCGTCGATTGGAACCGCGCAAACACAGCGTTTTCCGAGGCCGAACGGGTCGCGCTGCAAGGCGTGGAGCCGGTGCTGGGGCGGGCTGCAGCGGGCGGATCGGAAGCGGCTCTTGCCGGACTGCAAACGCTCCGGCGCGCGCGCGACGCCACGCTGCGGGGCGACCTTCTCCCGCTCGAACAGGCGCTGCGGAAATCCCTTGCGTCGACCCGCCCCGCGCCGCAGCAGACAATCGAATCCGCGCCCGAACTGGCCGATGCCTACTTCGAGGAATTGCGCCGCCGCCAGCCATGATCGTCGCCCTGGCCTGCCTTCTGGGCGCGATCTTCGTGTGGCTCGAATGGCGTCGCGCCAATCGCCGCCAACGCCTCCTGCGCATCGCCGCGGTCCTACTCGCGACTGCTGCGCTTGCCCTCATGGCCGAGCCGCCGCCGCGACCGAGTGCGCATCTACTGGAGGCGGCCCTTTGGACCGGTGGCGCCGGAAGCATCCGTCTGCCGGATGGCGTCACCGCGGCATTCGCCTTGCCCGAGGCGGAGACGCGTCCCGCTTCTGCCCAAGTGATCACGGATGTGGCTGCTCTGCGGCGTCGGCATCCGGAACTGCGCAAGCTGCACGTTTTCGGCCAAGGTCTCAACGCGTTTGAGGCGCGAGCGTTGCGCGGCTTGCGCATCGAAGGGATTCCGTGGGTTCAGGAGCCAACAGGATTCACGTTCGTGCGGGCCGCGCCCGAAGTGGTGCTCGGTCAGCCGTGGCCGGTGCAGGGACGGGTCGTGGAAACGCCTGCTGCTGCGACGATCGAACTCGCCGGAGCCGAGGGTATGACCACTGGGACGGTGAGCGCCGAAGGTCGCTTCTCGGTGGCGTCTCCTCCTGCCGCCGCGCTGGGCCGCTTCATGTATCATTTGCGGTTGCGAGACGGCGACACCGTGGTCGCGGATGAGATGATCGGGGTCAGCGTGGTTCCGCCGGCTGTTCCCCGTCTCCTGGTGCTGGAGAGCGCGCCGCGTCTCGACACCGCGCGGCTTAAGCGCTGGTACGCAGAACTCGGCGGCACGCTCGCAGCCCGCACGCAGATTGGCCGGCAGCGTTCGCGCGATGCCGCACTGGGGGAGGCGCGCGCGGATTTCGCCCAGCTCGATGCCGCGGTCCTGGCAGGGTTCGATCTCGTCATTGCCGATGGCGGCGCGCTTTCGGCACTGAGTGCGGACGAGAGGGAGTCGCTGCGGATTGCGATCATCGAAAAGGGACTCGGAGTGCTGATCTTGGGCGATGCCGCCGCGGCCGCGTCGTTGGCCACGTTTCAACTCGAGCCGGTCGCGAGCCCGGAACCGGGTGCGATTGAGCGGTTGGTGCGTCCGCGCTGGAGTGGAATGACCACCCGCATCGAGGCACCGATCCCGGCGGAACCGTTTGCGATCAAGCTCGCCGCCGATCAGCGCGCGCTAGCACTCGATGCGCAGGAACACGTGCTTGTGGCCGCCACGACGCTGGAACGCGGGCGGGTCGCGCTGACGCTCCTGCGCGACACCTGGCGCTGGCCTCAGGCGAATGAACCCGCAGCGTTTGCGGCCTATTGGTCGCATCTGCTCTCGGAGCTGGCGCGTCCGGCGCCCGCCACGAAAGTCACCTGGTCGTTCGCCCAGGAAGACACGCTGCCCGCGTTCGTGGATCAACCTTTGGACCTGATTTGCGTTGCCGAAGCCGCCGAAGTGCGGGGACCCGCGACGATTCGCGCCGGGGATACCTCCATGGTGCTTCCCCTGGCGCAGCAGCCGGACGATTCCCGCCGCTGGCGCGGCACTTTTTGGCCGCGGGAAAGTGGCTGGCATCGCGTCGCACTGGGGGGGGGAGGGCGCGAATTTGCGTTCTTCGTCAGCGAACGAAACGCCTGGCAGGCGCGCCAGGTGGCGCGCCGCAAGGAGGCGACGGAGCGTTTGGAGGCCGAGCCGGGGGAAGTGAGCAGCGAATCACCCAACGACGCGCCGAAACAGCCCGAAAAATGGCTGCTCTTCGCCGCGTTTGCGGCCGCCGCGGGTTATCTTTGGGCAGAACGGCGCCTGGGCGGACGGCTACCGGTGAGTCGATAGCGAATCGGCCATCGGCCATCGGCAACCGACTACCGGCCATCAGCCATCGGCCATCGGCTATCGGTTACCTACGCCGCGACCGGCTCGAAGCGATCCGCCTCTTCGACAGTCATCGTGCCTTTGTACTTACACTCGTCGACCGGGGCTCCAAAATTCGCGCGGTACAATTCCTGGAGCTTCGCGAGATCTTCTTTCGCGAGTTCCGGGCAATCTGGTGCGGCCGCAAACTCCCGCACCTGCTCTGCATCGTAAATATTCGGCAGCGTCGAGATCACGCGATCGTCGGCGAGCAGCCATTGCAGTGCCACCTGTCCGAGCGAGCGGTCCGCGCGCTCGAGGAAGCGCAGGCTGTCGACTTTCTTGACGCCGTTGATAAGCCACGAACGCGGGCGATGCCGCCGGTGGTCGCCGGCCGCGAATTGTGTTTCCGCGGTGTATTTTCCTTCGAGCATGCCGCTCGAATGGGGCACCCGAACGAGGAACCCCGTGTCGCGTCCGGCCTCACGCGCGGCCTGTTGCATCGCCGCGCCGGGATGTTGCTCGAGCAGATTGTAAATGTGCTGCACGCTCGTGAACTCCCGCCGCTGGACGCTGCGCACGCCTTCATAGAGCCAGCCAATCGCCGGCCCGAGCGCGATGCCGTAATACCGGATCTTGCCTTCGCGCTTGAGCCGCTCCAGGCACTCCCAGATGGAGTCATCGTAGATCTGCTCCATCCCGATGTTGTGGAGCTGCATGAGGTCGATGCGATCGGTCTTTAGCCGCTTCAAGGCGGCGTCGGTCGCATACGTGAGATTGGCCGGCGAGAAATCGTGCGGGATCGCGGTCTGGCCGCGGCGTTCGTCATTCCCATGCCGCGCCACATCGTACCCGATCTTTGTCGCGATCGTGATTTCATCGCGCCGATTCGGAAAAGCCTGCGCGATCAGTTCCTCGCTTTTGCCGTTTCCGTAGGTGTCGGCGGCATCGAAGAGAGTGATTCCCAGATCGAACGCCTGCTGCATCAGCGCGATCGCCTCACCGTCTGTATACGTGCCCCACCAACCGGTTGAGACGGTCCAAAGGCCAAAGCCCACGGTGCTGACGGTGAGATCCGTGTTCGGATAGGTGCGATATTTCATGCGGCGAAATTACGGACCCTGCGGAGGCTCGCAAGACGCGGTGCACAGAGTTTGCAGCAACACTTCGGCGAGTTCCTCCAGGCGATACGGTTTTTTCAAGGCCGCGACGAAGCCGGACCGGCGCGGATTGGCCAGGGCCGGTTCGCTGGAGTAGCCGCTGGAGACGATGGCGCCAAATTGCGGGTCGAGGCGCGCGATTTCGCGCATCGCTGCCTCCCCGCCCATCGCCCCGGGCACCGTGAGATCGAGAATCGCCGTGACGAAGGGTTTCCCCTCGTCGCGCGCCTGCCGGAAGGCCGCCACGGCGGATTCGCCCTCGGAGACCGAAGTGACCTCGTAGCCGAGCCGGACGAGCATGCGCGTGCCGACCAGGCGGATGGGCTCCTCGTCGTCCATGAGCAGAACCCGCCCGCCGCGGTGACCCTCGAGCGGTGTTGCGGGAGGTGGCGGCAGCGGCGGACCGGGGTCGGTGCCGACGCAGACCGGAAGTTCCACGCGAAAAGTGGCGCCATGTCCCGGCTGGGACTCGCAGACGATCGTGCCGCCATGGGCGCGCGCGATGGAGAAGCTGGCTGAAAGACCGAGCCCCGTGCCCTGCGTCTTGGTGGTGAAAAACGGATCGAAGATCTTCGAAATGTTTTCAGGCGTAATGCCGGGGCCGTCGTCGCGCAGCACGATCGCCAGTTTCCCACCGTCACCGTCGCGCATGGCTTCGGCCGAAACGGTGAGATGCCCTCCCTCCGGCATCGCCTGCACCGCATTGAGCGCAATGTTGTGGATGATCTGCCCGATCTGCCCTGGGTCCACCTCAACGAGCGGCAGATCTTCGGGCAGATGCAGCGTCGAGGACACGCGCGATCCGCGCAGGGCGAAGACGACCGCGTCGCCCACGAGATGTTGCACTCGCGTGACTTTCTTGATCGGCGCACCACCCTTCGAAAAGGTCAGCAACTGCGTCGTGAGATCGCGGGCGCGCCACGTCGCCTCCATCGTCTCGACCAGCGTGCGCGCGGAAATTGGATCGGATTGCGTGCGCTCGGCCAGCAGCGAAAGATTGCCGGTGATCGCGGTCAGGATGTTGTTGAAGTCATGCGCGATTCCGCCCGCCAGTAATCCCACGCTTTCCAGTTTGCTGGCCTTGAGCAACTCCGCCGCGGCACGTTCGTCGCTCGAGGCATCGCGAAACACGCGCACCACGCCGGTAATGGAGCCGGTGGCATCGCGTACAGGCGACGTCTGGCCGGCTATCGGGATGCGCCGCCCGTCCGTCCGCACGAGTTTGCCGTGGCGCGTGCCCTCGAGAGTTTCACCCGTCGCCAGCACGTGCGCGACCGCGTCGAAATCCGGCGCGTGCGCCGCCGCCCCATTGGAATTCGACGGCGCCTCGACCACGAAAAATTCCGTCAACTGACGCCCCAGCAGCGCGGCGCCTTCACAGCCCAGCAGGCGTTCCGCGTGCGCGTTTACCAGCGTGATGCGCCCGGTGGAATCGGTCGCGATCACCCCTTCCGCGAGCGAGGCCAGGAGCACGTCGAGCTGCTCGTTGTCGCTGGCCAGCGCCCGCGACGAATGCTCATGCGCGAGGGCGAGTCCGATCAGCGAAGCCACCGATTGCAGATGCGAGCGCTCCGGCTCGCTCCATTCCTCGCGTGTGCCACAATCGTGGAAGCAGATCATCCCGCAGAGCTCGCCCTCCGCGCGCACCGGCGCGAAGACGATGAGCCGCACCTCCAGCCGCTTCAGCAATTCCGCTTCCGCACGCGACAATTCCCCCGGCGTGGCCGTGATGGTAGCGCCGCCTGCGAGGAGCGGCAGCCACTCGCGCGTAAATCGTTCGTTCAGCTCGCCGACTCCGGTGCGATCCTCTGGCGGACGCGTCGGGGCGACACCGGGCGCGCACCATTGGTTCCAAAGCGAGCCCCAGCGATTGTCGTCTGGACGCGCGGGCGGATAATCGAAATACAGGACGCGCGAAGCGTCGGCCGCGTGCCCGAGCAATTCCATCACCTTCGGGAGCGCGGAGGAAACCGCCGGCGCGGCGATCAACTCGCGCTGGATGTCCACGCGGGCGAGCAGGTAGCGGTCGCGCTGCATGATTTCGCGCTCCGCCCGGCGGCGTTCCGAGATGTCGCGAATGCAGGCGATGCGCGCCGCGTTGCCCTCGAAGCGAATCGGCGAAGTCACGCCTTCGACTTCAAAAACCTCCCCGCTCCGGCGCCGATGGCGCACGGGCTCGGTGGGGGCCGCGATCGGCGAGTCGACGGCATCGAGCGCCGCGAAGGACCCGAGGTCGGCGGTCTTCAGCTCCAGGAATTCTTCGCGCGAATGGCCGTACTGCTGCACCGCGGCGTCGTTCGCGCCGAGCACCGCGCCGGTCGCCGGGTCGTAGACCACGGTAGGTACCGGGTTCGCATCGAAGAGCCGGCCGTAGCGGGTTTCCTCGTCCACTTCCGCCGTCACGTCGCGCGAGCGCATCAACACTCCCTTGACGAGGGAATCTTCGATCAGGTTGCGCGCCGTGACGTCGATCCAGAGATACAGGCCGTCCGCCCGTCGAAAGCGAAAGCGGGCACGATCCCCGGCGCCTGGCTCGGCGAGGAGGCGCGCGATTTTGATCACGGTGGCGTCGAGATCTTCCGGATGGATGAAATCGAAGCTCCGCTGGCCAAGCAGTGCGCCCGTGGGATGACCGAGAATGGGGCCGACGGCATCGGTCTCAAATCGAATTCGCCCTTGCGTATCGATGATGGAAACGAATTCGGAACTACCCGCGAACAGCGATCGCAATCGTGAAAGCCGCACTTCCTCGGACAGAATGTCGTCCGATCTTTGTTTCATGCATCGTTTTGGTGAGATGGGATGGCCGTTTCGTACCACGCGGGTTCCCGCGTGGCAATGGCGTTACGCATGCTCACTCATATATGCCCATTTCCGCGAGGTGGATTAGGTGGATTAGGGTGTTTGACGCGTTCGAAGTTGCGAATTCCGCTTCGAAGCTCGGCCGAAAGGTCTCACACAAAGACACAAAGCCACAAAGGGGGAAGGACTGCACCGGAGCGTCGGAGCGTGAGAAAGTGTTTCGCCGGGGGGAGCGGAAAGCTTTTGCGGCGCGGTCCCGCAGGCGTGGGATCACTCTCAACGCCCAAATCGCCAGCAGCCGGGAGAAGCGCGAGTTCCAGAAATGGTTGGAAGCCGGTTAAGATGACTTGGCGGTAGTTTTCTCGCAGGTAGCTTGTCCCCACCAAAGCGAAGAGGACTCCCGCACTCCAAATTCGCGTTTTCGCGTTTTCGCATGAGAACCTCATTGCTCTGCTGTTCCGGCATTTCCGCATCCGTTTCCCTTCGTGGCTTTGTGTCTTTGTGTGAGAATCCTGCTCCCTCCCTCGCGTGAACACCCCTGATCGAACGACCGCGGCCGCGCGGATCACGGTGCTGGGCGCACGCTACCCCGAAAAGCTGGAGCAATGACGGGGGGGGTAGGTTGCGGTAGTCGTAATCCCAAAGGAGAAACCTCTTATGGAAATCAGTAGAAACGGTTCGAAGCCCTCCGGCCCAGGTCCGGCCGATTATTTTACCGGCGTCGTTCGCATCGATCCGCTTTTCGACGAACAGAAGCCGGCGCGCGTGTTCGGGGTCAGCGTCACCTTTGAGCCCGGCGCGAGGACGGCCTGGCACACGCACCCGCTCGGCTAGACCTTGATCGTGACCGCCGGCTGCGGCCGGGCCCAACGCTGGGGTGGCCCGATCGAGGAGATCCGGCCCGGGGATGTCGTCTGGTTCCCACCCTGCGAAAAGCATTGGCACGGCGCCGCACCCACCACTGCGCTGACCCATCTCGCCCTTGTGGAAAAACTCGATGGGAAGAGCGCCGACTGGATGGAGAAGGTCAGCGACGAGCAGTACTCTGGCGGGAAATGAGAATTCGCGCCTGTGGCTGCCGCACTCGAAATCGCGCCCCCGTCCACACTCGAGACGCCCTTGGGAAAATTGCCGTGGCAGCGCGTGTAGTCTGAGGCAGGCTCTCGCCCGTGACTCCCTTCCCTGCGTTGGTCCGCGCCTTCCTGAGCGCACTTTTCCTCATCCCGTTCGCGGCCGCGGCGGAAGACTATGCAATCAAGTTCGATCGCCCGCTGAAGGTCGGCGATCGCTACCACATTAGCTCCAAGGGCACCCAGGACCGCGTCACGAACGTCAAGGCGGGCGACCGGGTTCTCCCGGAAAAGCGCGAGGCGCTGGTGGCCGATCTCACGGCCGAAGTCGAAGTCCTGGCCGTCTCGCCCAAGGGGAAGGAGAAGAAGGTGCTCGTCACCGTTTCCAAGTTCGCTTTCCAGTCCGACGGCCACTCCGAGAATCTCGTGCCCGACGGCACCCAATTGACGGTCGAATACGTGAACAAAAAAACCGAATTCTCCATCGATGGACATCCCGCCGACGAGAAGGTCAGCAAGGCCCTGGGGGTGGTTTTCAAGCTGTCGTCCGATGAAACCTCGGACGATGTCATCTTCGGCACCGACCAGCGTCAAAAGGTCGGCCAGCGCTGGACGATGAACTCGGCGGCGGCGGCGGCAGCGCTCGGCACTGAGTTCGAAGCGAAGTTCGACGCGAAGGATATTCAAGGCGGCTGCCGGATTCAGGAAGTCGTGCCGACCGCCGGCGGCGAGGCGCTGCGCATTGAGGGAGATCTGACGCTTACCAGCCTCAAGGTTCCGCTGCCCGAGGGCATGAAGGTTCGGAAGGGCCGCGTAAAGTCGAAGCTGTCTGGCCTTATGCCGGTCGACTCCCGCCAAGGACTCATTGAGCAAGGCAGCAGCGTCGACACCGAGATCCTGGCCGTCGGCGAAAGTTCCGGAGTGAAGATCGAAGTCGCGACGAAGGGCCTCGAAACCCGCGCGACCCGTTACACCTACCCGTAACCGAATTTTGGAATGTCCTGTTCCCTAGGGGACTTTTGGAGCGCGGTCCCGCGAAGCGCGCAGGCATGGGACCGCTTGCAGCTGCTCAAGCGTATGCGGAGTGAGATCCGCAAACACCCGAAACCGAGGGAAGCTGGGCAGCCGGTGCTTTGGAGGTGGTCTTCTCGCAGACGTCGTCTTCCCGCCAAAGCGGCAGCAAGCTTCCGCACTCCAAAAGTCCCGCAGACGCGCGCAGACGCGGGGCAACCCCGTTTCGGATACCGGAGCCCTGACGCACCGACGACTAACGCTGCGCCTCCCCCTTTGTGACTTTGTGTCTTTGGGTGAGACTTCTCTGGATTCCGATTCCCTCATCGTGTGTTCGCACAAAATTCTCCGGCGCCACAAGGGCCAGGAAGTTTGCGAATCGAACGTTGCCGAGTAAGGTCCGCGCCCCTGTTACACCCTAATCGCGAGCGGGAGTTCCTCGCGAAATACGAAACGATTCCATGCGGTCTGCCCTCTTTGTCACTCTGTTCTCTTTGGTGCTTTTTTCCTGCGCCGGCCGCAACCAGCTCAAGGAGCAGGAGCAGGAGAGACGCTCGTTGTTCACGACGCTGCGGACCCTGAAAACCCTCGCGGAGCAAAACGCCGAAATTGCCGTGGTGACAGGCCGGCAAATGGAGGAACCGAGACGGACCGCCTTCCTGGACGGCGCCGAGATTCGCTATGTGCGCACGCGCGCCCTGGCGAATGCGATCATCGAAGACGTGGCGTTGGCTCTCGAGACCAAAACTTATCAAACTCCGATCGGGGAATTGCAGGCGAAATGTGCTGAGATGGAAAGTCGCTTTCGGGATTTCATTCTCTTTCTGGAAATGGAATCGGGACCCCGCCAAGCCTCGTATTCGGACGATTTGAAATTGATCACCGGTACCTTCGCACTGGTGACGGAGTTGATGAGCGGGAAGCGCAGCGCGGCGGAGATGACCTCCCTCGCCAAACAGCTTCGGCTGCTGCTCTGGCGGAAATGGCCGGAAAACGTTCCGGCCAGCCGTCAGCGCGCGCGGTCCGATCCCATGGCGTAGGGTCCGAAAGCGAGGGCCAGTTGGCTGAGGTCCCGCGTGGGCGCGCGCGGGCGGGAATGCCGCCGTCAACCTTGCAACTTTGCGCGAGCCGCCTTCGCCTCCTTGTTATTCGGATCGAGAGCGAAGGCCTGATCGTATTCCGCCCGCGCGCCCGCGCGATCACTTTTCTTCTCCAGGATGTTTCCCAGTCGAAAATGGGCGCCGGAAGAGGAGGGAGCCTGGAGATCGTACCGGATGGACATCTTTAGATAGGGCCGGAGAGCCTGTTCTCCTCGGGGGAGATTTTCCCCCGACACTGCCGCGCAACGGCCCGCCTGATAAATCGCGAGTGGCCGCGTCGCTGTTGCGCCTCGGCGAGGTGAAGCCAAACGTGAGGACACAGTCGCTCCCAGGCTTCACGCGCGGCTATTCGGTTAGTTTTGTAGCTGGGATTTTAGGCTGGGGCGGTGGCGGGAGTGCGGAGATCGAGGCGGCCGAGGTGGAAAAGGATACGGTCACGGAAGTGATCGAGGCGGCGGAACCCGCGGGCATTTTTCTTGATGG
>JBBRQH010000082.1:0-20281 GCA_038226705.1 Chthoniobacterales bacterium | reverse complement strand
GCGACCCCAAGGGAAAAACCGTTGAAACGGTTGCCAGGAAAGGCCTGCATGGGCCCACCGCGCTGCAGCACGGTGTTAATGAGAAAAGGGAGCGCCGGAGGCAATCGCCAATCGCCAATCCCCAATCGCCTATAAATTTCGAAGTCGCACCGCTTACGCCGCAGTCAATGCCGCGCGCTCGTCGGTGCCTTTTTTCTCGAGGAAATAGTCGTAGCCGCCCGGATACGGTTTCACGGTCCCGGCATTCACGTGCAGCACCTTGGTGGCGAGCTGACGGATGAAGTGCACATCGTGTGAGATAAAGACGAGCGTGCCCTCGTAGCTCGCGAGCGCGAGGATGATCGACTCGACGGCCTGGATATCGAGATGTGTCGTCGGCTCGTCCATCAGGAGCAGATTCGGCGGATCGACGAGGAACTTGATCAGGTTCAGCCGGCTCTTTTCGCCCCCACTCAGGATGGCGGTCTTCTTGTAGATTTCGTCCTTCCGAAACAGGAACGAGCCCAGGATGCCGCGCGCCTCCTCCTCCCGCATGGTGGGAGCGGCCGCGAGCACTTCCTCGAGGACGGTCTTGGCGGGATCGAGCGTCTCCGAACGGTGCTGGCTGAAATAGCCGATCTTGGCCGCGTGCCCGAGCTTGCGTTCGCCGCGCTGAAATTCCACCACGCCGGCGAGGATCTTGAGCAGAGTGGATTTACCGGCGCCATTCGGGCCGACGAGGACGGTGCGTTCGCCGCGCTCGATCACGAGGTCGAGCCCCTCATAAACGGAGTGATCCCCATAGGCCATGTGCACGCCTTCCAGGCTGATGATGTTGTGCCCGCCCCGCGGAGGCTGGGGAATCTGGAAGCGGAAAGGCTTGCGCGGGGGCGCGGGCTTCTCGATCAGATCCAGCCGCTCGATCTGTTTGAGCTTGCTCATGGCCTGCGAGGCCTTCGAGGCGACCTTGCTGAAGCGATCCACGAACTCGCGGAGCGACGCGATTTCCTTTTGCTGATTCTTCCAGGCGGCGAGCTGGTTCTCGTAGGCGGCCTCGCGCTGACGCAGAAACGCGGAGTAGTTGCCTTTCCAGGAGTGAAGGCGGAAGGCGTTGATCTCGTAGACGCTCTCCACGACTTCATCCATGAACTGCCGGTCGTGCGAGATCATGAGAATCGCGCCAGAGTACGTCTTGAGATATTCCTGCAGCCAGAGAAGCGAGAGCAGATCGAGATGATTGGTAGGCTCGTCGAGCAGGAGGAGATCCGGCTCCATCACGAGGAGACGTGCGAGGTGCGCGCGCATGATCCAGCCGCCGCTCATCTCGCGGGCGGGCCGCTCGAAATCGGTCTCGCGATAACCAAGTCCGCGCAGCATGCGCTTGGCCTTTGCTTCCACCTGCGGATCGCTCAAGGCATCGTGCTTGGCATGCGCCTCGAGGTAGGCGGCCGATTGCACATCGCCGAGTTTCTCGAGTTCGTGCAGGCGCGCTTCGAGCTTGGGAACCTCACTGGCGCGGCCCGTGGCAACCTCAAGCACGGTCTCGGCCCCGACGTCCTCGCTCTCCTGCGGGAGGTAACCGACCATGGTCCACTCGTCGCGCTGGATGGTGCCGGCATCGGGGGCATCGACGCCGAGGATGAGCGAGAATAGCGTCGATTTCCCGGCGCCATTCGGACCCACCAAAGCAATGCGCTCGCCATAATTGACCTGAAGCGACGCTTGCTCGAAGAGCGTGCGGCCGCCGGCGGAGACTTTGAGGTCGCGAATGGTAAGCATGGAGACGAAACGGGCGCTTCCGATACACTGGAACACGCGAGACCGCGAGTAATCTGCGCGTCAGAGCGCCAAGGAGGGGACCGAGAGGAAAAATGGGTCTACGGGACCGATGGGTATCGATGCTTTCCCGGGGATTTTTCCGTCGCTCTCGAAGCGACCCAACGCCGCCGAGGTAACCTTGAGCTATTTCATCTTCGCCGCGGCGCGCCATTTGCCCTGCAGCTCGAGCACCATGCGGCGCACGTGGCGGAATTTCTCCCGCGGAACCAGGACGCGGAGGCTCTCGGATTCGCTGCCCCACTGCAGGACCTGAATCGTCTCCGTCCGTGTGGCCCACGCATTCATCGCAGCGCGCGTGGGCATGTAGAGATCGATCGTATTGCGTCCAGAAAGCGCGAAGCCGTAGTCGTCGACGCGATAGACCTGCCCTCCCGAGGTGAGGCGAAAGACGGTGCCGAGCGGCCAGCGCGACCAATCGGCCGCCGCGCTGCCGACTTGCGGCGGAGCCGTTGGGGTGAAAGCGACCGGACGGTAATCATTGACCGGCAAGGCACGCGGCGGAGCGACCGGCGGTCCCGCCGCTCGCAGCGTGGTACCGATGGCGGTGCGGTTTCCATACGCGATATGGTCCGCTTCCGTATGCGTGTAGGCGGTGGTGCGCACGGTCTGGAATTCCGTTCGCGCCAGCGGCTTCTCATACTTGGGCAGCGGGACCGAGGAACACGCGCTGAGCAGCGCGACGAAGGCGAGGAAGACAAAACGCACCACGATGGCCGACCGTGGAAGCATTATCCGGATTCGGCAAGCTCCGCCTCCATCGCCGGCCCGTCGGCAGCACCGCATTCCACGCCTCGTGACCAGATCGGAAAAAACGGGGCAATTCTCGCAAAAAAGCGTAAGTCCGCCATTCTTCCGCGAATATCGTGCCAAGCCCCGACCCCACCCCCGCTGAACCCGACGAGAGCGTCGGTCCGTTGCATCCGATTTCGCTGGGCCACACGCCGCTGAGCTGGCGCCTCGGTATCGGGGCCGCCGTGCTGGGTTTGGGCGGACTCGCCTACGCGCTTCAGGAATTCATCGGCCCACGCGGCCAGGCGGTGGCTGGGATCTTTTGTTTCTTTGGATTGGTCGCGATGTTTTCCACCGATCTTCGCGCGGTGCGCTGGCGCACGATTGGCTGGGGAATCGCACTCCAGGTCATCCTGGCGCTGCTCGTGCTGAAGGTGCCCTTCGTGAACGACGCGTTCAGCGCCGCAAAGGTCGTGGTCGTAAGCTTCATCGACTTCTCGGACAAAGGCGCCGAGTTCGTCTTCGGAAATCTTGCCCGGCCCGGGGATATCGCGCTGAATCCCGGCCGCGAGTTCCTCTTCCTGTTCGCCTTCAAGGCGCTCCCGCCCATCCTCTTCGTTTCCTCGTTTTTCACCGTCCTCTACCATTATGGCATCCTGCAGCGAATCGTGCAGCTCATGGCCAAGGTGATGGTGAACCTCATGGGCACCAGTGGGGCCGAGACGCTCTCGGTCTCCGCCAATGTCTTCATGGGCCAGACGGAGGCGCCGCTCATCGTGAAACCCTATGTGCCGCGCATGACGAACTCCGAGCTGTTCGCCCTGATGGCCAGCGGGATGGCCCACATCTCCGGCGGCATGATGGTCGTCTACATCAACTATGGAGCCGATCCCGTGGCGGTGCTCACGACCTGCATCATGGCCTGCCCGTGCAGTCTCTATCTCGCGAAACTTTATATGCCCGAAATTTCCGTCCCGGAAACCTCCGGCACGGTGCAAACGGAGCGGATCAAGTCGCCCTACGTGAATGGCATCGATGCCGCGACGGGCGGAGCGTCCGATGGTCTCCGCCTCGCCTTGAACGTGGCGGCCATGCTGATCGTCTTCATTGCCTTTGTCGCCATGTTCGACGCCTTGATCGGTCTCGTTGTGCCGGGCTTCTCGCTCTCCAAACTGCTGGGCTGGATCTTCTCCCCCGCGGCGTTTCTCATGGGCGTGGAGCAGGCCGATGTTTCCAAGGTGGGAAGCCTCCTCGGCGCGAAGCTGGCGATCAACGAGCACTACGCCTACCTGGTCATGAAGGGCTGGAAGGCGACGCCGGGATTTATGTCGGACCGGTCGTATTTGCTGACCGCATTCGCGCTCACCGGCTTTGCGAACTTCGCTTCCGTGGGCATCCAACTCGGCGGGATCGGCGCCATCGCTCCCGCCCGTCGCGGCGATCTCGCGCGGCTCGGGCTGCGCGCGCTGTTCGTGGGCTTTGTGGCCACGTTGTTGAACGCCGCAATGGCCGGCGTGCTCGTTAACTAAGGCCGCGGGCTCGGGTTTCCTGTGCGAGGGCCAACTCCTTCCGCGCGCGCCAGGCTTGAGCGCGGGCGTTCGCTTCGGTGAGATTCAAATCGGCCAGCAGTTGCCTGAAGGCAGCGCTGTCGCGGACGGAATCCCACATGGCCGGATAAAGCAGTTCCTCGAAAAACATGGCGCCCAAATTCCGGGGGACAAGGTTCACCACCGTTTCCGGCCGCCCCAGCGCAGCCTGGCAGAAGACGTGCGACATCACCGGCCCGGCTTGCGCATACGCCGCGGCTTCCTCCGCCTCGGCCTGGAATCCCGCGCGCTGGAGAATGCCGCAGGCGATGTAGAAAACCCACGTGCCCCCGCGACCCACGAGTTCCCGCGCCGCTTCCACCGCTTCAGCCTCCCGGCCCAGATCCGACAGCGCCCAGGCGCGCCAGGCCGGAAGCTGTTGGTCCGCGGGGAGGCGCACGAGGCCGAGATCCGCGAGGGCCAGAGCCTCGGCGGACCGGCCCGCGAAGTTGAGGGCGAGCGCGTAGTTGTCGGCGATCCGGGGCGAGAGTGGATCGAGCGTGAGGGCCTGCCGGATGTGCTGAATCGCCTCGTCCAGCTCGCCATTGGCGCCGAGAGCGCGCGCGAGGATATGGTGCGCGGGAGCGTTGCTCGGGTTGAGCGCGAGGGCGGCGCGCACCTGCCGGATCGCCTCGGGCATGTTGCCGCGCGACCAAGCCGCCACGCCGCGGCTCACAATGGCCTCCGCTTCGGCGGGGTCGAGCGCGATCGCTGCATCGGCCAATTGCTCGGCTTGCCAGCGCAAGGCGTTCTGCGTCTCCCACGATCCGTTCTGGAGAAATCCGAAATCCGCCCGCAGCACCATGGCGTTCGCCAGCGCCCCCATGGCCCGCGGAAAAGCCGGCTCGATCTCGAGCGCACGCCGGAAGAGCCGCTCGCCTCGTTCCACGGCCTCCGGCGAGCGCGGCTCGATCGCCTGCCGTCCCTCGAGGTAAAAACGGAAGGCCTCCGGATCCACGGAGCGCGCCTCCCCGGCGGTGGTG
The DNA here is from genome assembly GCA_038226705.1 of Chthoniobacterales bacterium. Classification (GTDB taxonomy): domain Bacteria; phylum Verrucomicrobiota; class Verrucomicrobiia; order Chthoniobacterales; family SZAS-18; genus SZAS-18. The sequence goes on along the minus strand of JBBRQH010000082.1, from coordinate 15,165 downwards.
TCCAGCTTGAGCTGCAGATTCTTCGCGACGATCCCGGCGATTTCATCCTGCACCGCAAAGACGTCGCGCAGCTCCCGCTCGAAGGTATCCGACCAGATGGGAAACCCATCCGAGGCGGCGACGAGCTGCACGGAAATGCGCACGCGATCGCCGGCGCGGCGCACGCTGCCGTCCACGAGATAGTCGACCGCGAGCTGCTGGGCGATCTCAGCCAGTGGGAGCGTGCGGCCCTTAAAGTAAAAGGCGGAGGTCCGCGCCGCGACCCGAAACCCCGGGATCTTGGAGAGCGCATTGAGCAACTCGTCGCTGATGCCATCCGAGAAGTATTCGTGTTCGCGATCCGAACTGAGGTTTGCGAGGGCAAGCACCGCAATGGATTTGGTCTGCGACTGCGTGCTGCGCGCGCGGAGACGTGCGGGCGGCGGCTCAACGCCCTCGACGAGAGTTGAGGCGTGGTCTTCACCTACGGCCCCGAATCGCGGCGGATGATGGATAGCGCCGACGCCGGGCCCGCGCAGAGGCGCCGGTTCGTCCAAATCCGGCATCTCCGCCGCGGCCGCGGAAACCGGCTCGAGGCCGGGGAGAATCTGTTCCAGCGTGCGGGCCAGCGCGGCGGCCGAGATGGGGCGGTCGGAAGGCAGCTTGGCCAGCAGCTTCTCCAGCACCGGACGAAGCGGTTCCGTGACCAGGTCGAGGACCTCGATGGGAACGGGATTGGAGATGTGCATCGCCATCACCTCGTGAAGCGAGGCCGCGGAAAAGGGCGGACGCCCAAGCAACATTTCGCAGAGGATGCAGCCGAGCGAATACAGATCCGCGCGACCGTCGAGGTCGCCACGCTCGAGGCATTGCTCGGGGCTGGCATAGAGCGCCGTGCCGCGGAAACCCTGGGTTTGCGCCACCTGGGTCTCGTCCTTTTCGGCGCTCGCCAAAGCTCGGGCCAGGCCGAAATCGATCACCTTTACCTCCCAGGTCGCCCCACCCGGCGCGGCGACGTCCGGCAGGCGCATGAGCATCAGATTCGCGGGCTTGAGGTCCCGATGAATAAGTCCCTGGCGGTGGATCGCCTCGAGCCCCCGCGCCGTCTGGAGCGCAATCCCGAGTGCCAGGGCAGGCGGCAGACGCTTCCGTTTCTGAAGCAGGGCCTGCAGGGTGAGACCCGGCACAAACTCCATCGCGTAAAACAGTTGTCCGGGCGTATCATCGAGGGCGAGAACGCTGGCCACGTTGGAATGCCGGACCCGCGCCGCCGCGCGCGCCTCGCGCAGAAAAAGCGCCTGCACGGTGGTGTCATGCAGCTTTCCCGGCGCGATCACCTTCAGCGCCACGACGAGCTGGAGCCGCTCGTCAAAGGCCTTGTAAGTCACTCCCATCGCGCCAATTCCCAAGAGCCAGGGCGAACCGTCGTCTTGTTGCAGGACGCGGTAGTGAGAGAAGCGCAACGGCGGCGGCATCGGAGTCGCGAACGGAGGCAACGGATAGCTGGGAAGACCGCGCTCAGCTAGCACGCATCTTGCCGCAAACGGTGTCATGCGCCGGAAACTTCCTTTTGTTTCGTTGCTTGCCGAGCCTCTTCCATCCGCGCCGGGGCGCCGCCAAACAACCACCATTCACAGATTCTAAATGCGTCGATGGCGCGAGCCATCTTGGTGCCGGTCAGGATCCGCAATTTCGGTCCGTGATCGACCAACGCAATCCCGCCAGCGCAAAGAATCTGCTCGGCGGTTGGTTCGACGCCTGCGACTACAACACGTACCCGAACTTCCCGTCACGGCGCGGGACACCGTCCCGACGGGGAGTGCGGACGATCGATTCGGCGGATTCGCGTGACGACTCCGTAGCCGCGCCACTCAGAGCTTCGACTGGTTCGAAGCCATCGCGATGCGCAGGAGTTCCTCGCCGCTCATGCGCTTGGCGGCATCATGCGGGCAGGAGTAGACGCAGCGCGGCAACGGAGTGGCGCGATTTCCTTCCGCGTCGCAAAGATCGCACGTGGACGCCTTGGGTTGCGCCACTTTGATGGTCTTGCCGGGACGGCCGGGGTCGGGCACCTCCAGCTTGCGCCGCAAATTCGGCGCCATCGAGATGTTTCCGTAGGGGCAATTCGCGGCACAGAGACCGCAGCCGATGCAGTGATCTTCGATGACGATCTGGAGATGACGGCCGCGATGGATCGCGTCCACCGGGCAGCCGACCATGCAATACGGATCCGCGCAGGAGCGGCAGGCGGTGCCGATGAGAAAATTCTCGAAACGCAAGCCATCCCGCAGCATGCGCGGAAGCGGGAACCCATGGGAGTCTTCGCCGTGCTGCTCGATGCAGCCGTTCGTGCAGGCGTCGCAACGCGTGCACTTGTTCATGTCGATGACGAGCAGAGCCCGGCCCTCATACAGCCCCTGCTTGATGTATTCCTGGAGGAATGGAGTGGGCTTGTCCGCGCTGCGCAACGCGCCGAGCGATTGCTCGATCAGCCGGTGCCGAAGATTCGGGAACTGGCGCACCATTTCCAGGAAGTCCGCGCGATTGATGCGCGCCAGCTCGAGGTGATCCAGCGCCGCGCAGGTGGCGGAGCGGAAACCGGCGGGAATGGCATTCGTCAGGTCCGAGCCGGCGCGCTCGAAGGCCGACGCAAATTCCTTGTCGATTTGGTCAGCCGTCTTGCCGACATCCTGCGGACGGATGGCAAGCAGACCGATCTCGCCCACGATCGACCCGGGCGCCCGGGAGACGATCATCGGAGCATTGCCGTACCGTTGTACGGCGACCTGGACGTTGCCGAGTCGCACGAGGTACATGTCGCGCGCGGGATCGCCCTGCTTGAAGAGCGTCTGGCCCCGGCTGACGCGGAGGAAGCTCAAGCGCGGGCGGAGGTACTCAACCACGCGCTGGAATTCGTCGCCGGCGAGTTCCTTGAACAAATCGGCACCTTGCAGGACGAGATCGAGCGCACGCTCACGGTAAAGGGATTCGAAGCGCGCGCGCTGACTGGGCAGACGCATCAGGCGGTCGAGCACGTTGCGGCGCAACTCGAGAATCTCGCCGGCTTCCGAAGCGATGACGTCGGCAGATCGCGGCAAGCCGCTCAGGCACGCCATTTCCCCGACGATGAAATCCTCCGCAGTGCGCTCAAAGCGGAGAGCGGGCTTATCGGCGCTGCCGAAAAGCGCCGAGAGGCCAGTCTTGCGCTGGGTGGCGGGCGGATAGACCACCACCTCGAGCTTGCCGCTCTTGATGATGAAGGCGGTGTTGCCGGGCTCGCCATGGCGGCACAGCACTTCGCCCTTTTTCACGCGGCGCCGCACCACAAGCCCCTGTTGCCAGAGGAGGAACTTCGGCGGCACGCCGGCGAAAAGAGGATCGCGGATCAACTCCGCCGCGGGAATGACCTTGGCATCGCCTTCCGGTGGCATTTTGACCTGCGCCACCGGCTTGAAAGTGATGGCGCTGGTCGGGCACGAGACCATGCACTCGCCGCACCGCACGCAGCTCGAGTCACCCATCCGGTCATTCAGATCGAAACAGATGCCCGCATTCGCGCCCTTGCCGGTGCGGCCGATGACGCGGTTTTGCTTCACCTCCCCGCAGGCGCGGATGCAGCGCTCGCACACGATGCAGGCGGTGTGATCGACGAGAAAAACCGCCGAGGAAGCGTCCAGGGCTCCGCGGCCGACGCGGGGCGGCGGCGTGGGAGGCGGATCGGAGAAGACATCAAGTTGGAAGCGCGCGGCATCCGCCTTGCAACGCTCCACCATCAGGCCGAGCTCATTGAAGGGAGCCAGTTCCGCGGCCGGGGCGGGCGCGGGGGCAGGCTTCAAACAATCGGCCGCGAGCAATTCCGTGACCGCCTTCACTGATTGCCGCACCCGTTCGCCATCGGCGCCGGGATCGTACATCGTGAAGACTTCCATGCCCTCCTTCACCGGATGCTGGCAGGCGGGCAGGAGCTTTCGCTCGGCGGCACGGGCGCCGCGCTTTTGTCCGTAGATCTGCACCACGCAGAGCCGGCAGACGGCCACCGGCGTCATATGCTGCTGATGGCAAAGGATCGGAATGGGGATCTTGACCTCGTCACCCGGCTGCTTGACGTGAAGCTTTACAGCCGCGTCGTAGATCGTCGAGTAGCGCGGCGTCGTGCGACCCTCGACGTCGAGCACGATGTTGCCGTTCGCATCCTTGAGCGGCTCGGCCATCGGCACCGTGATCGACAGGCCATCGATCTGCACCGTAATGCTCTTGGTGTAGTCGTTTTCGGTCGGGGCATCGAGCCGGACAAGCTGTCCGCTGATGTCGCGGCTGAACAAATCCTCGTCGTCGTCGCGGACGAACAGACCGGCTGCGGGTTCAAAGCTTACGGGCATGGCTAAGTCTCCTGTGCCGCCTTAGGCGGGCGTTCCTGGTTGACCGGACAGATATTTTAGGACGTCGCTTTCGAAAAAGCTGATGACCGTGCGGAGCGGCACCGGCACGGAGCGACCGAGGCCGCAGATGGAGGCCATTTCGATGGCCTTGCTGAGATCTTTGACCATTGGCACCAGTTCATTGTTCCAGCGTTCTGCGCTGATCTGGCGGTTGATCAAATGGGTGGTGAGCGAAACGAACTTCTGCGAACCGAGCCGGCACGGGACGCATTTGCCGCACGATTCGTTGCGGTAGAATTGCATCGAGTTGAGGGCCTCGGCCACCATGTCACGGCGTTCGTCGTACACGACCAGGCCCGCCCCCAGCGCCTGGGTGGGACTGACGCCGCGAAAGACGTTCAGCTCCAACTCCAGATCGAGGAGATCCAGCTCCTTGGCGGCGGGGTCGAATCCATGCCGCTCCGCCAGCGCGAGCCACGTCTTGTTCTCGTTGTGTTTGCGCGGCAGCGCGCTGCCGGTCAACTTCGCGGGGAGAAAACCGCCCGAGGGCCCGGAGGGGGCGAAGGCCTTGAACTTGCGATCGCCGGCAATGCCCTGGCAATAGTTTTCCCCGTGGATGAGCTCGCGCAGCGTCATGCCCATGGGCACTTCGTAAACGCCGGGACGTTTGATATCGCCGGAGATCGAGAAAAACCGGGCGCATTTCCAGGTATTCACGCCCAACGCCGCACAGTTCTTGCCGCCCTTCACGATGATGTACGGCGCCCATCCGTAGGTTTCGACGTTGCTGACCAGGGTCGGCAGGTCGTCGAGCCCGTTCGTTTCCAGCTTCGGCGGCATGTTGCGCGGCTCGCCCCGCCGGTCCGACATCGCCTCGATCAGCGCGCTTTGTTCTCCGCAAATGTAACCGCCGGGACTCGCAAACACCGACACGTGTAGGGTCCGCCCGAGCAGGGACGCATTTACGCCGCAGATGCCGAGCTGCTCGATCCGCCGGATTTCTTCTCGGCAAGCCTCGATCTGTTCGGTGTATTCGTGACGGATGTAAATGAACCCCTGCGTCGCTTCCGTGAGCAGCCCGGCGAGCATCACTCCCTCGATAATCAGGTGCGGCGAGCGCAAGAGGAGTTCGCGATCCTTGAAGGTGGCGGGCTCGCTTTCGTCGGCGTTGACCACGATGAAGGCGCGATCGTCGAGCGCACGCTTGCGGGCCGTCCGCACAGCATCGCGCACATCGCGCCATTTCTGGATGGCCGGAATTCCCGCGCCGCCCAAGCCGCGCAGGTCCGCATCCTGTAATTCCTTGAGCAAGGCTTCCGACCAGCCGCCCAGCGTCGGTCCCTTGGCCCAATCTGAATCTGTTTGCCAGCAGAGCACTGCTTCGGCGACGCCCGGACCGGGCACAAAATCCACGCGCATCTGCGCGACGGCGCCGCGCCGGAACTGCTCGATCCGCATTTCGTCCCAACCCTTCGCCCGGAGCGCTTCCTCTGCCGCCTTGATTGAGGCATCGCGCGCCGCGATCGTCTTCCTTACCCCGGCATAATCCGGGGTGATGGTCGCATACGGATCGATCCGCCAAGTCGTCCGCGTGTAGGGCAGATCGGCATCGAGATCCGGCTTGGGGGGCGACCCGGCCTGGGCCGCCTTGACGATGGCCTTGAGCTGTTCGGCGGAACGCCCCAAATAGTAATTCTCGTGCGGGGAGCCCTGGACGGACATGCAGGCGGCCGCCGGCCGATCGCAGCGCCCCAGGCAGGAGACGCCATGCACGGCGAAGTCCTCGCCTTCGAGCGTGTGCAGCTCTTTGATCGTCTCCGCCGAACCGGCCATGTGGCACGCCATGTCCCGGCAGACGTGCATGACAAACTTCTTTGGCGGGGTGAGTTCAAAATGGGGAAAGAAGCTCGCGACCCCTTGCAGACGATGCAGCGGAATCCCGGACTCGCGCGAAAACTGGACGAGGGCCTCCCGCTGCAGGTAGCCGTATTTGTGCTGGATGGCCTGCAAGGCAGGCACGAGCACCGCGTTATAAAGAGTCGGGCTGGAACTCATTGCGCGGAGCCCTCCGAGCCGCTTTTCCCATTCCGCCGCGGGCTGCCGGGTTCCGTCTGGCCTCGTTCGAGGCGGTCTTCGAATCGAAAAGGAAAGTGCGCGCTGATCAAGTTCACCGGCCAAGTTTAGCAGCGCGACTGCCTACCTCGTCAATCAGTTTTCGTTGCTTGGGTTCGCGAATTTTCGGCTGCCGGTGGCGGCACGGGATTCGTGGAGCGATGAAACGCGGAAACGCCAGACCCTGCTCCGCCGGGCGGAATGCGTCCGCGCCAGCGCCGCAGCGTCTCGACGGCAGTCAGGCAAACTGCCAGCCAGGCGGCCCCCAGCGCGATGCCGCCGAGCACGTCGCTGAGATCGTGGAGACCCAGCGCGAGCCGGCTCAAAGCCACCAACAGAATAACAAAAAGCGCGCCCATGAACGCGCACGTTTTCAACGCCCAGCCGCGCGACGAAGCCACCGCAAAAGCGGCCAGAAGTCCAAAAAACAGCGTCGCATTCAGGGTGTGCCCGCTGGGAAAGCTGAGGTTGTCGAGGGTCGCGATGGCGTGCTCATTCCGACGCTGAATCAACTCGTGCACGAGGATGTTGACGAGCGCTCCGCCGGGCCCAACGAGCCCAAGGCTCAAGAGGCGGTACCAGTCGTGCCGCCAGGCTAAGGCGACCGCAAAAACCCCCATCGCCGTGACGACAAAGGGACCGGCAGCGATCATGCTCAGGGCGAGCATTCCCCGGGTCAGCCAGGGCGCGGTGTTTGCCTGGAAGAATCGTTCGACGCGCTGGTCGAGCAGGTCGACGCGGTCCGCCAGCGGCCCATCGCCCAGCAGGGTGGCAAAGAGCCAGCACGCAGCTAAAAGGATCAGCGTCCCCAAGGTCAGGTGCAGACCGAGGAAACCTTCCGGCGAGATCCGGCGATGCAGGAAGCGCAATTGCGGCCCGAAGCGGGCGCGAAAGCGAACCATCCAGCGATGGTCGACGACGGCCTGACAGCGCCGTCGGATGATGGTTTCGTGCTTCGAAAGCCAGCGCCAGGCCAGGACCAGGAGCACGCCCACCGCCGCGATAATCCCGATAACGACTGAGCCGCGTCCGATCCATTTCTCGGCCAGGGCCCAACTCGCGCCGAGAAAATAGCCCAGCAGGGCATTGATCCCCGCCCAGGCGACGCAACCGAGTCCGTTGTACGCGACGAACGAGCCGTAGCGCATGCGCGACGAACCGGCGATGAATGGCACCAACGAACGGAACAGGTGCATGAAATGCGCCGCGAAGGCGGCCTTGCTCCCGTGGCGCGAAATGAAGGAGTCGCAGCGCAGAAGCTGGGCCTCGCGCAGTCCGACGCGCGGTCCGTGGCGTTCCAGCCAGCCGCGGCCCAGCTTCCGACCGAGTTCGTAACCCACGGTGTCGCCGATGATCGCGGCACAGGAAATCACGAAGATGACGGCCTGGAGATCGAGCGAGCCGCGCGAGGCCAGGAAACCGCTCGCCAGGACGATGCTTTCCCCCGGCATGAAGAGGCCGAGCATCGGCTGGCATTCCAGGGCGATGATGAGGAAAACGATCAGGTAGCCCCAGTTCCCGAGGCCTTCGATGAAATTGATCAGAGACTCAATCATTCAGCGCAAAGGAGAGGGCGTTGCGGGCAGGCCACACGGGCGAACGCCGGCACCTTAGCGCGGCTTCCAGCGCGATTCCTGTTTAGTCCGCATTCACCTGCGCAGAAAGTCGCTGCGAAGGCGGGTTATCCGGGGCGGCGAAAGGAACGTCCGCACCGACCTGCTCCCGATGACGCCTGAAAAACTTTGGGCGTGACCGATTTCGCAGCAGTGTGAACATTCGCGCAATGACTTCTCTCCGCTTCCGCGTCGCCGCGACCTTCTGCGCAATCTTTAGCGCGGTCACTCTCGCTGCACAGCAACTCCCCCCGGTTGTAGGTGGCGACCTGACCGAGCCGGAATTCAACGAGCTGTCGCTGAAAACAAACCTCTATATCAAGGCCATCAATGGCCTAAGCCGGGTCAAATCTTCCTACGAGCGCTATCGTTCCTGGGTCGATCTCAAGAAAGGACCAACCGGAAAGGAGTCTTCCATCACCTACGGGCTCTACACCCTGAACAGCTCAGATACCGCCACCATTGCGGAGGCGGCGAAGAGGGGCCCGGGAATGCCGCCGCCGATCCCGCAAGCGGATGCCGCCGTGCAAAAGCTGGCCGCGGCTGTGACGGAGCTTGAACCGCTCGTAAAGAAAGCGTCCGATTACTACCGGCAGGAGGACTTCAAGGACGATGGCGCCAAACGCGGGCAGGAATTGCATACACAAATGCTGCCGCTCTTCCAGGCCGCCTTCGCCGCGGAAGCCGAACTGCGACAAGCCATGGAGCCGGTGAAGGCGCGCGTCGACCGCCGCCAGCTCAACCAAATCGAAAAGACGTCCGGGAAAAACTACGAGTGGCACCTCCGCAATTTCCTGCTCGCGGCGAAAAGCGTGGTCAATTTGCTGCCGGAGAGTGCGAATGCGCCGATGCTCGATGCGGCCGTTTACAAACTGCGGTACGCCGAGATCGAGTCGGCCTACGAAGGCTTCGATACCTTCTCCACCCAACACCCCGAAGAAGTGAAAAAAGTGTTGCTGGCGAGTCTTGCGGAGAGCGCCGTGAAAGATTTCTACGCCGCGAGCAAGTTCCTTCGGCGCGCTCTCGAAGGGAAGCCGGACAAGCGCGAGTATGCCAAACGCGTGGGCGAAACCATCGAGAAGTACAACAACCTGATCCAGCGCACGAACACCATGCGGTGAGCATTTCCGCCAGAGCGGGAGGCAGCGTTGCGGTTGCGGCCCGAAGGAAAAGGCGGATTGGCGCATTCTCGTGGTCCTGCACGCTTGAAGCCCGTCGACTTCCCTGCGATCCGTGCGCATGGCTTCCCCCAAGAAAATTAAAGTCATCGTCGCAGGCGCGGCGATGGAAGTAACCGCGCAGATGGATGACTATTGGGTGCGCCTCGGTGACATCATCAGCATGGACCGCAAATCCGGGTATGAGAACATCCGGGTCGAGGGAGACTGGCTTTCGATGGTCGTCAGCGGCATGCCCATGCAACTTTGCCTGGGAGCAAAGGAAGCGAAGCGCTGGGCCAAGGAACTCTCGCGTTCGTCAGCGCCGCCCAAATTCGGGCAGAACTGAGAAGGGACGCTCCCGCTTTCGTGGAAGCCCTTCGTCCCATTCGCACTACGAAGTAATCCCAGTCGCGGTACGTCGCGAGCCTCCGGCTCAAGGCCCAGGGGAAAATGCCCAGAGACTGCGCCGGTTGCAGTCGGTGAAACGCGTGAGTTGGCACGCACAATGCAACTGTCGAGCGTTTCCGGTCGAGACCGCGTGGCGAGCCCATTCGCCGCCGGATGCATCCGGCCCCCGAACCCGCGCTCCCGCCATGTTTTCCGATCTCCGCTTTGCCCTTCGCCAACTCTACAAACAGCCCGGCTTCACGGCGGTCGCCGTCTTGACGCTCGCGCTCGGGATCGGCGCCTGCACGGCCATTTTCTCCGTGGTCAATGCGGTGCTCCTGCGCCCGATCGATTACCCGGATTCGCAGCGTTTGATGGTGCTCCGGGAAACCAATCTCCCCCAGTTCCCGGAATTCTCGATCGCCCCGGCCAACTACCGCGACTGGCAGCAGCAGGCGGATGCCTTCGCGCAACTCTACGCGATCAGAAACGCCAGCTACAACCTCACCGGCGATGGCGATCCGGTCCGGCTGATCGCCGCGCGCGTGACGACCAGTTACTTCGAAGCTCTGGCGGTCAAGCCGCTCCTCGGCCGGTTCTTCTCCACCGAGGAAGATGCGCCCGGGAAGGACAAGGTCGTCATCCTGACCCACGGCTACTGGCAGCGGCAATTCGGCGGCCGGGCCAGCGTGCTGGGCGAGGCGCTCCGACTCAACGGCGAATCGTACGCCGTCGTCGGCGTCATGCCCGAGAACTTCAATCGCAACTCGCGGGCGGAGATTTACACGCCCATGGCCTTCACCGACGAGGACTGGCAAAGCCGCGGCGGCCACTACGTCGCGGCCGGAGGAAGACTGAAACCGGGCGTGACGCCGGCCCAGGCGCAGAGCCAGATGGCGTTGATCGCGGAGCGGCTGGCCACGCAATATCCCGACACGAACAAAGGCTGGGGCGTAAAAGTGATCCCGCAGCTCGAGTATTTGACCCGCGACTTGCGCACGATCCTCTTCTGCCTCCTTGGCGCAGTCGGCGCTCTGCTTCTCATCGCGTGTGCGAATGTGGCAAACCTCCTCCTCGCCCGCGCCACTTCGCGCCACCGTGAAATTTCCATTCGCTCCGCCCTCGGTGCCCAACGCTGGCAAGTCGTCCGCCAGCTTCTGACGGAAAGTTTGCTGCTCGCCTTCTGCGGTGGCCTGCTTGGAATCCTCGCCGCCCGCTTCGGACTCAGCGCCCTGCTCGCGCTGGCGCCGAGCGACCTGCCTCGCGCCAAGGAGATTGGACTGGATGGCGGGGCCCTGGTTTTCACCACGCTTCTCATCGTTTTGACGGGCTTCGGTTTTGGCCTCGTGCCCGCCCTGCAAAGTGCCCGCTTGAATCTCGTGGGTGCGCTCAAGGAAGGCGGACGCGGCGGCAGCGACAGCAGCCGGCACTTTGCCCGCCACTCGCTGGTCGTCACCGAGATCGCCCTCGCCTTGATTCTGCTGGTCGGGGCCGGGTTGCTCATTCGCAGCTTTACCCGTCTGCAGTCGGTGAACCCGGGCTTCAACGCGGAGGACGCCGTGATGGTAAACTTCTCGATCCCCACCGAAAAATACCCGGATGGCGCCAAGCAATTCGCTTTCATCGATGCGGTCCGGAAGCGCTTCGAGGCGCTGCCCGGGGTGAAAGCGGTCGGAGCGACCCAGGTGCTGCCCTTTTCGGGTAGCGACTACGTCCTCGGCTTCACCATCAACGGACGGCCCCCGGTCGCGCCCAGCGACACACCGAGCTCGAACTACTTCTCGGTCACGCCGGATTATTTCAAGGCGATGGGCATTCCGCTGTTGCGCGGACGCACCTTCAACGAGCAGGACCGGGAAGGCGCCGCGCGCGTGGCAATCATCAGCAAGTCGCTCGCCGATCAATATTTTCCCAATGAGGATCCGCTCGGGAAACAGATTAACATCACCAACGGCCCGGAAACGTGGCGCGAAATCGTGGGCGTGGTGGGAGACATCAAAGCCTACGGCCTCGATCGCGACACCGCTGTGCAAAGCTATGAGCCGCTGGCGCAGGTGCCGTTCAATTTCATGTCGTTCGTGGTCCGCACCAGCAGCCAGCAGGGAGGCTTCGCCAATGCCTTGCGCCGCGAAGTGTACGCGGTCGACAAAGACCAGCCGGTCTTCCGGATCGAGTCGCTCGAATCTCTCGTGCTCGCTTCGTCCGCCCGGCAGCGCTTTGCCATGACGCTCTTCGCGCTGTTTTCCGGCATCGCGCTCCTGCTCGCCGCCATTGGCATCTATGGCGTGATGTCGTACTCCGTCTCGCAGCGCACGGGCGAATTTGGCATTCGCATGGCGCTTGGCGCGCAGCCGCGCGATCTGCTCCGTCTCGTGCTGGGCCAAGGCGCACGACTGACCGCGCTCGGGATTGTCGCCGGTCTCATCGGCGCCATCGCCGCCGCCCAGGTGGTGCAATCCATTCTCTTCCAAACGGGCGCGCGCGATCCACTGACCTTTACGCTGATCTCCGCGCTCCTGGGGGTCGTCGCCATCCTCGCCTGCCTCTTCCCCGCCTTGCGTGCGACGAGCGTAGATCCGGTCGTGGCGCTGCGCGAATGACGCTCTCGACTGAACTTACGATTGAATCGGTGCCAGCAGGCGGATGTCGGTATCGTGCGTGAAAAGGATCTCGGGCAAGGTCATTTTGCGGCCGTTGACTTCGAAAGCTGGAAGCAGCACGCGCACCCAGGAAACACCGCCAAGATCCAGAGGGAGCGTCGTCATCGACGGCGCAAGATTTGAACCGAGGCAGAACCACGGAAGAAAAACGCGGGCGTCCCAATTGGCGGACTTCGGGATCTCTGCCGGCTCGGGCCGGCAATCTCGGAGCGCATTGACTCTTCGATGGGGATTTTTCAGAATCCGGGCGTTCAGGAAGCTGGCGTCGAATCAAAGTGCACCCCCGAAGCCATCTCATTCCTTCCAAGCGATGGGCTTTCTGACCTGGCCGCCTGACCGCTTCAACCCGCCTTTCACCCCCGAGAGCGACATGCGATCCACGCACGAATCCCAGTTGAGGATCAGTCGGGCCATCGCCAACGGCGTCCCCGCCGCTGCGCTCGCCACGCTGTGCCTCCAAGCGACATGACGTGCCCCCATTGCAACCGGACGGTGAAGTACAGGCAGCGCACGAAGTGCACGTGTGACTTGTGCAAGAAGGAGTTCGCGTTCGAGCCGAAGGATCACCCCATCGCGCTGCACGATCTGCGTTTTCGCAAGACGATCGATCACCTCGGCCAGGGCGGCTTGAAGTTCACCGCGGGACAACTCCGGTTCGCTCTGATCCGCAAGGCGCAAGCCCCGGCGGGGATCAAGTCATCGGTACTCCTGTTCTTTCCATTGCTGGGGGTGGCGCTGTTCGTCATTTTTTACCTCGCCGACATGCCCGAAAAAGGAGTGGCAGCGGGGCTGGGAGTCATGGGGGCGTTGGCCATCCTCAAGGTGATTAATAGTTCCGCTACGCCACCCTGGATGTCGGAAGTGTCTTTTCGCGGTCAGGTTCTGGATCGCTGGAAGGCAGTCTATCGCGAGGCCCCCAAAGGCTTGGTCGACGAAGCGGTCACTCCCACGGCCCCTGACTCGGAGCAACCTCAGACGAATCTGGCCGCGGTGTTGGTCTGTCCCGAACACGAGGTCATGACCTGCCTGCTGGCCAATCGCGTTCCGAGGGAACTCCGGTTGGGACTCTTGTCGAGCGCGCCACCCTTCACCCCGCGGGAGACGGCCTTGCTCGAGCTGCTCCGCAGCAAGCCCCAGCTCCCGATTCTCCTCCTGCACGATGCCAGCGCGGAGGGCGTCCTGCTGGCGCGCGATTTGCCGCAGATCCTTGGGTTGAAGCCCGGGCACCGCATCTTCGATCTCGGGTTGCATCCGAAGAAATCGATGGCGAAAGGACGCTTCGTTTTCGAAATCGGGGTCCCCGCCGAACTGAGCGCCCGCCTTGCCCGCGAATCGCTCGGGGCTGACGTCGCGGGTTCGCGAGCGATTCGCCGCGGCCGCGCGCAGGTGTCACCGACGGAGTTGACCTGGCTGCAGAAGGGAAAGTGCAGTCCGATCCTGGCCCTCTCGCCGGACTCGCTGATCAAGCGGTTGAAATTCGCGTTGAACAAGCTTGCGTCGAAACGAAGCGCAGCCACGACAGTATCGGAGTCCCGCGAAGCGGTGGGCTTTCTGACCTGGCCCGCCTGACCGCGTCAACCCTCGAACGGATGCTTCCCGCCGCCGCGCGAGTGGGGCGCTGGCTTGGTCGCCGACACGGAGCGGCAGCTTCTTTCGCAATTTGCGCCCACCGACCATCCCGGTTGCAGCTTCCGAATCCTCCGCGCGGGCGCTAGGATCGAGGACCCGGTAGGCACTCTGCACTCACATGGCTAAATCCGGTGCCCCATTGGGACTGCGGCAGGAATCGCGAGCGGCACCGCTCGCCCTTGAAAAAAGGCCGAGGCTACGGCGCGTCGTCTCAGAGGGACAATTCCAAATATGACACTGATGCCCAAGGGGGAATCGTCTGCTCTTGGTTGCCTCATTTTAACGACTCCCCGGTTTTTTGAGTTTCTCGCTTACAGTAGTTACTATAATACATCTGCGCTCTCTTTTCGGCGCCGAACCCTCCTCCATCTCATCAAATTCGAGCATGGCCGCCCCTGGTCCTCTACTGAGGGAAGCACTAGTGCTATAGCGGAAGAGAATCCTATCGAACAATTCCCGAAGGTTGCGAGCCCCGGAAATATTGAACGACGCGTAGGAGACTCCTTGGAGGGATTCGCGCGCATTAGAAGTAAGTAGTAGATTAAATCCCATTCGCGACGCGAGCGCTGTAAGTACTTCCATTGGACTCTCGCGCTCGACTACGATTGAAAAGCCATCTCTGAGTCTACCGATTCTAGTGCCCGAGAGAACTGACAATTTACCAGCAACTCCGCGACCCTCCCCTCTCTCGGGAGGCACGACTGATGCAGTGCTCTTCACCGGACGAAGGTAATAGGTGTTGCTCTTTTCGTCATAGCTAAAGAGCAGTTCGCTTCTCCTTGCAACAATACTAATTGCCTCGAAAGGCGTCTTGTGCGCGATTGTGATCGTTATCTTGGCGGGTAAGCCGTCGTCCATGGAGAGGCCGATTCTGGCGAGTTTCGCTAGAGCCCGCATTACAATCGTGACGTCCTCGTTCTCAAACTTAAAGTCACGACGCGTTGAGGGCTGGAACTCGCTCCTCGAACTCGTAGCTAAAGGCCGGTCTGTCCATAGAATTGATGCTTCCGCTCCTTCTATAGGAGGTTGCTGCACCGAACAACAAACCAACGTGCCGGCGCGGAGAATAGGGGTCAGAAGAATAGTCAGAAGAATAGGGGTCAGGCCACTGGTGTCCGGCCATTACCAGTTGAGGATGAGCTGGTTAGGAGTATCGGTGGGAGCAGAACTGGGATCCGGCGGACAGAGGAGCTCAGCGACAGGCACTTGCGCGAAGG
Organism: Chthoniobacterales bacterium; assembly: GCA_038226705.1. Classification (GTDB taxonomy): domain Bacteria; phylum Verrucomicrobiota; class Verrucomicrobiia; order Chthoniobacterales; family SZAS-18; genus SZAS-18. The sequence continues at coordinate 29 of JBBRQH010000082.1, read as the reverse complement.
CGTTGACGCTCAAGATCTGGAGAAAGTGG
>JBBRQH010000081.1:0-21004 GCA_038226705.1 Chthoniobacterales bacterium | reverse complement strand
GCCTGTAATCTGGGCAGTGTTTTCGTCTTCGAGGGCATCCGCGCCCAAATCGAGCGCCGGCAACTGGCGCCGCCGGTCGCCTGACACCTGCGCTTTCTGCGCAGGTGGTACCCTGATCCGCGTTGGCGGATCGGTTTCGACGTTCCTTCTCCGGTCTCTCCCGGAAGCTCCCGCTTTATTCATATGCATCGCTTCGATCAGCTCCTCCACGACCACGACCTCGACCTCCGCCGTACGCGGCCGGGCATCCTGCAAATCAATGTGGGCAAGTTGTGCAATCTCACCTGCTCCCATTGCCACGTGAATGCCGGACCCAAGCGCAAAGAGATCATGACGAGTGCGACCGTGGACCGGATCCTCACCTGGCTGCGCGAGGAAGGCGTGCCGGCGGGGATCCACACGCTCGACCTCACCGGTGGCGCGCCCGAGATGATCCCGGACTTCCGGCGTTTCATCACCGAAGCCCGGAGGATTTTCCCCGAGGGCCGCATCATCGACCGCTGCAACCTCACCATCCTTCTCGAGCCCGGCTACGAGGGGACGGCGGAGTTTCTGCGGGAGCAGCGCGTGGATGTGATCGCTTCGATGCCTTGCTACTCGGCGGAAAACGTCAACGCCCAGCGCGGCGACGGCGTTTTCGACGGCAGCATTAAGGCGCTTCAGCTGCTTAACTCGCTCGGTTACGGCATTCGGCCCGAACTGGTCCTCCACCTCGTGTACAACCCTGTCGGCGCCTTCCTGCCCGGCGACCAGGCTGGGCTCGAGGCGGACTACAAGCGCGAGTTGCGCGACCATTTCGGCATCGAGTTCCACTCGCTCTTCACCATCACGAACATGCCCGTGTCCCGCTTTGCCTCGTGGCTCCGCCACCAGGGCGAGTACAAGCAGTACATGGAATTGCTCGTCGAGGCGTTCAATCCTTCGGCCGTCAATGGGCTCATGTGCCGCGACACGATCAATGTCGGCTGGCGCGGCGAGGTCTACGATTGCGACTTCAACCAGCAGTTGAAGATGAATCTGCGCAATCGCGACCGCGAACCGCTCATGCTCTGGGACATCGATCCCGAGACGCTCGAAGGCAACGCCATCCTGACCGGTGAGCATTGTGTTGGGTGTACGGCGGGAGCGGGCAGTTCGTGCAGTGGAGCGCTGATTGAAGAGACGGGCAGGAACGCGCTCGCGGCCTAGCCCGAGGAGATTTAGAAGCGCGGCCATCAGCCGCACGAGGAGAGTCGAAACCCGGGAGCCGTGATCGCGCGGCTCCTTCGGCCAGCGGCGTCGGCTGCCGTTTGGTCCTCAGCCCTGCGTCCGCTGCCGCCGCCTTTTCCCACTTTCCTTATTCTCATGCCATCCACCCACGGACCCGCTCCGGTCGCTGCCGCCGCACCCTATTCATGAGCACGACCACCGCCGAGAAGGAATACCTGCAGCAAAAGTACGCCGCGAAGGCGGACTGCGCGGACGCCGGCTACGAAGGCGAGAGCGTCGCGGAAATACACGCGCGGCTCCAGAGCTTTGGGTATGCGCGAAGCGACTACGAAGGTCTGCCGCTGGAAGTCCTGGCGCATTTTGGCGTCGGCCGGCCGCTTTACCTCGGCGATCTGAAGGCCGGCGATTCCGTCGTCGATCTTGGCTGCGGGCGTGGGCTCGATGTGCTGTTAGCGGCCAAGGCGGTCGGCCCGAGCGGTCGGGTGCGGGGCTACGACATGACGCCGGCGCTCGTGGAGAAGGCCCGGGCCAGCGCCGTTGAGTCGGGCTTGTCCCACGCCGAATTCCACGTCTGCGATATCGAGCGGCTTCCGCTTTCCGACGGCGCGGTCGATGTGGTGATGAGCAACTGCGTCATCACGTTGATCCGGGAGAAAGAGGAGGTCTATGCGGAGGCCTTCCGCGTCTTGCGGCCCGGTGGCCGTTTGATTGTGAGCGATCTCGTCTCGTCAGCCCCGCTTCCCGAAGAAATCCGGCGCGACTACGGCCCGGAGACCGGCATTCCCACGACCCTCGAGAAGTCCGCGTACTTCGAGATGATCGGGCGCGTCGGATTCCGCGACGTCCAGATCCGCCGGGAAAGCGTTTGGCGGCCGGAACAGCAGTCGCAGTGGCGCACCGCCGAGACGCGACCTGTACCGCCGGAGTACGAGATTTTAGCCGTGCGTTTCGTGGCCGTTCGTCCCGCCACTCCCTGAGGATATGAGCTCCACCACGGCATCCGCGATCACCCATCCGGGGCGGAACAACCCGGTGTTCGAACCGGGCGACCTCCTCCTGCCCGAGGTGTTGCTTTACGTCGGGAACAGCTGCAACCGCGATTGTTACTTCTGCTGTGTCGATGGTCGCCCCAGCGGCTGGTTTAAGGCCTTCGATCTCACGGCGCCGGTGAACGTGATGAAGATCATCCGCCCGGATGCCCGGATCAAACTCTATGGCGGCGAACCGACCAGCTATCACAAGCATTTGATCGAGGTCATGCAGACGCTGCGCGGCCTCGGCTTCACCGGACTTTTCCGCATCTTCAGCAACGGGATCCTGGCGGACCGGCTCATCCAGATGCTGGAATCCGATCCCGCGACCACGGCGGTGAAAGGCAGCGACAGTTTTCTCAATTATTCCATCTGGCACGGGCTCGGGGTGAAGCCGATCCCCCCGAAGGCGCGGGCGAAGCTGGAGGAATATTCCCGCACGCATCCCGATCGCGTCTGGCTCAGCCACGAGGATCTCATTCCGGTGGGCGGCGCGGAGACGAAGCCGATTACCGGGCGGCCAGCGGGCAAGATTCCGGACTTTGGCGGCAAATGCGCGCGCTGCTTTCCGACTTTGCGGAGCGACGGCCTGATCCACGCATGCGCGTTCGCGGCGGAAGTCGTCTCGCCGCAGTTCGATCTCGGGCGAATCGGCGATTCCCCCGAAGCGGTCGGCGCGAACTACCGGGAATTCCTGCGTTGGATTGGGGAGGAGCTCGAACCCGCCGCGGCCGCTGCCGGCGAAGCACCCTGTGTCACGTGCCTCCGTTCCGCGCGGGAGCGTGCGGCCGCCTTCTCTGCCGCCCTCACTGCGTAACCCGACCGTCCAGACAACTTCATGAAACGTGTCCTGCTCCTCGCTGCCACCCTGTTCTCCGCTGGCTTGGCTGCCGCCGAGGAGAAAGTCGTCATTCAATACGATTGCGTGCCGAACTACGCCAACTGGGGCGGCGTCACCGCGCTCTACCAAAAGGAAACGGGCGTGCGCGTTCCCCCCGACATGAAGGGGAGTTCCGCCTCGATGGTGGCGATCGAGAACGAAAAGTCGAATCCGCAGGCCGACTGCGTTTACTATTCGGGTGCGATCGGCTTCCAGGCCGCGACCAAGGGCTTGCATCAAAACTACAAGCCCAAAGGGTGGGAGAAAATCCCGGACGACTTGAAGGATCCGAATGGTCTTTGGTGGACCATTCACACCGGCAACATCGCCATCCTCGTCAACGTGCCGGCGTTGCAGGGAAAGCCCGTGCCGAAGAGTTTCGCGGACCTGCTGAAGCCCATCTACAAGGGCATTGTTCACTACGGCTATCCCACCATTAGCGGCACCGCCTTTACCTTCGCCTTCGGGATCAATGCGCTGGTGGGCGGCGGTCCCGACCTCAACGCCGGCTTCGCCTACCTCAAGAAGCTAGACGAGAACGTCGGCAGCTACTCGCGCGTCGATGGGTACAACGAACTGGTGCGGGGCGAATTCCCTATTTTCATCAGCGTCGACGGAAATGGGCTGAAGGCGAAGTTCGTCGATAAAGCGCCGGTCGAGACCATCATCGCGGAAGAGGGAACCATCGTCATGCCGCTTGTCATGGGCATGGTGAAAGGCGCGCCGAGGCCGGAGGAGACTCGAAAATACCTCGATTGGCTGCTGGGCGACTCGGCGCAAAAGCTCATGGCGGAGTCGTTCTTCCTCCCGGTCATGCCGGTGGAGCTTCCACCCGATCTCGCGGCGAAATTCCCGCCCAAGTCAGCGTATGCCAAGGCGCGCACCCTCCCGCTCGCCGAGATGGCAGAAAAGGCCGATGCCGTGAAGGCGCGCTGGCTCTCGGAGATTAAAGGCAGCCGCTAAGCTATTTCACCCGATGTCATCCTGTTCGACCAAGCCAGCTGAAGGCCTGCTGTCCGACTTGCGCACCTTTGAATTTAGTGGCGCCAAGACGATCGCCTGCCTCGGTGGATTCTTTGGGAATCTCCCCGCGTTGCACGCTTGCCTGGACGACGCTGCAAATGCCGGAGTCGACATGATCGTTTGCCAGGGCGACATCCTCGGCCCCTGCGGGCACAGCGATGAGACCATCGCTTTGCTCCGCGAGCGCTGTGCGGTGTTCGTGATCGGAAACATCGAACAAACGGCGGCCTTGGGCGCCGCGCGGTGTGCTTGTGGCTATGCACTCGATGAGGACACCGATGTCGCCAATGCGGGGCACGCATATTCACTGCTGAGTTTGAGCGAGGAGAACCGGCTCTGGCTCGGCACCCACGCGGAACTGGTGGTGATCGAGACAGCGGGCGGCCGGCTCCTGGTCTGCCACGGTAGCCCGCGGCGGACGAACGAATTTCTGTACGAAAGCACGCTCGACGACGCGCAACTCGTGCGTTGGTTGGACGAGGCCCGGGCGGACGCGCTCGTCTGCAATCATTCCGGTCTGCCGTGGGTCCGACAGCTTTCGAAAGGTCGGCTCGCGGCCAACAGCGGCTATGCTGGGCGACCCGATCACGACGGAGATCCCGCGGTGCACTACGCGCTGGTGCGGTTGCCTGCGGCCTCACGGCAGGTGGAGATTCGGGCGGTGGGCTACGACCACGAGGGTTGGGTTCGCCAACTCGCCTCGGAAGGCGTCGCCCCCATTTTTCTCACCCCCCTGCGGGAAGGCGTCTGGACCTTTGGCGTCGCCTCGCTCCCGCCGGCCGAACGGCAGCGCACGACCCGGCTCGCTGCCTGAATTTCACTCATCCCAAATCCACCCCATGATCATCAAAACGAAATCGATTCTCATCGCAGCGACGGCCCTCGTCGCGAGTTCGCTCTCCGCGCAGGAGAAAACCGTCGTCCAGTACGACTGTATCCCCAACTACGCCAACTGGGGCGGCGTCACAGCGCTCTACCAAAAGGAAACCGGAGTGCGGGTGCCACCGGACATGAAGGGCTCGTCCGCGACGATGGTCGCGCTCGAGAAGGAGCAGTCGAATCCGCAGGCGGACGTCGCGTATTACAGCGCAGCCATCGGCTATCAGGCGGCTGGAAAGGGGCTCCATCAGCCGTACAAACCGAAGGGCTGGGAGAAGATCCCGGAGGGTTTAAAGGATCCGAACGGCCTATGGTGGACGATTCATTCGGCGCACGTCGCCATTCTGGTCAACACGTCTGCCCTCAAGGGAAAGCCCGTGCCGAGGTCTTTCGCCGATCTGCTTAAGCCCGAATACAAGGGCATGATCGCCTATGACGATCCGACCATCCACGGCACGTCGTTCACCTTTGTTTACGGCATCAACCAAGTGTTGGGAGGTGGTTCGGACTTCAACAAAGGGTTCGACTACTTAAAGAAGCTGGACGCGAACGTCCTCGCGTATCCCCGCGAGAATTCCTACAATGACGTGTTGCGCGGCGAGATTCCGATCTGGATCAACGCCGATGGCAACGGGCTGAAGATGAAGTGGACGGACAAGGCGCCTATTGAAATCATCATCCCCGAGGAGGGCACGGTGGCAGCTCCCCTGGTGATGGCGCTCGTCAAAGGCGCACCGCGCGTCGAGGAAGCGAAGAAATACCTAGATTGGTGCCTGGGAGAATCGGCGCAGCGGGAAATGGCCCAGTCGTTCTTCCGCCCGATCATGCCGGTGGACCTCGGCTCGATCGCTTCTCAGTTCCCGCCGGCCAGTGCCTATTCGAAGGCCGTGGCTCCACCGCTTTCGGAGATGGCAGCGCAGGCCGATGCGGTCAAGGCGCGCTGGATCAAGGAAGTCAAAGGCGCGCGCTAAAGGTCATGACTGGAACGGCCATGCCACGCCAACAGCTGCGGGAGGGGCTGCTGCTCCTTCCGCTCCTGTTTGTCGTCGTGGCCTTGCTGCTCGTTCCCCTTCTCACCCTCCTGCATTCGTCCTTCCAAGGCTCCCAGGGGTTGGTGGTCGGGCAAAAAGGAGGCGGCTGGACGCTGGCGAACTACACCCAGTTTTTTCTCTCGGCGGCGTCCCGCCGCGCCCTGGGAAATTCGCTCTGGATTTCGCTGGGGGTCTCCGCCTTTTCCACCTTGCTCTGCCTGGCTCCGGCGTGGCTGCTGGTGCGCTATGAGTTTCGGGGCAAACGCTGGCTGCGCGCGTTCTTTACGCTGCCGATGGCATTCTCTGGCATCATCATCGGCTTCCTCACCGTGATCATGCTGGGGCGCATTGGGGTGGTGCCGCGGGCGATCGAGGCACTCACCGGTTCGGACTGGTTTTACGGCACGGCCTACGGCTTTGGCGGCATCCTCATCGCCTATCTCTACTTCGAGATTCCCCGGGCCACCATGACTCTGGAGAGCGCGATTCAAAAGCTCGATCCGCGTTGGGAGCTGGCCGCTGCCTCGCTCGGTGCCAGTCCCTGGCAGCGGTTCCGCTTCGTGACCTTCCCGCTCGTCCTGCCGGCCCTGCTTTCAACTTTCGCGGTCACCTTCAGCGTTTCGCTCGGCTCGTTTGGAGTGGTGCTTGTGATCTCGAAGCGATTCTCGCTCACGCCCATCCAGATCTTCGAGGAGGTCTACGCGCTCTCGAACTACGAGGCGGCGGCCACCATGTCCGTCGTGCTCATCGTGCTCGGGCTGATCGTGAATTTTCTCATTCGCACCCTCGCGGCCCGCGTCCTTGCCCACCGTGCATAATCGTTCCCTGCTCGCCACCACGGTCGTCTTCGGCGTCACCGTCCTGCTGCTTTGCATCGTGATCGCGCCGGTGCTGACCGTCATCGCCGGCTCCTTCCTCAATACCTCGTTCCTAGGCATATCCTCTGAGCAATGGGTGGGCGGAAAGGGCGGCACTGGCGATCTCATCACCTTCAAGTGGTTTGGCTACGTGCTCGAGCTCTACCGGCCCCAGATGATCTTCGGTGTGCAGCTCGCGCTCTGGAATGTCGCAGTCTGCCTGCTGGTGGGAGTCCCCGGAGGCTACGCCCTCGTGCGCCGCGCCTTCCCGGGTTGCGGCGTAATCGAGGACCTGCTTTTGCTGCCGCTCTCGATTCCGGGGCTGACCATCTCGATCGGCCTGCTCCAGGCTTACGGCATCATTCGCGGCAAATGGTGGCTGCTCCTCGCCGGACAGGTGCTTTACACGCTTCCCTTCATGGTGCGTTCCGTGACTTCCACGCTGCGCTCGTATGACCACGCTACGTTGGAGCGCGCGGCCCGTTCGCTCGGGGCGGGATTCTGGCAGACCTGCTGGCTTGTCACGCTCCCAAGTCTCCGTCATGCGCTCGTCGTCGGCTCGCTCCTGGTTTTCGCCATCTCGTTCGGCGAATTCAACGTCAGCTTCCTGCTCAACACGCCGCTCCATCAAGGCTTCCCGGCCGCGCTCTACGCCACCTACACGACCAATTCCTTCCAGGTTTCCTCTGCCGCGACCACCCTCTTCCTTTTGATCATCGTGCCCGTCTTGCTCGTGATCCAGGCGCTGGGCGGAAGGGAAACCTCGCGGATCGAACAAGGCGCATGATCAGCCCACGGATGAATACCGAAGCATTAGTCTTGCAAAGCGGAGAGGAGGACGGAGCTGGGGCTCTCGTCCGACCCCCTTCGCGTCCTAAGGTTCAGTCCTTTGCCACCTCGGCGGCCCTCGAGATTCGGTTTCTGACGAAGTCCTACGTGCGGGGAACTCCCGCTCTGAGCGGCATCTCGCATACCTTCACGCCTGGGAAGGTGACGGCGATCCTAGGCCCCTCGGGTTCGGGGAAGACGACCGCATTGGGCATCATTGCCGGCCTGGTGTCGCCGGACACTGGAAGTGTCTTCCTGGATGCGCGCGATCTCACGACCGTTCCCACGGAGAAGCGCGGGTTTGGGCTGGTTTTCCAAAACTATGCGCTCTTCCCGCACCTATCGGTGAGTGAAAATGTCGAATTCGGTCTGCGCGTCCGCGGCGTCCCGAAAGCGGAGCGAACGAGGCTCGCGGCGGAGATGCTCGAACTCGTCCGGATTCCCCAACTCGCGGGTCGACGCGTGCATCAGATTTCGGGCGGGGAGCAGCAACGCGTGGCCGTGGCGCGGGCACTGGCGGTTCGGCCCGCCATTCTCCTCATGGACGAGCCACTTTCCGCGCTCGACGCGAAACTTCGCGATGAGCTGCGGGGGGAGCTTTCGCGTTTGCTGCGCGAGCTGGCGATCACGACTGTCTACGTGACGCACGACCAGGGGGAGGCCATGAGCCTCGGACACGAGCTCATTGTCATGAGTCACGGCCGCATCGAGCAGACGGGGACCGCGCAGGAGATTTACCGCGCACCAAATTCGCCTTTCGTCGCAAGCTTTATTGGCTCCGCCAATGTCTTTCCGAATGCCGAACGCCTCGGCAATGGCGAAGTGCGGCTCCCGTTCGCGACGCTTGGCGCCAATGGCCACGTTCCTGTGGGGCCCTGCTGGGCTATGCTTCGACCGGAGGCGTTTGAGCTGGTGCGCGAGGGTGAACGTGCGGATTTCACGGCGCGCGTCGAATCAGCCTTCTTCCTCGGCGCGCAGACCCGCGTGCAGTTGCGCGTCGGCGAGGTGCCCCTGCTGGCAGAGTTCCCCGCGGGTGTCGCGTTCGATGCCTCACGTCCGCTCGCGCTCCGCGTTCGCCCCGGCGCGCTGTACGTCCGCGCCCGCGATAGCGCCTCCGAATTCTCCGAATCCCAAATCCTCGTCCCATGAGTTGCTGCGCGCCTGCCTCCCCTTCGCTTCTCCCCGATATCCGCCGCCACGAGGCGCGCGATGCCCGGCGCATCGCGGTGATGGGCGGGATTTATGGCAATGTGCCCGCGCTCGAGGCTTGCCTGGCCGATGCCCGGGCGGCTCGCGCGGACTTATTCGTCTGCAACGGCGACATGACCGGGTGCTGCGGGCACAGTGACCGCACGCTCGAGGTCCTGCGCGCGAATTTCTCCATCTTCGTGGCGGGCAACCACGAGCAGCAGTCCTTCGTCGGCGGGGAGACTTGCGCCTGCAACTTTGCCGATCCCACCGATACGAGCTGCGGCAGCGTGGGCCATCGCTACTCCCTCCGCTCCCTCGGCGAGGAGAACCGGAAATGGCTCGGCACGCTGCCGGAACTCGCCACGATCGAGACGGCGGCCGGACGATTGCTCGTCTGTCACGGCAGCCCGGGGCAGACGAACGAATTCCTCTACGAGACCGAGCTCGACGGCAAGCCGCTCGCCGCGTGGCTCGATCTTGCCGAAGCCCGCGCTCTAATCTGCACGCACTCCGGCTTTCCGTGGGTGCGCGAAGTCGGGACAGGACGCGTGGCCATCAACGCCGGCGTCGTGGGCAAGCCGGATCACGATGCCGATACCGCCGTCCACTACGCGCTGCTCGAGGTGCTCCCCGAAAGCTTCCGGGTAGAGATCCGACGCGTGGAATACGATGCCGAGACGTGGGTGAAGCAGATCGCCGCCGAGGGCGTGGAACCCATTTTCACGGACCCGCTCCGCACCGGAGTGTGGACGATCGGAGTGGCGTCGATGCCCGCTGCTCTCCGCGCGCGCCAGGACCAGATCATCGCCGGCCGGCTCCCGTCCGCCCAATTTATGCCGAAGACCACCGAATCCGCCGTCAAGGAGCGCTACGCGGCCGGTGCCAAGGCCCGGGAAGAAGAGCTCTGTTGCCCGGTCAGCTACGATCCGAAATACCTCAAGGTCATTCCCGCCGAGGTCATCGAGCGCGACTACGGTTGCGGCGATCCGAGCAAGCACGTGCGCGCCGGCGAGACGGTGCTCGATCTGGGCAGCGGCACGGGCAAGATTGCTTTTATCGCCGCGCAGGTCGTCGGCGCGAAGGGCCGCGTAATCGGCATCGACATGACCGATGACATGCTCGAGGTCGCGCGCCGCAACGCGCCCGTGGTCGCAGAGCGCATCGGCTACGCTAACGTGGAGTTCCGCAAAGGCCGCATCCAGGATCTCGCGCTCGATTTGCAGCGCTTCGACGATGCGCTGAAGGCGGCTCCAATCAACAGCGCGGACAGTTATCACCGGGCCGGCGAGTTGGCGACGGAACTGCGGCTCAAGCATCCGCTCGTGGCGGGCGATTCCATCGATGTCGTGGTCTCGAACTGCGTGCTGAATCTCGTCGAAGGCCCGCAGAAGAAGCAGCTCTTCGCCGAGATCTTCCGCGTACTGCGGAAGGGCGGGCGGGCGGTGATTTCGGACATCGTCAGCGACGAGGATGTGCCCGAGCATTTGCAGAACGATGCCGAACTTTGGAGCGGCTGCATCAGCGGCGCCTACACGGAAGAGGGCTTCCTGGCGGCCTTCGAGGAAGCCGGATTCCACGGCATTCGCGTGCTGGTGCGTGACTCGGCCCCGTGGCGCACCGTTGAAGGAATCGAGTTTCGCTCGCTGACGGTCGAAGCCTTCAAGGGGAAGCAAGGCGAATGCTGGGAGCGGAATCACGCAGTGATCTATAAAGGCCCGTTTGGCGACGTCTCCGATGACGACGGTCACGTCTATCCGCGGGGCGTCCGCATCGCGGTTTGCGACAAGACCTATCAACTTCTGCAACGCGAACCGTACACGGGCATGTTCGAGGTGGTGGAGCCACGGGTGAATGTCCCGCTGGACCAGGCGAAATTGTTTGAGAACGGCCGCGCCCAACACCGTCACCCGCGTGAGTCGAAGGGGCTCGACTACACCGTAACGACAGACGTCGCGGAATCGTGCTGTTCGCCGGGCGGCGAATGCTGCTGACGCCAACTCAGCCCTGAAAACTTTTGACCGCTCTCACGTTGAGACGCGGCCAACGCAGAGAAGAAGAACCAGACAACCCCAAAATAAGGTAGTATGAAAAACAGCACCAAAGCGCTCGTCGTGGGCGCAGCCATGGCCGGACTCTTTAGCGGTTCGGCTGCCGTCGCAGCTTCTACTTCGTCCCTCCGCAGTGCCGATCCCGGCACCTCTGTGATGGCCGATAAGAAGGACGAAGCCGCGAAGCCCACTCATGCCTGCAAGGGCAAGAATGATTGCAAGGGCCAGGGCGGCTGCAAGACCGGCGAAGGCGGCTGCAAGGGCAAGAACTCTTGCAAGGGCAAGGGCGGCTGCTCGACCGCTCCAAAGTCCTAGTCACGAAAGCGAATTCATGCGCCCGAAGCCGGGGGATTTCCCCGGCTTCGCGGCCATTCGAACTTCTCACTCGTCTCGTTTCCCAAAATCCCCCCACCTCCGCCATGCTCGATTCCATTCGCCAACAACTCGTCGAACCGACGAAGCCATTCAGTATGTTTCTCCGGGTCTCCCTGCGGGCCGATACCGTCAAGGCGTTCGAAACCCTCTCGGCCGAGGCGGCCACCGCCACGCTGCAAGAGCCCGGGTGCATCGCTTACGAATTTCACGCGGTTCAAAGCAAACCGGAGTCCTGCATTCTCGCCGAGAAGTGGCGGAGTTTCGATGACCTCGCCGCCCATTTCGCGACTCCGCACGTCGCGAAGTTGATCGGCTGGCTCCAGGCCAACGAGGGCGCCATCACGCAAGTGGATGTTTGCCGGAGCCTCGCGCAGCCTCAAAGCGGAAAGTGAGCTGCGGGCAGGCGTGAAGGAATGTCTTCGAAGGCTCTGGCCGCTTCGCATCGGCCACGTCGCCTTTGCTTGAGCCAAATTGCCTTTGCTTGGGCCACTCGCTGCGACTGCTCAACCAAGGTCGAGCCGGAGACACGTCGCGGTCGAAGGACAGAGCGAGCGAAATTCGAGTGTCTGGGCGATGGAGTGGGGAACTGCATCCCGTTCCTGTGCTTGGAATTCATGGCGCTGGAAAAAGGCAGCGGCGGTGGTCGTGAGCAGGAAAAGCCGGGTCACGCCCGCGCCCTTCGCGCAGCGAACGGCCGCCGCGAGCAGCTCGGAACCAAGCCCGCGCGTGCGCTGGCCGGGCGCGACCGCGAGTGACCGGAGCAACGCTTCGGTCCCCAGAATTTCGAGCCCGACGCAGCCTACGATTTTGCCTTCAGTCTCCGCCACGGTAAAGGCGCGGAGGTGCTCCTCGAAGTCCGTGGCAGGCAGACTCGAGTCGCGCAGCAGCGTGAAGATGGCTGTGAGATCGGTCGCGAGCGCGGAACGAAGGATCGCCATGGGATCAACATTCGCAGCCCGACCCATTCCGACGCACGGCGTCGATCACCCGCCCGCGTCGGTCGAATTCAAAGCAGCAGCAGTCGTCCATCATCTTGCGGAGCGCGGTGCGGGCGCGCTGCACGCGCGATTTTGCGCCGGAGAGACTGATCCCAAATCGAGTCGCGAGTTCCGCCTGGGACAGGCCCTGAAACTCGGTCAGTACGATTGCTTCACGCGCTTCGGCGGGCAGCGCGGCAACCATGCGCCGGATGGCGGGGCGGAGATCGACCTCGTCTTCGCCATCGAGCGACTCGGCGATATCGGGAAACTCTGCCACCGGCTCTTCGCGCGGACCGCGCCGGTGATGGTCGGCGATCGCATTGCGGGCGATCCGATAGACCCAGCCCTGGAGTTTGCTCGCATCGTGCAACTGCGGCAGCCCGCTGTGAACCTTGAGAAACACCTCCTGAAGCAGGTCGTCCGCGTCGGCTTCGGTCCGCACGCGACTGCGGAGAAATCCGCGCAAGGGTCGCGCGAATTCCTGCCAGAGCGCGGCGAGATCGCGCCGCGAATCAACCGCAGGAGCTGACGGCGGCAGAAGAGCAGCAGGCATCGCTTTTGGATTGGGTTTCGGGGGCGCCGCATTGCGAGCGGGCGAGACAATCGGTGTGTTTGAGGGCCAGATCGAGGATGAACGCGCTGCCCGTATCGCGCCAGCCCACGATGGGATATTGCGAAATGACCGTGTCTTCAAATTCGACTTCGACTTCGACGACATCGAGCGCGACGACGCTCCGGCCGAGATCGAGAATCTTGGCGAAGCGGCCGGTGTTCAAACGATGTTCCGGGTCGTTCCCCACCCACGTCTGGAGCAAGCAGCGCTGCTCGGAATGCACTTTCCCACCGCAATCGATGAAGGCTTTGGTGATCTGTCCAACTTCGGTCACATGGAACTGGGGAGGGATTTCAGTGCCATCGGGAAGGGCGACGCGAACATCGCGATCGGGATGGGATTTCAAGAGGGCGTGAAGTTCGCGGTATTGCATATCTCTGGAGACGCCGCGTGGAGGAAAAGGACGCAGGGAATCCACGTGGACTTCGGAGGTTCCGTTTGATCAGCTGCCGTGTAGCGTCAGGTGCGACACATTTCCGCACACCACGCCTGAATGCGGGCGTCGATGGCGTCGCGAACCTCAATCGTTCGGGCGAGTCGCTCGGCGTCGGCGCCGGCGAAGGCGGATGGGTCGGGAAAACTCCAGTGCAGGCGGGTCGTGGCGAAGGGAAAGATCGGGCAGCGCTCTGCGCTGGTTTCATCGCAGACCGTGATGACGTAAGCCGTCAATTCTCCCGCCTTCGTGTACTCCCAGACCGATTTGGTCGGTGCCGCCGCGATGTATAGGCCCATTTCCGCCATGGCGGCCACGGCCAGCGGATTCAATTTGCCCGGCTCCAAGCCGGCGCTGTGGGCGTCGAACGCATCCGGACAACGATGGCGCAGCAGCGCCTCGGCCATCTGGCTGCGGGCGCTGTTGTGGATGCAGACGAAGAGAACGCGGGGCTTTTTCATGAGCGGGACGGGAGGGTTTTGGGAAAGAAAACTTCGGTGGCAGCGGCCAGCGCCGCACCGAGAAGCGGCGCGAGCCAGTAGAGCCAGTGCGCGGTCCAGGAGCCGCTGACCAGAGCGGGCCCAAACGAACGCGCGGGGTTCATCGATGCGCCCGAGACGGGGCCGCCGAAAAGCGCGTCCAGTGCAACCGTTCCCCCGATGGCAAGCGGCGCGAGCGCGGCGGCCGCGTTGCCCGGACGAGTCGTATGCAGAATGACGAACATCAGGAAGAAGGTCAGGAGAACTTCGAATGCGAAGGCGGCTGCCACACCGAACGCAGGGAGAGTAGCGCCGAGCGTGAGATCGAGTGGAAAGCAGGCACGCAACGCAACGCTGGCCAGAACCGCGGCGAGGCATTGCGTGGCGATAAACGAAGGCGCTTGCTTGAGGGGGAAACGACCGGCGAGCACGAGCCCCACGGTTACGGCGGGATTGAAATGCGCCCCCGAAAGGGAGCCGAAGGCGCAGATGCCGATCAAGGCGGCGAGGCCAAAGGCGAGGGAAATGCCGACGTGGGTGACCGCGCCAGCAGACGCGTGATTGACCACGATTGCGCCCGTCCCGGCGAAGACGAGGAGGAAGGTGCCGAGAAACTCCGCGAGCCAGGCCTGACGCGGGTAGACGTCTTTTTCGGTGGAAGTATCAGTCATGTCCCTGCGTTGACGCGCCCCCGCCGGAAAAGACGCAGCCAGCGCGATAATTGTCGAAATTGTTTCGATCCGCGTGGAAGGGTGCTGCGGAGAGGATCGATTCGATTAACTCACTCGTGAAATTCTTGCGCTGGATTCCTTGCGCGCTCGCGGCGGTTTTCCTCGCCATTTCGCTGCTCACGGTGCTGCCGGCCCCAACGCGCGGGCTTTGGCAGCTCTCCCTCGTCGCGACGGAATGCGGGACCTGGCTCGCCCTGGTTTCAGGCGCGCTGGCCGGCCTTGTCTCTCTGGGACGGGGAGTCAGCGCGAAAATGGGGATCGCCTTCGGCTTGCTCGGGGCCGCGCTTTTTCTTTCACCACTCTTGCGGGGCGTGCTCATCGCGCGCGATTTGACCGCTCGCTTGGACAAGGCTTTCGGAGCGGCGCCTGCTTCGGCTCACGTGCTTTCGGTTCCGCGCCTCTTCGGCGCGGATCAGCCGCCGGTGATCCCGTTTGAACGGCACCGTTTCGACACCGGTGGGTCCGTCGAACTCGATCTGCTCTACTTTCGAGCGCCTAGTCAGCACCACGCCCCGTGCGTCATCGTAATTCACGGGGGAGCTTGGAACAGCGGTTCGCCCGATGAGTTCCACGCCATGAACCGCCATCTCGCAGCGCGGGGGTGGAACGTGGCCGCGATCGCGCATCGCTTCGCCCCACAATGGCGCTGGCCGGCGCAACTGGAGGACGTCGCAGCCGCCGTCGCCTTCCTCAAAGCGAATCAGGCGCAGCTCGATCTCAACCCGGAGTGGTTTGTGCTTCTCGGTCGATCGTCCGGCGGACACCTCGCCGAGTCTTATGCGTATCGATCCGGCGACCCGGCGGTTCGCGGGCTGATCGCCTTCTACGCGCCGGCGGATCTGAATTTCGCCTACCAGCACAGTCCTGAGAACGATATCCTGCATTCCCCGCAGATCATGCGCGATTTGCTCGGCGGGTCGCCGGGCGAGCTACCCGCGAATTACGACTCCGCCTCCCCGATCGATTTTGTGAATCCGAGAAGTCCTCCCACGCTTCTTTTTCATGGTCCGGACGATCCGCTCGTCTGGGTTCTTCAGAGCAGGAGGCTGTCGGACCGGCTTGAGCAAGCCGGCGTCGCGCATTGCCTCGTGGAGCTTCTTTGGGCGACGCACGGATTCGATTATTTCTACCCTGGGCCCGGCGGCCAGATCAGCTGGGCCGCGGTTGATCATTTTCTGGACACTTTGCGACCGTAGTCTTCCTCCTCGAAAATTCTTTTACCATGAAGATATCCCTCCAATCTCTGGGCGACATCTGGTGGGGTCTATTTCTTGGCATCGGAGGCTGCCTGGGCGCGCTCACGAATCTCCGGACTATCCGCCGGAAAGTTGAAGAAGGTACAATTTCTCCCGAGGAAGGCCTCCGGCAGAGCGACAAATCGCGGATCGGCGTTTGGGCATTTCCGTTGTTGGGGCTCGGCTACATTCTCGTGGAAGTGATTTCGCGTCTCGCGAAGGGGTGATGACAACACACACGGAAAGCCTGCAGGTGCCGACGAGCGGCAAGGGCACCCACGAAATTACCGATGGCGTAGCCCGCGTCGTAGCCGCGAGCGGCGTGAAGGAGGGGTTGGTGAATGTCTTCTTGCGCCACACGAGCGCGAGTCTGGTCATCTATGAAAACGCCGACCCGAGTGCGCGCGTGGATTTGCACGCGTTCTTCGAGCGCCTGGTGCCGGAGGATGATTCGCTCTACACCCACATGCTGGAAGGGCCGGATGACATGACGAGTCATCTGCGGATGGTGCTGACGCGAACATCGGAGCAAATCCCGGTGCGTGCAGGGCGGCTCGGGTTGGGGACGTGGCAAGGGATTTTTGTGTTCGAGCATCGCCGGGTGCCGCATACCCGTGAGGTAGTTGTGACGGTGCTGGGAAATGGGTGAGGCGAAGACTTTTCGCTGCTTCTTTTTGCTGTCGTGTTCCCGATGCGCGAGCGACCTCAAAACCCGCAGACCCTCATTTGTTCCGCGCTTCGTAGAAATAGTCGTGCATCGATTTCTGAAACCGCGTTCGGGCAAACAGGAATTGGAAAGGCAGCCGGCCAAACCGCGTGAAGAAATGCCAGTCCCCGTGCTGATCGAATTTGCGCGTTGAAACGATGGCCGGCGCGCCCGTGGGTCGAACGAAGCGCTGGCCGCGGCCGCGCCCCAGGCGCTTGAGGCGGTAGAGGAACTCGACGTCTTCCGCGTAGGATAGCTCTTCGCGATAGCCGCCGACGGCCGCGAAGTCCTCGCGCCGGCAGAAGACCACACCGGTGTCCATCCCCAGCAGGCGGGTCATGGGTACGAGCAGCAGCCAGACCACGCCGATGCCGAATGACATGCGCTCCATCCGCGCACCGGTGGCGCCGACGACGCATTTCCCCGTGCGCATCGTGCGTTCGATCGCGTTGAAGGTCTCGGGATGCACCACGGTGTCGGCATCGACAAAGCAAAGGATCGCACCGCGCGCGACCGCCGCAGCGCCGTTGCGAGCGGCCGCGATGACGCGTTTCTCGACGTCGGCCACCACGCAGCCGCGATCCCGCGCGATGGCAGGGGTGGCATCGGTCGAGGCGTTATTTCCCACGATAGCTTCGATGGCGTCGCGGCCGCCGGCATAGCGCTCCCGCGCGGCGTCGATGCTGTCGAGCAGGCGCGGGAGATAGTCCGCCTCGTTGTAGGCGGGAATGGCGACCGAGAATTTTGGGGTCGCAGTCATAGTGGTTCGTTTTGCGCCGCGCGGACGACCCAGCGCTGCGGGGGGAAGGGTGGGACTTTTGGGCTGGCGCCGCAATCCTGGAGTCCCTAAACCAGCGCGGGTCGATCCCGCCCATCATGCCGACTACGTCTCAAACGGTGCGACGTCTCGCGCTCGACCTGCCTGAGGTCAGGGAGGGCGTGTGCTTCGGGACGCCCGCGTGGTATGTGCGAAAGAAGTTGATGCTGCGCATGTGGGAAGATGACGAGACGCTGGTCGCGAAGATGGCTTTCCCGGAGCGGGAGAAGCGCCTGGCCGAGCAGCCCGATACGTTTCTCCTCACGGATCACTATCGGAACTATCCGTGCGTGCTCGTGAGTCTGTCCGCAATCGACGGCGAGACGCTCCGCCGCGTGATCGACGAGGCTTGGCGCTTCGTGGCGCCGCCCAAACTCGTGCAGGCACGGGAGGCGAGAGTAAGTGATCTCACACAAAGCCACGAAGGCACAAAGAGGAAGAAGAGCTGAGGTTTGAATCCGTTCAGGTCCTTTGTGGCTTTGTGGCTTTGTGGCTTTGTGTGAGACCATTCGGTCCGTTTCCCGCGAACGCGCATTCTTGAGCGCGCCGTTCCGCTTTCGGTTGTAGCCGGGCTGATCCGATCCAAATTTGCCCTCCCATGGCAACTCCCGCTTTCCGCTACCAGGAGCTCTTCGAGCTCGGTACAGACGACACCAAGTATCGCCTGCTGACGAAAGAACACGTCAAGGTTGAGTCGTTCCGCGGCCAAGAGGTGCTTTGCGTGGATCCGGAAGCTCTGACGCTGGTCGCCAACCAGGCGTTCCACGACATCAATTTCTTCCTCCGCCCCAAACATCTGAAGCAGGTCGCGAGCATCCTCGATGACCCCGAGGCGAGCGAGAACGATCGCATGGTCGCGCTGACGATGCTGAAGAACGCGGACGTGGCGTCCGCCGGCTTGTTGCCGTTTTGCCAGGACACAGGGACCGCCATCATCATGGGGAAGAAAGGCCAGCAGGTCTGGACCGGCGGCGATGACGAGGCGGCTCTCTCGAAAGGGGTCTATCTCGCCTACACGGAGAACAACCTGCGCTATTCGCAGAATGCGGCCCTCGACATGTTCGAGGAGAAGAACACGGGCACGAACCTGCCGGCCCAGCTCGATCTCGCGGCCGTGGACGGCGATGCTTACAAGTTTCTCTTCATCGCCAAGGGTGGGGGATCGGCGAACAAGGCCTTTCTATACCAGGAGACGCGGGCCGTGCTGAACCCCACGAGCATCGTGAAGTTTCTGAACGACAAGATGCTCACGCTCGGGACGGCGGCGTGTCCGCCTTACCACCTCACTTTCGTGATCGGCGGTTTCTCCGCGGAACACACCATGAAAGTGGTGAAGATGGCTTCGACGAAATATCTCGACGCGCTTCCCACCACGGGGAACGACGGGGGGCGCGCTTTCCGTGACCTCGCTCTCGAAGAGCAAATGCTCGAGGCGGCGCGCACCTGCGGCATTGGCGCCCAATTCGGCGGCAAGTATTTCGCGCTCGATGCCCGCGTCGTGCGCCTCCCGCGGCATGGCGCTTCCCTGCCGATCGGCATCGGGGTTTCCTGTTCCGCGGACCGCCAGGCCAAAGCGAAGATCACGCGCGAGGGCGTTTTCATTGAGCAACTCGAGACGCATCCGCTCGCCTACATCCCGGAGGCTCTGCGCTATCGTCAGGATACAGGGGCGGTGCACATCGACACGAACCGTCCCATGGCCGAGATCCGGGCGGAACTCAGCAAGTATCCGGTCACTACGCGCCTGCAGATCAGCGGGCCCATCATCGTCGCGCGGGACATCGCGCACGCGAAGCTCAAGGAGATGCTCGATGCCGGCCAGCCGTTGCCCGATTACTTCAAGGCGCATCCGGTTTACTATGCAGGTCCGGCCAAGACTCCGCCCGGGATGCCGAGCGGATCCTTCGGCCCCACCACCGCCGGTCGGATGGATGGCTATGTCGATCTCTTCCAGAGCAACGGCGGCAGCATGATCATGATTGCCAAGGGCAATCGCGGGCAGCAAGTGACCGATGCCTGCAAGCGCCACGGCGGCTTCTACCTCGGCAGCATCGGCGGACCCGCCGCGATCCTGGCGAAGGAGAACATCAAGAACGTCGAGGTCGTCGCGTTCCCTGAGCTCGGGATGGAAGCGATCTGCAAGATTGAGGTGAAGGATTTTCCCGCCTTTATCCTCGTGGACGACAAAGGAAACGACTTCTTCCAGACGGTCGGACCGGGATGCTCGGTGAAGCATTGAGCGGAGCGCCGGAATCAGAGCGCCGGAGCGCCGGAACGTCGAAATGCCGGAACGCCGGAACGCCGGAACGCCGAAATGCGGCCCGAAGGGCCGCGATTCCTTAGCCCAGCCCAACGGGCGCCCAATGGGCTGGGTCATTGGAAGCAAGTCCGGGCGGCCTGAAGGGACGCGATCTCGGTGCGTTCGCGGGGTCGATCGGGGACAAAATTCTCCCCGGTATCGCGCCCTTTCAGGGCGGCGGATTTGAAAAAAGCAGACCCAGCCCGTTGGACTGGGCTAAGGAATCGCGGCCCTTCGGGCCGCATTTCGGCGCTCTGGCGCTCTGGCGACGTCAAATTGGTTCGTGTCGTCGCAGCGCATGGCTGCGAATGCGGACGGCATGAACCAATCGACGCAGCAGAACTTGTCGTCGTCCCTCCGAAATGGGTAATCGACGCAGCGCCAGCGCTAATCGTCGCAGCAAGATTGGCAATCGACACAGCGCCAGCGCTCATCTTCGCTGAGTAACTGGTGAGGGACGCGCCGCCCGGACGGATCGTGCCAGCCAGATTGGCGATCAACGCGGCGCCACCGCTCCTCACCCCAGCGGAATTGGCGATCAGCGCAGCGCCGGGGCCAATCGTCGCAGCGAAATTGGTAATCGACGCAGCGCGGACCGGCGCGATCGGTCAAACCCGGTCAATCGAGGGAGCTCGACTTCGAATCGGCCTAGTGCAATTTGTCGCACATGCATCGAACCGATGCATCGCCGACAGAACCCTGGCAGACACCATCGAAAATCGGTGCATCGACGCAACATGAATTGTCGATTTGGGATCGCGACATCTAATTGCCCTCGAGAGATTGCCCGACGTCCGCGAATTTTTCGCCAAATCGGGATCGATCAGTCTCAAATAGGGATCCTCCCGCTGCGCCAATTCACCCGCTAGGTTGGTTGAAGGCAAATTGCGCGGCCTTCTCCACCACTGGCGCGACCTTTTCGACCAACCGCGCTGCCGTTTCGGCTAATTGCGATGGGCCATCGACCAATTTGGCTGCTTCGATTAAGTGCCGAGGTCTCAAATCGAAATGTCGCGCTGCTTGCGCGACCAATCCGGCGGGACGCGCGACCAGTTTTTGGGTCGCGTCGGGTTTGCGAGCGACCGTTTAGGGCGATGGCACTGCATGGACGATGAATCCTGACGCGTGCACGCATCGTCACGATGCATGCAGCACCAATTTTGCTGGGTCGATTATAGGTCGAGATCCCAAATCGAGATAAAATTCGAGGCGAATTACTATTGAGCGTTCACTAATAAGTTGATATCTTGAAAGTGCGGGTTACAATTGGCGAATGAAGGTGAATGGTGGCAAGAAGGAGAAGCCGGGAAAACCCACTTTGCGTGAGGAGCAGGAGGCAAATCGGCGGCAGGCGGGAGT
>JBBRQH010000080.1:0-21309 GCA_038226705.1 Chthoniobacterales bacterium | reverse complement strand
TGATTCTTGATTCTTCCGCGCCAGCGGCGTTGGCACTTGATTCCTGATTCTTGATTCTTCCGCGCCAGCGGCGTTGGCACTTGATTCCTGATTCTTGATTCTTCCGCGCCCGTGCGGCGATTGACAAGCGCGGCCGGCTCTCCATCGTTGCAGGCTCTCGACAGGCCGCCGCCGCAACATGAACCTCGCCCCTTATCCGTCCGCGTCGGCCGCGTCCGGCTCCCTCCAGCGCCTTATGCAATCGCACATCCTCGATGAAGCCGCCAAGATCGTCACTGATCCGCTCGTTTTGGTCAACGCCGTTTCCAAGCGCGTTCGCCAGTTGAGCAAAGGCCAGCGTCCCATGGTGGAAACCGGCGTGCGCGCCGATCTCGCCGATACCGCCTTGCGCGAAATCATCGAAGGCAAGCTCGCCGTCCGTTCGGACGGCGAAATCGTGCCCGTGCTGTAGTCCCGGCGGCTCGCGCCGCCGACATTTGAGAGGAGCGCAGGCGAACGTTTCGCCGGAGCGTCGCCATGTCGGTATCCAAGGAAATCGCCACCAATCGCAAGGCACTGCGGGATTATCACATCCTGGCCCGCTTCGAGGCGGGCATCTCGCTCAAGGGCACCGAGGTCAAATCGATCCGCCTCGGACTTGTGAATATCAACGACGCTTTCGCGCGCATCGATCGCGGCGTGCCGATCCTGCACCAAGCGGACGTCCAACCCTACGCCAAGGCTTCCTTTGAGCAGCACGTGCCCCGGCGGGAGCGACGACTGCTCCTGCACAAGGCGGAGATCGAAAAGCTGCGCGGACTCTCCGAGATCGAGGGGCATTCCATTGTGGCGCTCCGGATGTACTGGAAAGACAGCCACGTGAAAGTCGAAATCGGCGTCGGCAAGGGCAAGCTCGCGCCGGACAAGCGCGCCGACGTAAAGGCGAAGATCGAGAAGCGCGAAGCCGACCGGGAAGTCGCCCGCTTCAATCGAAAGCACGGGATCTAGGCGAGGCGTCAGCCGCCCAAGTAGGCGCTGCGCACTTCGGGATTCTGGCGCAAATTCGCCGAAGTATCCGAGAGGATGATGCGTCCGGTTTCGAGGACATGCCCGTGCTGCGAAATCGAAAGCGCCAGGTTCGCATTTTGTTCGACGAGCAAGATGGCGAGTTTCAGGCGCTGGTTGATCTCCACGATTTTCTCGAAAATCGTTTTGGTCAGCAACGGCGCAATGCCGAGCGAGGGCTCGTCGAGCATGAGGAACTTCGGCTCACCCGTCAGCGCGCGCCCGATCGCCAGCATCTGCTGCTCACCGCCCGAAAGGGTGCCGGCGAGCTGCTTTTCCCGTTCCTTCAAGCGGGGAAAAATGGAAAATACGTAGTCGAGGTCCCGCGCGAATTTAGACGCATCATTGAACCGAAATGCGCCCATGCGCAGATTCTCCAGCACGGTCAGGCCCGGAAAGACCATGCGCCCCTCGGGCACATGCGAAACGCCCGCGGCCACGACGCGATGCGGCGCCAGGCCCCCGATCTCCGTGCCGTTGTAGAGGATGCGGCCGGACTTCGGCTTCACGATCCCGGAGATGGCGCGCAGCGTGGTGGATTTCCCCGCGCCGTTTGCGCCGATCAGCGTGACGATTTCTCCCGCGCCCACCGTGAACGAGATCCCGTGCAGCGCCGAAATGGAGCCGTAGCTGACCGCCAGATTTTGGACTTCGAGCATCGGGGAAGAAAGCGGGGAAGGCGGTCAGGCCGAGCAGGGTTCCTCGCCAAGGTAGGCTTCGATGACCTTGGGATTCGCGCAGACCTCGGAGGGCGAGCCTTCCGCGATCTTTTCGCCGTGATCGAGGACGTGGATGTGCTCGCAGATTCCCATGACGACTTTCATGTCGTGCTCGACCAGGAGCACGGCGATCTCATAGCGGTCGCGTACGAAACGGATGAGTTTCATCAACTCGACTTTCTCGGTCGGGTTCATGCCCGCCGCCGGCTCATCGAGGAGAAGCAGTTTCGGCCGCGTGGCGAGGGCGCGCACGATCTCCAGCCGGCGCTGATCCCCGTAAGGCAGGCTCTTGCACGGCTCATCGCGGGCGGCGGTAAGATGGAAAATTTCGAGAATCTTCATGACCTCGCGATCGATGTCGGCTTCCTCGGCGCGAAATCCGGGCGTCCGCAGCACCGCGGCAAGCGGGCTCGTTTTCCGCCGCAGATTGAAGGAGGCCCGCACGTTGTCGAAGACGTTGAGCGAGGGGAAAAGCCGGATGTTCTGAAAGGTCCGCGCTATGCCGAGATCGGCGATCACATAGGGCTTCGTCCCGGCGATGGCCCGCCCTTTGAATTCGATCGTGCCCGAGGTCGGCGCATAGACGCCGGTGATGAGATTGAAACAGGTTGTCTTGCCCGCGCCATTCGGCCCAATCAAGCCCACGAGATCGTGCGGTCCAATATCCGCATTGAAGTTAGAGACCGCAGTGAGGCCGCCAAATCGGACCGTGCAATCTTTCAGGCGAAGCAGCGGGGCGGAACTCATGCGGCCTGGCGTTTCCCGAGCTTCATGCCGCCGAAAAGCCCCTGCGGGCGCAGGAGCATCAGCGCGATGAGGACCATGGAAAAGATGAGGGTGCGATTCTTGATCAGGTCGCGGACGAATTGCGGCATCCACGTGAAATCACCCGCTCCCCGCAAAGCCTCGAGCAGGAGCGTGACCAGCACGGCCGCGAAGGTGACGCCCGCATTGTGCCCCATGCCGCCCAGGATCACGACGATGACGATCTCGACGGTCTTCTGAAATGTGAACCCTTCGGGCGTCAGGTAACGCGTGGAGTGGGCATACAGTCCGCCGGCGATCCCGGCAAAGAAAGCACCGAGCACGAAAGCCACGACCTTGTAGCGCGTCGTGTTGATCCCCATGGCGTCGGCAGCAATTTCGTCATCCCGCACCGTGAGGAATCCCCGTCCGTACGTGGAATCGACGAGGCTGGAGATGACGTAAATCGTGAGGGCGGCGAAAAGGAACGTCCAAAAGAGATTCGTGTAACCTGGGATGCCGGTAAGCCCGCGCGGGCCGCCCACCGCATCGGTGTTTTGGATCAAAACCCGGATGATTTCGCCGAAGCCGAGCGTGATGATCGCGAGATAGTCGCCTTTCAGGCGCAGCGACGGCACCCCCACGATGAGTCCGGCGACGGCGGCCGCCAGGCCGCCGACGAGCAGCGAGCCAAGAAAGACGGCGGCTTGTCCGACCCAGCCGCCGCCAAACGGAGGCGCGATATTCGTGGTCAGATATGCCGCCATGTAGCCGCCCACAGCCATGAAACCGGCATGCCCCAGCGAGAACTGACCGGTGTGGCCGTTGATCAGATTCAGGCTGACTCCGAGGATGATATTGATGCCGATGAACGTCAGCACCTGGACGTGATACGCGTTCATCGAGCCGCTGAACGTGGAGACCACGGCCGCGGCGATAATGGCGAGGATGAGAGCGACGGGGCGATTCATCGGCTCAGACTTTTTCGATGGTGGCCTTCCCGAAGATGCCGGCAGGGCGCAGGAGCAGAATGACGATGAGGATCGCGAACGCGATGCCCTCTTTGTAATTCGAAAGGCTGGAGGCTGCGACGAACGACTCAACCACGCCGATGACCAGGCCCCCCACCGCGGCACCCGGCAGATGCCCGATGCCGCCGAGCACCGCCGCCACGAAGGCCTTGATCCCCGGGATGACGCCCATCAAAGGATCGATCGAAGGATAGCTGACGGAGTAAAGGATCCCCGCCGCGCCCGCGAGCGCGGATCCAAGGGCAAAGGTGAAGGAGATCACCGTGTCGATATTCACGCCCATGAGCTGCGCCGCGGTGGCATTCATGGAGACCGCCCGCATGGCGAGACCCATCTTGGTGCGTTTGACGATGAAATTCAGCGCAACGAGCAGGATCCCCGTCACCACGAAGACCAGCACCTGATTGGTCGAAATGCTCAAACCCCCGAGATCGGCCACCTGCCGATCCGGGATCAGTTCCGGGAAGGCCTGAGGCACCGCGCCAAAAACGTATTGCCCGCCGTATTCGAGAAAGAGCGAGACCCCGATGGCGGTAATAAGAACCGCGAGCTTGGGGCGGCTGCGGAGCGGACGATAGGCGAGTCGCTCGATCACCACGCCCAGGAGCGCGCAGATCGCCATGGTGGTGAGGAGGACGCCCACCACGCCCAGAATCGCCAGCTTCTCGCCGAAGAGGCGGAGGATTCGGTCGCTGAGGTAATATCCGCAGTACGCCCCAATCATGAAGATATCGCCGTGGGCGAAATTGATAAAGCGCAGCACCCCATAGACCATCGTGTAGCCGAGCGCGATCAGCGCATAGAAGGCGCCGAGCGACAGCCCGTTGATCATCTGCTGAAGAAATTCCATCGCGGGGCTGATTTGTGCCGAGATTGGCGCCCGAAGCAAGCGCCGGAAGGAGAACCCGCCTCAACGCGCACGATCGGGGAGCGCCGGACCAGTGGTCCGGCAATGGTGAAATGACGGATGCGCCGCAAAGGTCTCCCGCTGCGGATCCTTCAATCTGCGTAATCGGCGTAATCTGCGGATGATCCTTCCGCCTCCTTGCTGTGCGTCAGAAAAATCTTCCAGTTTCCTGCTTTGATCGCCGATTTCCCTTGCTGTGTTCTTTTGAACACGTCATACTCCTTTCGTTGCCCATCCTGGGTAACGCTCACCGCTGCGGGTCTCCCGTTGGAGGGCCGCAGCAACAAGTCAGTCAACAAGGTAAGAAACGAACGAAAATCGATACGAACATTACGCAATTCACGCCGGAGCAACTGGATGCTCTGACCACCGCCATTCGTGGCCTGGTCAGCGCCGGTGGCTTCCTGCCCAACATCGAACCCCCCATCCGGCGCCGCCTCAAGCGCGTCGGTGCCAAGACCGAACCGTTTGCCACCCGCTCCCTGGCGGTCGGCAAGCAGGTCCCGGTTTTGCTCTCCGGCAAGACGGCCGGCGGACGGGGCGACGAGATCATCGCCCAACGGGACGCCCTGCGTTCCGCCAGTGCGGTGCTCAGTCAACTCCTCCGTGGAGTGGATGATGCCATCATCCTGCTCAGCAAGGAGTTTCACAGTGCCGCGTTCTCGATCTACGAGAACGTCAAGCGCTTCGGTCCGGCCCTCGGGTTGGACGAGCAGCTCAAGGAGCTCACCGCCCTGCGCAAGCAGGCGCGGAAGAAGGACTCCCCGCCTGTGAGCGGCACCCCGGCCCCGGCCGGCGCGCCCGAGCTGGCGAAGACCTAGAAAATGAGAGGAACAGAAAGGTCTCCATGAGATCGATTGGTGCCACGGAGCGGGCGCTCGAAAGAGCGCCCGCTCTTTTTTTTGTGCCATCAGCCTGGGTCCATTTCTGCTTAACTTTGTGGCTTTCTGTGAGGCCCCTTCCGCCCCTCTCTCTCTGTGTTCTCTGTGTTCTCTGCGTTCTCTGCGGTGAAACCGGGAAGTGTAAGACGGGTTTGTCTTGGCCGCGCGGTCGCTGAAATCGTTCCCACGTCCTCCCAGGCTGGAAGGTCGAATCCGCATGCAGCTTCGCCCGTGAAATCCCTTTGTGCCTCTTGCGCCTTTTCGCGGCTCCGTCTTCAACCTCTTTGTGCGTTGCCAGATTGGCTGAGGGATCCAAGCAGTTCTCGTCTGGCTATTTGCCTCGGCCCAGAAGGAACAGTTTGCGAGGCGATCTCCGCTCCGCTCCGGTTCTCTGCGTTCGGTTGTGGCTTCGTGTAAGACCCTCCCCTTCCCCGCGGACCCTAACCGAAAATCCCTGCACGCGGAGACTTTCCCGATGCGCCCGCACGTTCCGCGCGAGAACGGCCACGCTTTTGGCGAGCGACTTTACCGGGCGGATCTGAATCTCCGCGCTTTTTTCGAGGAGTTTCTCGCCGCAACCGTGAACATTCGCGCTGCGCGCGAGATCGTTCACGCCATCGGGGAGAAGTTTCACGAATTTTGCGAGATCGCCCATCCTTCCAGCGTGGACGTCCACGCTTTTTGCGCGAACGGGCTTGGCGCGGATAAGTGCGTCCGCGCCTCGAGCGAGACGACTCAACCTCTGGCGCAAACGACCACGCCACGGACGCGCCAAGTCACGCGGCGGGCGAAAACAGGTACGGTTCCGGCCAAGTCGTCTGGAGCGCGCCTGAGAACGTTCTCACTGCCCGTGAGAACGTTTTCACTCTCGGTGAGAACGTCCTCGTCTTCGGTGAGAACGTTCTCACCGATGGCGTAAACGTTCACACCTATGGCTAGGCGCGGTAACGGCGACCGGGAACCACCATCCTTCCGCGCTGAGGAGACTTGTCTTTGGCGCAAACGCCCACGCGTCGGGCGTGAACGGTCCAGCCGCCGGCGTGACGGCCCGCGCTCTTCGCGCGGACGCTTACGGTGGCGACGTACTCATCCACGCTTTTCGCGCGGACGACGACGCGGGCGATGTCCACATCCAGACTTTTTGCGTGGATGACGACGCAGGCGATGTCCACACCCACACTTTTTGCGCGAACGATTCGACTTCGTGCATCGATTCCGGGGCTTCCGAAGCAAGCGCCTTCAACGTCAGGCAGGTGGCGTCAGCATTGGCTGTGCGGCAGGGTATCACGCAGAGACGCGGAGACACGGAGGGGAAGGGATTTGCCGAGCGGTTTCATCCTCTGCGACTCTGCGCCTCTGCGTGAGACCTAGTCTTCGTCGGCGCGCGTGAAGCGCAAGGGAGCTCAAATTGCCCCTTTTCACTCCCCGTGAAGCTCTCCGCACTTGCGGCGAAGCGCTTGGAGACTCGCGTGGACCGCAACGCGCTTCCATGAAGTAGCCGACGATCATCCATTCGGCGCCGCGATTTGCCATGATTTATCACCGACCCCTCCTTCGCGCGCGAACCCGCTCATGCGTCTTCGAATTGGAGCGCGAGCAAGGCACGCTCGCGGATTTGTCCGCGTTGCAAATTCTAGGAGCTTTTGCGGATGGCATTCTCCGTCAATTCATCCAAGTTCGCAGCGTGCCCTCAGCGATCCGCTCTCGCGATCAAATTCGGGTTGGCGACTATTTTGAAAACTGTGAAATGCAGCCATGTTTCTGCGCGGCGGTTTCGGACGCAGAACCCTGCCTCATCACAGGGGTTTCGCTCGTCACCGGTGAGCGCAGCTACTGCATCCTCGGCAGCTGCGAGGTCCGCCTGCTCACCCCCGCGGAAGCTGCGGAGATGGCGCTGCGAGGTCCGCCGGAAGACCCCAGCTGATCGACCAAAATGCATTTCGAATTGTACTTTTGCGCGTGAAAGGGTAACGAGGACGATGCATCTTCAGCCTAACCGCGACTACGACAGCAACGACGAAGTACAGACGCCGATCGAACTCGCCGAAGCACTGGTGAAGCACTTTCAGCCCTCAGGCCGGGTGCTGGAGCCCTGCCGCGGGGATGGGAACTTCTATCGTTTTTTGCCTTCGGGAACTGAGTGGTGCGAGATTAACGAAGGTCGCGATTTCCTGCAATGGACTGGGCATGTCGATTGGATCGTCACCAATCCGCCCTGGAGTAAGATCCGGTCGTTCCTTTGGCACGCCATGAACCACGCCGACAACGTGGTCTTTCTGCTCACGATCAACCACATTTGGACCAAGGCTCGCATCCGCGACATCGCCGAAGCCGGCTTCGGCATCCGCGAAATCTGCCTCGTGGACATGCCCCCTTCCTTCCCCCAGTCCGGCTTCCAACTCGGCGCCGTCCACGTCCAGCGTGGCTGGAAAGGCGAGATCAAGCTCGGCGATCTAACGACCCAATCGCGGCCCCAGCGTGCGCGCAAAAATGGCCGAAAGCCGGTTCTGCCACCCCCCGTTGCGATATTCGAAGGCGTAGCGTGAGATGCGTTCGAGGTCCTTGGGCTGGAGCTTTGTACGCCCAGTTGCTCGGTCGCATTGCGATTGGAGCTTCACGAGCAGGCTCTGGAAGCCGCCCCCTCGTTTCGAGTCGGTCGGCTGCCTGAATAGCGCATCCACTTCGCCTGCGCTTAGAAAGATCGTTCGGGTTCCTGAAAAAAGTTCATCGATTCGGGCATCCCAAGAGCCGATTGCCGCCGCAACGATCGCATTGCTATCAAGATCGGATTCGGGCTTAGTGGGTGAACGCTCGTTGGCAGAATGCCACGCCTGCTCGGCGGTATTCCTCAGCTGTATTTCGAGTTCGACCCGTGTTTTCGGGAAAAATTCCAGATTGCTGAATCCAATGAAATGCAGACTTCCGTCTTTTCGCTGAAATAGATTGCCCAGCGCTCGTGCGACAGCATCAATGGCCGCTAATGCGCTCGGGTGCATCGTAAGCTTTGGGCCGAGCACGCGACCAAAAATTGCCCGGAGGCGGCTCTGCCAACCGCCGTTGCCGTAGTCGAATGCGAAACGATGTAACCGTTCCAAGTCTCGGGGAGTGAGCTTTGCGATCCGTGCCTCGCAGTCGGATTGAGAGGCAATTTTCTGGAGAAACTTCTGGAACCCATAAACTGATCCGCTGACGAGTGACTGGAAGAGCAGTCCCGATTCGGTTTCGTCAAGCATTAGCCACTGCATCGACTCGTCAGGCAATGCGGGAAGCGCTTGCAGTTGAGCCGCACGAATATTCGCCGCTTGACCAAGCAGCATCGAAATATCCTCGTCGAATGGATTCATCGCTTCCACGGCGACGTCTTGGAACGCCGCAAGAGTGTACATTTTCTCGTCGCCGAGAGCGTCGGCGATTGCGGCGTTCGCGATCAGGTAGAGTTCTAAGACGAGCTCATCACGATCCTCCGCGACGAGTCTTTCGCCATACCCCTCGAAACGGACAAAGCCACCAAGATCTAGCGACAGACTTCGAAGCGCGCCCGCGATCGCGGGAAATGCTACCGCGAGGCGTCCTGCGTCCGCATCTGCATCGCCAACACCGCTTTCCGTCTGGTCTCGCCCCTCAATCCGAACGGGCGGGCGCTCCGTTACCTGCGGCGCTGCCTCCCTTGGCGCCGTCAAACTCGGCTCGTGAGCTGCAGAAAGGCGAAACCCAATATCGTGATGCCGAAAGCTCGGTTTTCGCCGGCCGCGAAAGGCGGAGCGACAGAACTGTGCTTCGTTGATCCACGAGCCGCCGCGGACAATCCGCTCATTGGGGTCGATTACACCGATCGGCTCCTGTTGGGCTTCTGAAGTATAGGTCCGGCGCGAGTCTCGGCACCATTCCCAGACGTTTCCGTGCAGATCGAAAAGCCCCCATGGATTCGCCGCCTTTAGCTTAACCGGATAGGTCGTGACGCCACTGTTTTTGTTGAACCAGCCCAAGCGATCAAGCGCCGGATCCAAGCCTTTTGGTTTGGTGCAGGCCGAGCCATCGTGGAAGGCGGAAGCCGTCCCGGCCCGACATGCATACTCCCACTGAGCTTCCGTCGGGAGCGCCGCCAATAGTCCCGGGAATATGAGCTGTAAGGATTGGGCGAAGGCGACGCTGTCGTTCCAGGTAATTCGCTCTACCGGATTCTGCTCACCTTGAAAATGACTGGGCCTCTCGCTCGTAATCGCCTCCCACTGCGCCTGCGTGACCGGCGTCTCGCCAAGCCAGAATCCCGGCGTAATCGTCACCTCGTGTTGCGGCTTTTCCTCGTCGTATGCCGTCTTGTCTTCGTCGCCCGATCCCATCAAAAACCGGCCCGGATGGATCCAGCGCCAGACGAAGGTCACGCCTTGGTGGGAGCATTCGGTAAAGATCCCGTAGTCGTCCTCCCCGAAAACCTCCGCCCAGCGCGGCGGAAACTCGGGAATGAGCGCGGGAGCGCGGATTTCGGGCGCGGCGGTCATGGCAGGGAGATCGATGGTTCAGTCCGATCCGGCGCCAAGCCCTCACCGGGAGACAGTGGACGAAGCCGCCCCGAGCGCCACGGGAGCGGTTGCGTCCCGGCTACGGTAGACCAACCCGCACAGCGGTGATTTGCCAAGGGGGAGCGCTCGCTCCGCGCGACGGAACGACGGCAGCCTCGACGCAGCCGCTCCCAGGGCACGCTGACAGTGGCGGGGATCCATCTAAGCTTCGCGTTCACGGGCTCGGCTCCTCCTCGCCGCCGGAACCCGCAATTTCTTCCGCCGCTCCTAGGGAACTACGGAAGGGACTCGTCCCTCGTCCTTTCCGCGGGGGCTCCGCCGCACTGGGCTCGTGACCTGCGGCGAGGCGGAAGCCGGCACCGCTCCAGCGGGCCCCGGGCCCGATCGAGTCCCGGAACGCGACGCGGCACCCCCTGGCGGGGTCGCCCCAGAAACCGCCGCGCATCACCCGGGGAGCGCTGGAATCGTCCAACTCACCGGGGGGATCCGTGCGTGCTTCGGCCGTATAGTCACGCTGCCCATCCTGACACCACTCCCAGACATTGCCCAGCAGGTCGTAGAGTCCCCACCCGTTCGGCGCTTTCTGCCGGACGCGATGCGTACCTACCAACGCATCGCGGTACTGTTTCTCATTCCAGTTGGAGGAATCGACCCCGTTTTTCACCTCCAGCGCTTGCCCGCTGTTCCCGCTATACCAGGCAATGGCGTCGAGTTCCGGCGCATTGTTTTCGCCCCGCAGCGTGATCGGACCGGAGTAGGGTGCTGAGGTGCTGCCGGCGCGGCAGGCGTATTCCCACTGGGCCTCGGTCGGCAGCCCGAAAAAGCGCGCGGGCCCTGACCCGCCGAAACCTGGATGCCCTTGCCGGAACTTCATTTTCAGCAGCCCATCGAGCAGCCGCGAAAACGTCTGCGCATCCCGCCAGGAGACTTGCTCGACCGGGAGGGTCTCCGGACCCTCAAAGTGGCTTGGGGCGGGCTTGAGTTCTCCCACTACCAACCGCTGCGCGCGACCCTCCTCCACCACGGCTCGCCACTGCGCCTGCGTCACCGGCGTCTCCGCGAGCCAAAAGCCCTGCGAGATAGTGACCTCATGCTGCGGACCTTCACGCTCGTATCGCGCCGGATCGTCCTCCGGCGAGCCCATGACGAAGCGGCCCGGCGGAATCCAGCGCAGAACGAATGGCACGTCCCGCACGCGAAACTCCACCGCGCAACCCCAGCGGTCGTACCACATGCGGCGGGCCCAGGCGGGGCGAGCGCGGCGGGCGAACTCGAGGCGCTGGCGGTCGGTTACCAGCGCGAAGGACGCCGGGGTCGCCTCGAGGGCAGGCGCGTCCGGATCCGACTCCCGCAGCTCCAAGCTGCGGTGCCCCAGGGTCTCTGACAGGCGATGGACCCAGCGCCGCGCGGAACGCAGACTCGCGAGCGGAAAGACGCCGCGGGATTCCGGTTCCGCGCTCGACTCCAGGCGCACCGTATCGCCGGAGAGGCGCACGCTGGTGTCCACCGGGCTGGCCGCAGCCGGGGTGACGGTGACCAGTGCGTGGATCGCCTCCTCCGCGTCCAGGCCGGGGGGCCAGGGCGCTGCGCCGAAGGTCCCAGACGCGATCCGCGCGTAGGAGAGACCGCGGGCGACGAGCTTTTCGATCTCCGGGTGCTGCCGCAATTCCTCAGTTAGCCGGCCGGTGACCATTGACTCCTGCCAGTCGGACAAACCGCTCTCGTCGCGGCCAGGGTGGCCAGCCTCCAGGCGCAGGCGCTCCACCGCGCGCGCCAGTTCGTGCTTCACAGCGGCGAGTTCGTCCGGATCGCCGCCCCCCGTCAGGAGGGCGCGGAGGACGGCTTCTGTCTGCAAGACCAAGCTGCTGGTGGCGTGGTGCGCTCGCATGAGCGCGCCGATCTCCCGCCCCCAGACCGCGTCCGCGCCCTGCCACCGCGCCCGCCGCGCCAGCCGGCCCTCATAGGCGGTGCCGGGCCGGAAGCCGCAAGCGTCCGGGCTGCTCCAGCCTTCCGCGTGATGCCAGGCATCCCATTCCGTGCCCACGTCGGCTCGCGGGCCGAGCCGCAGTCGGGCCAGCCGCAGGAGTGGCGCTTGCAGGCGGGTGGCGGGCGCGAGCAGATCGAGCAAAAAATCCACTCGCTCGGCCCGTTCCTCCGGCGGCAGCGTCGGGTGCGGACGCGATCCTCCCCGCCGCGGTAGCCGCGCGCTTCGGTCCCAAGCGGCCGCGGGCCAGACGGCGGCCACCTCTGCCTGCCAGCGATCGCGCGGCACGGGCTGCAGACTGAGCAACGCGTGCCCGCGGGCGGCCAGCCGCCGGCCGAACCGCGCCCAGGCTTGGGCCTTCGCTTCCCAGCCTTCGAGTTGTCCCATGGGGGAGAGCGCCAGCACCGGGGCGCCCGCCGGCAGTCCGTTCAGCTCGGCCCGCCCGGGGAGGTCGGTCATCGAACGGACCAGGAGGGCGTGTCGCCCCATTTCGCGGGTCAGCCGGCGCAGCAGTCGCTGTCCGTCCGGCCGGAAGAGGCGCATCTCCGACGAGGCATCCCAAAGCAAGACCGCCTGCGCCGCCCAGAGCGCCCGGGACCGACACGGGAGTTGCGCCAGCGGCGTGCCCGCGGCCACCTGCCGGCTCAGCCGGCGCTCGTCCACCCGGGTTCCCGGTAGCGCAGTGGAGAGTCGCCGCCGCAGAAACGTCCCCAAACGGGCCCACGGCACGAGCGGTGGCACAGGCGGCCCCGGCGCGGCCAAGTCCACAAAGAGCTCCGCATTCGTCAGCGGCTCCACCTCGCGCGGCGGCGGCGGCGGGTCGCTCGCCAGGGTCTCGGTCCGGACCGGCAGCAGAAAACGCAGGCGGGGAAGTTCGCTGGGGAAGTGGTATTCAACCGGAGGCAAAGGGAGCGGCGCATCGCCCCCGCCCGGCGGATCGATTTTCGGCACACGGGGGAAGCGAACGACGGCCACGGGCTCGAACCCGAGCAGCTCCGCCTCGGCCTCCTTCAGCCCAGAGGGCTGTCGCAAAGCCGCCCGCACCAAATCGGCGCGGCTCGTGGCGGGCAGTTTCTGCATCAGCCTTCCGCCCGGTTCTTGCGCAAAGCGAAGCCCTCGACCATCTCGAGCGCCGCGAGTTGGGCCATTTCGTTGCCCGGACGGAGTTCTGCCAGCACCCGGACGAGATCGAGAAATTCCGAGGCGCCCGGCACCGCCATCCCGCTATCGGGCGTCGCCTGCCGGCGATCCCGCCAGAGCGCTTTCCCCGCCGCCGTCAGAACATTGTCGCCGATGCGTATCTCGTCCGGCCAGCAGACACGGGCCCGGGCGCAGAGAAACGCCAGGGCTTCCTCCTCGGTCTTGGGAAACTCTAGTTGCAGCACAAGGCAGCGCCGGAGGAAGGCCGCCGGCAATTCCCGCTCTTCGTTCGTGGTGATGATCACGAGCGGTCGCGGCGCGCCCTCACGGAGGCGAATGGGCTCGCCGAGCTGATGCGTTTCGAAGCCGTCGTTGCCCAGGCTCTCGAGCAAGCCGTTCGGCACGGAGGGATCGGCCTTGTCGATCTCGTCGATGAGCACGACGGGGCCTGCGATCACCTTCTGGCCGGGCGACCAACCCGCCGGGACCGTCGGCTCGGGGCAGGCCCGGCAGACGGTCGCAAAGCGGTCCGCCTGCACGCGGGCCGAGTCCCAGTCGAAGGCCCACCAAAGCACCCCCGGTCGGAAGAAGTTTCGCTCGGCCAAGGCCGCTTCCCAATCCTGCCCCGCCGCCGCGCTGAGCGCGCTGACCTGCGCCCGAGCGAGGCGCGCCACCGCGTCGTAGTGGTAGAGTAGGTCGTCCCGTTCGCTCCGCTCGTCGACCACGTGGACCAGAAACGGCACCTCCAGCACCGCCGCCGCCGCCCGGGCCAACTGGCTCTTGCCAATGCCCGGTTCGCCGCGCACCAGCAGCGGACGCCGCCCGGCAAGAGCAGCCTGCAATGCCCAGACGGTCTTCTCGTTGAATTGGTGCTCCGCCGCCGGCCAGGAACCCTGGGCCGGGAGTGCGTATTTTTGGGTCAGGCTGGGCTGGAAAGCGGTCATCGAGGCGGAATCGTGAGCGTGAGGGGTCGAGTCGATCGAGGATTTTACGAGAGCGCGCCGACATGCCGCTTGATTTCGCTGCGAAGGTCGTGCAAGCGAGTCGCGATCTGGCCGGAGTCTGGGATCATGGCAGAGGCGACACCTCCGCCCGGGGAGGCTACGACGAAAGCCCGGCGACTCTTCACATTGCCCATCTCGCGGCAAAGTAGGACGAACTCGCCCGCTGTCGTGTAGTAAACCGGCCTCTTGTCGCTCAAATTCTCGTCCATCGCGTCCAGCAGCGCTTGGAACTCGACCTCGACCTCCGCGCGCTGTTCGGGCCAGACGAGTGTCCGGCTGAGGTGATACTGGACGAGGTGGTGCTTCAGGTAGTCGGCCGCTTGGGTATGGAGTACGGTCGGTTTCACGTCCCCGGGGCCGGGAACGCACAGAAAATCGGCCGGCAGCTGCGCGCCTCGTCCCTGCCTGTCTGCCATCACCACCCGGAAAATCTCCTCCCAGTGGCACGGCTGATCCCAGATGGCGCTGAGGATCCATTTCAGGAGAGCGATCGAGAATTCGGCCTCCGTCCGGGTAAAGCTTGGATCGCCGGGGAATGAGACGTTCCGCTGGTAGGAGGCCTCCCGAGCCTCTGCAACCCAGGTGGGAGAGACGCCGAAGATCAGCAGACTGGGGAGGATCTTCTCGATCTGGCGCGCCAGATTCGGCGACCCCGCCCGTTCGCGCAGTCCGACGTACATTCCCCTCACCACATCCGAGATGCCGAAATTCTCCCGCCCCGCTCCGGGGGTAAACCGCACCTTTCCGTCCGCGACGGAAAACAGCTCTGAGGAAAAACCTGCCACAAAGGCGGCGCCTTCGGGGTTGGCCGCAAGCTGCTCAGTGAGCCGCCGAGTGGTCTCTGGGTAGACGTTGACGGGGGGAAGACCTCTAGCCCGAACCGCCTTTCCGGACGTTTCACCCTTTGATTTGGCCCCCTTTCGCGGCTTCACAGCGGGCTTCGGGTCCGAATCACGAATTCCTGTGATTCCCCAACGGAGCTCAGCGAGCCCTCTGTCCGAAAACCCACTACGAAGGTCCACCCAACGCCGGCTTTTTAGAAACATCGGGAGGTCCGGCTCACCTACGGCACCCGGCAGGATGACTGGAATCACCGGCTTTTCCTCACTCACTGCCAGCCGGAGCCCAGCTTGCATTTCCTCGTCATGCCACGGACCGACGCCCGCCGGACCGAAGCACGCAACGATCGCTCGCGAACGCCTGATCCCATCTTCGAGCCGAGGAACGAAGTTCTGGCCCGGCGGGATCTGATCGATGTCCAGCCAGACGGTTAAACCGGCTGCCTGGAGCTTTTCCCAAAGCTCCACGACTACTTTTTTGTCTTTGCTATTGTGGCTGAGGAAAACGTGGAAGCCCGAGTCGCTCGTAGTCGGCATGGCAGTTGCAGGTAACTTCTTCTGGGATGGCGGATAAACGGGAGGCGGCTTCCCGAGAGTCGGGTGACTCACTCCGGCCGCGCGGGGCGTGAAGAGACGCACGAGCCAGATCTTCCAGGCATTCACTGCACGCGCATCCTTCAGATCTATTTCCGCGGCCCCGCGCAGAAACGCCGCCATGGCCGCATTGCCAGGCTCGAACCCCTTAGGCAAAGGCACCGCCTTTTCCCGGCAGGGGAGGCCCACCTCGTCCACGACGTCCACGCAATAGTTCCAAGCCTCCGTCGTGACTAAGAGTTCACCGGGGGAGGCGTGCTTTTCGAGCCGGAACGGCGTGATGACGTCCGCGCCCGAAACCATGACGACCCTGCCTTTCACATCGCGCTCGACCGCGCACGTTCCGACGTGGACAACGCAACGGAGGCGGATGGTGAACTTCGTCTCGAACTCGACGCCTTTCCCGCCATCAATGGCGCGAAAGAACTCGACGGGACTCGCGTGGGCACCGCCCGATGGCGGCGAACCGTGGAAGAGCGCGGCGTCGCCGGCGGTGCTGACTAGCGAGAATCCGTGCTCAGTGCCGAGCGCCTCGAGGCGGGAGAACAGTTCCTTGGTAAAAAGCGCCGTGGCCGCCGGCCCCCGCCGGTTCACCTGCGGAGTGTATTTGGCCAGATCGACCAGAAAGAGAAATGCCGGCTCTGTGCGGATGCCGGGTTTGCTTCCTGCCATCCCAGTGGCTTAGCGGGCGGGGGAAAATGCGACAAGCGCAAACACAGGGAGCGCGATTTAATGGTCGAATCTCATCGAAAGACGCGGAAAACAGCTTAAGTCGGACAAACTCCTATTTGCCAGCGAGGGTTTAGTGCATCCAAGGCGTGAGGGGAAATAGGGGTCGGGCGATAAATCATGGTTCGGCTGAAAAACCCCCCGATTCTGGCGGCGTTCTCTGAGCGAGCGACGCCACTGGGGCCCGGGTCGTACAGCACGTTTTTGCAGATTTTTGGCGCGGCGGAGTGTTTGTGCGTCGCCAGAGGTTAGTTGAGTCAGGGAATAGGGGTCGGGCGATAAATCATGACAAAAGACGTCGATGCCGATCGTTATTCCTTTTAGCGCAAAGATTTGTCATGATTTGATTCCGCTGAAAAACCAAAGCCTCCGGCAAGTGGCCGTTGTTTGGAAGCACTTACGAAGCTTCATCAACGACTTACAAAGCGCGACTTTTGGAATCGGGGGGTTTTTCAGCCGAATCATGATTTATCGTCCGACCCCTATTCCCCGCTATTCCCCGGGCTATTCCCCGGGCTATTCTGCTCTTGACCCCTATTTTGCTCTTTCACTCCTGGCAGGCCCTGCTCCTGACTCCTGCAGCGCCTGCTGCGCAACGGTGTAGCGCTTCAGGCCGCTCGCACCTCGCCGTCCGCAGAGGTTGCGGGCGAAGGGAAACAGCGGCGTTTTGTCACTCGGGCGTTTGTTCATCGCCCTAGTCCGCAAGCACCATTCGTACCGCGCCTCGACCCGGGCTTGTGCGCTGCGAATTATTCCTTGACTGAGTGCCATTCACCCCAATGCCCCCCGCTCCTACCCGGTTCTCGCTATTCCGCATCTTCAACAATCCACATAGAGCGCCACCACACAAAACGGACTTTCTCCTGAAACTCAATCTGGGCCCGCAAAAGCTTGATCACCTGATCTCGGTGCGATCTCTCAATATGAATTGTAACAGTTCTGCTGACTCTGGGGAAACGAATAGACAACATGTGACCTTGTCCTGTCAGTCTACGGTGGTATTCGAGAGCATCCAAAAATGAAATGTTCGTTAGCTGGACGGTTATGTAATCATCATCCGATATTGGCTCGGATGACAAAAGCAAACTTGGATATGATAGTGCGAACAAATATAGCCCAACGCAGGCGATGCAAGCGGTCGAGCACAATCTTTGTAGCGAGCTACTCATATACACTTTCTAGAGCAGGGAATAGGGGGAATAGGGGTCGTAGGGGGAATAGGGGTCGTAGGGGAATAGCGTAGGGGAATAGGGGTCGTAGGGGAATAGGGGTCGAGGGGAATAGGGGTCGGGCGATAAATCATGACAAATCTTTGCGCTAAAAGGAATAACGATCGGCACCGACGTCTTTTGTCATGATGATTTATCGCCCGACCCCTATTCCCCGCAAAGAGGTGCTGCGCCAGCGGGCGGGGCTCAGAGCGAGATCGTGCCGTCGGGGCCGACCTGAAGCTTCAATTTCAAGTTGGGCCGCGCTTCGCCCTTCGTCGGAGCATCGAAGTCAACGATGGTGGCGCTCAGAGTGCGCCCCGTCATCCCATCGAGGAAGAGCGCGTACTCGGCGGCGGCGGCCCACTTCTTGTTTTTCGAGGTCTGCAGGAGCTCCACGACCTTCTGGTTCACGTCCTTCACCTCTTGGAATTTTCCGTCGGCTCCTTTGTAATAGATGTACAGCATCCCGGTCTTCGTGGCGGGCTGACGCAGGATCGCCACCAGCGAGCCATCCGGGCTCACATAGGGGAAATGTGGGCCGCCTTTGGCCGTCTCCGAGGTGAAGGTCTGACCGTTCGGGCAGATCAGGAAGTCCGCCAGCTCTTCCCCGTCCTTCGTCTTGACCATTTTTGTCCCGCTGACGAATCGTTCCCCGTTGGGCAGAATCAGGACACCGCCGGGGTTGTCGGTGTCGTTTTTGGCGGCGACTTCCTGCCATTTGCCGGCGGGAAAGTTCTTGGGCGCGTCCTGCGCCGGCAAGAACGGGGCGGCCGCGGCCAGCAGCGAGAGGCTGAAGAGCATTCTGACGAGCAGGGAGTTTTTCATCGGCATTGGGAAGTCTTTCGGGAAGTCGGCCGTGGGTTTGGAGGAACCGGGCTATCCATCCAGATCGGTTCCCCTCCGTCGAGCGGCAATTTGCAAGGCGCGATCTTCCCCGCTGCGTCGCCTCGGCCCGGAACGCGCTGCGGCGTGCTCACAACCACCCATCCGTCTGCCCAAACGGATCGCTCGGACACGGAATAGGCGTGAATTGCCCGACCAGCTCGAGCGCGACGGATTCACCTCAAAAACCGGTGTTGAGGGATGACAACGGTAAGCCCCCGGAAGCGGTTTCATCTTCTCTGCCTGGACGCGCGGAGGCGCGACTCCACCGCGTCGTGTTGGATGCAATAGGGGTCGTGTTGGATGCAATAGGGGTCGGGCGATAAATCATGACAAAACCCTTCAGCGAGCGGCTTAGTCGCTTCCAGCGAACCTTTTGTCATGATTCATATCCTGACCCGACCTTCTTCCGCGCCCTCACCACTTGGGCAAAGGCAGAGTAGCTTCGCGCAATTCCGTCTCTCCGTCGGGTTGAATGATGGCGTAGGAGGCTTGGCTCTTGTCATCGTAACTCCGACCCACCTCCACCAACTCGAAGGGAGGTGCCTGGGTTGACCATCCGCTGGGCTTCGCTGGCCGGGCCTCAACCAGTACGACCCGCCGATCCTGATCGCCGACGAGCAGCTCAAGGTGACACCCGCGATACTCGTCGTACCGCAGGCGGCTGGCTTCGACGCGCCAGCGCAAGCGTCCGCGCAGGCCGGCTTGGTTCCACACCGGCTGGAGGTAATTCGCGAGTACGTCCCCTGAGCTCTCCGCTTCGGTCCCCCGCAGACTGAGGATGATTTTGCACTCGTGCGAGCGCGCTTTCCACTGCTTAAGCCAGCTGAGCGAGTCAAGGTGCCGACCTGCTTGCGCCAGCACGGGCCGCACGTCGCGCAAGACGAGCCGGCGATCGACGATCGGAATCTCCCATTCCACGACATCGACCAATTGCGGCACTCGGGCGACCAATTTGAGTCCGAGCCCCGCCTCGCCAGGGCCCACGTTCAGACAGTACCTGAATTCAATTCGATAATCCTGGGCGAGTTGCCGCATCGCTTCCTCCTGCTCGAGCCAGGCGTCAAAAGTCGCCTCGTCCGCAATGGCTGGGGCTTCCAGAATGGGCACCGGGTTGGAAGGCATGGGGTTGGCTGATCGGACGCGCTCGGCGAGGGCGAAGAGCGCTCCACCAAAGTCCTCAGGCGCCGGCTCCAAGTGTTGCACGCGATGCTCCCAGCGATCTGGCTCACCCGGCGAACTCAGGCGAAGTCGAACTCGGACCGCGGTCGAGGAGACCAACTCGGAAGGTGGGGGAAAGGCGGCGAAGAGGGCATCCAGCGCGTCTGCCTCCTTCGACGCCAGGACCGCACTCCCGAGCCGCTGCCGGGCCGAGAACAGATTTAAACTTTCAAATTCGAACACCTCGAGATGCAGTTGGTCGGTCCGGTTGAAAACGATCTCCACCTCTCTGCCGTGGAAACATCCGCGTTCCGAGCATTGGATGGTGAGCACTTGACCGAAGCGCAGATTTCCCAGCGGCCCGGCCCAGCTCGAGGCCGTGAAGCCCACTGCAAACATTGCGCCCAACCATGCACCGCGGATCGACATCATTTGCAGCCACAGTCAATCGCCGGAATCGCCGAGTCCAACCTTAAGACTCTCGTCAGC
Organism: Chthoniobacterales bacterium; assembly: GCA_038226705.1. Taxonomy (GTDB): domain Bacteria; phylum Verrucomicrobiota; class Verrucomicrobiia; order Chthoniobacterales; family SZAS-18; genus SZAS-18. The sequence goes on along the minus strand of JBBRQH010000080.1, from coordinate 1,430 downwards.
AAGGTGAACCCGAAATAGATCGTCGCTTCGCGAATTGCTTCGTCGGCAGCGAGGACGCAGCCGCTCCCAGGGGAGTGCGACGTCGATCGCTCTCGCTCCCGAAGTCTCCAGGTACGCCGCGATCTTGTCATTCGCGCGCCGTTGCTTCCCGACCCGCCCCTACTTCCAACGCGCGCGGAATAGGGGTCGGGCGATAAATCATGACAAAAGGGCGCGGAATAGGGGTCGGGCGATAAATCAAATCAAATCATGACAAAAGGGGCCGGTGCCAAATCCGACGCTTGCTTGCGGACACGCCCCTACTTCCAACGATCGAGCAGCTTGGCGTCCTCCCTCTCGATTCGGAGGACGGCCGGCATTTCCGACAGTCGTGTCAGACACTCGCGGTGATGGCGATGAAGATGGTGATAGCGAATACTGACCTCCGAGAAGGCTTCATCGAGCGGGCAGGTCCACGTCTGATCGGACGGAGGGATGTGAAAATCGTCGAGGATCTCTTCGATCCGGAAAGCCGTTTTGCCTCCGTTGGATTCAAAGCGGATGACCGCCGCGGCGAAGCTTTGCCTGCGGCGGAAACTGCCTTCGATCCGCGCGGCCAGGGTCAGCAATAGGAGAATCGCTGCCCCTAGTGGTCCTGCACGCATGAATTGATGGATCCGCGATGCGCAAAACCGCCCGCCGCCAAGGCGCGAGGACCGAGTCTGCGAGATCGCCTGCCGCAGGCAGCCCGCAGGGCGGAGCGTAGTGACGGCAACGGAGTGGGTTCCAAGGCAGCCCCATGACCGACAGCCGACCGAAGGGAGACAGCCGCTCAAACATTCATCCGAGAACGAGCGGCAACCAACACCGGCGCCGGGCGGTTTTCCGCCTCGCCCGAAGGGCCGCGGTGCTTTTGGCGGCTGGCGGCGTTGGTTGCCGCTTTCTGTCGAAAGAAAATATGAGCGGCTGTCTCACTTCGTTCGGCTGCTCGGAGCGTATCCATCGCGGATATGCCCCTTCGCTCGCGTCCCGCGAGCGGGACCGCCAAAAATCCTCGCGGCGGATCCATCAATTCATGCGTGCAGGACCACTAGCCCCGCCCCGCCAAACCCCGCGCCGATGATGGAGCCGACCGCCGCCATCGTCCAGATGGTGGCTGCGCTGGTCAGTCCGGTCACGCCGTATTGCCCGCGCAGGATGACCCCGGCGCCGAGGAAGCCGATGCCCGTGACCATCTGCGCGACAACGGACAGCAACCAAAAGCGGCAGAGGACTGCCGCACTCCAAATCTGTCCCGTGCCCTTGGCTGCTGCGAGCGGCGGTTCGAAAACCGGATAAATCGGTCGGTTTGAAAGTCCGATGCGAAGTGGCGGCGGGTTTTTGTCGGTAGGCGCCGTGGGGAGAAGTCACGCTTCGATGCGGTCTTTCATGCGGAAGCTGGAGCCTTCGAT